>NZ_JBQVNM010000031.1:0-31636 GCF_052436175.1 Brevundimonas sp. | reverse complement strand
GCGTTCGCGAGCCTCTGAACCGTCGCGCCACCATCAGCATCAACTTCTGATCCCAAGGGGGAGGGCCAAATCCTCCCCCCACGGATCACGATGCCGATACCAAAACACACCGCCGGCCCGGATCACCCCAGGCCGGCGGTGCTGCGTTCGGGAGCCAGAAAAAGCGGCGTCGATCCGGAGACACGCCCAGCGACCCGGCATGGAGAATTCATCTGCAATTCAGGTTCGACGTGTGATCCGCTTGCCAGACCCGCGCACCGCCCTCTAGGAAGTCTGTTGCACGCGCGGCGCAGGAAGTTTCACGGTTTTGCTCGCCACCCTCGATCCTCCATATCCGGAGCAACGTCTTCACCCCGCGCCTGTCGCGTCGGCGCCCGAAGACCTGACCGGCAGGCGGTTTCTGATCATCACCGCGCCGTTCGGTCCCTTCGGCCGCGTGTTGACGGAGGCGCTCGAAGGTCTGGGCGCCGGGGTCACCCGCATCCTGCTCAACGCCGGCGACGAACTCTATTGGCGCCGGTCCGGAGGGCTCAGGTTCAAGGACCGCGCCTCGGCCTGGGAAGACCGGTTCCTGGCCCTCGTCCCCGACTATACCGACGTCATCATCTTCGGCGAGGGCGGCCCCTACAACCAGGCCGCCATCCGCAACGCCGCCCGCTACGACGCGCGTCTCTGGGTGCTGGAGAACGGCTATTTCCGCCCGGACTGGATCACGGTGGAGCGAAACGGCGTCAATGCGTCCAGCAACCTGCCGCGCGACCGGCGCGCCTATGACGCCCCCGCGCCCGACCTGCCCGAAATCCGGCCGGTGGGGCGGATCCTGCCCTATCACGTCCTCAACATCAGCCTGCACCACCTGATCCAGCTGCCGGGGCGGTGGATGTATCCGCTGTTCAAGGCCCCCTACACCCAGGCGCCCTGGCTTCAGTGCGCCGGGCATATCCGCCGCTATTTCGGCCTGGCCTTCCAGGCGAGACGCCACACGGACGCCGAGTTGATTTCCCGCCGGGGCCCCTTCTTCATCGCCTGCCTGCAGCGCGACGGGGACGCCCAGTTGCTGCGCTACTCGGCCTATCCCGATAACGCCGCCTTTCTCGCCCATGTGATGGCCAGCTTCGCGGCCCATGCGCCGGCGGACGCCAGGCTGGTGGTCAAGAACCATCCGCTCGATCCCGGCCTGACCGATCTGGGCCAGATCACTCTCGGTCTTGCGGTCGAGCACGACCTGGCGGAACGGGTCGATTTCATCGACGGGGGCAATATGGCCCAGCTTTGCCGTCTGTCGCGCGGCATGATCGTCAACAACTCCTCGGCCGCCCTGTCCGCCCTGGGGTTCCGCACCCCGGTCAAGGTGTTGGGCCGCGCCTTCTTCGACTTCGACGGCCTGACGGACCAGAAGAGCCTGGACGACTTCTGGACCGATCCCACGCCGCCGGATCCGGGCCTGTTCGCCCGTTTCCGGGCCCATGTCATCCATCGCTGCCAGATCAACGGCAACTACCACGAGCCCCGCGCCATGCCGGCGACGGCCCAGGCCCTGGCGAGGCGCTTCGCCGCCGAGCGCGACTGAGGCAGGTTTCCGACGCTGTTTGAGCGGTGAAACCCACTGTGGCGCCGGGGTCACCTTTGGCGCGCGTCACATCACTGTCACACAACTGTCGTCCGAGGTTCGGATAGCAGCCCTAGATGGGGCGGGATTTCGACCGGTCGGCCATGCCGACTCGTGGGCCTTCGCCCGTTCACCATCTGGGGATACAGATACAATGATGAACCGCAAACGCGTGTTCTGGGCGACGACCGCCCTCTTCACCGGCCTGATGGCCGCCGGCGCCGCCTCCGCCCAGTCGACCGGCACGGAAGCGACCGAAGTCGAGTCCGTCACCGTCACCGGTTCGCGCGGCCCCGCCAATGTCGGCGGCCTGGCCACGGCCGAGACCATCGCCAAGACCCGCAACACGGTCGGCCAGGAATTCATCGCCACCCAGCAGGCCGGTCAGACCATCCTGCAGACCCTGAACCTGACGCCGGGCCTCAGCTTCAACAACGCCGACCCCTATGGTTCGTCGGGCGGCAACATCCGCCTGCGCGGCTTCGACGGCAACCGCGTCTCGCTGACGTTCGACGGCATCCCGCTGAACGACACGGGCAACTACGCGACCTACACCAACCAGCAGCTGGACCCGGAACTGATCGAGCGCGCTTCGGTCAACACGGGCTCGACCGACGTCGACAGCCCGACCGCCTCGGCCACCGGCGGCACCATCAACTATGTCACGCGTCGTCCGGCCAATGACTTCGGCGGCTGGGTCCAGGCCTCGGGCGGCGACTTCAACTATCGCCGCATCATGGGCCTGATCGACACGGGCGAGTTCGGCCCCTGGGGCACGACGGCCTGGTTCGCCGCCTCCTACCAGAAGTACGACAAGTTCAAGGGCCTGGGCGAGCTGGAGAAGAAGCAATACAACTTCCGCATCTACCAGCCCCTGCGTGGCAACGGCGACTTCGTCGCCCTGTCGGGTCACTACAACGAGAACCGCAACAACAACTACAACGGCCCGAACCTGGCCACTTCGACGGGCTTCTGCGACGTGGCCCGCACCCAGGTCTGCGTCAGCGACGTCGAGACCAGCCCCTTCAAGTGGGGCGTCGACTTCGACCGCACCTATGTCGCCCCGACGGTCCGCGCCGGCGTGGCCGACGTCGACAGCAACGGCACGGGCTTCTACGGCCTGCGCATCAACCCGTCGAACACCGGCAACATCCGCGGCAACTCGCGCTTCACCCTGCGTGACGGCCTGGTCCTGACCGTCGACCCCTCGTTCCAGTACACCCTGGCCAACGGCGGCACCCAGCAAGCCGTTCTGTCGGAGACCAACCAGCTTCTGCGCGGCACCCGCACCACGGGCGGCGTCGATCTGAACGGCGACGGCGACACCCTGGACAGCGTCCGCGTCATGACCCCGTCGAACACCAACACCCACCGTTACGGCGTCAACTCGTCGCTGATCTGGGACCTGAACGACAACCACCGCCTGCGCGCCGCCTATGCGCTGGACTGGGGTCGTCACCGTCAGACCGGCGAATACGGCCGGGTGGACTTCTCCAACCCGACCAACCCGCGCTTCGTGGACGTCTTCGGCGGCCGCAACGACGAAGACAACCGCATCGTCAACCTTGACGGCTACTTCCTGCGCGCCCGCGACCGCAAGTCGATCGCCATGCTGAACCAGTTCTCGCTGGAGTATCGCGGTCGCTTCTTCGAGGAAGCCCTGACGGTGAACGTCGGCGTCCGCGCGCCCTTCTTCAAGCGCGAACTGAACCAGTTCTGCTACACGCAGAACGCGTCGTCGAACGTGCTCTGCACCAGCCAGGCGCCGAACGCGCCGCTGGCCAACGGCAACGTCACCTTCGGCACCTCGGCCACCCAGTACATCGCGCCCTTCTCGCGCGAAGTGAAGTATGACGACATCCTGCCGAACGTCAGCGCCAGCTACCGTTTCGGCGAAGGCCATTCGGTCTACGGCAGCTACAACGAGTCCCTGTCGGCTCCGCGGACGGACAGCCTCTACGCCGTCACCCGCTTCGCCAACGGCTCGATCGGCAATCCGACGGTTCAGCCGGAAACGTCCAAGAACTACGACCTGGGCTACCGCTACACCGCCTCGACCCTGGTGGTTCAGGCCTCGGCCTTCTTCAACCAGTTCGACAACCGCATCGTTTCGACCTACGACGAGGATCTGGCCCAGTTCGTTGACCGGAACGTCGGCGGGGTCAACACGACCGGCTTCGAGGCCTCGGTGGGCTGGGAGCCGGTGCCCAACCTGAACCTGTACGCCTCGGCGACCTTCACCGACAGCGAACTGCAAGACGACTACGTCTTCAACGCCGCCGGCGCGCTTCTGCCGACCAAGGGCAAGAAGCAGGTGGAAACGCCTGAGGAAATGTTCGCCCTGCGCGCCTCGTACAAGTTCAACGAGGTCGCCTCGGCCGGCGTCCAGGCCAAGTACACCGGCGAGCGCTGGGTCACCGACGTCAACGACCTGAAGGTCGACGCCTACACCGTCGTGGACGCCGACGTCCGCTTCGACTTCGCGACCTTCGGCCTGGAGGGCACCTACCTCCAGTTCAACGTCTCGAACCTGTTCGACGAGCAATACTACTCGACCCTGGGCACCGGCGCTTCGTCGACCCCGGGTGCGCTGGGCTACGGTCGCCGCTTCGCCGGCATCGGTTCGCCGCGCACGATCAGCGCCAGCCTGCGCTACAGCTTCTAAGCCGTAGTTCAGACCCAACGATCGGAGGCGGCCCCGCGAGGGGCCGCCTCTTTTCGTTTGGGCTCTTCCGGTTGAAGCGGGGGGCGCCGGTGTCTATCTGGTCGCGTTCCGCCGCCGCCCTCTCCGCCGCATTCAAGGTTTCGCCATGTCCCAGGTCATTCCCGCCGAATGGGCGCCGCACCGGGCCATGTGGGTCGGCTGGCCCAGCCATGCCGATCTCTGGCCGGGCGTGCTGGATCAGGCGCGATCCGAGGTCGAGGCTCTGGTCCGCGCCCTGGCCGGGCCGGGCCGGGAACAGGTCAAACTCATGGTCGGCTCCGACGAAGCCCTGCCGGACGCCCAGGCGCGTTTTGCGGGCGTCGAGGGCGTCACTGTCGTTCCCGGTCGTTTCGGCGACATCTGGCTGCGCGACACCGGCCCGATCTTCGGCGCGGAGTCGCGGACCGCCGCCGCCTTCCGCTTCAACGGCTGGGGCGAAAAATACATCTATCCGCACGACGACGAGGTCGCCGCCCAGATCGGCGAGCATGCCGGCACGCCCCTGAGCTGGAACGACTTCATCCTCGAAGGCGGGTCGCTCGACCATAACGGCGAGGGCGTCATCCTGACCACGCGCCAGTGCGTGCTGAACCGCAATCGCAATCCGGGCTGGACCGAGGCCGTCGCGGAAGAAGCCCTTTCGACCGCTCTCGGCGCCACCCGCTTCGTCTGGCTGGGCGACGGCCTGCTGAACGACCATACCGACGGCCACGTCGACAATCTGGCGCGCTTCGTCTCGCCCGACACCGTCGCCGTGCCCATCGCCTTCGGTCCCAAGGACCCCAATGCCGAGGCCTATGACGCCGCCGCCGCCGCCATCGCCGCCGCCGGCTTCACTCCCTTGCGTATCCCCTCGCCCGGCCTGGTGCTCGACGAGGACGAGCGGCCGGTTCCCGCCAGCCACATGAACTTCCTGATCGCCAACGGGGCGGTGATCGTCCCGACCTACGGCGACGACATGGCCGCCCGGCTCGCCTGCGAGGGTCTGGCCACCGCCTTCCCTGACCGTGAGATCATTCCCCTGCCCTCCACCGCCATCCTGACCGGCGGCGGGTCGTTCCATTGCATCTCGCAGCAGGAGCCCGCGTGAAGCCGGGTGAAAAGTGCTAGTGAATGGTGAGTAGGGAGCATCTGCGGCCGTGGGCGAGATCCAGAATCATCGTGATCTGAAGGTCTGGCAGATTTCCATGGATCTCGTGGAAACGGTCTATCGGCTTTCGCGGACTTGGCCGAACCATGAACTCTACGGCCTTGTCTCCCAGGCGCGCCGCGCATCGGTTTCCGTCCCAGCCAATATCGCCGAGGGCGCCGGCCGACGAAGGACAGGCGAGTTCATCCAGTTTGTCGGTATAGCGCGCGGATCGCTGGCGGAACTGGAAACCCTCCTCATTCTGGCCAACAGACTGAGATATGTGGATGGTGACGCACGGGATCACCTGATGAGCGACATTGCAGAGGTCGGTCGGATGCTTACCGGCTTGATCCATTCGCTTCGTGAACGTCAAACACGCTGACCTGCACGAGCTACTTTCTACTCACGACTCACCAGCACTCTTCACCGAAACGCCCGATGACCCGCACCATTTCTGTCGCCGCGATCCAGACCTCATACGGGTCGGACATGCAGGCGAATATCGACAAGACCATCGCCCTGATCCGCGAGGCGGTGTCACAGGGCGCACAGGTCATCCTGCCGTCCGAGCTGTTCCAGGGGCCCTATTTCTGCGTGACGCAGGAGGAGCACTGGTTCACCTCGGCCTATCCCTGGCGCAAGCATCCGGCCGTGGTTCAGCTGCAGCCGGTCGCCCGGGAGCTGGGCGTCGCCATCCCCGTCTCGATCTTCGAGCGCGAGGGGCCGCACTATTTCAACTCCATGGTCATGATCGATGCGGACGGAGAGGCCCTCGGCGTCTATCGCAAGAGCCATATCCCGGACGGCCCCGGCTATCAGGAGAAATATTATTTCCGGCCGGGCGACACCGGCTTCAAGGTCTGGTCGACCCGCTTCGGCCGCATCGGCGTCGGCATCTGCTGGGATCAATGGTACCCGGAAGCCGCGCGGGCCATGATGCTGATGGGCGCCGACGTCCTGATGTATCCGACCGCCATCGGTTCGGAGCCCCATGACGAGACCCTGGACACGGCCGAGCCCTGGCGCCGGGCCATGCAGGGCCATGCGGTCTCCAACGCCGTGCCGGTCGTCGGCGCCAACCGCATCGGCCACGAGACCCTGACGCCCGAGGGCCAGACCTTCTACGGCCACTCCTTCATCGCCGACCATCGCGGCGATCTGGTCGAGGCGCTCGACCGCGAGGAAGGCGTCCTGGTCCACACCTTCGACCTGGACTTCATCGACCGCTACCGCGCCGCCTGGGGCTTCTTCCGTGACCGCCGGCCGGAACTCTATGGGTCGCTCGCGGCGGGTCGCCCGACCGACTGAAGATTCGAAGAGTTGGCGGAGAATTCGACGACGGGTCCGACGGCGAATTGAGCGACAAGGAAGACGACGGCTACCGCTCGATCCGGTTGCGCTCGACCAGGTTTCGTTCGGCACGGTCCCCATCGTCGGCGCTGGAGCCGAAGGGATATCCCCGGTCAGCCGCGCAGTAGTTGCGCCGCCCCTCGCGCGCGCCCACCACGACCGTCTGCGGCCTCAGCCAGTTCGCCCCGGTGAAGACGTTGTCGACGATGATGTTGTCCGACGGGGTCTGGTGCCGGATCACCCCGTCCTCGCCGCAGTTGCGATAGAGGAAGATCCCGCCCCGGCCCCTGAGGTTGAAGCGGTTGCCCGAAATCCGGTTCGACGCCGAACCGTCCACGGCCACCTGCTCGCGACCGGTCCTGATGTCGAAGACGTTGCGGATCAGGCTGTTCTCCCGGCTTTCGGCGTCCAGATAGACGGCGACCGACACCGACCGCCCGGAAAAGCGCGAGTCCGCCAGCGACAGGGCCGTCACCCCCGGGCCGACATAGAGGGGGATGGAGCCCGTGGCCATGAAGCTGATGCGGTCCAGAGCGATCCGCGTCGGCGCCGCACCCTGGGTCGCCGCCGTATGGTCCGCAGTGCGCGACGAGGCCAGCAGGTCCGACATGGAGCCTCCGGCGCCCATGCCCCAGACCCGGACGGCGCCGTGAAGGGTGCAGTTGCGCAGGTAGACGTCGCGTGGCCGGCTGAACCCTGCCCCCTCGGCCCGCGACCAGACGGCCACGGTCGGTTCGCGCGTCGTCACCGGGAAGCCCGGCCGACCCAGAGATCCGCCGCCGCAGTCGATCCCGGCGCCGGACGCCTCCGCGCCCTGGATCAGGATGGGACGTGTCGCCCGTCCACCCTTCAACTCCGCGCGGCAGGTCAGGCGATAGGGGGTGGTGTCGGCGGCGGTCAGGGCCTGAACCTCGGCCGCCGTACAGGGCCGCGCCGCCGGAAGCGGCGCCTGGGCCGTCAGGGACAGCAGCAGGCCGATCATGTCCGGCCCCTCAAGGCAGGGGCAGGGCCAGGGTCGCCGCCTCGGCCGTGCAGCCGGCGTTGGTCAGCCCCGTCCGCCGCACCCCGGCCAGTTCGGCGCGCGCGGCCTTCAGATCGTCCTGGAACGCAGGCGTCGCGGCGATCTCGCGCGCCGTCGCCCGGCCCAGATCGGTCCCGGCCTTCACGTCGGCGTCGTAGTGCATGCCGCAAACCGCGCGGCTGACGCCGATCTGGCGGCCGATCTCGCGCGCCTGCTGGGCATGGGCCGGATCGACGGCGGCCATGACCTCGCCATAGGCGGCGCCGACCGAGGCGCTGCCGGACGGATAGGAGGCGCTGGCGCGGCTGGCGGCGGTCACCCTCTGGCAGGCCGGGCGATCGGGATCGACGCCGACCGGGCGAGGCCGGAAGGCCCGGGCCTTGGCCTGTTCCGCCGCCTCGTTGGCGTCATGCATCACCCGCTGCAACAACAGGGTCAGCCGGGGCGTGGCCTGTCCCTGGAACCGGACGCCGAGGGCGCAGTCGAAATGCTGGCGCGCCAGTTCCGGCCGAAGCTCGGCATGGGCGGTTGCAAGAAGCCAGCGGTCGCCGCCCTCCAGCACGCGATAACGATCCGAAGCAGCCCGATCCGCCGCCTGCTCCGTCGATCCGTCGGCGGACGGAGGCGGAACCGCCGCCGCCAGGGCCGCGACCCGCGCCGCCGACAGATAGCCCGCCCCCGCCTCGGCCGGGGTCATGGCGGGCTTGACCGGGGCGCCGAACGGGGTGGTCGAGCACCCGGCGATCGTCAGTCCCAGAAGGCCCGCGCCCAGGACGGCAGCCGTGGACCGGGCCCGCCTCATTGTCCGCCTGTCCAAGTCAGCTGAACAGAGGTCTGGCCCGGCTCGACCGGATGGGCCACGACCTGCAGCCCGGCGCCGCCCGAGGCGCCCGTCGCGCCGTATCCGCGCGTCTCGCCCTGGCTCATCGACATGACCGAGGCCAGACCCGCCGCCTCAGCCTTGCGGCGATAGAAGTCCACGATGTCGTCGGGCGAGGCGTCGCTGGTGAAGACGACGCCGCCGCCGGCGCCGCCCGCCGCCACCGGCGTCAGGGGCGTGGTCTCCACCACCCCGCCGGGATAAACGACAGCGAAGGCCGGGGCCCCCTCTATGGCTTCCCCCGCCGGCAGGGGCGCAGCCGCAGGCGTCGCAGGCGCGGGGGCGGCGGGCGTCTCCGCTTCGACCGCAGCGGACGGGGGTTCGACCTTGGCGCTCGCCGAGCCGGTCTCGCGATCACAGGACGCCAGACCCGCGCCGGCCGTCATCAGGGCCGTCAGCAGGGCCGTCATCGCCAGCCGTCTCGTCATTCCGCTTCGTTCCGATCACACAAACGTGGGGCCACACTCGCCCATCGTTGCGGCCGGGACAAGGCGGGATCACGCCGAGGCCGGGGCGGCGACACGGGATTTCATGTTTGGGATCAGAGACTAGCCCGTCGCCGCGTCGGCGCTGTTCTTGTCGGATCCCTCGCCCGCCGCCATGCCCGTGTTCTTCACATCCGACGGATCGACCGAAGACGGAGGCGTAGAGGTCGCCGTGTCCCGTCCCTGCCGGGCAAGGCCCTCGTTGATGACCGTCTGGTCCGGCTCGATGTCCGAGCCGCTGACCGAACCGCCTCGCAGGGAGCCGGCGCGGGTGTCAGAGCCCATGCCCGAACCGGTCAGGGCCTCGATCAGGGCGTCGCGTTCATGGCCGAGATCGGGCTTCTCGCCCATGGCGGCGGCCTCGCGCGCCTCCTCGCTGGGTTCGTGCGGCGTGTCGGGGGTCTTGGCGTCGTCGCCCATGGGATTTCTCCTTTCAACCTGGCTTGGCCGTTCGGGGAGTCAAAGCCTGCGGCCCGGCGCGGTTCCCGACCTAGAAAAGATATATCTTATGTCTCTTGCGTAATCATTCTTAAGATATATCTCTGTGTCATGAAGCAAGAAGGACATTCAACCATGTATGGATTTTTCAAACACGAAGACGACGGCCAGGGCCCTCACTCCGGCGGCCGCTTCGGACGCCATCGCCAGGCCCACTGCGGACCGGGCGGCCATTGGGGTCGCGGCCCCTGGGCCGGGCGCCATGAAGGCCGGGGTCGCGGCGAGGGCCGGGGCGAAGGCGGCCGTCGCGGCCGGATGTTCGGGCCGGGCGACCTGCGTCTGGTCCTGCTGTCGCTGATCGAACAGGAGCCGCGCCACGGCTATGACCTCATCAAGGCCATCGAGGCCCTGTTCGGCGGCGGCTACGCCCCCTCGCCCGGCGTGGTCTATCCCACCCTGTCGATGCTGTCGGACAAGGGCCTGATCGCCGGCGCCGAAGATGCTGGGGGCAAGCGCGTCTTTTCCCTGACCAAGGCCGGCAAAGTCTGGCTGGACGAGAACCGCGCCGCCGTGGACGGCGTCATGCAGCGCATGGCCCTCGCCGCACGCCGCGTCGCCGGCGAACAGACGCCCGAGATCGTGCGCGAGGCCTTCATGACCCTGCGCCAGGCTGTGGTGATGAAACCGGGCGGCTGGTCCGAGCCCGAGACCGCCAAGGTGGTCGAGACCCTGATGAAGGCCGTGCACGACATCAGCGGCGAATAGGGCCTCTGTCAGACGGGCAACGGCCGTCGCGAACCCTCGCGGCGGCCGACTTGCGACCCCTGTCGGCCCCATGCAAAGTGACGTCATGGGGTTCGCCGAAGTGAAACAGCACCGTCCGTCGGGCTATGGTTTTGTCCTGCCCGGTGGGGTGCGCGTCACCGCCTCCGCCGACCCCGCCTCGCCCGTCCTGCGGCGGTTCTTCGAGGGTTACGACCGGGCCTTCGTCCTCCCCGACGAGCGGGAGGAGCTGGATGGTTTCGAAAAGTGCCTGGCGCTCAACGCCACCCATCGCCACGCCTTCGGCCGCACCCATTGCGAACTGGTGGCCGTACTCGAGGACGAGACCGGGACGCTTCTGGGCGGGATCAACTTCCTCGCCACCGCCATCGACCGGGCGGGGGCGCCGCCCGCCGCCGTGGCCCTCAACTATGTCTATGTGGAGGAGGCGGCGCGGGGGCGCGGCCTGTTGCGCCAGACCCTGTCGGCCGTGCGGAGCGTGGCCCTGACGGCCCTCGACCTCGATCCCGAGGGTCCGCCCCCGGCGATCTTCATCGAGCAGAACGACCCCTTGCGGCTGACGCCTGAGGAGTATGCCGAGGACACGGCCCATTCGGGTCTGGACCAGGTCGACCGGCTGGCCATCTGGGCCCGCGTCGGCGCCCGGGTCGTCGATTTTCCCTATGTCCAGCCCGCCCTGTCGGCGGACCAGCAGCCGGACGACGGCCTGATCTACGCCGCCGTCGACTATCCGGGCGAGGCCGTGGATGCGGGCCTGCTGCACGACCACCTGGAAAGCTTCTTCACCATCTCGGTGCTCAAGGGCGAGGCCGAGCCGCCGGGCGGCGCCGCGTCGCGCCAGATCGCCGCGCTGACCGGGCGGACGGCGCCCGTGGCCCTGTTGCCGATGGCGCCTGCGCTGGACTGGCTGCGAATGGGGCGGGGCGTCGAAGGGTTCGACAGTTTCCGGGATCTGGCGAGGGAGGCGCGGGACTGATGGGGGTCGAGGATGAGCGGGCCGCGGAGGACTATGACAAGGCCAAGTCCGGCACGATCTACTGGACCCTGTCCCTCTACATCGAGGCGGACAAGGTCGCGGCGGCCGTCGGACTGAAACCGGGCGAGCGGGTCGAGCCGGACAGATTCCGTCAGGTGCAGCGAGGACACAAGCCGTCCCTCGCCCTGGCCAACGCCGTCGATCCCCTGATGAACGACATCGCGGACCGCGAGACGCAGGGAGAGGTGCAGGAGTTCCTCCTGGCCGCCACGGCGGCCGACTACGCCGATATGCGCGAGGCGCGGAAGGCGGTCCGCCAGTACGAAGACCTGACCTTCATCGTCCCGGAGACGATCGCCTGGACGACCGAGGGGGTGGAGTTCCAGGCCAGGCCAAAGGGGCTCGGCCATCCGCGAACCGTCAAGCTGCGTCGGTTCTGGCTGTCCCACAACAACGGCGCCCTCAGCTACCATCTGAGCTTCAGCCACTACTACGGCGACGACCAGATGCCGGGAGGCGCGGGATACGAACCCGCGACCCTCTATTTCCTGTCGCTCCTGCAGAAGCTGGCGGCGCCCAAGGAATACACTCTGAAAGAGGACATGCTGACCGAGGCGAACCGTCGCCGGCCGCCCTATGTGGATGTCTTCGAAGAGGCTGAACTGGGGATAGACCCCCTCGACAAGATCAAGATCGCGCATGGCATCGGGTGCGACGAGGGCGAGCGCGTTCAGACCTTCTGGCCCTTCGTGGAGACCGTCTTCGGCCTCGACGCCAAGGTTCTCCTCGACCGCCTGGCGCCGGATCCCGCCAGGGCCTCCTGGGCGCCGCGAGACGTCCGGGCGGCGTTGCTCGACAACGTCCCCTTCATCGAGGTGCCCGGGCTGGCGGCCCCGAAGTCGCGCTTCATGTTCATGTTGCACGACGAACGCTTCTTCAAACGGCTGATGCCGGTTGATCGCGACACCAACGAGACCGTGTCCCGCAAGCTCATGGTGCGACCGGGCTGCTACGCGCCCTACGAAGCTCGCATGGGCGAGATGATGGACAAGGCGGCCGACAGCGCGGACGCCGTCGTGCATCTGGACGAGGCCTACTGGACCTGGGTCTGCGGGCGCCCCGAGTACGAGGACGCCGTGGCCGCAGGCGTCTTCGCCCGCGACAATCCCGACTTCAAGTCCGATGAGGACGAGGGCGAGGACAATCCGCGCTTTCTGCCGATCACCCTCGACAAGCGCCAGCGGCTGCCGGCCGACCGGCTTAAGGATTTCGTCTCGGCGATGCGTGACGGCAGCTGCGTGCAGGTCATCGAGCTCAATGACCCTCTAGCGCCGAAGAACGGGGCCGACCGTCGACAGACCCCGGTGAAACACCACATCCCCGCCTTTGAAGCGAGCCGGACGGACTGTCTGGAGTATCTGTTCCTGGCCGGGTTCAACCAGAACATCATCGACTTCATGAACCAGGACACGTCGGAAATCCTGGACAGCATCGACCCCATCTATCCGGACAGCGAGGACCAATCGAGCGACCGCTTCTTCGTCCGCTACGCCAACCACCGGGCGATGATCACCTATGTGCCCAAGAGCCGCAGCCTGGAGACGGGCAACGACTATATCGGCGCCTGCCCCTACGCCTTCCTGATCCACGTCCTGGCCCTGCACAACGAATTCCTGGCGCGCGGCCATGAACAGAAGACCATGACCCGGATCGAGCGGATACAGGCCCTCGCGGCCGATTCGCCGTTGCCGAAGACGGATTCGATGTACGTCCTGCTGGACCGCGAGCCACTGCGGGGGAGCCGCTTCGACAAGGCGGAGACGGCCATCAATCAGGCCAGACTGGCCACGTTTGATCAGTACGAGCGTTTTCGCCACGACAATCCGTTCCGCTACGAGACCGAACGGACCGTGTTCAAAACGCTGGAGGAACTGCGCGGCGTCAGCCGCAAACAGGACGCCCTGACCCTCGCCATCGACAGCCTGGAGGACCACGCCGCCGATCTGCAGCGCATTCACCAACAGGGAATTCAGGAACAGAGCGCGCGAAGAGGCGAGCTTCTGAACATCCTCCTCGGCATGACCGGCTTCTTTGGCGCCGGCCAGATGTTCTACTGGATCGGGGAAAAGACCGCTGGAAAGGACGCCCCCGAGAAGGAATGGCCGACCGCCCTGGCGACGCCATTCGGACAGCTTCCCGCCTCCAAGGCCGTCGGAAACTTCATTCTCGCGGCGACCGAGGTTGCCATGATCCTGGCGCTCGCCTTCTTCCTCTTCATGCTGGCCCGCATCCTGTGGACGCCGGCGCTCCGGTTGAGCGCGCATCTGCCGGATCTGCTCCGGACCCTGCACCGGCGCCTGCCCATCTGGACACGCATGTTCGTGCGCAGTCTGGACGTCGAACCGCCCCGCCGGAGGCCTCGGCCCAGGAAGGCCTCCAGACAGGTCGGGAAGTCCTAGAGCGAAATCGCGAAGCGATCCCACCTCACCGATCAGGCCCTAGCGCCGCGCCTTCTTCCTTTGGCCGGCCTTGCCCTTGGGACGGCTCAGGCGGATGACCTTGCGCGCGTTCTCTTCCGCCGTGGTGCGCACGGTCGGGATGGAGCGCGGGGCCAGGCCGTAGAGGGAGGCCATGGGGGCGTCCTCGACCACGGCCAGCTCGTGCTCGCCATAGCCGTTGAAGCCCGTGGTCATGGCCACGCCATAGGCGCCCAGCATGCCGATCTCGATGAAGTCGCCTTCACGGATGTCGGCCGGCAGCCAGAACGGACCCGGCATGTGGTCGATCGAGTCGCAGGTCGGGCCGTAGAACTGGAAGGCCTTGAGCTCGGACGAGCTTTCGCCGTCCCGGACCAGCTTGGTCGGGAAGGGCCAGCGCGAGTGGGTGGCGTCGAACAGCGAGCCGTAGGAGCCGTCGTTCAGATACAGGGCGTCGCCCTTGCGCAGGTCGACGCGGCACAGCACCGACGACGACTCGGCCACCAGGGCCCGGCCGGGCTCGCACCACAGCTCGGTCGTTTCCGACACCGGCATGTCGTTGAAGCCGCGATGGATGGCGTCGGCGTATTCGCTCATGTCCGGCGGGACCATGCCCGGATAGACCGAGGGGAAGCCGCCGCCGACGTCCACGACATCGACGATCACACCGGCGCGCGAAATGGCGCGGCCGACCTGGGACATCGCCGCCTGATAGGCGGTCGGACGCATGCACTGGCTGCCGACGTGGAAGCTGACGCCCATCAGGCCGTCCTTGACCGCCCGGCGCGTGGCCAGCAGCAGGGCCGGCGCCTGATCCGGCGAGACGCCGAACTTGCCCGACAGGGTATAGGCCGCGCCCTCGGCCGAGACGGCCATGCGCACGATCAGGTTCAGGTCCGAGGCGCCGCCCGTGGCGTCGAGTATCTTGTCCAGCTCCTCCACGCAGTCGAGCGAGAAGGTCCGCACGCCGTGGTCGAAATAGGCGCGGGTGATGGCCGTGCGGCTCTTGACCGGATGCATGAAGGCCAGACGCGCGTCGGGGCTGACCGAGCGCACCAGCTCGATCTCCGCCAGGGACGCCACGTCGAAGCCGGTGACGCCCGCCTCGACCAGGGCCTGGATGACCCACGCCGAAGGGTTCGCCTTCACCGCATAGAGGACGTCAGCCTTCAGATTGTCCTGGAACCAGCGCGCCGCTACGGAGACCGCCGCCGGGCGCACGAGTGCGACAGGACGTTCGGGGGACCGCTCGCGGACCAGGTCCAGGGGGAAATGATACGTGCGCAATTCACGTAAACCCCTGTAATTGTTAAACCCAGACCGGCGTTAGCAGCGCAACGTTAGACCTACGGGGTCCGCCGGAAGCCGCGATGTAGGGTCACGGGACTGTCATGTAAAGCGGTTTTTTCGAGGCGGGACGCAGGTTTGCGCGCCGTTTGTCAGCCTCCGGAAGAATATCGTCGCCTCTGGCTGCGACCGGGCCGGCGCCCGACTGTCGGTCCGCAATCGTGAAACAGCCGTAACTTGCCGCCTCGACAACCCCTGATACGGTCCCTGCGCCGGATTTCAGGGGAGCTCCAACCATGATGCGTCTGACCGCCTATGCCTGCGCCGCCGCCCTCGTGATCGCGGCGGGGGCGCCGCCCGCCCTGGCCCAGGTCGCCCCGGCCGAGATCGCCCGCAGCGTGGATATTCCGTTCGAGCAATTCACCCTGCCCAACGGCCTGCGCGTGGTGGTCCACACCGACCGCAAGGCGCCCGTGGTGGCCGTCCATGCCTGGTACAATGTCGGGTCCAAGGACGAGCCCAAGGGCCAGACCGGCTACGCCCACCTGTTCGAGCACATCGGCCTGTTCAATCCGACCGAGAACATCCCCGGCGGACTGATGGAGCCTTTGCGGGCCATGGGGGCGACCGACTGGAACGGCACCACCTGGTTCGACCGCACCAACTTCTTCCAGACGGTGCCGACCTCGGCCCTCGATCAGGCCCTCTATATGGAGAGCGACCGGATGGGCCATCTGCTGGGCGCGCTCAGCCAGGAGCGGCTCGATAACCAGCGCGGCGTGGTCCAGAACGAGAAGCGCCAGGGCGACAACCAGCCCTATGGACTCGTCTACTACACGGCGCTGGAGGCCCTCTTCCCCGAGGGTCACCCCTATCGCCACTCGACCATCGGCTCGATGGCCGATCTGGACGCCGCCAGTCTGGAAGACCTGCGCCAGTGGCACCGCGACAATTACGGCCCGAACAATGCTGTGCTGGTTCTGGCCGGCGACATCGACGCGGCCACGGCCCGGCCCCTGGTCGAGAAATACTTCGGCCCCATCCCGCGCGGAGCGCAGAACGATCCGGCCGAAGCCGCCATCCCGACCCTGCCCGCCCGGGTCGACAAGCTGTTGCATGACCGGGTTCCCAACACCCAGTTGTCGCGCACCTGGGTGACGCCGGGCCTGCTGTCGGAGGAGGCGGCGTCGCTCGACGTCGCCGCCAGCATCTTCGGCGGCCTGGCCAGTTCGCGCCTCGACAACGCCCTGGTGCGCGGGGACGAGACCGCCACCTCGGTCACCGCCAGCTACCAGCCCTTCCAGCGGCTGGGCATGATCGACCTGGAGGTCAATGCGAAGGCGGGCGGCGACGCCGAGGCCGTGTCGCAGAAACTCGACCGGCTGATCGCCGACTATATCGCCACGGGCCCGACGGCGGACGAGGTCCAGCGGGCCGTGACGCGGATCCTGTCCCGGGGCCTCCAGGCCAAGGAACCGACCGGCGGCTTCACCGGCAAGGCGGTGACCCTGGCCGAGGGAGCCCTCTATGCCAACGATCCCGGCTTCTATCGCCGTCAGCTCGCGGCCTATGGCGCCGTCACCCCCGCCTCGGTCAAGGCGGCGATGGACAAGTGGGTGACCCGGCCGGTGCTGGCCATCCGCGTCGATCCGGGCGAGCGCGAGGCCTATGTCGAGGCTGCCGACACCCGCCCGCCGCCGGCGCCGGCCGCCCCCCTGCCGGTCACCCCGCGCGAGCCCATGCCGACGGTCGGCCCGATGAAGCCGCTGGACTTTCCCTCGGTCGAGCGCGCCCGGCTGTCGAACGGGGTGGAGGTCGTCTACGCCCGCTCCACCACCGTGCCGATCACGCGTCTGACGGTGGAGTTCGACGCCGGGGTCGCCGCCGATCCGGCCGACAGGCTGGGAACCCAGACCCTGATGCTGGGCCTGCTGAAAGAGGGCACGACGACCCGCAGCGCCGTCCAGATCGCCGAGCAGGAAGAACGCCTGGGCGCCTCCATCTCCACCGGCGCCTCGATGGACCGCACCCTGGTCAACCTGACGACGCCCAGCGCCAACCTGACCCCGGCGGTCGAGCTGGCCGCCGACATCCTCCGCAACCCCGGTTTCGCCCCGGCCGACATCGAACGGCGCCGGGCCCAGCAGCTGGCCGCCATCGCCCAGGAGATGAGCGCGCCGGGCGGCATGGGCGCGCGCGCCTGGCCGGTGCTGGCCTATGGCGCCGGCCACCCCTATGGCCGCCCCTTCTCCGGCCAGGGCGACAAGTCGGCGGTTCAGGCCCTGACCCGCGCGGACCTGACCGCCTTCCATCAGGCCTGGATCCGGCCCGACGCCGCGAAGATCTTCGTCGTCTCCGACAAACCCCTGGCCGAAGTCGTCGCGACCCTGAACGCGGGGCTCGGCGACTGGAGTGCGCCCACGACGCCGCGCGGTCAGAAGCGGTTCACCGCCCCGGCCGCCGCGACCGCCTCGCGCATCGTCCTGATCGACCGGCCGCAGTCGCCCCAGTCGATCATTCTGGGCGCCGTCATCCTGCCGGTGTCGGGCACGGATGACCGGGTCGTCTTCAACGCCGCCAACGAGGCGATCGGCTCAGGCTTCCTGTCGCGCATCAACCAGGACATCCGCGAGACGCGCGGCTGGTCCTATGGCCTGGGGGGATCGGCCCAGAACCTGGAGCATCAGGTGCCCTATCTGATCTCGGCCCCGGTGCAGTCGAACCGGACGGGGGAATCGATCCAGGTGCTGATGGATCAGTACAAGGACTTCCTGTCGGATCGCGGCGTGACCCCGGCCGAGCGCGACCGCATCATCAACGCCAACATCCGCCAGTTGCCCGGTCAGTTCGAGACCTCGGCGGCGGTGTTGAACGCCCTGCGCTCCAACGCCCTGTTCGGCCGCCCGGACGACTACTGGGAGACCCTGGCGCCCCGCTACGAAGGTCTGACCCCGGCGCAGCTGGACGCCGAGGCGCGGCGGCTGCTGGGCCAGGCGGCCTTCACCTGGGTGGTGGTCGGCGACGCGGCGACGGTGAAACCGCAACTGGAGGCCCTCGGCCCGCCCGTGGAGGTGCGGGCGGCGCAGTAGGGCCTGCCGCCCCGAGATGCTGGACGGGGGCGCGGCGTCCGTGCCATTAAGACTTCGCCTCGACCGGCCCTGAGGGGTCGCGCGGCCGCCCCGTAACAGAGCTCCCCTGCATCCCATGACCTCTGCCGCCGCCACCGCCCCCGTCGCCTCGGTGAGGGGGGTATCCAAGACCTTCGGCGCCCGCAAGGCGCTGAACGGGGTCTCCGTCGAGGTCGCCGCCGGGGAGATGGTGGCCCTGATCGGTCCGTCCGGCTCGGGCAAGTCCACCCTGCTGCGCTCGATCACGGGCATGCAGTCGATCGACGCCGGCGACGGGGTGATCGACGTTTTCGGCAAGACCGTTCAGAAGAACGGCCGCATGACCGGCGACGTGCGCGCGGCCCGGGTCAAGCTGGGCATGATCTTCCAGCAGTTCAATCTGGTCGGGCGTCTGAGCCTCTTCTCCAACGTCATGCTGGGCGCCCTGGGCCGCCTGCCCGGCTGGCGCGGCCTGTTCGGCGCCTGGCCCCAGGCGGACAAGGACAAGGCCATGGCGGCCCTGCACCGCGTCGGCGTCTCCGACTACGCCGCCCAGCGCGCCAACACCCTGTCGGGCGGCCAGCAGCAACGCGGCGCCATCGCCCGCGCCATCGTCCAGGGCGCCAGGGCCATCCTGGCCGACGAGCCGGTCGCCTCGCTCGACCCCGTCTCGGCCCGCAAGGTCATGGAGCTGCTGGTCGAGCTGAACCAGCGCGACGGCATGGGCGTGATCGTCACCCTGCACCAGGTCGACTACGCCATCCGCTACTGCAAGCGCGTCGTAGCCCTGAAGGCCGGCAAGGTCGTCTATGACGGCCCGTCCAGCGGTCTGGACACCCCCACCCTGATCGAGATCTACGGCCCCGAGTTCGAGGACGCCTTCTGGGAAACCAAGGCATGAGGCCTTGGGGCCGGACGCGGCGTCTCGGCCTCGGCGGGCTCGTCATCGCCCTCGGCCTGCTGGCGGCGGGCTGCGGCGACCGGGGCGGCGCGACCGAACGGCCGGGTGGCGAGATCGTCTTCTCCATCCTGTCCGCCCAGGGTCAGGCCTCGTCCGGGCCGGTCTGGGCGCCCCTGCTTGAGGACATGGCCCGCGCCACGGGGGCCTCGGTCAAACCCCATTTCGCCTCCGACTATGCGGCCCTGATCGCGGACATGAAGCGTGGCCAGGCCCAGGCCGCCTGGTTCTCTGCCCAGCCGGCCATCGAAGCCATCGACACCGCCGACGCCGAGGTCATCGCCCGCACGGTCAATCTGGACGGCGAGGACAGCTATCAATCGGTCCTGATCGTCAGTCGCGACTCCGGTCTGGACCTTGAGGCCGTTCTGGGCTGCGGCAAACGGCTGGATTTCGGCATCGGCGATCCGCGATCGACCTCGGGCGCCCTGGCCCCCCGGACCTTCCTGTTCGGCCCCCGCAAGATTTCGCCCGAAGCCTGTTTCCGTTCGGTGCGCTCGGCCAACCATGAGCGCAACGCCTTCGAGGTGGCCTCCGGCGTGCTCGACGTCGCCACATCCAACAGCGTCACCCTGGCCAACCTTTCGCGTCAGAATCCGGCCATCGCCGCCGAGATCCGCGAGATCTGGCGCTCGCCGCCGATCCCCGAGGGAGGCATCCTGGTGCGCGAGGACCTCGATCCGGCGCTCAAGGAAAAGATCCGCGCCTTCTTCCTGACCTACGGCCGGGGCGAGGGGGTCGAGGCCGAGCGCCAGCGCAAGGTGCTCGCCGGTCTGGGCTATTCCCGCTTCATCGCCGCCGACGGCGACTATCTCGACCCGGTTCGCGAAATGATCGCCGACGAGGCCCTGACCGCCGCCCGCGCCAGCGGCGACCGGGCCGCCGCCTCGAGCGCCGAACGCGAACTGGCCCGTCTTCGCCAGCGCCGCGAGGTGCAGCCGTGACCCGCCGTCAACACACCATGATCTTCATCCACGTCCCCGCCTGCGGGGTCGCGCATCGGGAAATCCGGGCATGAGCCGCCTTCGCATCCTCTTCGCCTCCGTCGTCGCCGGCGCCTGCCTGGCCCTCGGCCTGACCTCGACCGCCGCCGCCCAGGCCGAACAGCCGAAGAAGATCGTCTTCACCGTGCTCTCGGCCGAGGGGCAGGCGTCTTCAGGGCCCCTGTGGCAACCCTTGCTGGATGATCTGGAAAAGGAGATCGGCATTCCGGTGGAGCCCATCTTCGGCTCCAACTATTCGGTGCTGGTCGAGGCCATGCGCGCCAACCAGGCCCAGATCGGCTGGTTCTCGGCCCTGCCCGCCGTCCAGGCCATCGACCGGTCGCAGGGCGAGGTCATCGCCCGCACCGTCGATGTCGAGGGCAAGGATTCCTACGTCTCGACCCTGATCGTGAAGAAGGGTTCCGGCATCACCGCCGACGATGTGGCCAAGTGCGGCAAGCGCTATGACTTCGGCCTCGGCGACGCCCAGTCGACCTCGGGCACCCTGGCGCCCCTGACCTATTTCTTCGGCCCTCGCGGCATCGACCCGAAGACCTGTTTCGCCACGGTGCGGTCGGCCAATCACCAGGCCAACTCCTTCGCCGTCGCCAATGGACAGGTGGATGTGGCGACCTCCAACTCGGTCAACACCGTCTTCCTGCGCCGCCAGAATCCCCAGATCGCCGACCAGATCGAGACCATCTGGGAGTCACCCCCCATCCCGGAATCCGGCATCGTCCTGCGCTCGGACCTGCCCCCCGCGCTCAAGGCGCGGATCAAGCAGTTCTTCACCACCTACGGACAGGGCTTCGGCCCCGACGCCGAGCGTCAGCGCAAGGTGATGGAGGGGCTGAACTATTCCCAGTTTCGCGCCGCCGATAATTCCTATCTCGACCCCATCCGCGAGATGAAGGCCGATCAGGCCAAGCGTGAAGGCCGGCCGCCCGATGTGGCGCCGCCGACCGCCGCGAGCCGGACCTCCGACCTGTTCCGGCTCACGCCCTTCCTGCTGATCGGCCTGCTGGCCCTGCTCGCCCTGGCGCTTAACCTTGCGCCGAAGACCGGCGCCGCCGTCAGCGACCCGGCGGTCATCCCGCCCGCCCCCAAAAAAGCCCTGCGCGACTGGGCGCTGGATTTGCTGCTGTGGGGCGGCTTCGCCATCATCCTGATCGCCGCCTTCAAGACGGTCGACCTGCCCAACATCACCAATATGTTCTCCAATACCGAGAACATGCGGAACTACGGGCGCGACTTCCTCAATCCCGACTTCACCGACTGGAAGACCCTGGTCGGCCAGATGTGGCTGACGATCCAGATCGCCCTGTGGGGCACCTTCCTTGCCGTCTTCCTCGCGGTGCCGCTCAGCCTGATGGCGTCGCGTAACCTGTCACCGGCCTGGCTGGTCTGGCCGGTGCGGCGGGTCATGGATCTCCTGCGCTCCATTCCCGATCTGGTGATCGGGACCCTGTTCATCGTCGCCGTGGGCCTCGGGCCGCTGGCGGGGGTTCTGGCCATCGCCCTGAACACGGCCGGCGTCCTGGCCAAGCTGTTCTCGGAAGCCGTCGAGTCGATCGACAAGGGCCCGATCGAGGGGGTAAAGGCGACCGGCGCGGGCCGGCTGCACGAGATCGCCTGGGGCGTCATTCCCCAGGTCGCGCCCCTGTGGACCTCCTTCGCCCTCTACCGGTTCGAGTCCAATAGCCGGGCGGCGACGGTGCTGGGTCTGATCGGCGCCGGCGGCATCGGCCAGGTGCTGTTCGAAAGCCTGCAGGCCTTCGACTATCGCACCGTCTCGACCATCGCCCTGATCATCGTCGTGGCGGTGACCCTGATCGACATGCTCAGCCAGGCGATGCGCAAGCGCCTGCTCTGAGGCTCGAGCCGGGAAAAGCGTCACAAATCTCTGATCTAGAACGGCGTGAGTTTCTCGGCCTCAGGGATTTCGACATGATCCGCACCCCGCTCGTCGCGGCCGCCGCCCTGGCGTTCCTGACCCTCGCCGCCTGCAGCCGCGACGGCGCCGGCCAGCGGGCGGGCGTCTGGTCGGCTGGCTCCTCGACCGTCTTCCCCTTCGCGACCCGGGTGGCCGAGAACTTCGGCCGCAACAATCCGGGCATGGCCTCGCCGCGCGTCGAGGCCCTGGGCACCGGCGGCGGCATCAAGGCCTTCTGCCAGGGCCTCGGTCCGACCACGCCCGACATCGCCAACGCCTCGCGTCCGATGAAGGCGTCCGAGTTCGAGGAGTGCGCCAAAAACGGCGTCACCGACATCATCGAACTGCAGATCGGCTATGACGGCATCGTGGTGGCCACGGCGCGCACCGGGAACAGCTTCAACTTCGAGCTGAACGATCTCTATGAGGGTCTGGCCCGCGAGGTGCCCGACGCCTCGGGCCAGTTCGTCCTGAACCCGAAAAAGACCTGGCGCGACGTCAATCCCGGCCTGCCGAACCAGCGCATCCAGGTCTATGGCCCGCCGCCCACCTCCGGCACCCGCGACGCCTTCCTCGAGCTGGGCATGACGCCGGGCGCCAAGCAGGTCCCGGCGGCCGCCGCCGTCGAAAAATCCGACGCCAAGCGGTTCGAGGCCCTGGCCCACACCGTGCGCGAGGACGGCGCCTGGGTCGATTCCGGCGAGAACGACAACGCCATCCTCCAGACCCTGACCCGCACCCCCGGCTCGCTCGGCGTCTTCGGCTTCTCCTTCCTCGAGCAGAACATGGACACGGTGAAGGCCGAGACCATCGACGGCGTCATGCCCTCGGCCGAGACCATCGGGAACGGGACCTATCCCCTGGCCCGAAGCCTCTACATCTATGTGAAGAAGGCCCACATCGGCGTCATTCCGGGCCTGCAGCAGTATATCCAGGAGTTCATGTCCGACGCCTCGGCCGGGCGCGGCGGCTATCTGCACGATCGCGGCCTGATCCCCCTGCCCGAGGCCGAACTCGCCGCGCAACGCGCGCGCGTCACGGGCCTGACGGTGATGGCGAAGCCGGAGAAATAATATCCTTCTCCCCGAGTGGGAGAAGGTGGCAGGCCAAGCCTGACGGTTGAGGGGTATGCGTCACCAGATGGGATGACGCCATCGACGTCGCGCCTGCTGAACCAGCCCCCTCATCCGGCCCTGCGGGCCACCTCCTCCCCCGAGGGGAGAAGGATCATCGTCAGGCCGCCGCCTTGCGGCGCACCCGGGCGATCCGCCGCAGCCGGCGCCAGAAGCGGCCGCGTTGAGGCTCGGGATAGGGCTCCAGGTTCTCGACGAACTGCTCGGCCGAGGCGCGCCAGCTGAACTTCTCGGCATAGGCGCGCACCGCCGCCCGGTCGCACTCCAGCGCCTTCAGACAGGCCGTCTTCAAATCCTCGTCGATGGCGCCGGCGTTGGAGCCCGGGATGATGTCGATGGGGCCGTGGGCCGGGAAGGCGGCGACCGGCGTGCCCGCCGCCATGGCCTCCAGGATCACCAGTCCGAAGGTGTCGGTCCAGGACGGGAAGACGAAGACGTCGGCGTCGCGGAAACAGCGGGCCAGCTCCTCGCCGAACCGGGCGCCGAGGAACTTGGCGTCGGGATAGCGGGCCTCCAGATCCGCGCGCGCGGGGCCGTCGCCGACGATGATCTTGGTGCCCGGCAGATCGGTTTCGAGGAAGGTCTCGATATTCTTCTCGACCGCCACCCGGCCGACATTGAGGAAGAAGGGCCGGGGCCAATCCTTGCCCCCCAGCTCGTCATAGATGCGCGGCAGATCGGGGTTGAACTGTTCGGTGTCCACGCCGCGCGACCAGGGCGAGACGTTCTTGAATCCGTGCTCGACCAGTTCGTCCCTCAGGGTCGGGGTCGCCACCATCAGCCGGCCCGACGGCTTGTGGAACCACTTCATGTAGGCGTAGCCGACCTGGACCGGGATCGGGAACCGGGCCGAGACATATTCCGGGAACTTGGTGTGATAGCTGGTCGTGAACGGCAGCTTCCACTCCACGCAGATGCGCCGCATGGCGATGCCGATGGGGCCTTCGGTGGCGATATGCACGGCCTCGGGCTCGAAGGCGCGCAGCATCTCGCGGATTTCCTCTTCGGCGCCCAGGGCCAGGCGGATCTCCGGATAGGTGGGGCAGGGAATGGTCTTGAACAGGCTGGGTTCGATGACCTCGACCTCGTAGCCCATCGCGCGGCATTCGGCGATGGTCCGGGTCAGGGTGCGGACGACGCCATTGACCTGGGGCTCCCAGGCGTCGGTGGCCAGAACGATGCGCATATGGGCCGAATGGCTCCGCCGTTATCCAGCCCGCACCTTTAGCCGGTCAGGATGACGATGGCGAGACGCTGTCACAATCACCTTTCTGGGGCCACCTTTTCGGGTGCGTTCAGAGGGGCAGCACCGTCGTCGACTTCACCTCTTCCAGCACCGCATAGGTCCGCGTCTCCCGCACCCCCGGCATCCGGACCAGAATGTCGCCGAGGAAGGCGCGGTAGGCGTCCATGTCGCCGACCCGGGCCTTGATGAGATAGTCGAAGCCGCCGGCGACCATATGGCATTCCAGCACCTCGGGCTGGCGGCGCACGGCCGTGGCGAAGGCCTCGAAGACGTCGCCGGTCGTCCGGTCCAGCAGGACCTCGACAAAGATCAGCAGGTCCCGCCCGACCAGGGCCGGGTCGATCATCGCCGCATAGCCGGTGATGACCCCGCGCTCGCGCAGTCGCTTGACCCGTTCGAAACAGGCGGCTGGAGACAGGTTGCACCGACGGGCCAGTTCGGCGTTGGATATGCGGGCGTCCTCCTGCAGCACCCGCAGGATGCGGCGATCAGTGGCGTCGATCTCGGTCATCGGAACAAACGGCCTTTCACCGAACGATCTTCGTCTTGAGTCTACATCATACAAAGCACCTTCGGCCAGACCGCTCCTATACGACGCCGATCCCAGAAGTCGCTCTCACAGGTTCGCCGCCCATGACCTCCCCGACTTTCGACCCCGCCCCCTATGCCCACTGGGACACATTGGACGCCGGCAAGTTCGCCGACGAGCGTCAGGCCGTGGCGACCAATCTGTCCCGCATCCCGTTCGACGCCGCCGGCCGCGCGGCTGTGGTGGCCGAGGCCGTCGCGCTGGTCGAACACGCCCGGCGCAGCCAGAAGAAACAGGGGGTGGTCGAAAGCTTCCTGCAGGAATTCTCTCTCGGCACCCGCGAGGGTCTGGCCCTGATGTGTCTGGCCGAGGCCCTGCTGCGCACCCCCGACGAGGACACCCGCGACCGTCTGATCGCCGAGAAGATCGGCTCGGCCGACTGGGCCTCGCATCTCGGCAATTCCGACAGCCTGTTCGTCAACGCCTCGACCTGGGGTCTGATGCTGACCGGCAAGCTGGTCGATGCGGATGAAGAGGCCAAGACCGACCTGCCCGGCTTCCTGAAGCGGATCGCCGGTCGTCTGGGCGAGCCTGTCATTCGTCAGGCCGTGGCCACGGCGGTGAAGATCATGGGCGAGCAGTTTGTGGTCGGCCGCACCATCGGCGCGGCCTTGAAGCGGGCCGACCGCGAGGGCTGGCTGTGCAGCTTCGACATGCTGGGCGAGGGCGCCCGCACCGCCGCGGACGCCGAACGCTATGAACATATCTACGCCGAGGCCATCGAGGCGGTCGGGCGCACGGCCAAGGGTCAGGGCCCCGAGGTCGGCCACGGCGTCTCGGTCAAGCTGTCGGCCCTCTGTCCCCGCTATGAGGCGACGCATGAAACGCGCGTCTGGGACGAACTCTATCCCCGCATCCTGCGTTTGGCCCTGATCGCCGCGCGCCACGACATCAACTTCACTATCGACGCCGAGGAGGCCGACCGCCTGGCCCTGTCGCTGAAGCTGCTGGACCGGCTGGCGCATGAGCCGGACCTGCGCGACTGGACCGGTCTGGGCCTCGCGGTTCAAGCCTATCAGAAGCGCGGTCATGAGGTCATCACCCGCGTCGCTGACCTGGCCCGCCGCGCCCATCGCCGCCTGATGGTGCGTCTGGTCAAGGGCGCCTATTGGGACACCGAGATCAAGCGCGCCCAGGTCGGAGGCCGCGAGGACTATCCGGTCTTCACCACCAAGGCCGCGACCGACCTCAACTATCTGGTCTGCGCCCGGGCCATGATCGACGCGTCGCCGGACCTCTACGCCCAGTTCGCCACCCACAACGCCCACTCGCTCGCCGCCGTCCACCGGATGGCGCGGGACGCGGGCGTGAAGATCGAGTTCCAGCGCCTTCACGGCATGGGCGAGGCCCTCTATGACGCCGCCCGCAACCAGTTCGGGGCCGTCACCGTCCGCGCCTACGCCCCCGTCGGCGGGCATGAGGAGCTGCTGCCCTATCTGGTGCGCCGCCTGCTGGAGAACGGCGCCAACTCCTCCTTCGTCCACGCCCTGCTCGACGAACGCGTGCCCGCCTCCGCCGTCGCCGGCGACCCCATAACGGCCGTCGAGGCCCACCCCGACCGCCACGCCAAGATCCCCACGCCCAAGGACATGTACATGGACCGCCAGAATTCTATGGGCCGGGACTATTCCCAGGCCGCCGACCGCGCCCGCCACGCCGAGGCCCTGGAGAAGGTCGATCGCGAACGCTTCGCCTCCGGCCCCATCATCGGCGGCGCCCTGAAGGCCGGGACCAATCCGCAGGAGGTGCTCAGCCCGTTCGACGGCCGTGTCCTGGGCCATGTCTCCGAAGCGACCCTCGCCGACATCGAGGCCGCCGCCGACAAGGCCGCCGTCGCCCAGATCCGCTGGGATCGTCTCGGCGGTTCCGGCCGCGCCCCCGTCCTGCGCGCCATGGCCGATGCGCTCGAAGCCGACCTGGACCGTCTGGTCGCCCTGCTCAGCCGCGAGGCGGGCAAGACCCTGAACGACGGGGTCGCCGAGGTGCGCGAGGCCGCCGACTTCCTGCGCTACTACGCCCTTCTGGCCGAGAAACAGTCCGGCGGCGCCGAAACGCTGAAGGGCCCGGTCGGAGAGGTGAACCAGCTGGTCCTGCACGGACGCGGCGTCTTCGCCTGCATCAGCCCGTGGAACTTCCCACTGGCCATCTTCACCGGCCAGATCGCGGCGGCCCTGGCGGCCGGCAACGCGGTGCTGGCCAAGCCCGCCGAACAGACCCCCCTGATCGCCGCCGAGGCGGTGCGCCTGTTCCACAAGGCCGGCCTTCATCCCGATCTTCTGGCCCTCGTCCCCGGTCGCGGCGAGACGGTGGGCGCCGCCCTCGTCAATCATCCGGGCGTGGACGGCGTGGCCTTCACCGGCGGCACGGATACCGCATCAAGCATCAACCGCAGCCTCGCGGCCCGGCCCGGCGCCATCATCCCCTTCATCGCCGAGACCGGGGGTCTGAACGGCATGTTCGTGGACACGACCGCGCTCAAGGAACAGGTGATCGACGACGTCATCAACTCCGCCTTCGGAAGCGCGGGCCAGCGCTGCTCGGCCCTGCGCATCCTCTATGCGCCCAAGGATTCCGCCGACGCCCTGATCGAGGGGCTGAAGGGGGCGCTGGCGGCCCAGGTCGTGGGCGATCCCGCCGACCCGACCACCGACATCGGCCCGGTCATCGACGCCGAAAGCAAGGCGGTTCTCGACGCCCACGTCGAACGCCTGTCGCGCGAGGCCAGGGTCATCGCCCGGGCCGAGGTTCCCGCCGGATCGAAGGGCCACGTCTTCGCCCCGACCATCGCCGAAATCCCCACCCCCGACTTCCTCGAACGCGAGGTCTTCGGCCCGGTGCTCCACATCTATCGCTATGAACCGAAGGACCTGAAGACGGTCGCGGGCAAGCTGGCCTCGCGCGGCTATGGCCTGACCCTGGGCGTCCACTCCCGCATCGAGGCCTTCGCCGCCGAGGTCGTCGACCTGGTCCCGGCCGGCAACGTCTACATCAACCGGGGCGTCACCGGCGCCGTCGTCGGCGTGCAACCGTTCGGCGGCGAGGGCCTCTCCGGCACCGGCCCCAAGGCCGGCGGCCCCAACAGCCTGATCCGGTTCGCGGCCGAAAAGGCCATCAGCAACAACATCTCCGCCCAGGGCGGCGATCCGGCGCTGTTGAACCTGTAGAAGGATGCCCCCGCGCCACAAAAACTGAGCCCGGATTGAACCGTTTCCCTCACCCGCCGCACCTTTATCCTGATGGCAGAGAGGGCGGCATGATGAGGGAGGCGACCGGTCGGGTTCTGGACGAATACCTCGTCGTCGCTGCGGCGGCGGGGGATCGTCGGGCTTTCGGGGACCTGGCCCGCCGCTGGAACCGGAAGCTGATCGCCCACGCCTGGCGATTGACCGGCGATCAGGAAATCGCACTTGAGGCGGCCCAGTCCGCCTGGGTCGAGATCGCACGCGGCATAGTAAGGCTTAGGGACGAAAAGGCCTTTCCCGCCTGGGCCTACCGGATCGTGTCGCGTCGCTGCGCCCGTCTCATCGCCGCGCGACAGGCGGACCGCGCGCTGGCGGCCTCGGTCGCCGCCGAGCCGCCTCCCCCTCCCGCGATGACCGACGACGCCTTCGGGATGCGGCTCGAGGCCGAACGCCTGCACGCCGCCATTCGCGCCCTGCCGCCGGCGCAACGGGCCGCGATCGCCCTGTTTCATTTCGAGCAGATGACCGTCGCCGAGACGGCCGTCGCCCTCGATATTCCGGCGGGCACAGTCAAGACCCGCCTCATGCACGCACGCCTCGCCCTGCGGGCCGTGCTGGAAGGAGATGACCATGCGTAACATCGACCAGACCCTCGACGACGCCCTGGCCGAGGAGGAGCGGGCCCTTCTGGCCCGGATCAATCAGGACCCCGGCCATCTCGCCCAGGTCGCCGCCCTGTTCGCGGGCAGGTCCGGCTGGGTCAGCGCCGTGCTGATGGCCGCACAGTTCATCCTGTTCATCGCGGGCGTCTGGACTGCATGGCGCTTCTTCGCCGCGACAGACCCGCTTGCGGCCCTGCACTGGGGACTGCCCTCAGCGGTGCTGCTGATCATGGCGCTGATGATCAAGCTGGCCCTGTGGCCGATGATGCAGACCAACCGCCTGATCCTGTCTCTGAAACGGCTGGAACTTCTGATCGTCCAGTCCAGGGAGCGCTGATTGCGGTCTGCCCGACGTCGCCGGCAGGGCGCCTGGTATCCTCGACGCGGCGGCTGTCCTGAACCCGCAGATTGATCCAATCGTGACTGGCCAGTTCCGCCCACGCCTGACACCCTGACCTGTCGGCCATGCCCCGGCCGATGTTTCACCGGGTGTTCCCATGCGCGTGCTGCTGTTGTCCGCCGGACTGTGTCTGATCGCCGGATGTGGGGAGACGCAGGATCGCACGCCTGACCGCGCCGCGTCTGCGACCGCTACTGAAGCCACACCCTCGCCGCCGCCCTCCGAGCAGGCCGCGCCCGACCTGTCGGCCTATGTCGGCAAGTATCCCTTCGATGCGGTCGACGGCGTCGTCTTCATCGATCACCCCGTCGTGCGGCTGGCGCTGGAGTCGTCAGGCGCACCAGCCGAGGCCCTCGCGTTGGCGCGTGACCGCAATCAGGTCGTCACTCCGATCTTCCGCAGCGGTCCCGCGCTGGTCGCTTCCGGCTACGATCCGCGCTCGGGCGGCAGCGTGAACTGGAACCTGGCCGTCACGCCGGACGGCGAACACGCCGTGGTCTGCTATCAGGACGCCCCTATCGGCTACGCCTATGAGGGCGGCAAGCGCACCCATCCGGTCCAGCCCCGGTGTGCACACGACGAAGAGAGCGCCGAGGAGCAGTTGTTCGAGTGGCCGTCCTGAACCACCTTCGCTCACAACGGCCTCAGCCTGGCCTCCACCGCCTGCCATAAGGCCGCCTCGTCGCGACGCCCTTCCGCCTCGGCGGCGCGGGCCAGTTCGACGGCGCGTGCGTGCCCGCGCCAGTTGAGGTTCCAGGCCAGATCGTTGGTGCGACGCCAGACCTCCTCGGCCCAGGACGGCTCCGTGACGTCCGGCGCGATCACGACCCAACCTCCGCGTTCTGCGCCGCCCGGCCGAAAAGCCCGGCGGACAGGGCCCAGGCGACGACCCAGGCGCACAGAAGGGAGGCGTCCGTGTCGCGCGTGATCGCATAGCCGACCGCGACCGTCCCCGCCTGCACCGCCGCCATGGCCCACAGGGTCAGGCTCAGGCCGCGCGCGCGAAAGCGGGCCACGAGTGCGCCGATGGTCCCCACCCCCAGCGGCAGGAGGAACAGCAGGTTGAACAGGTCGTTCTCCGACCCCACCAGACCGACCGCCCCCTGGACCCAGAGCATCAGAAAGGCCGCGACCACGGCCACGGCGGCGCCCGCGCGATAAAGCCAGTCGTCGCTCAGCCGCACCGCCAGTTCCGCCGCCCCGATCAAGGCCGCTAGCATGGCTCCGGCTACCACGAAGTCGAAGCCGGTCCATTGAACCTCCGACGTGAACCGCATGGCGATCAGGGGGATCATCAGCACCAGCCCCGCTCCGGTCCAGGCGGCGATCCGCCAACCGACCAAGCGGCGCGGTCGATCGGTCACAACGGGGCTGTTTTCAGGGGTCGTCATTGCCTAGGCTCCTCACTCGTTTGAGCCTCCTGCATGCGCCACCGAACGGTGAGCGGCATGAGGGCGGTGTGAGGGTCTGCTGAAAAATGACGACGGACGCCGCCCCCGGCATCACATCCGCAGCCCCCACCGCCCCCCGGCGCTTCGACGGTTTCGTGCTGGATCCGGCCGACCGGCGCCTGAGCCGTGACGGGGCCACGATCGACATCAGCGGCCGCTACCTCGACGCCCTGATCCTGCTGACCGGAGAAGCGGGCAGACTGGTGTCCAAGGACCGGTTCATGGCCGAGGTGTGGAAGGGCGTGCCGGTCACCGACGAGGCCCTGACCCAGTGCATCCGCGCCCTGCGCAAGGCGCTCGGCGACGACGCGACCCGTCCGCGCTTCATCGAGACGGCCCCCCGGCATGGCTACCGTTTTGTCGCCAGGGTCGAGCCGGTCGGGGCCGGGCCTGTTCCGACGGCGCCCCAGCCGCCGGTCGTGGAACCGGGCTCGCCACCACCCGAGGCCCGGGCCGCGCCTCTGGTCGAACCTCTGGCCGACTGGCGACGTTTCCGGGTGCGCAGTGCGGCGGCCATGATCGGCGGCGGCGGGGCGGGACTGGTCGGCGGACTGATCTATGGACTGGTCGCCGCCTCGGGCTTGCAGGGATCGGGCATGGGCGCCTCGTCGGTTCTGGTCATGACCGGCCTGACCCTCTGGGTCGGGCTGGTCGGCGGGGCGGGGGTCGGCGCCGGGATCGCGGCGGCCAGTCTGAAGTCGCCGATGCCCGGGCCGGGGAGCATCGCGGGCGGGGCCCTGGGCGGTCTTCTGGTCGGAGGGCTGGTCAAGCTGATCGGGGTGGACGCCTTCGCCCTGCTGCTCGGCCAGTCGCCGGGCGCCATCACAGGCGCGGGCGAGGGCGCCGCGCT
>NZ_JBQVNM010000030.1:0-32484 GCF_052436175.1 Brevundimonas sp. | reverse complement strand
GCGTCGATCGCGCCGCGCGTGGCCTCGGCCCGGCCGGCGGGCACGCCCGCGCTGAGACCGGCGCGCAGGGCCTGGACGTCCACGAAATCGTCGTCGGCCGCGAGCGGGTCGGCGGTTTCGAACGGGATGAGCGGAGCCTCGGCCGAACCGGCGAAGGCCGGCACCTGGGCCGTGAAGGCGGACGGCGTGGTCGCCGCCAGAGCCTCGGTGACGTCGGCGCCGCCGAACGGCTCCGAAGCCGGTGTCGGGAGCGGGTCCGAGGGCGAACCGAAGACGGGGCCCGTATCCAGCGGCTCGGCGGGCGCGTCCCAGTCGGCCGTCATGTCGGCGATCAGGCGGTCCACCGGCGTCGCCTCCGCCACCGCACGGCCGGCCGAAGCATAGTCGTCGTCGGCGGCCTGGTCGTCGAGGGTCTCAAAGGCGGGGAAGGGGGCCGGCGCCCCGGCCTCATGCGACGGCGCGGCCCAGAGGGCGTCGTCGAACGTCTCTTCCGGGAAGGCGGCGCTGCGCCAGTCCGGACGGCGCAGATCCTCGACGGGCGAGGCGGCCGCCGGCGTTTCGGCCGCCTTTTCGGCTCGACGACCCATGGTTTCGCGGGCCTCGGCGATGAGGGCGGCGGTTCGTTCCTCGCTGAGACGCAGGCGTTCGGCCATTTCGCCCGAGACGCGGCCATAGGCCTGTTCGACGCGGTCGGAGCTGTCTCCGAGGCGGCGCGCGACATCGTCCAGGGCCTGGGCCGACTTGCGCTCTGACTGGGCGATGCGGTCCGACAGGCGGTCGGAGATACGGGTGATCTCGGCGCCGAGACGTTCCAGACCCAGGGCCTGCTGGTCCTCGGCGCGGGTCAGACGGTGATCGACGACCTGGGCGTGACGCGCCATCTCGCGGTCCATCTTCTCACCGAGAGACCGGTTGAGATCGGACGCCAGGGCCTCGCCGATGGCGGCCATCTTCTCGATGGCGGCGGTCTCGACCCCGTTGATCCGGCCGTCGAGCGCTTGCAGGCGGCCCTCCACCGACTGGGCCCGCAGATCCGTCGCCTGAACCCGACCGTTCAGGTTCTGGGCGATGCGCAGGACCTCGCGGCCCATGCTTTCGATGCCGTGTGCGGAGCGTTGCTCGGCGGCCTTCACCTGTTCGGCGGCGGCGGCGACGGCCGCCTCGATCCGGGCGAGGCGGTTGTCCTGCTCGGCCGTGTCCAGCCGCCGCATCATCTCGGCGCGATTGGTCTCCACCTGGCGGCTGAGGGTCTCGGCGAGCTTCTCGAAGCGGGCGGCCTCGCGGGCGCCCTCGGGTTCGACCCGGCTCTCGGCGGCGCGCAGCCGCTGGTCCAGGCCGGCGAAGGAGCGTTCGAGGCCACGCAGGGCCGCCGTGGTCTGGGCCTGGGCCTGATCGAGGCGGGCCGAGGCCTGGGCCATCAGGTCGGCGCCGGGGCCGGGCTGGGCCGTCTTCTCGGCGGCCTCCATACGCTGACGCAGCTCGTTGAAGCTGGTGCGCTGGCGTTCCTCGATGTCGTAGAGGCGCGAGGCCAGGGCGCCGAGGCCGGTCTCGACCTTGCCGAAGGTCTCGGCGGTCTTGGGGCCGGTTTCCTGTTCGAAGGCGCGCAGACGGCGATGGCCCTCGCGCAGTTCCTCGGCGATGTCGTCGATGCGGCGGCCGTAGGTGCGGCCCACGGCTTCCTGGCCGTCGAGACGGCGCACCAAACCGTTGACGGCCTGATCCACGCCCTGGATGGCCAGGGTCGAGCGGCGCTCAGCGGCTTCAAGGCGGGCGGCGATGGCCTCCACCGAGGCGGCGACGCGCTGGAGAGTGTCGTCGGAACCGCCATAGACGTCGTCCAGGCGGCGCGAACGGCCACGCCGTTCAAAGACATCCGCGGCATGGGCGCGACGGCTGAGCGGAACGACGATCTCCTCGTCCTCCGCGTCCTCCATGATCATGGTGTTGAGCCACTCGCCGAGGGTCATGCCGGACCGGCGAGCCAGATCCTTGGCGACTTCGCGAGCCTTGGGATCAATTCCCTTCACGCTCCATGGCGCTGCGCTCACTGATTCGCTCCTCGACCCAAACACGACGACGCTAACGGGCCATATCCGGGGTGTAAATCTGTGGTTAACCGCAAGATATGGGGGTCCGACAACTTCCTGTGGAAATGACCGCACCCTTCATGGGGTTCTTCGCCGGAACAGGGTTAACGCGCGGTGAAGATTAACCTGTCGGCAAGGTTTAAGCCCTTGCGGAACCGGCGCGGCATCGGCACTTGAGCGGCCATGTCGATGACCCTGACCCTGTCGCTTCTGACCGCCAGTCTCGCGCTGGCGTTCTTCGCAGGATGGCGCGGTGCGCGGCCGGTGGATCTGAAAGCCGGCCCCCGGATGGCGCCCTGGCGGTTCATCATGCTGCTGAGCGCGGCCTTCGCCATGCTGCTGCTGATCCATGTCGGGACACTGATGGGATTTTCCCGACCAGGCTGAGCCGTATGGAACGTCGCCGGGCGCCGACCGCTTGATCCTCCGAATCCAACGAGAGGACATCCCCGTGAGCGACAAGACCCTGACCCCCGCCGAGGCCGAAGAGGCGTTCTGGAAAAGCCTGAAGGACTCCAACACCGGCATGCTGGGGCTCGACCAGCCCGGCTATCACAACCAGCCGATGACCGGCTTCGGCGAGCCGGAGACCGGGACGATCTGGTTCTTCACCCGCGACGACACCGACTTCGCGCGCGACGTGGCGGTCGGCGGTCAGAGCGGCATGTTCACCTATCAGGCCAAGGACCAGAAGGTGCACGCCTGCATCCACGGCGACCTGTCCATCGACAACGACCGCGAGCGGATCGACCGCTGGTGGAACCCGGTGGTCGCCGCCTGGTATCCCGAGGGCAAGGACGATCCGCACCTGACCTTGATCCGCTTTGACGGCGACGACGGCCGGGTGTGGGTGTCGGACAAGGGCGCGATCGGCTTCGCCTATCAGGTGCTGAAGGCCAATCTGACCAAGACCGTCCCGGATGCGGGCGGGGTGTCGGATGTACGTTTGAGCTGACGGGTTGTGTCGGGTGATTAGTGGGTAGTGGTTAGTGATTGGCGTGACGATACCGCCGTGTCTCATCCACTAATCACTAATCACCAATCACGCCTTGCTAGGCTCACCCAGTGAAGCACCACGCCAGCACCGCCTTCTGGGCGTGGATGCGGTTTTCGGCCTCGTCCCAGACCAGGGACTTCGGCCCGTCGATCACGGCGTCGGTGACCTCTTCGCCACGGTGGGCGGGGAGGCAGTGGAGGAAGACCGCGTTCGGATCGGCCTGATTCATCAGGGCCTCGTCCACGCCGTAGGACTCGAAGGCGGCGAGGCGGGCCTCGTAATCCTGATCGCCCATCGAGACCCAGGTGTCGGTGACGACGACGTCGGCGCCCTTGACCGCTTCGGACGGGTCGGAGGTCAGGGTGACGTGGTTCCCGCCCACCGCCAGGTCGCGCAGGTCGGGGTGGTACTCGGCCGGGCAGGCGACGTTCAGGTGGAAGCCGAACTTCGGCGCCGCATGCATGAAGGAATGGCAGACATTGTTGCCGTCGCCGATCCAGGCGATCGTCTTGCCGGCGATCGGCCCGCGATGCTCCTCGATGGTCTGGAGATCGGCGAGGATCTGGCAGGGGTGGCTACGGTCGGTCAGGCCGTTGATGACGGGTACGGTCGAGACGCGGGCGAAACGCTCGACATCCTCATGGTTGTTGGCGCGGATCATGACGGCGTCGACCATGCGCGACAGGACGCGGGCGGTGTCCTCGACCGGCTCGCCGCGACCCAGTTGCATGTCCGAGGCCGTGGCGATGATGGACGAGCCGCCCAGCTGGCGGATGGCCGCATCGAAGCTGAAGCGCGTGCGGGTCGAGTTCTTCTCGAAGATCATGGCCAGGACGCGGTCCCGGCCCGGGGCGTCGGCGTCGGCCCGACCCTGGGGCCAGCCCTTGCGGGCGGCCTTGCGGGCATGGGCGTCGTCGAGGATGGCCCGCAGGTCGGCGGCGTCCAGCCGGGAAATATCGAGGAAGTGTCTGACCATGTTCAGCCCGCCATCTGCTTGCGGGCGGTTTCGCACGCGCCCTCGAAGCGGCGCACGGCTTCGCGCGCTTCTTCGATGGTGAGGTTGAGGGGCGGCAGGATGCGGCAGCAGTTGTCGCCCCCGCCCGCGATCAGCAGGTGCTGGTCGTCGCGGGCCAGGGCCATGAAGTCGCGGTTGTTGGGAACCAGTTTGACCCCGATCAGCAGACCCTTGCCGCGCACGTCCACGATGATGTCGGGGAAGCGTTCCTGAAGGCCGACGAACTGCTGCTTCAGATAGCCGGCGACTTCGTTGACGTTGGCGATCAGCTCGGGCTTCACCAGTTCGCCGAAGGCCGCGAGGCCGACGGCCATGGCCAGGGGATTGCCGCCAAAGGTCGAGCCGTGGACGCCCACGGTCATGCCGGAGGCGGCCTTGGCGCTGGCCAGGCAGGCGCCCACCGGGAAGCCGCCGCCCAGGGCCTTGGCGATGGCCATGATGTCGGGCGCGATGCCCGCCCATTCGTGGGCCCACAACTTGCCGGTCCGACCCATGCCGCACTGGACCTCGTCGAAGATGATGAGGACGCCGTGCTCGTCGCAGAGCTCACGCAGCGAGCGCAGGCAGTGTTCGGGAATGGCGCGGCAGCCGCCCTCGCCCTGAACCGGTTCGACGATGATCGCCGCCGTGGTCGGTGCGGCGATGGCGGCCTTCAGCGCCTCATGATCGCCCCAGACCAGCTGGTGGAAGCCCTCCATCGGCGGGCCGAAGCCGTTGGTGTAGGCCGGGTTGGCCGCCGCGTTGATCGCGCCATAGGTCCGGCCGTGGAAGGAGCCGTCGAAGCCGTAGATGTCGATGCGCTCAGGCGCGCCGTTGTGGAAGTGATAGCGACGGGCGGTCTTGATGGCGCACTCGACCGCCTCGGTCCCCGAGTTGGTGAAGAAGACGGCGTCGGCGAAGGAGTGTTCGCAGAGCTTGTCCGCCAGCTCTTCCTGTCCCGGAATGCGGAAGATGTTGGAGACGTGCCACAGCTTCTCGGCCTGAGCCTTCACCGCCTCGACGAGGATCGGGTTGGCGTGGCCCAAGGCGTTGGTGGAGATGCCGGACACCATGTCCAGATATTCCGTGCCGTCCTTGGCCCACAGACGCGCGCCTCGGCCGCGATCCACTTCCAGCGGAGCACGATTATAGACACCCATCAGATGGTTCACGGACACGGACTGGACCTCCAAAACGCACAAGGCCCCGCCGCGTCGCGACGGAGCCGATAAGGGAGGGGTCTTGTCGGGCGGATGCGGGGGTTAGTCAACACCACGGCCCAGCCGGCCGGAGGCGCGCAGGTCCGCCAGAAGCATGCGGAGTTCGGTCTGCTGATCCGGCGTCAGAACGCGCTTGGGCAGGATGGGGCTGCCGGGCGGGGTGAGCAGAAAGACGAAACGATTCTCCTCTTCCCGCACCGACACCAGGGCGCCCCAGCGGATGCGGCTGAAGAACAGGTCATTCGACAGTTCGATCCCCGTTTCATCCAGTCTCCAGTCGATCGCGCGATCGCTGGCAGGGCTCAGTCGGGTCGCACGGGCGACCGCACGATCGGCCAGGAGGCGGGACACGACCCAGGCCACCGGCGTCCCGATCAGGGCGGCCAACAGCACGGTCCGATCGGCATAGGGGCCGACACCCCAGCAGGCGAGCGCCCAGAGGCCGATGAAAGGCACGAGAATGGGGCCAAGCATGAAGGCGTGCATGGCGCCCCATCCCTTGCGGATAGGGCGCACTTCACGGGGCGTCGGCCGAACTCCGGCGACGGAAATCATGAGGTCGGAGCTGCGGTCGCGAGAATCGGGCGATCCGCCGCCTTCGCCTTGGCCACGGCTTCCACCGCCCGCATGACGCGCAGCATGTTCTCGCCGGCCAGTTTGCGGATGTCGGCTTCGGTCCAGCCGCGCTTCATGAGTTCGGCCAGCAGGGCGGGGTAGGTATCGACGCCTCCGAGGCCGGCCGGCAGGGAGTCGACGCCGTCGAAGTCGCCACCGAGGCCGACATGGTCGATGCCCGCGACCCGGCGCACATGGTCGATGTGGTCGGCGACGTCGGAGATCGAGGCGGTCGGGGTCGGGTGGGCGTCGGTCCAGGCCTTGAGCCCGGCCGTGACGGCGGCGGGATCGCCGGGGTTCAGGGATTGAAGCCGGGCCTGTTCGCCGGCGCGGTTCGCGCCCCACTGGCGGACCTTTTCGGAGACGAAGCCGGGCACGAAGGTGACCATGACGACGCCGCCGTCCTCGGGCATCAGGCTGAGGACGCTGTCGGGCACGTCGCGCGCATGGTCGGTGACGGCGCGGGCCGAGGAGTGGGAGAAGATGACCGGGGCGTCCGAGACGCGGATGGCGTCCAGCATGGTCTCCTCCGAGACGTGGCTGAGATCGACCATCATGCCGAGGCGGTTCATCTCCCTGACCACCTGTTCGCCGAAAGGCGAAAGGCCGCCCCATTTGGGCGCGTCGGTGGCGCTGTCGGCCCAGGTGGTGGTCTTGGAATGGGTCAGGGTGATGTAGCGGGCGCCGGCTTCATGGAACTGGCGCAGCAGGCCGAGGGAATCGTCGATCGAATAGCCGCCCTCCATGCCGATCAGGCTGGCGATCTTTCCGGCGCGGTGGATGCGGACGATGTCGTCGGCGGTGGTGGCGATCTCAAAGGCGGAGGGGTAGGCGGCGACGAGGCGATAGACGGTGTCGATCTGTTCGAAGGTGGCCTTGGCCGCCTCGACCGGCGTCAGGCTGGCGGGAACATAGACCGACCAGAACTGGGCCCCGACGCCGCCGGCGCGCAGGCGGGGGATGTCGGTGTGGAGATCGGTCGAAGCGTCGAGATTGGTCGCCAGATCGACGGCGTGGGGGTCGTTTCCATAGGTCTGGCGCAGGGCCCAGGGCAGGTCGTTGTGCCCGTCGATCAGAGGCGTGCGGTCCAGGATGCGACGGGCGCGGACCTCGTCGGCCGTGGGCGCCGTCTGGGCCAAGGCGGGACCGGCGAGAGCCAGTAGAGAGGCGGCGACGAGGCAGGAACGGATCACGATGAACTCCGGGAAGCGGCGCGGCGACTGTGGCGGCGAGGTGGGTGCAGGGAAAGAGGGCGCGTCAGTCGCGTCCATGGGTCAGGCGCGAGATCAGGACGGCGGCGCGCTGGGACTGTCGGGTCAGGCTGTTCAGATCGACGCTTTCGCCCACCGCATGGGCGCCCGAGCCCGCCATGCCGAGGCCGCCGAGGGTCGGCACATCGGCGGCGACGAAACCGCTGTCGGCCGCGCCGCGCCGGGCGGGGTCGAACTCGGCCATCTCGGGCAGGCCGAGGTCGCGGTTGACGGCGTTCAGCCGGGCCAGCAGGTCGCGATTGCCCTCGGTCGGGGCCATGGGCGGATAGCCGGTCTCGCCGAAGGCCAGTTCGGCGGTGGTGCGCGGCAGGTGGTCGGCGACGATGGCCTGCATCCTGTCGCGGGCGCGGGCCTCCTGTTCCGGGGTCAGGGCGCGCAGGTCGCCCCGGGCCACGGCGGTTTCGGCCACGATATTGGTCTTGCCGGAGGCGGTGACGCGGAAGCCGTCGGCGTCGAGCGTCGCAGGCGTTCCGCCGGCCATGACCCCGACATTGTAGGTCAGGTTGGGTTCGCGCAGGTCGCGGCGGAAGCTGTCGAGGATGCGGCTCAGCTCATAGACGGCGCCATAGCCCAGCGTCTCGTTGAAGACGCCGCTGGAATGGCCGGTGCGCCCTCCGGTGGTCAGGGTCCAGTTGGTCGAGCTGCGCCGGGCGACGGTGCCGAAGTCCTTGCCGTCCTCCATGGCCAGGCCCTCGAACTCCAGGGCGAAGTCGGCGGCCTTGCCGGCCTCGATCAGATCCTTGCGGGAAATCGACAGGGGCGCGCCGGTGCGTTCCTCGTCGCCGGTCAGGAAGACGGTGATGTTTGCATCTTTCAGCGTCCCCGCCGCCTGCATGGCGCGCAGGGCCGAGAGGATGACCACGACCCCGCCCTTGTCGTCGCCGACGCCGGGGCCCGTGGCCATGTCGCCGTCCCGCACGAAGGTCTGGAAGGGGCTGTCGACCTCGAACACCGTATCGAGGTGGCCGATCAGCAGGATGTTGCGGCCGGCGCCGGAATGGGTCGCGACCAGATGGCCGGCGCGGCCGGTCTCGGCCATCTCCAGCCAGCCGACCTGAAAGCCGAGCGCCTCGAGTTCGGGGCGGAGCATCTCGCCGACGGCGCGGACGCCCGGCAGGTTCAGCGTGCCGGAGTTCTGGTTCACCATCCGCTCCAGCAGGGCGATGTGGCGGTCGTGCTCGGCGACCACCGTGGCGGCCATGACGCGCTCGGCCTCCGACGTCTGCGCGAAAGCGTGAGAGGCGCAGGCCATCACGGCGACGGCGGCGAGGAGGGCGAGGCGCATCGGCAAGTCCCGAACTGAACGATTGATCTGGATCATGGCCCGATGCGGGGGTTCGGGTCTAGAAGGCGCGCATGAGCGAAGTCGTCACAGACCCGTTGGCTTTGAAGAAAGCCGAAACCCGCGCCTGGTTTGAGGCCCTGCGCGACCGGATTCATGCCGCCTTCGAGGCCCTGGAGGACGCGGCGCCTGCCGACCTCTATCCCGGCGAGCCGGGCCGGTTCGTGCGCACGGCCTGGGATCGGCCCGAGGGCGGGGGCGGCGTGATGGGGATGATGCACGGTCGGCTGTTCGAGAAGGTCGGGGTCCACTGTTCGACCGTGCATGGAACCTTCCCGACCGACTATGCGAAGTCGGTGCCCGGGGCGGCGGAGGACCCGCGCTTCTTCGCCACCGGCATCAGCCTGATTTGCCATCCGCGCAATCCGCGTGTGCCCGCCGTGCACATGAACACCCGTTTCATCGCCACGACGAAGACCTGGTTCGGCGGGGGCGGCGACCTGACCCCGGTGCTGGACGTGGATCGTCACGCCGAGGCGGCGGACACGGTCGCCTTCCATGCGGCGATGAAGGGGGCCTGCGACGCCCATGGCGCGGACTACTACGACCGGTTCAAGGCCTGGTGCGACGAGTATTTCTGGCTGCCCCACCGGAATGAGCCGCGCGGCACGGGTGGGATCTTCTACGACCATCTCGACACCGGCGACCACGACGCCGACTTCGCCTTCACGCGCGATGTGGGCTCGGCCTTTGCGGAGGTCTATCCGTCCATCGTGGCGCGGCGAATGGGCGAGGCCTGGACACCGGCCGAGCGCGAGGAGCAGCTGATCCGGCGCGGCCGCTATGTGGAGTTCAACCTGCTCTACGACCGGGGGACCACCTTCGGTCTGAAGACCGGCGGCAATGTCGAGTCGATCCTGAGTTCCATGCCGCCCGAGGTGAAGTGGCCCTGAGCCGTCGCCGTCAGATGCCGCTGCCCTGATCCTCGGCCGGGGGTGGGGTCAGCATGAGGAAGGCCCGGATCCAGGCGGTCAGGACGGCCCGGTCGTTCGGCCCCCTCAGGCTGGCGATGGCCTGATCCGCGACCTCATGCGGGATGCGATGGCCGCGCCGGGCCTCGACCAGGGCGGCGGCGTATTCGGGCTGGAACTCGGGATGACACTGAAAGGACACGGCGCCGTTGTCCCCGCCGGTCGGGTCGTCATAGGCCAGGGCGGCGTAGGGGGTGAAGTCACAGGCGGCGATCACCCGGGCGTCCGGCGGCCGGACCACGACCTGATCCTGATGCGAGACGGCGATGGAGACGGCAGGGGCGCGCGGATACATCCACGGCTCATGGCCGGACACGTCGTAGCGATGCAGGCCGACGCCCCAGCCGCGATCCGACTTTTCGACATGGCCGCCGAAGGCCTGGGCCAAGGCCTGATGGCCGAAACAGATGCCGACGAGACGGGTCTTGCCGCGCGCGTTCCGCAGCCAGTCCAGCAGGGGCGCGATCCAGGGGAGGTCGTCATAGACCCCGGCCGCCGAGCCGGTGACGATGGCGCCCTGAAACTCCGCCGGGTCGTCAGGCAGACGCCCGGCCTGGACGTCGAAGCGGACGGTGGCGACGCTCTCGCCCAGCAGGGCCCTGAAACGCGCCGGATAGTCGTCGAAGGAATCGCGCAGGTCGGGCGGCGGGGTTCCGGTTTCGAGGATGGCGACAGGCTTCACGGTGGGCTCCGGCTCGATACCTGTATGGCGGGCCAAACGAGGCGGGGAAAGGGCGAGCCCGAGTTCAGGGGCCGTTAACCGCGTCCGCTCACGCAACCTTGAGACGCATGGTCCTAGATCGAGCCATGGCCGACAGCGCCCCGATCAAGACCCGCACCCCCCCGGCCGATCGCCGGAGCAAGGCGAGACAACCGTTCCGCCGTCGCCGGCGGCCTCAGGAGCGCGTGCGGCTGCTTGGCCAGCCCGTCGATCTGGTCCGGCCCGAAGAGGTGCTTCACCACATGGAGCGGTGGATCGCCGAGGGGCGCCAGACCGTCTTCGCCAATCACAATCTGCACAGCCTGTCCTTGATGCGGAAATCCGCGTCGATGCGGGCCTTCTACGAACGGGCCGATCTGATCGAGCTGGATTCGACGCCGCTGATGGCCTTCGCCCGGCTGATCGGACTGAACAGCCGGGGCTTCCACCGCTGCACCTATCTGGACTGGCGCGACCACTTCTGGAGCCTGGTCAACCGCAACGGCTGGCGGGTCATGTATGTGGGCGGGACCGCCGAGGTCTGTCAGGTGGCGGTCGAGCGGCTGACCGCGCGATACCCGCGCGCGGTGATCGAGGCCCAGGACGGCTATTTCGACGTGACCCCGGGCTCGGAAGGGAATCAGGCGGTGCTGGACCGGGTCGCCGCCTTCCGGCCCCAGATCCTGTTCGTCGGCATGGGGATGCCGCGTCAGGAGGAATGGATCATCGCCAATATCGACTCTCTGCCGCCCGCCGCCATCTTCTCGGTGGGGGCCGCCTTCGACTATGAGGCCGGCGCGCAGAAGACGGCGCCGCGCTGGATGGGGCGGCTGGGGATCGAGTGGCTGTATCGGCTGACGGCCGATCCGAAGCGGCTGTTCCACCGCTACTGCATCGAACCGTGGAGCTTGATCGACCTGATCTGGGCCGATGTCTGGGCGGCGACCAGGCGGCGCGTCGGTCCTTCGCGGACCTGACCCCGCCCGTCAGCCGGCGGGCGCCTTGGGGTCCGCTCGAATCCATTGTGGAAGCAGGCGATAGTCCGAGGCGCCGCAAGTCGCGACGTAACTGTTGGATGCCGCCACGTCATTGCGCCGGATGACACAAAGCCTCCAGTCGTTCGGCAACCCCATGGGGGAGCCGAGTATGATGGCGCCGCGCGGCCAGGGTTCGCCGGTCACCGGGCGGGCGGCCGTCTGCGTCACTGGCTGCCCCCCAACGGGCCGGACATGGATGTCGCGGCGGATGCTGCGGCTGTAGTTGCAATCGACCGCATAGGCCCCCTGAAACGCCTCGATGACGGTGCATTTGTCCCAGAAGCCGGGCTCGACCGGATCCTCGACCTCGACCTGGTCGTAGGCGGCGTAGGTGGGGCCAGCAGGCGCGGGTTGGGCGGTGGCCGGGCTCGCCCCCGGCGTGACGGCTGGACCACCGGGTTCGACATCGGCAGGCGGGCCCGTCGGGATGGGGCCCGCAGGGATGGGGGCGTCGGGGATGTCCTGGGCCAGGGCGGCGCTCGACAGGCCGAGGCTTACGGCCGCGGCGAGCGCGAGGGTTTGCACGCCGCGCATCAGTAGCTTCCCGCCGCGATGCTGCGCAGGGAGGCGCCGTCGTTGGCGATCAGATTGCCCGCCCCGCCCGCGACGATGTTCCCGGCGCCGCCCGCGACGATGTTGCCCGCGCCTCCGGCGACGATGTTGCCGGCGCCGCCTGCCACGATGTTCGAACTGGAGACGCCGCGCGAGCTGACCAGGGCTCGGCCCGGCGGGGGGGCGGCGAAGGTCGTGGAACTGACGCGATAGGTGGCGCGGCCGCCGCTGGTGGCGGCGTACCATTTCTGGTTCATGCCGCCGTGACAGCTGAAGCCGACGACGCGGCCGCCGGAGCTGCGGTTGCCGCCTTCGATGTCGGCGCATAGGCCGAGCTCGTTCCTGAGTTCGCCGTTGGTCTGGATGCCCCAGCGCTGGTTCGCGCCATTGTTGCAGGCGGCGGCGGTCAGGGGCGCGCCGGAGCCGTTGGACTGGAGGCAGGTCTGGTTGCCGAGCGAGATCATGCCGTAGCTGCCCGAGACGAAGCGCCAGCCCTGGGCCCCGCGGCCTGACTGACAGGTCGCGTGCATGATGACGTTGGCGTTCCCGACATCCATGCAGTTGCCGATGGCGAAATAGGTGGCGATGGCGGGGGTTCCGCCGGTGACGGAGACTGTGACCTGGGCCTGGGCGGCGCCGGCGAAGCCGGTCAGGCCGAGGGCGGCGACGGCCACGAGGGTGAGGCGATGCGACATGGTTTCCTCCGACGGGTTGAGGCCGCTCAGGCCCCGGTGAAGACGAGAATGACGGCGACGAGCAGGAAGGCGGCGCCCACGAAGACCCCGGCGAGGCGGAGGGTCTTGACGTCGCCGGTGGGCTCGATGACGGCGTAGGCGGGCCGGCTCGGGTCGTAGCGGGCCTCGATCTCGGCGCCGGCCGGATAGCGGGCCAGGACGGCGTCAACCTGTTCCCCCGTCAGATTGGTCTGGACGAAGGACAGACGCGTCGACTGGTGGCGGGCGCCGCCGACCTCATAGGCGTAGCGGACCGTGGCCCAGCGGCCGCCCTTGGCGTTTCGGCTGATCCTCGACTCGACGACCCGAGCGCGGGCGATCGGCCAATGGCGGGCCTCGCGGATGCGCGTCTCGGCGCGCGCGGCCATCCAGAAGGTCAGGAGCGGCGCAAGGACGCCGGGCACGACCGTGAGCAACAGAATGACAGGATCCATCTTCGGCCCCCTCCGGTCCGTCAGAAAATAAAGGTTGCAGAACGCGGGTTTGTCGAACCTGATGCGACCAACGCCGTCGTCGATGCGACGAACCGGCGTGGCAGGGTCGAATCGGGTTCGTGTCGCGAGACGGGGGGGCGGGGGCCGACGGTGAAACGCTTCAATGACCGGGCCACGATTGCTCTGGTGCTGATCCTCTGGGGGTTCGGCTACCTGCTGGTGGACATCACGGCCACGCTCGGAGGCCGAACCTATTTTCTGGGCTTCATGTTCCTGACCAACCTGCCGCTCTATGCGCTGGGCGTTGGTCAGTCGCTGGGGCTGCTCTGGGTGCTAGGCAGGACCGGTTCGCTGTCGCCCTGGGTGCGATGGCCCTTGATGATCGGCGCGACCCTCTGCGCCGGCGCGATCCAAACCGTCGTCGATCTGCACTACCTCAAGATTCTGGCCCTGACGGTGATCCCGGACTGGCGCGTCTGGGCGACCAATCTGGGCCAGCACCGGCTGGGTCCGGTGCTTATTCTCTACTTCTGGACCTTCGGCCTGATGTTCGCCATCACCGGCACGGCGCGGGCCAATAGCCTGGCCCGGTACAATGAGGCGCGCGCCAATGCGCTGGAGGCCGCGCATCAGAGGGCCGAGGCCTCGGCCCTGCGGATGCAGTTGAATCCGCATTTCATGTTCAACGCCCTGAACAGCGTCGCCAGCCTGGTCGTGGCGCGGCGCGAGGACGACGCCGAACGGATGATCGGGCTGCTGGCCGATTTCCTGCGGTCATCGTTGAACGCCGACCCGGCGCGGGACGTGACGCTGGAAGAGGAGCTGGCGACGTTGCAGGCCTATCTCAGGATCGAGGAAATCCGGTTCGGCGACCGCATGAAGGTCGTGCTCGACGTGGACCCCGAAACCTTGAGCATCATGACGCCGAGCTTCCTTCTTCAGCCGCTGGCGGAAAATGCGGTCAAGTATGGCGTGGCGCCGGTCAGCCACCCCGTGTCGATCCGGGTGGCCTCACGCCTGGAAGGCGAAAATCTGATCCTGACCGTCGAGAACCGGGCCGGCGGCGGCGGCGTCCGGGCGGCCTCGTCCGCCGCCCAGGCCGACGAGCATCAGGTCAAGCACGGCATAGGCCTGGCCAATACCCGCCAGCGGCTGGCTATTGCGCGCGGCGAGGGGGCCTGGCTGACGGCACTGCCTCTGGATGACGGTTTCCGCGCCGAGATCGGCCTGCCCATGATGGAGGCGCGGCCCAAGCCGGGGGCGGTCAGGCCTCGTCGCCGCAAGGTCGCGTCGTGAAGGTCGTCATCGCCGACGACGAACCTCTGGCGCGCGATCTGATCCGCAATCTGCTCGCCGGGGAGGACGGGGTCCGGATCGTGGGCGAGGCGAAAGACGCCGACCAAACCCTGGCGCTGGTTCGGTCGCAGAACCCCGACCTCGTCTTTCTCGACATTCAGATGCCGGGCATGAGCGGCGTGGAGGCGGCGTGCCGGATGGCCGGCGACGGGCGGCCGTTGATCGTTTTCGCCACCGCCCACGCCACCCATGCCGCCGACGCCTTCGATCTCGACGCGGCCGACTATCTGCTCAAGCCCATTCGGCGCGAGCGGCTGGCGGAGGCGCTGGAACGGGCGCGTCGGCGGCTGGAACGGGCGGGCGCGGGACGCGCGCCGATGGCCGAGGCCCCCCGCGGCGACGCGATCTGGGTCGCCGCGCGCCACGGTCAGGTGAGGGTGCCGCTGGGCGAGGTGTCGCATATCGTGGCCGCCAGGGATCACGTCTTCCTGCACGTCGACGGGCGCGCCTGGATGCACCGCGCCACCATGGCCGGGATCGAGACCTTGGCGGTCCCGCACGGTCTCGTCCGCATTCATCGGTCGGTGATGGTCAGGCCGTCGCGCGTCGAGGCCGTGGTCCAGGCCGGACGGAGCCTGAGGGTCAGGCTGGACTGCGGAGCCGACCTGCCGGTCGGCCCCGCCTATCGCGCCCGGGTGCGGGGTTGGACGCTGACCTGACCTGGCCTGATCGTCGTCAGTCCGGGCCGTGGCCGTGGCTGTCGGTGGTGACGAGGGCGGCGCCGGCCGCGCTGGCCTCGCCGTCGGCCGACTGGTGCCAGAAGGGGGCGCGCGGGCGTTCGCGACGGCCGACCTCGTTCATGCCGCTGTCGTAGACCCGGCCGTTCAAGACCGTGTAGCGGATCGAGGTGGTGTTGCGGATGTTGTCCAGCGGATTGCTGTCCAGCACCACCATGTCGGCCAGCTTGCCGGCCTCCAGCGAGCCCAGGTCCTTGTCCATGCCCAGGGAGCGGGCCGGGTTGATGGTGCCCGTGCGCAGGGCCTGCATCGGCGTCATGCCGCCCTGGGCGAAGGCCCACATGTCCCAGTGCGATCCCAGACCCTCGCGCTGGCCGTGGGCGCCGATGTTGGTCAGAACGCCGATGTCGTTCAGACGGCGCGCCTCGCGGGCGATGGAGATGTGGTTCAGTTCTTCCGGCAGGACATGGACCGGGCGGCGGGCGCGGGCGTCGAGGATGCGGCGCGGGACGTACTGGCGCAGGATCGGCTGATCCCAGACGTTGCTCTCCTGATACCAGTAGTTCTCGCCCCAGTTGCCGCCATAGGCCACGACCAGGGTCGGGGTGTAGGCGACCTTGGTCTGACGCCACAGCTGGTGGACGTCGTCATAGAGGTTTGCGAGGGGGATCGAATGTTCGATCGTCGTGTGGCCGTCGACCAGCATCGACATATTGTGCTGGAACAGGGAGCCGCCCTCGGGCACCACCATGATGCCCAGTTCGCGGGCCGCCTCGATGATCTGCTGGCGCTGGTCACGACGGGGCTGGTTATAGCTCTTCACCGAAATGGCTCCGAGGGCCTTCATGCGTCGAAGGGTCGATTGGGCGTCTTCCAGACTGTCGATCTGGGCGGTGAAGGGCGTCTGGGCGCCATAGAGGATGGTGACGGTCGAGAAGATGCGCGGCGCCACGACGCGGCCGGCCCGGGCGTATTCGGAGTGGGCGAAGATCTCGGACGAATCGTTCGACGGATCGTGGATCGTCGTCACCCCGAAGGCCAGGGAGGCGTAGTTCACCCAGCTCTGCTGCGGGATGATCTCCTCGGAGCCCATCGACCCGTGCCAGTGGGCGTCGATCAGGCCCGGGATGATGGTCTTGCCCGTCATGTCGATCTGGGTCGCGGCGGCCGGGATGGCGACTGAGCCCCAGGGACCGACCGACTCGATGCGGTTCCCGTTGACGATGATGACGCCGTTCTCGATGACCTCATCACCCTTCATGGTGACGATGCGGGCGCCGGTCAGGACCAGACGGCCGGTCGGGGCCTCGGTCGGGGCGGAAAAGCCGATGGCGACGCCGTGCTCGGCGGGCTTGGGCAGTTCGGCCGGGGCGCCGTCCACGAAGGCGAAGGACTGGTCCAGGCTGCGGGTGAAGAATTCCGGGCCGAGGGACCAGGTCAGACGTTTCGAATCGCCCGACCAGTTCAGCCATTCGCCGGCGTCGCGGGTGACGCGGGTCTGGGGGATGGCGTCGCCCTTGGCCGAGACGGTGACGGGGCGTCCGGTCGAGACGAAGGGGGCGACGAAGGCGTTGAACCGCTCGGTCCAGGCCACCCATTTCTCGTCGGGGGACACCACGAACTCGGAGGCGTTCTCGCTGAGCAGGTGGGTGCGTTCGTCGTGGCCGTTCAGGTCGATGGACTTCAGGGCGCGCTTGCCGTCCTGGCTGTCGACGAAGAACAGCCGGTCGTTGGAGGCGCCGAAGCGAGGCGCGGAGCCCTCGTCGGTGACCAGGACCGGCTCGCCGCCCGCCGTGGGCACGCGATAGAGGCCGGGGTTGCGGCCCCATAGGGCGGTGGTCAGGAAGCCGTCGGTGGTGGCGCGATAGACGACCGTGCGGCCGTCCGGACTGAAGGCCGGCTCGACATAGTGGCCGGGGTTGCGGGTGACGACACGCCCCTCGCCGCCCGAGGCGGGGATGACGCGGACCGTGCCCAGGTCCTTGTCCGACCAGGTGGTGTAGACGATCGACCGGCCGTCGCGGGACCAGGCCGGATAGAGTTCGAAATGGTCCGACTGGCGCGTCAGGCGACGCGGGGCGCCGGGCTGGCCTTCCACGTTCAGGTCGCGGACCCAGAGATTGCCGAGGGCCTCGAACACGACCTTCGAGCCGTCCGGCGAGGCCTGGGCCCAGCGGACCATCTTGACGTCGAACTGCGCGGGCGCGACGTCTACCGGGAAGCGGACGGCGGGCTCGATGCGGCGGGTGTCGGCGACGTGGAAGGGAATGTCGGAGACGGCCTTTGAGGCCACATCGACCTTGCGGATCTGGCCTCCGGCCCAGACGACGATGGAGGCGTTGTCGGGCGTCCAGCTGAAGGCCGGATAGACGCCGTGGATGGCCCAGGTCTCCTGAAGGTCGCGGTCCAGACCGTCATAAATCGGCGTCTCGCGGCCCGAGGCGATGTCCATGACATAGAGGACGGACTTGTAGCGAACACGCCGGATGAAGGCGACGGACTTGCCGTCCGGCGAGGGCTGCGGGCGGATCGAACCGCCGGGACCGGACAGGAAGACCTCGGTCTCGCCCGTTTGCCGGTCGAGGCGGCGGATGACGTAGATCTGGGTGTTGGGATCCTTGGAGTATTCGAAGGTGCCGCCGGGGGTGGCGTCGTCCGAATAGTAGAGATAGCGGCCGTCAGGCGAGAAGGCGGGTTCGCCCGTGTCTTTCTGCTGTGTGCGGCGCTCGGTCAGTTGGACACCCGAGCCCCCGCCCGCGCGGTGCCACATCCACATCTCGCCGGCGCCGAGCGAACGACCCGAGGTGAAGTGCTTGCGGCCGACGATGAAGTCGCCGTCCGGCGACCAGTCGGGCTGGGTCACGAGGCGGAAGGTCTCCTTGGATACCTGGGTCGGGTTGGAGCCGTCGCGGTCCATAACCCAGATGTTGTCGCCGCCGCCCCGGTCGGAGGTGAAGGCGATCTTCGTCCCGTCCGGCGACCACTTGGGCTGCATGTCCCAGGCGACGCCCGAGGCGATGTTGCGCGCCTCTCCGCCGCCGATCGGCATGACATAGATGTCGCCCAGCAGGTCGAAAACGATCTCGCGGCCGTCAGGGCTGACGTCCACCGACATCCAGGTGCCCTGGGTGACGTCGAGGGTGATGGTCTCGCTGGGCCCGGCCGGGTTCTGCACATCCCACTTGGGTTTTTCGGGCGTGGCCGGCGGCGCGACCGGCGTGGTGGCGGGGCCGGCCTGGACGACGGGCTCGGGCGCGGGCTGTTCGGGCGTCGGGGCCGGAGGAGCGGGTTGGGGCGAGGGCGGCGTCTGGGCGACGGCGGCGCCCCCGATAGCCAGAGCCGCGACCGTGGTCAGCCAGAAACGCTTCATCGCCCATTCCCCTACTGTGAGGGCGCAGGTCTAGCCGGTTCTTTCCGGTCTTGGCCAGTCCGGTCGCGGACGGATCAGCCCGGGTCCGCCAGCAGGGCGAGGAGGGCGAAGCTGGCCAGCCAGTGTTCGCCCATATAGTCGCCGGTGACCTGGGGCAGGGCGGCGTCGAGATGGGTGGCGGCGGCGGACAGGGCCGACGTCCGGGCGGGATGGTCGGAAGGGAGGCCCGAGGCGATCTCGCGCCAGCACCAGGCGCGGCTGAGGTTCAGGCCGTCCAGGTGGGCGATCTTGCCGTCGGTGCGGTCGCTGACCGACGCGGGGGCGAACAGGGTCGCAGGCAGACCCTCGGACACGCGGGGCAGGAAGGCGTCGAACCAGACGGTGAAATCGACCGGCGGAAGCACCCGTCGCATCAGGGCCGCCTCGGTCAGGGCCGAGGACAGGAACTCGTCCTGCGACGGCTCCCAAGCCGGGCAGTCGCGGTCGTCGGCATGCCAGGCGAGGGACCGGTCTCGGCAGAGAGCGGCGAGGTCGGCGTCATCGAAGGCCTCGGCGTAGTCGAGCGTCAGGCGCAGGGCGAAGGCGGTGTTGAAATGGGTTCCGACCCGGACAGGATAGGTCGCCAGGGGCAGATAGGATTTGAAGCGGTCTGCGAAGGCGTCGGCGAGGGGCTGAAGCGTGCGGGACCACCGACGGCCGTGGTCGGTGTCGTGGCGCTTCAGTTCGGCGGCCAGCATCAGCAGCCAGGCCCAGCCGTAGGGCCGTTCGAACCCCCGGCTGGAGGGGCGGGCCAGATAGGCGACCTCGGCGGCGACCTTGTCCGGGGTGAAGCTGTCGTCGGCCAGGGCGATGATCCGCGGCGCCTCTGCCATGTCGGGGTGGAGGCGCAGGGTCGTCAACAGGGTCCACCAGCCATGAACGCAGGAGTGCCAGTCGAAACTGCCGAAGAAGATCGGATGGGCCTCGCGCGGCTTCATCACGTCCTGTGGGCCGGTGAAGACGTGATCCATCTTGTAGGGCCATTCGCGCGTGACGTGGCCGAGGGCGGTGCGGGCGTAGAGGGCGGCGATGTCGGGGGTGAGCGCGGTCATGCTCAGAACCGGAAGGCCAGAAGGTACATCAGGACCATGTTGGCCAGGAGCAGGGCCAGGGCGGTCGGGGCCTGGGCGCGGATCACGCCGTTGAAGGCGGCGTTGCGGTCCGGCAGGTCCAGCAGGTTGGCGGGCACGACGTTGAAGTTGGCCGCCATCGGGGTCAGCAGGGTGCCGCAGAAGCCGGACAGCATGCCGATGGCGCAGACGATGGCCGGGTTCCCGCCGAATTGGTGGATGACGAACGGCAGGCCGATGGCGGCGGTCATGACCGGAAAGGCGGCGAAGGCGTTGCCCATGATGACGGTGAACAGGGCCATGCCGATGCAGTAGGCGACGACGGCGATCAGAGGGCCGGTCATGGGCACCACGTCCGAGACCAGTCCGCCGACGACCTGACCCACCCCGGCCAGGGCGAAGACGGCGCCGAGGGCGGCCAGCATCTGGGGCAGGATGGCGGCCCAGCCGACGGAATCCATCAGGCGGCGGCCCTCCTGAAGCGGGGCGGTCACGGGCGGCCGGAACATGGCGAAGGCGGTCGCCAGGGCCAGGACGACGCCGAGGCCGAGGGCGATCAGGGTCGGGTCCTTGGGGTCGAACAGGGGGGTGTCGCCGAACTTCACCTTGGCCAGAACGAGGGTGCCGAGGAGGGCGGTGACCGGGATGATGAGGGCCGGGATGAACAGCCGGGCGCCGAATCGCCTGGCATGGGCCAGCCGTTCTTCGGGCGTGGTGGTCGGGGGTTTGCCCTGACCGAGACCGCCGACGCCGGCGATGGCGACGAGGGCGATCAGCAGGATGCCGTTGCCGAGGTCGCCCAGCCACTGGCCGAACAGGAAGCTGACGGCCAGGAGGCCCCAGAAGGCGGCGTTCCGGAACCGTTTGGGGTTCTCCGCATCGGTCAGGCTGAAGACCGAGAAGGCGGCGAAGGTCAGGCCCGCCAGCACATAGACCCAGACGAGGGAGATCATGGACGCGCCTCCCCTTCAGCCGCGGCATCGATAGTGGCCGCCTCCCGGGCGATGCGGCGGTCGAGCAGGATCAGCCGCGTGCCGTGGATGGCGAAGGCGACGATAGCGGTCGGGATGGCCCAGACCGACAGATGCAGCGGCTGGACGATGATGCCGTTCTGCTCAAGGAAGCCCTTGATGAGCAGGATCGAGGCGATGGCGATGAAGATGTCCTCGCCGAAGAACAGGCCGATGTTGTCGGCGCCCGCCGCATGGGACCGGATCAGGAATCGGGTCCTGTCCGGCAGGTTCGGATGCCGGGCCTCGGCGGCGGCCTCGGCCATGGGGGCGATGAGGGGACGGACCATCTGGGGGTGGCCGCCGAGCTTGGTCTGGCCCAGGGCGGCGGTGATCTGGCGCGCCAGAAGATAGCCGGCCAGCAGACGGCCGGTGGTCACAGTCCTGAGGCCCCCGATCAGCCGCCGGGCCTGCTCCTGAAGACCGTAGCGTTCGAGCAGGCCGATGACCGGCAGGACCAGCCAGACGATGGAGATATAACGGTTGTCGTTGAAGGCCTTGCCGAAGGCGGCGATGGTCTCGGGCAGGCTGAGCCCACCGGTCAGGCCGGTGACGAGGGCCGCCGCCAGAATGACGACCAGCGGATTGAGCCTGAGCAGAAAGCCCGCGACCAGAACCGCGATCCCCAGAAGCACCAGCATGAAGTCATCTCCCCGCGAGAGGCGACGCTATCGCCTGACGCCCTGCGCGGGAAGCCGGTTCGGGCTGCGAAAATCAGACCCCGAGAATCCAGCCTTCCTCGGTCTCGACGGCGGCGATCTTCGCCTCGTCGGTTCCCCTGGGCGGGCCGAAGGCGGCGCCGAGTTCGCCCCGGTCGTCGAGGTTGGCGAAGTGCTCGGCGGTCAGGCGGACCTTGGCCTGGTCCTTGAACTCGCCGGTCGCGGGCTTGGCGGCGTAGAGGGCCGGCCAGACCTCGGCGATGAGGACGGACAGGGGTTCGACGTCGGCGGCGTCCAGGGCGCGCCAGCCGGTGCCGAAGGGCCAGACGGCGGCCGAGGCGCCGAGGCTCTCCAGCAGACGACGGGCGACCGGGATGCCGACCAGGGTCTGGCCGCCGACAGCGCCCGCGCCGTGCATCTGCCAGACGCTCTTGGGCGCGTGCTTGCCCGCCACCGGCGCCTGTTCGGTGGCGCGCAGTTCGGGGATGTCGGCGCCGGAGCCGACGGGCGGCTTGGTCGTGGTCAGCCAGCGCTGGGCCTGGCTGGCCGGCGCGCCCCAGAAGGGCCAGGGCTGATCGGTCATCAGCCGGTTCATCTTGGCCGCCACCTGGTAGCGGTTGTTGGTGTTGTCCGGCTTGTCCTTGAGGTTGTCGTCGATGAATTTCCACATCGCCGACCAGGCCGGTTCGGCCTTCAGGCCCAGGCGCGCGGCCGTGCCCGCCGGATAGCCGAGGGTGAAGTCGAAGCCGAGCAGGACGCGGTCGCCGCGCTTCCTGTGATCCGCCAGCAGGCTGTTGAGCAGGGCCTCGCCCTCGGCGCGCGTCGCGACGTTGTGGGTCTCGGTATAGAGACGGAAACGGACGTCGCGCTTGGCCACGCCGATCCACAGGGAGCCCTCGCCGAGCTTCTTGCCCTCGGCGGCGGTCCAGTCGGCGATCACATAGGCGTCGAAAAGGCGGGCCACGACGGCCTCCTTCAAAAGGCGAAAACTACAAGGATGGCGGCTTCTACTCTCTGGCGCGCAAGCGCGCCAGTATGCTTGGGCCGCGGTCGTCGGCCCTTCGGGACCTCCCGACCCGACGCGGCCTGGCGCTTCGCGCATGCCCATATCCAAGACAATTATGCGCTCAAGCAGTGAGCGACCGCGTCGCGAACGTAGCGCGGCGCGTCAGCGCCAAATCTAACGCATCAAGGCCTCGATGTGGGAGAGCCAGCGGCGGCCGAGGCGGAGGGCTTCGGCGGGCGAGGCGGTGTGGGACGGCGCGTGGGACAGGGTGCGGGCGTTCCACAGGGCCAGTTCGAACTCGGGCCAGCGGGCGTCGAGGAACATCAGGCGCAGGGTCACCTCGGCGGCCTCGGGCGCCATGATGTCCAGGGCCTTGCGCGGTTCGCCGCGCCGGACCCGGGCGACGACATGGCCGTCGACGATCATCTCGGCGCCCTCAACCTCGTCAAAGGCAAAGACCAAGCCGTTGGCGCCGCGATCCCAGAGCACGGCGATCTGGCCGCCGGTGAAGTCGAGACCGGCGGCCCGCCCCTCGGCCGGAGCCAGGGCCTCGGTCTCGGCGGCGTGGCCGAGGCTTTTCAGCATGGCGCGGCGCAGGCGGCGCTCGGGCTCCATCCACCAGCTCAGGGCCAGGGCGCCCGTGGTCAGGGCGGCTGCGGCCAGGCCGATCAAGAGGATGACGCGGAACGCCTCGCCCATCAGCCCTGCCCCCTCATGCGCAGTTCCTCACGCCGCGAGGTCCAGTTCGATCACGACCGGGACGTGATCGGAGGGCTTGTCCATGTCGCGGGCGTCGCGGTGGGTCTCGACGCTGCGGAAGCGATCGGCGGCCTGGGGCGACAGCAGGTGGAAGTCGATGCGGATGCCGTTGTTCTTGGGCCAGGCGCCGGCCTGATAGTCCCAGAAGGTATAGGTTCCCGGGGGCTGGCCGCCCAGTTCGCCGGCCTCGGACAGGCCGAGGTATTTGAGGGCGCGGAAGGCGGCGCGGCTTTCGGGCTGGAAGAGGGCGTCGCCGAGCCAATTCTCGGGATGGCGGGCGTCCTCGGGTTCCGGGATGACGTTGTAGTCGCCGCAGAGGACGAAGGGCTCCTCATAGGCCAGCAGGTCGTGGGCATGGGCGCGCAACCGTTCGAACCAGGCCAGTTTGTAGGGGAATTTCTCGGTTCCGACCGGATTGCCGTTGGGCAGGTAGATGGCCCCGACCCGGACCGGGACGGGCGCCTCGATCACCGCCTCGATATAGCGGGCCTGATCGTCGGGCTCGCCGTTCAGCCCGGCCGTCTCGCCGCCGGGAAGGCCGCGCCGGATGTCGGACAACGGGTGTTTCGAAAGGATGGCGACGCCGTTGTAGGTCTTCTGGCCGTGGGTCTCGACGTTGTAGCCCAGGCTCTCGAAGGCCTCGCGCGGGAACTTCTCGTCGATCGTCTTGATCTCCTGGAAGCAGACGACGTCGGGCGAGGCGGCCTGAAGCCACTCCAGCACCGTGGGCAGGCGGGCGTTGACGGAGTTCACGTTCCAGGTGGCGATGCGCATGGGCGGGAGGCTAGAGCGAAATCGGTTCGAAGCGAAGCGCCTTCGAACTCAGATATTCGCTCAAGAAGACGGCGAACCGCCGGATACGAAAAGGGCGTGGATGCGATCCCATCCACGCCCTTGGTCGTCAGGTTTTCGGGAAGATCATTCCTCGCCGGCCGGAGCGGCCGCCGGAGGAGCGGCCGGGGCCGGGGTCAGGGTGCAGCCGCCGCCGATGCGTTGGGCGGTGGCGCAGGGATAGACCTGCTGGACGGCCTTCTCGGCGTTCATGCGCGTGATGATGCCGTCGCCGGCCGCGCATTTGAACTCATAGAAGACGCCGTTGGCGTTGCCGCCCATGAAGCGCCCCTGGGTCACGTCGCAGGTGGCGGCTTCGCTGCCCGCGAGCCAGCCCTTCATGGTGGCGGCCTGTTCCTCAGCGGTGGTGAGCCGGCAGACCTCGTTGCGCGAGACCAGTTCGATGCAGGGCGTCAGCTTCCAGGCGCCGGCGGCGTCCTTGTTGATCCAGTAGCCGTCCACGCCGGCGCAGCCGACTTCATAGATGGTGTTTCCCGCAGACACCTTCCCGGTCAGGACCACGCGATCGACGGTGCAGGGCACGGCGGCCTGGGTCGCATAGGTCTTGAGGCCTTCAAGTCCGCCCTGGTTGGCGGGGGCGGTGCACTGGAGGCCGGCGACAGCGGCCGGATCCTTGTAGACGGTCAGCTCGGCGATGCCGGCCAGTTCGACGCAGCTCAGGGCCTGGGGCGGCGTGGAATCGATGAAGATGTAACCCGGGCCGCCCTCGCGGCACTCGGCTTCGTAGATCGATTGCTTTTCGTCGCTGACGCCGCGCAGCACGGCCTTCTGCACGGTGCAGGTCGTGTTGGTGGCGCGGCCGATAACCTCGGCGGCTTCGCGAAGCTGGTCCGGATTGCGGTTGGTGTTGGCGCGGCGTTCGCGCTCGCGGCGGTCACGACGGCTTTCGTTCTGGGCCGGAGCGGCGCCGGCGGGCGGGGCGTCCTGGGCGGCGGGCGCGGCCGGCACGGGGAAGGCCGCAGCCGCTGTCGTCATGGTCAGGGCGATCGCCGCGCCGGCGATCAGGGAGAGGGCTTTCTTCAACACGGGATGCTCCTGGTCATCGCGACCTGATGGTCTCCCTGCTTTCCCGGAAGGACATGGCGGGGTCAAGGCAGAACCGAACATCGCGACGCAGAGGCTCGCCGCTGGACGTGGAGGGCGGGTTCGTCCTATCTGGTCCCGTTTCAATTGGAGACGGACTTGGCCGACGACGCCTCGACATCCCCCACGACGCCGTTCGACGGATCGCCGGAGCCGTTGCCGGAGCCGTTGCCGGAGCCGTCGCCGGAGCCGTCTTCGGGCGCGCGCGGCCTGACCTATCCCCTGGGAGAGCCGCCGGCGCCGGGAGAAGCGGTCGAAGCCGCGCCGGGCGTGCTCTGGCTTCGCCTGCCCCTGCCCATGGCCGCATTGAACCACGTCAATCTGTTCGCGATCCGCCACGGCGAGGGGTGGGCCGTCGTCGACGCCGGAATGAATACGCCGGACTCGCGCGAGGGGTGGGAGGCCGCCTTGGCCGGGCCTCTGGAGGGGCGGCCGGTCACGCGGGTGATCTGCACCCATATGCACCCCGATCACCTCGGGCTGGTCGGCTGGCTGTGTGAGCGTTTCGATGCGCCCCTGCTGATGTCGCGGCTGGAGTATGTGACCGGACGAATGCTGGTGGGCGACACCGGCAAGCCGGCGCCGAAGGCGGGCACGGACTTCTTCCACGGCTGCGGATGGACCGAGACCCAGCTGGAGACCTATCGCCGGGAGTTCGGCCGGTTCGGACGCGCGGTCTGGGCCCTGCCTCAGTCCTATACGCGGTTGAGCGACGGCGACGTCCTGTCGATCGGCGGGGACGAATGGCGGGTGGTGACCGGCAGCGGCCATAGCCCAGAGCACGTCTGCCTGTGGCGGGCGTCGGACGGGGTCTTCATCGCGGGGGACCAGATACTGCCGCGCATTTCGTCCAATGTATCGGTGTGGCCGACGGAGCCGCTGCAGGATCCGCTGGACGACTGGATGCGGTCGCTGGACAAGCTGGAGGCCCTGCTGCCGCCCGAGACCCTGATCCTGCCGTCGCATGGGGAGCCGTTTCTGGGCGTTCGAGAGCGGATCCAGGCGTTGCGGCGCGGCCATGAGACCTCGCTGAAGCGGCTGGAGCGACGTCTGGGCGAACCGAAGCGGGCGATCGACGTCTTTTCCAGCCTGTTCGCACGGACCATCGGAGACGGGGTGCTGGGCATGGCCACGGGCGAAAGCGTCGCGCATCTGAACTATCTGACCGGCAAGGGTCTGGCTCGCCGCGAAACCGACGCCGACGGCGTGTTCTGGTGGACGGCGACCGGGCCGCAATCGAGTGAAGACGAGGACCAGAAATGAGAGAGTTCATCGGCGAAAGCCTGATCGACGGCGTTCTGACGGTCACCCTGCAAAGGGCGGACAAGAAAAACGCCATCACCCAGTCCATGTATTCGGCCCTGGCCGCCGCGACCGAGCGGGCGCGGCTGGACGACGCGGTCCGGGTGGTCCTGTTCCGGGGCGAGGGCGACAGCTTCTCGGCCGGCAACGACATCGCGGACTTCATCGCCATCGGCCAATCTGGCGGCGGGCAGGTCACGGACGCGCCGGTGTTCCGTTTTCTGAAGGGGCTGGCCGATCTGGACAAGCCGGTTGTGGCTGCGGTCAGGGGCCGGGCGGTCGGCATCGGCCTGACCCTGTTGCTGCATTGCGATCTGGTGGTGGTGGCAGAGGACGCCCTGCTGTCGGCGCCTTTCGTCAACCTGGCCCTGGCGCCGGAGGCGGCGTCGTCGATCCTCCTGCCCATGACCATGGGGCATCAGCGGGCCTTCGAGATCTTCGCCCTGGGCGAGCCGATCGACGGGAGGACGGCCCTGGCCTGGGGCCTGGCCAACCGGGCGGTTCCGGCCGGGGAGGTCGAGGGCGTCGCGGCGGAGCTGGCGGCCAAGCTCGCGGCCCGGGCGCCGAACTCGCTGAAGAAGACCAAGCGGCTGATGCGCGACGCTGAGGCTCTGTGGGCCCATATGCAGCGTGAGGGTCAGGCTTTCGGCTCGCAACTGTCGAGCCCCGAGGCGATGGAGGCCTTCATGGCCTTCAGCCAGAAGCGGGCGCCGGACTTCTCGAAGATCGGCTGACCACCGGGTGACCCATCCGGGCCTCGCAACCGTCGCAAAAAGCGGTTAGGGGGCGCGCCTGATGACAACCGCCGCCGTTTCTCCCCCTGTCCTGACCCAGGCCGCGATCGCTCCCGAGCGACGCGAGGACCACGCCGCCGTGGACGCCCTGGTTCTGGCCGCCTTCGGGCCCGGTCGGTTCGCCAAGACCGCCGAGCGTCTGCGCGAGGGGTCGGCTCCGGCGGCAGGCTTCGTCGCCCATGACGACGGGCGGGTGGTCGGGTCGGTGCGGCTGTGGCCGATCACCGTGGGCGAGACGCCCGCCCTGTTCCTGGGTCCCATCGCCGTGGACGCTCGACGGCGCAGCGCGGGGCTGGGCGCGGACCTGGTCCAGGCTTGTCTGGACCACGCCCGCACGGCCGGGGTCGGCGGTGTGCTGCTGGTCGGGGACCGCGGCTATTTCGAGCGGTTCGGCTTTGTCGCCGCGCCGGAGGCCATGCTGCCGGGGCCGGTGGATCAGCGCCGCGTGCTTTGGCTGTCGATGGGCGTCGAGGCGGTCGCGGGACCGGTCCGCATCGCCGGCTGACCGCGAGCAGGTGACGAACCCGTCAGGCGCGCCTAAGTCTTGGGCATGACGGATGAGGCGACACCCAAGGGCGGGCTTGAAGGCGTGACGGCGGCGGCGAAGCAGGCTCCGGGCCGGGGCCTGCCGCCCGTGCATCTGTGGCATCCCGAACATTGCGGCGAGATCGACATCGTCATCCGGGCGGACGGGACCTGGATGCATGAAGGTTCGCCGATCGGGCGCAAGGAGCTCGTGCGGCTGTTTTCGACCGTGCTGAGACTGGACCCGGACGGCTATCATCTGGTCACGCCGGTCGAGAAGCTGAAGATTGAGGTCGAGGACCTGCCGTTCCGGGCCGTGGCGGTGGAGGCGGTGGCGGGCGACGCCGGCGACGTGCTGCGCTTCACGACCGACGTCGGGGATGTGGTCGAGGCGGGGCCGGAGCACGTCATCACCGTCGAGACCGATCCGACGACAGGCGAGCCGGCGCCGAGGCTGCATGTGCGACGCGGGCTGGAGGCGCGGATTTCGCGGCCGGTCTTCTATGAACTGGTCGAGCGGGCCGAGGAGATCGACGGGCGACTGTTCGTGCGGTCGGGCGGCGCCGCGTTTGCTCTGGGCTCGCTGGACCTCGGCGTTGACGAGGCGGGGCCGGAATGAACGGCGAGGCGTTGAAGGCGCGGCTGCGGGACAGGCTGGCGCCGGTCGAAAGCTGGAGGCCGGATCAGGCGGCGGCGAAGTCGGATTTCGACCTGAACCCCGGCGTCGATTTCGGCCAGCGGGAGTTGCGTCCGGCCGCCGTGCTCGTGCCCCTGATCGCGCGGCCCGAGGGGGTGTCAGTGCTGCTGACGCGCCGGGCCGACACCCTGACCAAGCATTCGGGCCAGATCGCCTTTCCCGGCGGGCGGCTCGATTCCGGCGAGACGGCGGTCGAGGCGGCCCTCCGCGAAGCGCGCGAGGAGGTGTCGCTGGATCCGGGCCTCGTCGAGGTTCTGGGGCTGGGCGACGCCTATGAGACGGGGACGGGCTTTCTGATCACGCCGGTGGTGGGGTGGCTGAACGCGCCGCCGGTGGTCAGGCCGAGCGAGGCCGAGGTGGCGGACATCTTCGAGACGCCCTGGGACTTCCTGATGGACGCGGCCAATCACCGGCGCGACTTCCTCGACATGGACGACGGCGACCGGCGCTGGTTCTGGGCCATGCCGTGGGAGGACCGCTATATCTGGGGGGCGACGGCCGGGATCATTCGGGCCCTGCGCGTCCGCCTATACGGCGAGATCGGCGAGGCGGCGGCGTGACGACGCTGAGGGACCAGCCGTGGCTGACCAGCCGGGAGACGCGCGCCGTGATCGCGGCGCTGGAGGCTGAGGGCGGGGCGGGCTGCGTGCGGTTCGTGGGCGGCTGCGTGCGCAACGCCCTGCTGGGTCAGCCGGTCGATGATCTGGATCTGGCCACGCCGCTCAAGCCCGAACGGTCGATGCAGGCCCTGATGGCGGCGGGCCTCAAGGTCGTGCCGACCGGGCTGGCCCACGGGACGGTGACGGCGGTGTCGGGCGGGCGCCCCTATGAGATCACCACCCTGAGGCGGGACGTGGAAACGGACGGCCGGCGTGCGGTCGTGGCTTTCACCGACGACTGGGCCGAGGACGCGGCGCGACGGGATTTCCGGCTGAACGCCCTCTATGCCGACGCGGACGGGACGGTCTTCGATCCGACCGGCGAGGGGCTGGCCGATGTGGCGGCGCGGCGGATCGTCTTCGTCGGCGAGGCGGAGACCCGGATCCGCGAGGACTATCTGAGGATCCTGAGGTTCTTCCGCTTTCACGCCTGGTATGGGCGAGGCGCGCCGGATGCGGAGGGGCTGCGGGCCTCGACGACACTGGCCGCGGGGGTGCGGACTCTGTCGGCCGAGCGGGTGTCGAAGGAACTGCTGAAACTGCTGGCCGCGCCGGATCCGCGAGAGGCGGTGCGGGCCATGGCGGAGGCGGGCGTGCTGGCCGCGGTGCTGCCGGAAGTCGGATCGCTGAACCTGTTCGAGGCCATGGTGGACCGCAGCGACGATCCGGTCCTGAGGCTGTCGGCCCTGCTGCCGCCGGATGACGCGGCGGTGGCGGCGACGGCGGGGCGATTGCGGCTATCGAACGGGCAAAGGGACCGGCTGGTCTCGGCGGTTGGCGAGGTTCCGGCCGGACTGACGGACCGCGAGGCGCGGGCGCTGCTCTATGGCATCGGGCGGGAGGCCTTTCGCGACCGGCTGATGCGGACGGCGGCCTCGGGTGGGATCGGGGCGGAGGCGGTCCGGCGGCTGGAGCGGCTGGCCGAGCGTTGGACGCGACCCAGAATGCCCGTGGGCGGGCGCGAGGTGGCCAAGGCGGGGCTGGCGCCGGGCCCGGAGACCGGGCGGGTGCTGGCGGCCTTTGAGGCCGGGTGGATCGCCGACGACTTTCCGGCCGACGGCCATGACGAACGTCTGGAAGCGGCGATCAAGGGGTTGTCTTCCCCTGCGCGAGGCGGACGATGACCGGGCGATGGTCCGAGCCTGTAGGTCGGCCGAGGCGGCGGTCCAGCAAGGCCAGGTCGGGCGAGCGATAGACCTGGTCGATGGTGATCCCGAGAGGCGACGGCGCCTGGGACGGCCAGGTGCCGGGCCAGCCGGGGGCGGGGATCAGGCCCATGTCGGCCTTGATCTGACGGCCGATGCGGGCGCTGGAGACGCTGTTGAAATCCCCCGCCATGACGACCGGATGATCCATGCCCTTGCGGACCTCGGTCAGGTGCATGGCCTGACGGATCTGGGCCCACTGATACTGGTAGGGCCAGGGACGGGTCAGGTGGACGCCGATGACATCCAGCGGGCCGAGCGCGGTCTGGACGGTGGCGGCGACATAGGGGGCCTCGCCGGCGACCTGGGGGCGGGCGCTGAGCGGGCGGCGCGAGGCGATGGTGATGCGGTCGCCCAGACGGCCCGAGGGGCGACGCTCGATGGCGCGATAGGGGTAGGCGGCGAGGATGTCCTCGATGCGGGCCGTCGCCCTGTCCGACATTTCGACGAGCACCACGACATCGGGATCGGCCTCGCGGACGGAGCGGGCGATGGCCGCGACATCGTCATTGCCCATGTAGAGGTTGGCGAAATAGAGGGTGACGACCGGGGCGCCCGGTTCGGCCACGCTGCGGGTGGGCGCCCACTGGGGCCAGACGGCGACGAGGGTCAGAATGGAGACGAGTGCGCCGGCGATCGCGGCGGGCCAGAGACGCAGAATGAGCGCCATGAGGCCGATCAGGACCGCGCCGATCAGGGCCGGGGCGGTGAACTGGGCCAGGATATCGACCCAGCGATGGCCGAGGCCGCTGAGGGCCGCCAGGGCGACGAGCGCCGGCGCGCCGAGCAGGCCGATCAGCCCCAGGATCGTCAGGCGACGCAGGAGACGGGAAGGCGCCATGCGGGCTTGTCTTTCTCGCGCAGGACGTGCGCAGATGCAGGGGCGGGACGAGACCCGGGAGTAGGCGCATGGCCAAGCGGTCGATCGCGGATATCGAGAAGATCTGGTCCAATGTCGAGGGGGTCAAGAAGCTGTCCGACCGGGTGGTCGGCGTCGGGCCGTTCGGCGTCGGACTGGACGGTCTTCTGGCCTTCGTGCCGGGGGTCGGCGCCCTCTACACCGTCGGTGCCGCCGGGTGGCTGCTGAACCAGGCGGTGAAGGCCAAGGCCACGCCCGCGACCCTGGCCCAGATGGGGGCGTGGCTGGGCGTCGACACCCTGACCACCCTGACCGGCGAGGCCTTCTTCATTCCGGCCGACCTGGTGGATGTGCTGTTCCCCGGACACCTGCTGGCGGCCAAGGCCCTGCAGAAGGAGATCGAGGCCACCCATTGGGTCGAGACCTCGGAGGCCGAGGCGCGGGCGACCGGCGAACATGACCGGCATATGGAACGGGTGAAGAGCGACAGCCGGCTGAAACGCGTCGTCTATCTGCACGACTGAGCCCGCCGGGTTCAGCCCCGTCCGTGTTTGAATCGCCTTAGGTTTTTCATTTCTCGCGCCGCTGAACCCGTGTCGGGTCGGCGGTCGATCAGACTGATCTCCGTAATCGAACGGAGATCGACATGGACGCCAGCGCGCGCCTCGGACTGCCCTATCTGGTCGCGGGCCAGATGCAGAAACACGTCACGGTCAATGAGGCCCTGACCCGGCTGGACGTTCTGGTCCAGACCCGCATCGCCAGCCGATCCACGACCGCCCAACCCGCCTCGCCGACTGAGGGCGACCTTTATGTCCTGCCCGACGGGGCGACGGGGGCGGACTGGTCGGGCCGGGCGGCCGGGGATCTGGTGAGAGCCGATGTAAGCGGCTGGACCGCCGAGACCCCCCCGGAGGGGACGGTGGCCCTGATCGCGGACGAAGGCCGGGTGGTGGTGCGCCACGGCGGCGGCTGGACCCCGATGGGCGAGCGGCTGGGCGAGATCCAGAATGTCGATCGCCTCGGGCTGAACACCACGGCCGATGAGGCCAATCCCTTCGCGGCGCGGGTCGGCAAGGCCCTGTGGACCGCGCCGGGCGGAGGCGACGGCGGCGACCTGAGGTTCACATTCAACAAGGCGGGTGCGGCGGATGTCCTGGCCCTGCTGTTCCAGAGCGGCTGGAGCGGACGGGCGGAACTGGGGCTGATCGGCGATGACGATCTGTTGCTCAAGGTCAGCGCCGACGGCTCGACCTGGCGCGAGGCCTTGCGGGTCGATGCGGCGACGGGGGCGGCCGTGTTTCCGGGCGGATCGGGGCGGGTCGAGACCACGGTCCTGACCGCGGACGCTAGCTGGACGCCGCCGGTTTGGGCGCGACGGGTCGAGGTGCTGGCGGTGGGCGGCGGCGGGGGCGGGGGTTCCGGCATGGCCGGGTCGGCCGCCGCGTCCCGGTTCGGCGGCGGCGGCGGCGGTGCGGGCGGAATGGCGCGGATTGTCTGGCCCGTGGAGGCCCTGGGCGGCGAGGATCTGGACATCACCATCGGCCTGGGCGGGGCAGGCGCTGCCGGGGTCGTGGCGGCGTCCGGCGCGGCGGGTTCGGACGGGAC
>NZ_JBQVNM010000029.1:0-33507 GCF_052436175.1 Brevundimonas sp. | reverse complement strand
CAGCATCTCGCGCTCGGGCGAGAACCAGAAGCCGTTGTAGATCAGCTCGGCGTATTTCGGCATCAGCTGGTCCTTCAGGTGCATGGAGCCGCCGTCCAGGGTGATGCTTTCGATGCCGCGGTGGGCCGCGATCAGGATGGTGCCGCCGGGGGTCTCGTAGACGCCGCGCGACTTCATGCCGACGAAGCGGTTCTCGACCAGGTCCAGCCGGCCGATGCCGTTGTCGTGGCCATACTGGTTCAGGGCGGTCAGGATCGTCGCCGGGCTCATGGCCTCGCCGTTGATCGAGACGGCGTCCCCGCGCTCGAAACCGATCTCGATGACGGTGGCGACGTCAGGCGCGTCTTCCGGCGAGATGGTGCGCTGGTGGACGAACTCGGGGGCCTCGACGGCCGGGTCTTCCAGCACCTTGCCCTCGGAGGAGGAGTGCAGAAGGTTGGCGTCGACGCTGAAGGGCGCCTCGCCGCGCTTGTCCTTGGCGATCGGGATCTGGTTCTTCTCGGCGAAGTCCAGCAGAGCCTCGCGGCTGCGGAACTCCCACTCGCGCCAGGGGGCGATGACGCGGATGTCGGGCTCCAGCGCATAATAGCCGATCTCGAACCGGACCTGGTCATTGCCCTTGCCGGTCGCGCCGTGACAGACGGCGTCGGCCCCGACCTGGCGGGCGATCTCGATCTGACGCTTGGAGATCAGCGGGCGGGCGATGGAGGTGCCCAGCAGGTAGTCGCCTTCGTATTGCGCATTGGCGCGGAACATCGGGAAGACGAAGTCGCGCACGAATTCCTCGCGCAGGTCGTCGATGAAGATGTTCTCGGGCTTGATGCCGAGCTTCAACGCCTTCTCGCGCGCCGGGCCCAGCTCCTCGCCCTGACCCAGGTCGGCGGTGAAGGTGACGACCTCGGCGTTGTATTCCGTCTGCAGCCACTTGAGGATGATCGAGGTGTCCAGACCGCCCGAATAGGCGAGGACGACCTTCTTGACGGGCTTCGGAGTGGCTTCGGACATGGGGAGACCTCGCGGAACGGCGCAGACGTGTTTGCGCGCGCTTAAACGGCCTCAGGCCTTGCGATGCAAGGGCCGCATTGAGGCGCCGCGCCTCAATGCGCCCCCGCGCCTTCCGGCAGGTGCTGTTTCTCGAACCGGCCGACGCGATCGACCAGGGTGCGGGCCGCCGCGTTCATGCCGATGACCTGAACCTCCGCGCCCTGACGGCGATAGCGGAAGACGACCTTGTCCACCGCCGCCACGCCGGTCAGATCCCAGAGGTGGGCGCCGGTCATATCGATCTCGACACGGGTCGGATGGCCGTGATGCTCGAAGGCGGCGGCGAAGACGTCGGCCGAGGCGAAGAACAGATTGCCCGTCACCCGGTAGCGCAGAACGCCGTCCTCGGGCGTCTCGATCTCTTCGACCACGACCGTCTTGCCGACCTTGCGCATGAAGAAGATGGCCGACAGCACCACGCCCAGCACCACCCCCTTGGACAGGTCATGGGTCAGGACGACGGTGACGGTGGTGGCGATCATGACGACGGAGGACTGGAACGGGACCGAGCGGATGTTCAGCACCGACTTCCAGTCGAAGGTGCCGATGGAGACCATGATCATCACGGCGACCAGCGCCGCCATCGGGATGCGGGCGACCCAGTCCCTGAGCGCCAGAATCAGGATCAGCAGCAGCACACCCGCCCACAGGGTCGACAGTCGACCCCGCGCGCCGGAGGTGACGTTGATCATCGACTGACCGATCATGGCGCAGCCGGCCATGCCGCCGAACAGGGGCGTCAGGATGTTGGCGATGCCCTGTCCGCGCGTCTCACGATCCTTGTCCGAGGCCGTGTCGGTGACATCATCGATCAGGTTGGCGGTCAGCAGGCTTTCCAGCAGACCGACGAAGGCCAGGGTGAAGGACACCGGGGCGATGATGGCCAGAGTCTCCCAGGTCAGGGGCACGGAGGGGATGTGGAACATCGGCAGGGTGGTCGGCAACTGACCCATGTCGCCGACCGTGCGAACGTCAAGGCCGGTCATCATGACGAAGGCGCTGATGATGACGATGGCGACGAGCGCTGACGGGACGGCCTTCGTCAGACGCGGCAGGCCGTAGATGATGGCGAGTCCTGCGGCGACCAGAGCGTAGGTGGCCCATCCCCGGCCGATCAACTCAGGCATCTGGGCCAGGAAGATCAGGATGGCGAGGGAATTGACGAAGCCGGTCATAACGCTGCGGCTGACGAAGCGGATGTATCGCCCCAGCTTCAGCAGGCCGATGCCGATCTGGATCACGCCGCACAGGATGGAGGCGGCGAACAGGTATTCCAGGCCGTGATCGCGCACGAGGGTGACCATCAGCAGGGCCATGGCCCCCGTGGCGGCCGAGATCATGGCGGGACGGCCGCCGACGAAGGCGATGGTCACGGCGATGACGACGCTGGCGTAGAGGCCGACGGCCGGATCGACGCCCGCGATCAGGGAAAAGGCGATGGCCTCGGGGATCAGGGCCAGGGCGACGACGGTCCCCGCCAGCAGGTCGCGGCGGGGGGAGGCGAGCCATTGCTGACGCGCGGAGGCGATAACGGACATGGGGACTTCAACGGATGGGGCCGTCCACGCGGCCAGGTTTCCCGGCGGATCGGCGGCCGGGATAGCCACCCGTCTCCCGACAGGCGGGGCGGGTCCGAGGTGAGGTCCGTCTGATGCGGCGCCGCGCCGCGAAGATCAAGCGGCGCGGCGAAGGGTCAGGCCCAGGGGCCCGGATTGCGCGGCGGGGCGTCCGTCACCGGCACGCCGGTCGACACGGCGCGGGGCGTGGAGGGCACGGCCGGCCGGGACGGGGCGCGGACACCCGGCAACTTCATCAGGGCGGCGATGCGGTTGTGCGTCGCCGGGTGGGTCGAGAACAGGTTGTCCGCGCCGCGCCCGTTCAGCGGATTGATGATAAACATATGGGCCGTGGCCGGATTGCGCTCGGCCGGGACGTTCAGGGCTCCGCGGGCATAGGCGTCGATCTTCTGCAGGGCCGAAGCCAGGGATTGCGGATCGCCGGCGATCTCGGCGCCGGTCCGGTCGGCCTCGTATTCGCGGGCGCGGCTGATGGCCATCTGCACCAGACCGGCGGCCATGGGGGCGAGGATCATCAGGGCCAGCGACCCGATCAGGCCCAGACCGCCGCCGCCCTCCTCTTCATCCCGCGAACCGCCGAAGAACATCGCGAAATTGGCCAAGGCGGCGATGGCGCCGGCGATGGTGGCCGTGACCGTCATGGTCAGGGTGTCGCGGTTCTTGATGTGGGCCAGTTCGTGCGCCATCACTCCGCGCACCTCCTCGCGGTTCAGCATGCCGAGCAGGCCCTCGGTGGCGCAGACCACGCCCGTCTCGGGATTGCGGCCGGTGGCGAAGGCGTTGGGCTGGTCTCCCGGAATGATGGCCACGCGCGGACGGGGCATCCCGGCGCGCTGAGCCATGTCGAACGTATCGACGACATAGGCGCGCACGCGCGGGTCGGGATGGGTCTCGTCCACCAGCTGGGCCCGGTACATCTTCAGCACCAGCTTGTCGGCGTTCCAGTAGCTGAACAGGTTCATGCCGCCCGCCAGCAGCAGGGCGATCATCATGCCGCCGGCGCCGCCGATCAGATAGCCGATGCCGCCGAACAGGGCGGTCAGGGCGGCCAGCAGGGTAAAGGTCTTCAGACTGTTCACGGTCATCCGTCGCGATCCGACCCGAAAATGGGTCCGAACCGAAAGATGTGGAGGCCGTGCGGCGGCCTCAAGTCCCGCGCCCTGCGGCGGGTTGGCGCGGCCCTACATCAGGGCCGAAATCGCCGCCCGCGCCGCTTCGCCCAGGTCCGGGCGTTTGAGGGCCAGGGCGACGTTGGCGCGCAGCAGGCCGATCTTGTCGCCGCAGTCGTGGGTCACGCCGGCGTATTCGACGGCGGTGAAGTCCTGATCGGCCATCAGCCGGGCCATGGCGTCGGTCAGCTGGATCTCGTTGCCGGCGCCCCGCTCCTGGGTCGCCAGAAGGTCGAAGATTTCGGGCTGCAGGATGTAGCGGCCCGAGATGGCGAGGTTGGACGGGGCCGTGCCCTGGGCGGGCTTCTCGACCATGCCCTTCATCGAGATCTGGCGACCGTTTCTCTCGCCCACAGGATCGACCACGCCGTACTTGTGGGTCTCGCTCTCGGGGACCGCCTCGACGCCGATGATATTGCCGCCGGTCGCCTCATAGATCTCGACCAGTTGCTTCAGGGCGCCCGGCTGCGAATCGACGATCACGTCGGGCAGCAGGACGGCGAAGGGTTCATGGCCGATGATGTCGCGAGCGCACCAGACGGCGTGGCCCAGCCCCTTGGGCTGCATCTGGCGGGTGAAGCTCATCTCTCCGGGACGCGCCAGTTCGGCGTTCATCGTGGCGAGGATGTCCAGCTTGCCCTTGGCCTCAAGCTGGGCCTCCAGCTCGATCTGGTGGTCGAAATAGTCCTCGATCGCCGCCTTGGAGCGGCCGGTGACGAAGACGATATGCTCGATCCCGGCCTCGCGGGCCTCCTCCACGATGTAGGACAGGATCGGCCGGTCGACGACGTTCAGCAGTTCCTTGGGCGTGGTCTTGGTGCCCGGCAGGACGCGCGTGCCCAGACCGGCGACGGGCAGGACGGCCTTGCGGAGGCGGGCGGGGGAGTTCGGCATTCTTCGTCCTGGGCTTTTCTTGTCGGGCCGTTCTAGGCGCGTTCGGGTCCGCCTCCAAACGCCGTTTCCGACGTCGGGTTCGCCCTATTCGACGGTGACGGACTTGGCGAGGTTGCGCGGCTGGTCGACGTCGGCGCCCTTCAACACGGCGACGTGATAGGCCAACAACTGGATCGGCGCCGACATGACCAGGGTCGAGACCAGCGGGTCCGAGGCCGGGGCGGTGACCACCACCTTGGCGCCCTCGGGGGCATGCTTGGCGCCCTCCGGGTCGGTGATGAAGACCACCTGACCGCCGCGCGCCATGACCTCGCTCATGTTCGAGGCCGACTTCTCGAACCAGGCGTCGAACGGGGCCAGGATGATAATGGGGGTGGCCTCGTCCACCAGGGCGATCGGGCCGTGCTTCAGCTCCCCGGCGGCGTATCCCTCAGCGTGGATATAGCTGATCTCCTTCAGCTTCAGTGCGCCTTCAAGCGCTAGGGCCGACATCGGGCCGCGACCGAGGTAGAGGACGTCCTTGGCCTTGGCGATCTCGGCGGCGATGTCCTTGAGCGCATCCTCCAGACCGATGGCCTCGGCGATCAGGCGGGGCGCTTCCAAGAGGACGCGGACCAGACGCTTTTCCTCCGCCTCGTCGATCCTGCCGCGCGCCCGGGCGGCGGCGACGGCCAGGGCGATCATGACCGAGACCTGGGCGGTGAAGGCCTTGGTCGAGGCCACGCCGATCTCCGGGCCGCAATGGATCGGCCAGACCACGTCGGCCTCGCGGGCGATGGTGGATTCCGTGGCGTTTACCACGGCGGCGGTTTTCATCCCGGCCTCGGCGCAGTGGCGGAAGGCGGCCAGGGTGTCGGCCGTCTCGCCCGACTGGGACATGGCGATGGCCAGGGCGTTGGGACGCAGGGCCGGGCTGCGATAGCGGAACTCCGAGGCGATCTCGACGTCCACCGGCAGGTCGGCCAGCTGTTCGATCAGGTAGCGGCCGATCATCCCGGCGATCCAGGAGGTGCCGCAGGCGACGATCTGGATGCGGTCGATGGCGGCGAAGTCCACGCCCTGAACCGTCGTGCGGTCGGTCAGGGTGTCCACATAGGCCGCGATGGTGCGCTGGCACCCCTCGGGCTGGTCGTGGATCTCCTTTTCCATGAAGTGGCGATAATTACCCTTCTCCATCAGGACGGCGGAGGCCGGGACGATGGTGATCGGGCGTTTCACCTCGGCGCCCGAGACGTCGAACACCTGCGCCCCCGCATGGTTGGCGATCACATGGTCGCCGTCCTGAAGATAGGCGACGCGGTTGGTGAAGGGGCCGAGCGCCAGACCGTCCGAGCCGATGAACATCTCGCCCTCGCCATAACCCACGGCCAGGGGCGGGCCGTTGCGGGCGGCCAGGATGATCTCTTCGGGGCCGTCCACCAGGATACACAGGGCGAAGGCGCCCGAGAGCCGGTCGAGGGTCGCGCGGAAGGCCTCCAGCGGGGGCAGTCCCGTGGCCAGTTCGGAATCCAGCAGATGAGCCACGACCTCGGAATCCGTGTCGGAGGAGAAGACGCGACCGGCGGCGATCAGCTCGGCCTTCAGCTCGGCGAAGTTCTCGATGATGCCGTTGTGGACCACGGCCACCCGCCCGGCGATATGGGGATGGGCGTTGCGCTCGGTCGGGGCCCCGTGGGTGGCCCAGCGGGTGTGGCCGATGCCGACGGTGGCGACCAGAGGATCGGCCTCCAGCACCCTTTCCAGCTCGCGCAGCTTGCCGGGGGCGCGACGGCGGTCCAGGCCGCCGGGCACGCGGGCGGCGATGCCGGCCGAGTCATAGCCCCGGTACTCCAGCCGTTTCAGGCTCTCGACCAGACGCTCCGCGACAGGTTTCACGCCGACGATGCCGATGATGCCGCACATGGAAGAACTCCGGTTCAGGTCTGTCCGCTTCGTCCGCCACCGCACCCGTCATCCTTGGGCTTGACCCGAGGATCAGAGGCCGGTTCTGACGAGATCGGCGCGTTCGCGTCCATGCGTTGATCCCGCGATCGGGAACCCCGCACGTCCGATCCTCGGGTCAAGCCCGAGGATGACGGCTTTGTTAGTCTGCTCTAGGACGACCTTAAGACACCGACACCTAAAAAGGGGTTTCGGATGATTTCGGCGGAGGACCGCACATGGGCGAGCGCAAATATTTCGGCACGGACGGCATTCGTGGCCGGGCCAACGCCCATCCGATGACGGCCGAGGTGGCCCTGCGCGTCGGTCTGGCGGCCGGGCGGCTGTTCAACACGGGCGACGACCGGCGCCATCTGGTGGTGATCGGCAAGGACACGCGCCTGAGCGGCTACATGATCGAACCGGCCCTGGTGGCGGGCTTCGCCTCGGTGGGCATGGACGTGCGCACCTTCGGCCCCCTGCCGACGCCGGGCGTGGCGATGATGACCCGGTCGATGCGCGCCGATCTGGGCGTCATGATCTCGGCCAGCCACAACGACTATGCCGACAACGGCATCAAGCTGTTCGGACCGGACGGCTACAAACTGTCCGACGAGCTGGAGCTGAAGATCGAGGCCATGATGGACGCCGACCTCGACGAGGGGCTGGCGCCGTCCAACCGTCTGGGCCGGGTCAAGCGGATCGACGACGCCCCGCCGCGCTATATCGAAATCGCCAAACAGGCCTTCCCCAAACGTCTGAGCCTCAAGGGGCTGCGGGTCGCCATCGATTGCGCCAACGGCGCCGGATACAAGGTCGCCCCGACGACCCTGTATGAGCTGGGCGCGGAGGTCTTTCCCGTCGGCGTCGAGCCGAATGGCACGAACATCAACGCTGACTGCGGCTCGACCCATCCCGAGACCCTGTCGGCGGCGGTGAAACGCTACCGGGCCGACATCGGCATCGCTCTGGACGGGGATGCGGACCGGCTGATCGTCTGCGACGAGCACGGCAAGGTCGTGGACGGCGACCAGCTGATGGCCCTGATCGGTCTGGACTTCCACAAGCGCGGCCGGCTGAACGGCGGCGGGGTGGTGGCCACCGTCATGTCCAACCTGGGGCTGGAACGCAGGCTCAAGTCCGAGGGGCTGACGCTGGAGCGAACGAAGGTCGGCGACCGCTACGTCATGGAGCGGATGCGCGAGGGCGGCTTCAACATCGGCGGCGAACAGTCAGGCCACCTGATTCTGCACGACTTCGCCACGACCGGCGACGGCCTGATGGCGGCGCTGCAGGTGCTGGCCGTGCTGGTCGACACCGGCAAGCCGATGAGCGAACTCGCCCGCCAGTTCGAGCCCGTGCCGCAACTCCTGAAGAACGTCCGCTTCACCTCCGCCGCACCGCTGCAGGATGGGGCGGTCAAGGCGGCCATGGCCGAGGCCGAAGCCGCACTGGAGGGGACCGGCCGCCTGCTGGTCCGGCCCTCCGGCACCGAGAAACTGATCCGTGTCATGGCCGAGGGCGACGACGCGGCCCTGGTCAAGCGGGTGGTCGAGGACGTGGCCGGGGCGGTCAAGGCGGCGGGTTAGGGATCAGAGCACCGCCTGGACCAGGCCGAGATCGACCGCCTCGCGCGCCTCGACATACCAGTTCGAGGGCGCCTTTTGCAGCAGGTCGTCCAGCGTCACCGAGGACCCGGCGATCAGGGTCTCGAAGCCTTCGTTCTGGATCAGGATCGACTGTTCGATCTCGTGAACCAGGGCCTTGACCGAGGCGAGGCTGGCGGTCAGCGGGCCCACCACATGCAGCGTCTTGTCCATCTTGCGTTCGTGGATCATCAGCCGCGTGCCCCGCGTCAGATAGCGGTTCTCGCGGGCGAAGAAGCTCATGAAGGTGGCGCCGGCGGAATAAACCGCCGTCTTGCCGAGAAAGACGTAGCGACGCTGCGGCTCCTGCTCGGAGCGGAAGCGGACGTCCTCGCCCATCATCCGCGCCACCTCCGGGTCGCCGCCAAGGGTCGTCAGGGCGATGACGATCAGGCCCTCGGCCGGGGCCTCGGCCAACTGACCGCGAAACCGCTCGTACATGGCGTAGTCGACGTCGCCGGCAAGGACGACGGCCGGGTTGCTGAAATCGGAAGGCGAGAGATCGGACATGGGCGGAACAGCGCGCCATGCGACAGGCGGTTCCCGCCACGCTTGCGGTTCTTCGAGATGTCGGGATATCCGGCAACGATGATCGACAGCGAACGCAAGAAGGCCATTCTGAACGCGGAGCGAGAGTTCGAACGCAAGGAAATCCTGTCGCGCGCGCTTGCGGTGAGGGGCGTGACCCTGGTTGGGCAGATCACCAGCGCCGCTCCGGACGATCACCCAACGCCCGAAGACGCTGCGGACTAGGGTCGCGTCGTTAGGGCCGCCGCCACATCCTCGATCCGCTTGCGGATATCCGGCACGGCGATGGTCTCCCAGAAGGCGGCGCGGGCGGGCGGACCGAGGACGAACAGGGCGGGGTCGGGCGAACCGTCCGTATACAGAACATGTCCGGTCGCGTCGAGGTCGAGGCCCAGGCCGAGAGGGTCCATCCGGGCGCGGCCCACAGCGATCAGGGGCGCGGTCAGGGGATCGGTCGCGGCCGAATGGGCCGGGCCGGTGCAGTCGATCAGCCAGGCGGCGCACAGGGGCTCGGCCGATCCGCCGCCTCGGGGCGTCCAGTGGGCGAGAACCCCGGTTTCGCCCTGGGCGACCCGTCCCAACCGTCCCGCGACGACGGTCAGGCGGCCCTCGGCCCTGAGGGCGTCGAGGGCGCGACCGATGCGGGCGGCGATGCGGTGGCGATGCACGTCCCACCAAGGCCGGAGATGGCGGACCAGCCGGGCGCGGCGGTGCGTATCGGTCGCCGCCCAGAGGTCGGCGGTGATCGGCCGATAGGCCTCCATCACCTCGCGCCAGTTTCCGGTCCCGGCCAGTCGGCGCGCCGCCGCCAGCCGGGTCGAGACCGAGCCTTCCAGCGCCTCGGGGGGCAGGGCGGCGCGCGCGTCCGGCCGGTCGCCATGGGCCCGGGGCATGAGGCCGCGTCGTGACAGGGCCGTGGCCCGGCCGCGCCAACCGCGTGCGACCAGAAGCTGGATCATATCCACCATGGTCAGGCCCGTGCCGAGGATCAGCACCGCGTCTTCGGGCCCGATGCGATCCAGGGCGCCGGAGGCCCAGGGGTTCGGGATCACCCGCCCGCCGGCGTCATTCGCCGTGGCGGCCGGCGCCGGATTGCCGGTCGCCAGAACCACGGCGCGGCCCTGGACACGTGCGCCGTCCGACAAGATGACCCCGTCCGTCTCGATGAAGGCGACCTCGCCGATGCGCTTGTCGATCAGGCCCGGATGGGCGGCTTCCACGGCGGCCAGCCGGTCGCGGACATACTGGCCATAGACTTTGCGCGGGGCGAAGTCGTCGGGGTCGGCGAACTCGCGGCGGTGGACCGCCAGCCAGTCCACGAAGTCGCCGGGCCTGCCCTCGACCGCGCTCATCCGGGCCGAGCGCACATTCAGCAGATGGCCGCCGAACGGGGTGGAATAGGCGACGCCCAGGCCGAAGTCGCCGGTCCGGTCGATGACGACGGACGCCTGTCTCAACTCCGCCAGCCGCGCAGCCAGCATGGCGCCGGAGAAGCCGCCGCCGACGATGACGATGGGTTGGGTCACGATCCTTCTCCCCCTGGGGAAGACGGTGGCCCGTCAGGGCCGGATGAGGGGGCTGTGAGATGAGGAGACAGGTCGCAGACGGCCGTCGCAAGGATCACGGCGCCAACCCCCTCATCCGTCATGCTTCGCATGCCACCTTCTCCCCCGAGGGGAGAAGGAGAGCAAGGATCAGATTTCCTGGTTGTAGGCGCCGATCTCGGGATGGGCGGCGAGGCGGGGTTTGACCTCCTCGCGGAACAGGGCGCGCATGTCGTCCTCAGACCGCATGGACTCGACTACCACCACCAGCTCCGGCTTGTTCGACGAGGCCCGAACCAGAACCCATGAGCCGTCTTCTAGGTGGACGCGGGCGCCGTTGACCGTGATGACCTCGACGATCTTGCGGCCCAGGATGGAGCCGCCCTCGGCGCCGAGCTTTTCATACTCGGCGACGATCTTCGCCAGCACGTCGTATTTGATCTCGTCGTCGCAGTGCGGCGACATGGTCATGCTGGTCCAGGCGTCGGGCAGGGCGGCCTTTAGTTCGCCCAGCGTCTTGCCTGGATTGCGGTTCATCATCTGCAGCACGGCGGCGGCGGCGACCAGACCGTCGTCGTAGCCCCGGCCGATCGGGTCGGCGAGGAAGAAGTGGCCCGACTTCTCGAACCCGGCCAGGGCGCCCAGTTCGGCGGTCTTGCGCTTGATGTAGGAGTGGCCGGTCTTCCAGTAGACGGTCTCGGCGCCGTTGGCCTTGAGCACTGCATCGGTCTTGTAGAGGCCGGTCGATTTCACATCGACGACGAAGGTCGCGTTCGGATGCAGGGCCGACAGGTCGCGGGCCAGCAACAGGCCGATCTTGTCCGCGAAGATCTCCTCGCCCGTCTCGTCCACCACGCCGCAGCGGTCGCCGTCGCCGTCGAAGCCCAGGGCCAGGTCGGCGCCGGTTTCCTTCAGACGCGCCGCCATCTGCATCAGCATGGCGTGATCTTCCGGGTTCGGATTGTATTTGGGGAAACTCCAGTCCAATTCGCAATCCATCTCGATCACCTCGGCGCCCATCATGCGCAGGGCGTCGGGGGCGAAGGCGCCGGCGGTGCCGTTGCCGCAGGCGGCGATGACCTTCAGCGGGCGGCTGAGTTTGATGTCGCCGACCACCTCGGCGAGATACGCCTCGCGGAAGCCCTCGACCTGTTCCAGCCGCCCGCCGGGGCGTTCGACGCCGAGACCACCGAGGACGATCTCCTTCAACCGGCCGATCTCGTCGGGGCCGAAGGTGACCGGCGGGTTGGCGCCCATCTTGACCCCGGTCCAGCCGTTCTCGTTGTGGCTGGCCGTGACCATGGCCACGCAGGGCGCCTCCAGGGCGAACTGGCCGAAATAGGCCATGGGCGACAGAGCCAGGCCGATGTCCAGCACTTCCATCCCGCCCTGCAAGAGGCCCAGGATCAGGGCCTGTTTGACGCTGAGGGAATAGGAGCGGAAGTCATGGCCCACCACGATGCGTGGCTTGACGCCGATCTCATGGACATAGGTGGCCAGGCCCAGGCCGAGGGCCTGGATGCCCAGCAGGTTGATCTCCTTGTCCAGGATCCAGCGCGCGTCGTACTCGCGGAAGCCCGTCGGCTTGACCAGCGGCGTGGTCTCGAACGCGGCCGTGTTCGGCGCGATATCCTGGCGGGGCTTGAGCATATGATTTTCCAGAGGTTTCGGACGGGCCGGGTCTTCAGAGGGGTTGGGGCCAGACCAGGGCGAGGGCGATCATGACGCTCGCGCCGGCGGCGGCCAGGATGAAGAACAGCCGATCGGACATGGCGTTCCTATAGCGACGGTCCGCCGCGCGGACAACTCGCGGCGCGCGGGCGAGGTTGACCCTCGCACGCCGTCGCCCTACGCCAGACGGCTGATTTCGGAGACCTCCCCATGCCCCGCCTGATCCTGCTGCGCCACGGCCAGAGCCAGTGGAACCTGGAAAACCGCTTCACCGGCTGGGTCGACGTCGACCTGACCGCGGAGGGCGAGGCCCAGGCGCGGCGCGGCGGCGAGCTGATCGCGGCGGCAGGCTTCAAGCCGGCGGTCATGTTCACCTCGGTCCTGACCCGGGCGAAGCGGACCGGGGCCCTGGCCCTGCAGTCTGCGGCGCTGAACGACGTGCCGGTGGTCGAGGACTGGCGGCTGAACGAGCGCCACTACGGCGGCCTGACCGGGCTGGACAAGGCCGAGACGGCGCGGGTTCACGGCGAGGACCAGGTCAAGGTCTGGCGCCGCAGCTATGACATCCCGCCGCCGCCGCTGGAGCGGGGTTCGGAATGGGATTTCCACGGCGACGCCCGCTACGCCGGCCAGGACATCCCGGACACCGAGAGCCTGAAGACCACGCTGGACCGCGTCCTGCCCTACTGGAACGAGGCCATCGCCCCGCGCCTGAAGGCCGGAGAGGACGTGCTGATCGCGGCCCACGGCAACTCCCTGCGGGCCATCGTCAAACATCTGTTCGCCGTGCCGGACGACAGGATCGTCGGGGTCGAGATCCCGACCGGAAATCCGCTGGAGATCGACCTGGACGCCGACCTCAAGCCCACGGCCGCCCGCTATCTGGACGAGGGGCGAGCGGAAGCGCTGCCGCCGATCGCGTGAGCGAGACCGTCGACGACGCCGTCTTCATGCGCCGGGCCATCGACCTGGCGCTGGACCGGATGGGCGAGACCTGGCCCAACCCGGCCGTGGGCTGCGTCATCGTCAAGGACGGCGAGGTCCTGTCGGAGGCCGTGACCGCGCCGGGGGGGCGACCCCATGCCGAGGAGCAGGCCGTGCCCGCCGCCGGGCCGGAGGTCGAGGGCGCGACGGCCTATGTCACGCTGGAGCCCTGCGGCGCCCGGTCGTCGGGACGCGCCTCCTGCGCCCACTTCCTGGTTTCGGCCGGGGTGGCGCGGGTGGTGATCGCCTGTCTGGACCCCTCGCCCTTCGCCTCGGGGCGTGGCACGGAGCGGCTGCGTCAGGCCGGATTGATTGTCGAAACCGGCTTGATGGGCGAGGCGGCGCGGGTGCTGTGCGAAGGCTTCCTGCATCGTCTTGAGACCGGGCGGCCCATGGTGCGCATCAGCGAGGACGGCAAGGGTTTCGACGGTCGGTTCGCCGCCTCGCCGCGCGCCGATCTGGTCACCGAGCTGACCCGTCTGGGCGAGGCCGGCTACACCCGGCTGTGGACCGGACCCGGCGAGCTGGCCGAGGCCCTCGACGCCCAGGGCTTGCTGACCGCCTGAATCGCGCACGGCAAGGCTTCCTTAAGCGCGTCGGGTCACTATCAGGCTCCATGGGGGCTTTGAACGAGGACGTGAGATACCGGAGGATCGGCCAGCGGGAGCTGGACGATATCTGCGCGCGTCACGATCGGCTGTGGCAGGCCCGCCCGGGCGGCGCCCGCGCGGTCTTCGCCTGGATGGACCTGTCGGGCCTGAGCTTCCGCGGCCGGAACCTGGCCGACGCCGATTTTGCGGCCGCACGGCTCACGGGATGCGACTTCACCGGCGCCCGGCTCGACAACGCGGTCTTCTTCGGAGCCGATCTGCAGGACGCGGTTCTTGTGGAGGCCAGCCTGCGGCGGGCGGACCTGCGCGGCGCCTGTCTGAGGGGGGCGGACCTGTCGGGCGCAGACCTGTTCGAGGCCGACCTGCGCGAAGGGACCATGGCGACCGCCGACGCCCAGGCCGGGTTCCGTGTCGTGGAGCCGCGCGCGCGTCAGGACACCCAGGCCGGGGGCGCCTGCCTGGCCGGCGCCAATCTTCAGCGGTCCAAGCTGTCCGGGGTGATGGCCGTGGCGGCGGACTTCTCCGATGCGGTGATGAAGGACTGCAAGCTGGTCCGGGCCAATCTGAAACAGGCCAATTTTCGCGGCGCCGACCTGGCCGGGGCCGATCTGTCGGGCGCCGATCTTTCGGGCGCGGATCTGACGGATGCGATCCTGGTGGGGGTGGTCGCCACGCTGTGGCGCACCGACGGGGCGGTGATGGACGGGGCCCTGACCGACGCCCGGTCCAGCGGCGCGCCCGTGGATGACCTGCCGGCCGCGGACATGCTGCATGAACATGCCCGGTGGTGCGAGAGTTTCGGCGCCGAGGGACAGCCCTCGGTCTTCGACGGGGTCGATCTGCGGTCTCTGGGGGCCATTTCGGGTCTGAACCTGACGGCCCTCTCGGCGCGGCATGCGGTCTTCTACGGTCTCGATATGGAGGGGGTGCAGCTTCAGGGCGCGCGTCTGGAGGGCGCCGATCTGCGCTCCACGCGGCTGAGGCGGGCGGATCTGCGCGGGGCGCGCCTGAACGGCGCCCGTCTGGGCGGGGCGGACCTGCGCGAGGCCCTGTTGGGACCCCTGATGATCGGGCCGGACCGGCTGCTGCCCGCCGACCTGAGCGAGGTCAGCCTGCGCGGCGCCGACCTGAGCGGTGCGGACCTGCGCCACGCGGTCCTGGCCGGAACCGATTTCAGCCGCGCGCGGCTGCATGGCGCCCAGATGCGCCACACGGATTTGACGACCGCCGTCCTGACGGGCGTGCGGGGACTGGACGACGGAGCTGAGCCGGGATGACCAACGCACGCCGCAGACTGGGGCAGGGCGACCTGGACCTGTTCATCGTCGCCCATCAGCGCTTCGTGGAAGGCCGCGCGGGCGGCCGCCGTCTGGCGCTGAAATTCATGGATCTGAACGGCCTGACCCTGTCGGGCAAGGTTCTGGACGACGCGGATTTCACCGGCTCTTCGCTGGAGGGCGCCAGGCTGAACGGGGCGCGGCTGGAGCGGGCCATCCTGTTCGGCTGCGACCTGCGCGGCGCGGACCTGACCGGGGCCAACCTGCGTCGGGCCGACATCCGCGGCGCCTGTCTGCAGGGCGCCGACCTGACCCAGGCCGATCTGACCCAGGCTGATTTTCGCGAGGGCGTGATCGCGATCCCCCACGCCACAAAGGGTCTGTCGCAGATCAAGCACGAGACCCGCCTGGGTCTGGCCGACGGCGCGACCTTCGCCGGGGCGACCCTGGACGGCTCGCGGTTCGACGGGGTCAGCGCGCACAAGGCCGACTTCACCGACTGCACCCTGCGCGGCGCGCGCCTGACCGGCGCCAATCTCAAGGACGCGGACCTGTCCGGCGCCATGCTGGAGGGGGCCGACGTCGGCGGCGCCAACTTCGCCGGAGCCCGCCTGATCGGCGCGGACCTATCGGGCGTGGTGATGGAGGGGGCCAAGCTGGACCGCACCGATCTGTCCGGCGTCCTGCGCGCGCCCACGAAAGCCGCCCTGGCCCGCGCCGACGAACTGTATCAGATGGCGTTGGACGCCAACGCCTGGGCCGAGAGCGGCGGGGTGATGGGGTCGCCCGCCAACTTCGACAATGAGGATCTGCGCCCCCTGGCGGCGAGGTTCGAGGGCCTGTCCATGCCGGCGCTCAGCGCCAGGGGCGCCTGTATGGTGGGGATGAACCTGCGCGGCGCGGCCTTGCAGGGCGCCCAGCTGGAGGGCGCCGACCTGCGCGGCAGCGACCTGCGCGGCGCCGACCTGCGCGGGGCGCGGCTCAACAACGCCCTGCTGAACCAGGCCGATCTGGGGGGCGTCCGTCTGGGTCCCTTGCCGCTGGGAGGAGGACGCGCAATGCCCTCGGCCCTGACCGGCGCCCGGTTGCGCTACACCCGGCTGGCCGGGGCCGATCTGACCGACGCCAATATGGATCAGGCCGATCTTTCGGGCGCAATCCTGACCAGCGCGGTTGTGGACGGCGTCAGCCTGAAGGAGGCGCGGCTGGACCACGCCGCAGGCCTGCCACCGTCCCTGGCCGCCTGAGGCCGAGAAAAAGGGGCGGCCCCGAAGGACCGCCCCCTGTCTGTCCAGCCGAAGCCGATCAGGCCGCGGCGGATTCGCCCTCGATCAGGGCGGGCTTGCCGGTGGCGATCTCGATCCGGCGAGGCTTGAGGGCCTCGGGCAGTTCGCGCTTCAGGCTGATGGAGAGCAGGCCGTTGTCCAGGCTGGCCTCAGTGACGATCACATAGTCGGCCAGTTGGAAGCGACGCTCGAAGTCGCGCTCGGCCAGCCCGCGATGCAGGTAGGTCTTCTGGACGCTGTCGTCGTTGGCGGCCTTGCGACCGGTGACGGTCAGCAGGTTCTCCTTGACCTCCAGCGTCAGCTCCTCGGGACGGAAGCCGGCGACCGCGATCTCGATGCGATAGGCGTTCTCGCCCGTCGTCTCGATATTGTAGGGGGGCCAGCCGTTCTCCTGGCTAGTGCGCGCGGCGCTTTCCAGCAGGGAGGCGACGCGGTCGAAGCCGACGGCGGAACGATACAGGGGGGTGAAGTCGAAGGTACGCATGTCAATCTCCTGACGAGCAGCAAGTTTGAACCGCCCCGCGTTTTGTGCCCGGGACGGCGGTGGGGGATCAGATCGACGGCCCGGATATCGGCCCCGCCGGTCTGTGAAGACCCGGTGACCGGCGTCTTCGGGATGCGATGTGGGAAGCGGCAAACTCTGCGCAAGGGGTGCGACGACGACGGCCTTCTTTCCGCGCCCCGCCCCGGCTAGGAGTGGGGCTCAAACCGGAGCTTTCCCATGCGTCTTCGCCCGATCCTCGCCGCCGTCGCCCTCTCGGCCCTGATGTCCGCACCGGTCTTCGCCCAGGAAACGACCGGGCCGATGGAGACCCCAGCCCAGCAGGCCGCCCGCCGCGCCGCCATGGCCCCGCCGGAGATGCAGGAGGATGCGGCCCTGCAGGCGGCCGTGGCCTCGACGGCCCGGCCCGAATCCGACCGCGCCCGCGATGCGGCCCGCCACCCCTATGAGACCCTGACCTTCTGGGGCCTGACCCCGGGCCAGACAGTCGTCGAGATCCAGCCCGGCCAGGCCGGCTGGTGGAGCAATATCCTCAAGCCCTATCTGGCGGCGACGAACGGCAAGTGGGTTGGGGTGGATCGTCCGACGGAGGGGCTAGGCGTCGAGGACGGGACCGCCGACATGGTCATCGTGGCCCGCGCCTTCCACAACTGGGCGCGCCAGGGTTCGACCGACGCCCTGGTGGCCAGCTTCTTCAAGGCGCTGAAGCCCGGCGGGGTTCTGGCCGTCGAACAGCATCGCGGGGCCGAGGGGCTGAACGCGGCCCAGACCGCCTCGACCGGCTATGTCTCGGAAAGCTACGTCATCCACGCCGCCCAGGCCGCCGGCTTCGTGCTGGAGGCGCGCAGCGAGCTGAACGCCAATCCGAAGGACGACCGCGACCATCCGTTCGGCGTCTGGACCCTGCCGCCGGTGCGCCAGTCGGCGGCGCGCGACGGGACGAACGCCCTGACCCCCGAACAGCGCGCGGCCTTCGACGCCATCGGCGAGAGCGACCGCATGACCCTGCGCTTCCGCAAGCCGGAGTAGCTCTGAAACGGCGCGATCACGCGGGTTTGAGCAACTTTCAAACCCGTCAGCGCTTTGACCCTCGTGGCGAACATGTCTAAGCCCGAAGCTTGGGCGGAGGCGCGTGATTTGGCCTCCCGGGAGACCTGAATGCATCATTGCGCGCAGGATCGGTCCTATGGGGCCGAAGCATGAAAGCGTCCCGTCGGACCCTGCTGGTCGGCGCGGTTGCGTCCGCCGCCCTGTCCGCCGGGCTGTCGGCGTGCGAGCGCAAGCCCAAGGCCCCCGTCGAGCCCGAAGTCGAAGTCCCGACCGGCCCGCCCGAAGGTTCGCTGGAGTGGGCGGTGGAAGGGCCCTGGCGCGCCGCCGACCGGCCGCGCGACGTCTGGCGCCATCCGATGGAGACCCTGCGCTTCTTCGACCTGCAGCCGAAGATGACGGTGGTGGAGTTCTGGCCCGGCTCGGGCTGGTACACGGAAATCCTGGCGCCCTATCTGGCCCGGGGCGGCGGCGCCTATTACGCCGCAGGCTTCCCGACCGGCCCCGGCGCCGATCCGGCCCAGGCGGCGCTGATGGCCGCCTATCAGCAGAAGTTCACGGCGGACAAGAAACTGTACGGCGACGTCCAGTTCAGCGCCTTCGGGGCCGACACCGGACCTGTGGCCCCGGCCGGGTCCGCCGATCTGGTCCTGTTCATGCGCAACGTCCACGCCTGGATGGCGGCGGGCATCGCCGAGAAGGCGTTCAAGGACGCGTTTGCCGCCCTGCGTCCCGGCGGGGTGCTGGGCGTCGAGCAGCATCGCCTCTCGCCCGAAGAGGACCAGGATCCCGCCGCCGCCAACGGCTATGTGCAGGAGGCCTTCGTCCGTCAGTTGGCCCAGGAGGCCGGCTTCGAGTTCGAGGCCGGCTCCGAGATCAACGGCAATGAGGCGGACACCAAGGACCATCCGTTCGGGGTCGAGACCCTGCCGCCCCAGCGTCTGACGGCGCCGCGCGGCGAGGCGCCCAATCCGGCGTTCGACCGCAGCAAATACGACGCGATCGGCGAAAGCGATCGCATGACCTTGAAGTTCAGGAAGCCCGAGTGAACCGCGCCGCCGCCTTCGCCGCCAACGCCCCCCTGATGGGAGTGCCCGGCGCCGACTCGCCTCCCGGTGGAGAGGGCGACTGGTTCCGGGGCGCCGGAGGACTGCGCCTGCGCGCCGGCTTCTGGGTTCCGACCGGCGTCGCCCGACCGCGTGGGACGGTGGTCGTGAGCCCGGGCCGCACCGAGCCGATCGAGAAGTATTTCGAGGTCATCGGCAACTTCCTGGCGCGCGGCTGGTGTGTCCTGGCCCACGACTGGCGCGGCCAGGGCCTGTCGGCCCGCCTGCTGCCGGATCGGCTCAAGGGTCACGCCCGGGCGGTGGAGGAGTTTCTGGACGACTACGCCCGTCTGCTGGACGCCTATGAGGCGCGCGCGCCGCGTCCCTGGATCATGGTCGGCCACTCGATGGGGGCGGCGCTGAACCTGCTGACACTGGAAGCGGGCGAGACCCGGTTTGCCGGCGCCCTGCTGTCGGGACCGATGCTGAGGATCAAGACCGACAACCGCTCGATGTGGTCGGTCAAGCTGGCGGTGCGCTGGAACATCCGCCACGGCAGGGCCGGGGAGTTCCTGCTCGACAATCCTGACGATCCCTTCGACCACACCTTCGAGAACGACGCCCTGACCACGGACGAGAGCCGCTATGAACTGTGGCGTCAGCAGCTCTACGCCTGCCCGCACCTGGCGGTCGGTGGCCCGACCTGGGGCTGGCTGAACTTCGCCCTGGACGCGGGGGAGCGGGCGTTGAAGGTCAAGGCGCTGAAGTCGGTGAAGATTCCCACCACCATCGTCCAGGCCGCCGACGACGACAGGGTGTGGAAACAGACCAACCGCTGGGCCGCGCGCCGGCTCGGCCGTGGGCGCTACGTCGAGGTGCCCGGAGCAAAGCACGAGGTCATCATGGAAACGGACGACAAGCGCGCCGTCTTCCTGGCCGAGTTCGACGCCCTCGCCGACTATGTCTCGCCGATCGACACGGTCGGGCGGGCTATCGGGGCCGAGACCGAGGTCGTCCCTGGCTGATTGAGGCCAAGCGTCAGACCCGGTCAGGTCATGCCGCGGGCGTTCCGGTTATGATGAGGCATGACCCGTCTACAGATCGTCGGCCTTGTCCTGTTCGCGGCCTTGACGGGCGGTGCCTTGGCCTGGGGGCGATGGGCGCCGTTCGAATGGCCGGCTCTGCCCGATGAGCCCTGTCCGATCCTGAATCTGACGCCGGCTCAGATTTACGACCTGAACTTCGATCGCGGGGGAAGCCAGCGGCGGGCGATGACGAATGGCGTGCGGGTCCGCCAGCCCTGGGGCGAGCGAGGCCTGACATGTCTTGTCTTGGTCTCTCGCGCCGATTGTCGCCTTGCCGGACCTGCGAAGGTTCAGGTTCTGACCGGTGCGCGTTTGGAACATTTCGAGATCCCCGCCCATCGCTCGGCGCGTCTGCGCGCTCATCACGGTCGCCCAGCCTGTCGCCTTGACCCGCACCGGGGCTAGGTCAGTCAAGCGGGGCGGCGCGCAAACCCGCGCGGGCAGGGTTCGAGCAGCTGATGAGCGTTTAAAGCGCCGCGCGCCTGAGCGTCACAAGCGCCTGGTCGCGGATGGCGAGGTCGCCGACCGCCAGAATCTGGCCGTTGCCGTCCGGCGTTTCGCCGCGCCAGTTCGACACCGACCCGCCCGCCGCCTCGATCACGGGGACCAGAGCCGACCAGTCCCAGGGCTTGAGGCTGGTCTCGGTCACCAGGTCGATGCGCCCCGCCGCCAGCATGGCGTAGGCATAGGCGTCGCAGCCCAGCCGGGCCAGCCGCGCGGCCGCGCGTACCTGGGTCCAGGCACCCAGTTCGGCGCCGGTGAAGATGTCGGGATCGGTGGTGGCGATAACCGCTTCGGTCAGGGCCGGGCAGGGGCGGACCTTGATCGCCCGGGTCTCGCCGCGCCCGATCAGAACGGCGCCGGACGGGCCGCCGAGGAAGATTTCGTCGAGATAGGGCTGGGCGATCACCCCGACCTCCGGCCGCCCCTCGCGACGCAGGGCGATCAGGGTGGTCCACAGCGGCAGGCCGGCGATGAAGGCGCGGGTGCCGTCGATGGGGTCCAGCACCCAGACATGCTCGGCGTCCGGCCGGTCCTCGCCGTATTCCTCGCCGATGACGCCATGGTCGGGATAGCGGTCGGCGATCAGACGGCGGATCGCCGCCTCGGCCTCGCGGTCGGCCTGGGTGACGGGGTCGAAGCCGGCGGCCCCGCCCTTGTCCTCCTGGGCGTAGTCGCCGCGGAAGAAGGGCAGGGTGACGGCTGCGGCGGCGCGGGCCAGTTCGACGGCGAAGGCTTCGAGTTCGGTCATGGGCGGCGGGATACTACAGGCCCCGCCCCCCTACCAAGCGCGGTCAGTTGGCCATGTCGCCGTCGTGCAGGGATTTGGCCAGATCAAGCAGGCGGCGGCGCGGGCGCTCGCCGAGCTGATAATAGGCCTGGATCAGATCCATGGTCTCCTTGCGGGAGAACATCTCGCCCTTGCCCGAGCCGTTGGGACCCTCGGCCCGCTCCATCGCCTCGGTCAGGCCGTCATAGAAATAGTTGACCGGCGATTCCAGGGCCTCGGCCAGTTGCCACAGGCGGGCGGCCGAGATGCGGTTGGCGCCGCACTCGTATTTCTGGATCTGCTGGAAGCGGATGCCGACCTGGAGCGCCAGCTGCTGCTGCGTCAGGCCCAAAAGGCGACGGCGGCGACGCAGGCGACGGCCCAGGTGGAGGTCGATGTCGGTGGCCATGGGCCTAGTTTCCTCGAATGACGGGCTGTCCCGGAATGGAACGGCTCGCCTCGATGGCCGCAAGGCGCGTGCCGTATTCGCGTGCGGCGCGAGCCGCCGATCAACAAAAGCAAAGCTCGTGGCAACTCTGCGGCGTTTGCCGCATTCTGACCGCAGAGCTTCACGCTTCTGGAGGAATAGAAAATGGGTCTCGGTATCATTGGCTGGATCGTCATCGGCGTCGTCGCCGGCTGGCTGGCCGAAAAGGTCATGGGTCGTAATCACGGCCTGCTGACCAATCTGATCGTCGGCGTCGTGGGCGCCCTGCTCGGCGGTTTCATCGCCGGCAACCTGCTCGGCATTCCCGTCGGCGGTTTCAATCTCGTGACCCTGATCGTCGCGTTCGGCGGCGCCTGCCTGCTGCTGTTCCTGCTGGGTCTCATCAAGCGTCGCTGATTTCATCAGTCGCGCAAACGAAAGGGGCGGCCCAAAGGGGCGCCCCGTTTTTATTCAGCCGTCAGCCTCAGGCCGTCGGGGGCGTCGTCGCGTCGGGCGTGGCTTCCGGAGCCGGTTCGTCCGCAGCGGGCGGCGTCGTCGTCGCCGGGGCGGGGGCGGGCTCATTGATCGCCGGGGCGGCCTGGAACTCTGCGGTCGTCGCGGCCACGGCCACGCCGGCGCCGTCCTGCTTCAGGCCGGCCAGGGACACGCCGCGCAGCACGCCGTCGGAGCCGCGCACCTTCAGCTGCTGAGCGCCGGCGACGGTCTGGACGCCTTCCAGCTTGCCGAGCACGGCCCCGTCAGAGCCCTTCACATCCGAACCGGGCTGGATCTGCATCGTGCCGGGCGCCGCCGGAGCCGGGGCCGGCGTCGGGGCGGGGTTCTGGGTCGCGGGAGCCGGAGGGGTCATCTGGTCCTGGGCGAGGGCCGGGGCGGCGCTCAGCATCAGGACGGCGGCTCCGGTCAGAAGAGCGGTCTTGGCGAACATGGTCGTCTCCATTTGCTGGGCGGCCGGGGCGCCGCCTCGAAAAGAAAACACGCCCCGTTTCGGATTGTTTCGCCTGCCCCGAAATGACCTTGGAGCCGCCCCGCTTGGACGATTCATGCTATCGAGCGCCACAATGAATGCTCCCAAGGTCAAAACCCGTGGCGTCGCGATGCGGCTGGCCGCCCTCGCGGCCGAGGCGACGCCTCAGGCCTTCGCCGTCGCCGTGTTCGCGGTCGGGGCTGTGATGATCGTCTCGGCCGTGACCCCGGCCTTCGGCGACCGACTGCGGGCCCTTGCCGGTTCGGTCTCGCCCCTGCTGATCGACCTGTCCCATTTCGCCGCCAGCGTGGTGGGGTTCCTGTTGCTGCTCCTGTCGGCCGGCCTCTGGCGTCGTCGGCGCGGCGCCTACTGGGCGACCCTGGCCATGCTGTTCGCCGGCGCGGCCTTCTCTCTGCTCAAGGGGCTGGATTGGGAAGAGGCGGGACTGCTGGCCCTGATCGCAGCCCTTCTGATCCCCTGTCGCAGCGCCTTCAATCGTCGGTCCCGCCTGCTGGAGCCTTTGCGGCCCGGATGGTTGTTTCTGCTGGTCTGTTCGGTGGCGGCGGCCCTGTGGCTGGGCTTCTTCGCCTGGCGCGACGTCGATTACACCGACGAACTCTGGTGGAGCCTGCTGACGGACCGGGAGGCCTCGGGATTCATCCGCGCCGCTGCCGTCCTGTCGATCCTGGCCCTGGCCGTCGCCGCGGTCTCCCTGCTGTCGGCGCCGGGATCGGGCCGACATCGTCCGGCCGGTCCCGCCGAACGCGAGCGCGCCCTCGCCGCCCTGGCCGGCGCGGACCGGGCCACGCCCGAGGCCTGGCTGGCCGCCCTGGGCGACAAGGCCCTGTTGTTCAGCCCCTCGGGCCGGACCTTCCTCGCCTATCGCGTGCGGGGCCGGCGCTGGATCGCCATGGGCGAGCCGACGGGTCTGAAATCGGAACGGCGCGACCTGTTGTGGGCCTTCGCCGAGATGGCGGACAGCTGGGGCGGGGCGGCGGTCTTCTATTCGGTGTCGGAGGATCTGCTCGGCGACATCGCCACCCTGGGCCTGGCGGTGCGCAAGGTCGGGGAGACGGCTGTGGTCCCCATCGCCGGCTTCACCCTCGAGGGCAAGGGACGACAGAACCTGCGCACCGCCATCAACCGGGCCGAGCGGGAGGGCGCCTCGTTCGAGGTTTTGCCGCCCGGTTCCGCCTCGGAGCTGGCGAACGAATTGCGCGCCGTGTCCGACGCCTGGCTGGAGGATCACAACGGCGACGAGAAGGCCTTCTCCATGGGCCGGTTCGATCTCGACTATCTGGACCTGACGCCTTTGGCCGTCGTGCGCGAGACGGTCGAGGGCCGCTCGCGCATCGTCGCCTTCGCCAATCTGCTGCCCGGCGTGGGAGACCCGCGCGAGATCGCGGTCGACCTGATGCGTCACAGCCCCGACGCCCCGCATGGGGTGATGGACTATCTGTTCATCCGCTCGATCCAGTGGGCGGAGACCCAGGGCTTCACCGATTTCGACCTGGGCATGGCGCCCTTGGCGGGACTGGAGGATCGGCGCCTGGCCCCCGTCTTCGCCCGCGTCGGCGCCCTGGTGTTCGAGGAGGGCGGCGCCCTTTACGGCTTCCAGGGCCTGAGAACCTACAAGGCCAAGTTCTTCCCCGAATGGCGGTCGCGGTTCATCGCCGCCCCGGCGTCCAGCCCCCTGCCTCTGGCCCTGCTGGACGTGGCGCTTCTGACCTCTGGCGGTTGGCCAGGCCTGTTGGGGCTGAACAAGCGTCGTCGTGCCGGGTGACGCGACGTCATCCATGACACGATCGGGTCACGAGGCTAGGCTAGGGTTCTGACCTCGCCTTCGCGTCCGGACGCCTCCGATGAACCTGCCCAGGATCGACCTGTCCCGCCACTATCCCACGCCGGGCGCGCGCGTCGCCGACCTGATCGTGCACCTGACCGGACTGGTGCTGGCCCTGTTCGGCGGCGGGGTGCTTCTGGGTTTGGCCGTGTCGCGCGGCGACGTCGGCCTGATTGCGGGGTTGATGGTCTATGCGGCGGGCCTGCTGGCCATGCTGGGCTTCTCCACGGCCTACAACTTCGCCAAGCCGGAGTGGCAGCCGGTGCTGCGGCGGCTGGACCACGCCGGCATCTTTCTGATGATCGCCGGCTCCTACACCCCCTTCACCACCCACAATCTGGAGGGGGTCTGGTCCTGGGCCATGACCACGGCGGTCTGGACCATCGGCGGCCTGGGCGCGCTCGGGAAGCTGTTCCTGCCGGGGCTCGGACGCAAGTTCTGGATCGTGCTGTATCTGGCGCTGGGCTGGCTGGTGCTGATCGCGATCAAGCCCATGCTGGCCAGCGTGTCCTGGGTGGCCATGCTGCTGCTGGCCATCGGCGGGCTGGTCTATACGACCGGCGTCCTCTTCTACGTGCAGAAGCGGCTCAAGTATTTTCGCGCCATCTGGCACGGCCATGTGGTCGCCGCCGCCGGTGTGCACTGGGCCGCCATTCTGGTCGGCGTCGTCCTGACCGCCGGCGCCCACTGACGGGCGCCCACCGAACAGATTTTCTGAAGACGCCGTCAGGGATGATGACTGGCGAGGGCCGCGACGCCGCCCCATATCCGGTCCGCTCCTGATCGAGCGTTTTCCTCCCAACGACCTTTGGCCGCGCTTCCCCCGAAGCGCGGCCTTTTCTTTACCGAGCGCCGTCCAGGAACAGGCGGATGGCCGGATTGTCGGTTTCATCTACGTAAGGATAGCCGAGCCCGTGCAGGGCCTCGGTCAGGGCGGCCTGCTCCTCCGCCCGCACCGAAATCCCCGCCAGCACCCGCCCCACGTCGTCGCCGTGGTTGCGGTAATGAAACAGGGTCAGGGTCCAGGCCGGCTTCAGGCTGGCGAGGAAGCGCAGGAAGGCGCCCGGCCGTTCGGGGAAGGCGAAGCGCAGCACCCGCTCATGCTCCAGCCCCGTCGCCCGACCCCCGACCATGTGACGCACATGCAGCTTGGCCGCCTCGTTGTCGCTCATGTCCTCGACGGCGTAACCGGCCTCGATCAGCCGGGCGATCAGGGCGTCCTTCTCCGCCAGACCGGCCTTCAGCCCCACGCCCACGAAGAACCGCGCCGTTCCGACGTCGGACCAGCGGTAGTTGAACTCGGTCACCGACCGACCGTCCAGCAGAGTCAGGAAGCGGCTGTAGTCGTCGCGGTCCTCTTTCAGGGTCACGGCCAGCAAAGCCTCCGCGCCCTCGCCGATCTCGGCCCGTTCGGCGACGTGACGCAGGCGATCGAAGTTGAGATTGGCGCCGGAGTTGATCGCCACCAGGGCGCCCGCACCGGGATGCTCCGCCGCCCAGACCTTCAATCCAGCCAAGGCGAGAGCGCCCGCCGGCTCGGCCACGGCCCGCACGTCGTCGAACACGTCCTTGACCGCCGCGCAGATGGCGTCGGTGTCGACCAGGACGATCCCGTCCAGCAGTTCGCGGCACAGAAGGAAGGTGTGGTCGCCGGCGCGCCGCACCGCCACGCCGTCCGCGAACAGGCCGACCTCGTTCAGGGTCGTGACCTCGCCCTTGTCGATGGCGGTCTTCATGGTCGGGGCGTCCACGGGTTCGACGCCGATGATCTTCGCCTCGGGCCTCAGGAAGCGGATGATGGCCGCCACGCCCGCCGCCAGACCGCCACCCCCGATGGGGACGAAGACCGCCTCGATCGGATCGGGATGCTGGCGCAGGATTTCCAGCCCGACCGTGCCCTGTCCGGCGATGACGTCGGGATCGTCGAAGGGGTGGATGAAGACCGCGCCGGTCTCGGCCTCAAGCCGCCGGGCATGGGCGGCCGCCTGGTCGAACTCGTCGCCGTGCAGAACGACATGGCCCCCGCGCGCCTTGACCGCCGCCACCTTGATGCCGGGGGTGGTGGTCGGCATGACGATGGTCGCCGTCGTCCCCCGCCGCGCCGCCGCCAGGGCCACGCCCTGGGCATGGTTGCCGGCCGAGGCGCAGATCACGCCGCGCGCCAGCTCCGCCTCGGTCAGTTGGGCGATCCTGTTGTAGGCGCCCCGGATCTTGAAGCTGAACACCGGCTGCAGGTCCTCGCGCTTCAGCAGCACCGGACGGCCCAGCCGCGCCGACATCCGTTGCAGGACGTCCAGCGGCGTCTCCTCGGCCACGTCATAGACGCGGGCGGTCAGGATGCGGCGGATGGTGTCTTGCACGAACGTCTCGAAAAATCAGATCGGAAGGAAACGAAGTCGTCGCATAAGGGCCAATCTTCCGCCGGTCGAGCATAAATCCTCTCATTCCTGTCGCGGGCGCCGCAGGGCGCGCGCCGACTGTTCAGCCGCGCGGCCTTTCGTCGGCCCTTGCAATGGGGTTCAAGAGGTCTACATTGACCCTACATATGTTCACGTTGAGCATAAGTCGTGACGGCCCGGTCCGTCGGAGAGCCAAGATGTTCGGATTGTCGGAATCGACCGCCCGCGCGACCGCGCCGGTCTGGGCCAAGGTCAAGGACCACGTCACCCCGATCGAATGGCCGGCCCAGGCGGAGCTGATCGTCGAGATCAACCGCCTCAAAAAAGAGCGCGACGCCGTCATCCTGGCCCACAACTACATGACGCCCGAAATCTTCCACGGCGTGGGCGACTATGTCGGCGACAGCCTCGGCCTGGCGAAGGAGGCCGCGCGTTCAGAGGCCAAGGTCATCGTCCAGGCGGGCGTCCACTTCATGGCCGAGACCTCCAAGATTCTGTCGCCGTCCAAGATGGTGCTGATCCCCGACCTGCGCGCCGGCTGCTCCCTGGCCTCCTCGATCACGGGCGCCGACGTGCGGCTGATCAAGGCCCGCTATCCGGGCCTGCCGGTGGTCACCTATGTGAACACCACCGCCGACGTGAAGGCCGAGACCGACATCTGCTGCACCTCGGCCAACGCGGTCCAGATCGTGGAGTGGGCGGCCAGGGAATGGGGCGTCGATCGCGTCATCCTGATCCCCGACGAATTCCTTGCGCGCAACGTCGCGGCCCAGACCCATGTCGGCATCATCGCCTGGAAGGGCTGCTGCGAGGTGCATGAGCGGTTCACCGCCTCCGACATCGCCGACATGCGCGTGGCCTATCCGGGCGCCGAAATCCTGGCCCACCCGGAATGCCCGGAAGAGGTCCTGTCGGCCGCCGACTTCGCCGGCTCGACCGCCGCCATGACCGACTACGTCATGTCGAAGAAGCCGAAACAGGTGGTCCTGATCACCGAATGCTCCATGGCGTCCAACATCAAGGGCGACGTGCCGGAGGTCGACTTCATCGGCCCGTGCAACATGTGCCCGCACATGAAGCGGATCACCCTGGAGAATATCCGCGACGCCCTGCTGCATATGCAATTCGAGGTCACCGTGCCCGACGACATCGCCGAGCGCGCCCGGCTGGCGGTGCAGCGGATGGTCGACCTGCCCCCGCCCGCCGTCCCGTCGCGCTATGATCTGGTGAAGGCCCGGCATCATGTCGCGGTCGAGTTGATCTGATGACCGACGAGACGACTGGCGAGAGCGCCCGCCCGCGCGGCCCCTGGGACCCCGATCCGAACGCCCCGCCCGCCCCGAAGGTGACCGAACGCCGCCTCGGCCCGATCAGCGTGCGGGTCGAGCGGACGGCCAAGGATCAGCCGCAGGGCGACGGCGGCCGAACCGGCGTTCTGGACAAGGGCCAGAGCCCGGTCTGGGCCATCCTCTCCACCCTGCTGCTCGGCGGCTTCCTGTGGTGGATGACGGGCAGTCTGATCGTCGTCCTGGCGGCCCTGTTCGGCCTGCTGGTGCATGAATACGGCCATGTGCTGGCGATGAACCGCTACGGCATGGGCCCGGCCCGCATCTACATCATCCCCTTCCTCGGCGGCCTGGCTAAGGGACAGAGACCGCCGACGACGGAATGGCACGGGGTCCTGGTCTCCCTGGCCGGACCGGCTTTCGGCCTGATCGCCGTCCTGCCGCTGCTGGGAATCTGGTACGCCACGGGTCAGTCGGAATGGCTGATCGGCGCCTTCTTCGTCGCCCTGATCAATCTGGTGAACATGGCGCCGGCGCCGCCGCTGGACGGCTCGCACGCGCTGGGCCCGGTCCTGGCCCGCGTCCATCCGATGCTGGAGAAGGCGGCGCTCATCACCATCGGAGGTCTGGTGGTGGTCTGGGGTCTGACCACAGGCCGCTGGATTCTCGCGGTCTTTCTCGCCCTGTCCCTGCTGGGCCAACTCCAGCGCGGCAACGGCCGATCCAGCGAAACGCCCCTGACCGGGAGGGAGGCGGGGCTGAGCCTGCTGCTCTATCTGGTCACTGCCGCCGCCTGTGTGGCCGTGGCTCTTGGAACCCTGCTGCCCCTGTCGAACGACGGCGTGTCGGGTGCGCTCGAGACGGGACTGCGCGTCCTGAACCTCGACCGGTTCCTCGGGACCTCGCAATGACTTGCATCGAGCATGACGGCCCGCTGGTTATCGGCGGCGGGCTGGCGGGCCTTTCCACGGCCCTGTCGGCCCAAGGCGAGACTGGCCCGGCCAAGGTTCTGGTGGTCAGTCCGGCGCCCCTGCTGCAGTCGGCCTCCAGCGCCTGGGCCCAGGGCGGCGTCGCGGCGGCCCTGTCGTTCGAGGACACACCCGGCCTGCACCTCAAGGACACGGAGGCGGCGGGCGCCGGTCTGGTCGATCACGACGCGGCCCTGGCCCTGACCACGGACGGCCGGGCCACGGTCGAGTGGCTGGCCGCGCTTGGCGCCCCCTTCGACCGCGACGCCGACGGCGGCTTCGCCGTCAGCCGCGAGGCCGCCCATTCCCTGGCCCGGGTCGCCCGGGTCGGCGGCGACGGCGCTGGGCGCGCCATCCTTTCGGCTCTGGTCACAGCGACCCGCGCCGCCGACCATATCCAGGTCTGGGAGGACGGTCGTCTGCGCGGTCTGGTTCAGGACGGCGACGGCCGCATCGTCGGCGCCGTGATCGAACGTGGGGGCGGGGCCCTCGTCGAGGTTCTGGCCTCGGCCGTCGTTCTGGCCACCGGCGGCGCGGGCGGTCTGTACGGCCGAACCACCACTCCGGCCGCCCTGCTGGGCGAGGGGCTGGCCTTGGCCTGGGGGGCGGGGGCCGAGATCCTCGCTCCCGAGTTCGTCCAGTTCCACCCCACCGCCATCGACGTCGGCCTCGACCCCATGCCTCTGGCCACCGAGGCCCTTCGCGGCGAGGGGGCGCGGCTGATCGACCGCGAGGGCCGGTTCCTGCTGGGCGCGGCGGACGACGCCGATCTGGCCCCCCGCGACATCGTCGCCCGCGCCGTCCACCGGGCGGTCGCGGAGGGTCGCGGCGCCTTCCTCGACGCCCGCACAGCCATCGGGGCCCATTTCCCGGCCGAGTTCCCCGCCGTCTTCGCCAGTTGCCTCGCCGCCGGTCTGGACCCGCGCGAGAGCCCCATCCCGGTCGCCCCGGCCGCCCACTACCACATGGGCGGGATCACGGCGGACACCGAGGGCCGGACCACCTTGCCGGGTCTGTTCGCCGTGGGGGAGTGCGCCGCCACCGGCGTCCACGGGGCCAACCGTCTGGCCTCCAACTCCCTGCTCGAGGCCGCCGCCTTCGGTCGTCGCACCGGCCGGGCGGTCGCCGCCGAAGCGTCCGGCAATGGCGGGGCCCGCGTCCCCGCGACGCCCGCGCCCCATCTGCCGCCCGACGCCCTTCTGGAACTGCGCACGGCCATGAGCGCCGATTGCGGCGTGATCCGCGATGCGGCCGGGCTGAAGCGGCTCCGGTCCCTGATCGACCGGCTGGAAAGGGCGCATGGCGCGGCCCTGCCGCTGGTCGCGGCCCGGCTGATCGGCCAGGCGGCGCTCGACCGTCACGAAAGCCGGGGCGGCCATTATCGCTCCGACTATCCCGACACGGCCAAGTCGGCGGTTCACACCCGCCTGACCCGGACCGACAGCGACGTGGCCATGATGGCCGCCGCCGTCGCCTCCACCACGGCCATGCTGGCCACCGTCATCGCCACGATCTGAGACCTGGATGAACCCGATCCGCACCCTGCCCGATGTGATGATCGAGCCCATCGTCCGCGCCGCCCTGCTGGAGGACATCGGCCGGGCCGGCGACGTGACGGCGGAGGCCTGCATCCCGGCCGAGGCGCGGCTGAAGGCCCAGTTCCGCGCCCGCAAACCCGGCGTGGTCGCGGGCGTCGCCTGCCTGCGTCTGGCCGCTCTGGCCATGGATCCGGCGGCGCGGATCGACCTGAGGGTGCAGGACGGCGACCCCCTGACGCCCGGTTCCGTGATCGCTGAAATCGAGGGAAACGCCCGCGCCCTGCTGACGGCCGAGCGGACGGCGCTGAACCTGCTCGGGCGTCTGTCAGGCGTGGCCAGTCTGACCCGGACCTATGTGGAGGCGGTGGCGGGGACCGGCGTCCGCATCGCAGACACCCGCAAGACCACCCCCGGCCTGCGGGCGCTGGAGAAGCACGCCGTGGCCTGTGGCGGCGGCTTGAACCATCGCTTCGGTCTGGATGACGCCATCCTGATCAAGGACAACCATGTCGCGGTCTGCGGCGGGGTCGAGCCGGCGGTGCGTCGCGCACGCGCCATGGCCGGTCATCTGATGAAGGTGGAGCTGGAGGTCGACGGCCTGGACCAGCTGGATCAGGCCTTGGCCCTGATCGACGAGGGTCTGGCGCCGGATGTCGTCATGCTGGATAATTTCAGCCTCGACGATCTGCGCGAGGGCGTCCGTCGCACCGCTGGGCGGATCACGCTGGAGGCCTCGGGCGGGGTCGATCTGACGACCGTGCGCGCCATCGCGGAGACCGGCGTCAACGTCATCTCCGTCGGCGCCCTGACCCATTCGGCGCCCGTGCTGGACATCGGTCTGGACGCCGTCTGAGGCGGATCAGGCCGCGGGCGAGCTCGGGGAAGCGGACGCCGCCGGCGCCGGGGTCGGGGCGGACGTCTTGACCGCCGTCGTTTCGGTCGTGCGGGGCGCCGGGTCGGCGACACGACCGGCGGCCAGGCTCTCCTGGGCCAGAACGGCGGTGTAGGCCACCGCCTGACCGGCCTGACGCACCGCGTCGGTCGGGTCGAGGCTGGCCTGAATCAGCGGTTGCTGTTCGACCGGCGCCGACGGGCGGGCCTGATAGACGAAGGCGTCGCGCGATCCGTTCCGGCCGCCGAAGCGATAGAACAGGTGCTGGCCGACCTGATTGACCCGAATCAGGGCGTTGCGCCAGCCGGGCGACACCCCGGTGGTGTGGAAGTGGGTGGCGTTGCCGACCGGCGCGAAGACCGCGCCCGACAGGGCCTTGGAGGCCACGTCGCGGGCGCGGTTCCAGGCCGCGCGATTGACCGCGCCGCGCATGGCCCCGTTACAGGTGAAGGAGAACTGGCAGCCCGTGCTGCGACCGGCGCCCTGATAGACGACGCCGCAAACGCTCTTGGGGAAGGCGGGGTGGCGGGCGCGGTTCAGCACGACCTGGGCCACAGCCTGCATGCCTTCGCGACCCTCGCCGCGGGCCTCGTAATAGGCGGCCTGGGTCAGGCAATCGAGGTCGCGCGAGGCGTCCAGGGCGCTGGCCACACGGAAGGGCTGGGCGGCCGGATTGCTGACGGCTGACAGATTGGCTGGCCGCAGGCCGGAGGTCGCCGATCCCGCGCGCAGGGTCTCGAGGCGCGCCGTCAGAAGCTCGGCCTGCCGGTCGCGCTGAGCGCCGCCGGCCACCGTATAGGGATCGTGCCGCCGGGCGATGCTGAGGGCGCTGGCGTCCAGACCGCCCGCCGCCGCCGCCAGGGCCTCCTCCGTGAAGCCGGCCGAGGTCGCGCCTTCCAGCCGTTCCGCCTGTGCGCGCAGGGCCGTCGCCCGCGCAGCCTGTCCGCCCAGATAGGCGCCGCCGATCACCAGTCCCGCCACCGCTCCGAACAGGGCCGCCGCCGTCACCGGGCGCAGACGCGCGATGCGGTCGCCGGCCTTGGAGATCGTGGGAGCGATCGAGGGGAGGTCAAAGGCGGGCAGGGAGGCGACGGTCGGAACCGCTCGCGGCGACGAGGCGTTCAGCAAGGGCGTAGTCCTGTTCAGCAGGGCCATTGAGCAGCCCCCGGAATCCACGCACGCCGGGGACCGAGGATCGCCTGATCCAGGGCCGCCTCACTCGCGCGGACATCGACGCTCGCCGAACGGCTGGCCTCGAAGTCGCGCCTTAAGCCATCCGTTTATGTCCTCAATGTGGTTGATTCGCAAGATTCGAGTGCAGTGCAGCAATTTGTGAACCTCGTTTGAGCCGACCGCTGGCCGCGATCGACGAATACAGAGCCTGATTTTCAGGATATGGTATCAATACTGTATTTGATGCTGAGGCGAACACTCAAAACTGATGTTCGGATGTTTGCGACATTGTCTGACGTGCGAGATTTTAGTCATTGCGCGTGCCTTTCAGGCGGACTGATCTTGTGGGCGGGAACCGGGTCGGCCCACGGGCGTTGAGGCTGGACCTTTCGCCTGGAGCCAAGCCCATGACCCGTCCGACCCTTCGCCTGACCGTCCTGGCCGCCGCCGCCGTCGGCGCCCTGACCCTGTCCGCCTGCGGCCACACCATCGAACAGAAGGCCGCGACGGGCGCGATCGCCGGCGCCGTCGTGGGCGGCCCCGTCGGCGCGGCCGTGGGCGGCGCGGCCGGAACGGCGGTCGGTCAGGCGCAGAAGCCCAACTGATCGTGAGTGCATCAATCCCCCGCCTGGCCGGCATTTCGGTCGGGCGGGGCTCGGCGCGCCCGCTTAGGCTCTTTCGCCGCTAACCTTGCTTTCTGACCGGATTCCCGGTTAGAGGCGGCGCCCGGCGCCTCTTGCGCTGAGCCCCATCCTCCGCACCGTCGGGCCGGCTGATCGGCCCCGCCGCGCGGCAGACCGCATTTCGATAGACGAACACCCTCCCACAAGGACGCCCGCTTCTACGCATGAGAGACCTGAAACAGACCAGCTTCAACGATCGCATCTCCGCCCAG
>NZ_JBQVNM010000028.1:0-33832 GCF_052436175.1 Brevundimonas sp. | reverse complement strand
GCCCCAGGCTCGGCCCTGCCTCCGCCCGCCGAGACCGCGCCCCCCGCAGCGACGACCGGGGGAGGTTGAGGATGGCCGGCCGCGACGTTTTCCTCGGCAGCGCGGCGGCCCTCATGGCCCTGACGGCGGCGCTCGTTCCGGCGCCGGTGCTGGCGCAGTCTCCGGCAGCGGCGGCCACCGCCCGCGACGTGGGCGCCTCCGATCCCCTGCGCCCGGTGCTGCTCAACGCCCTGCGCCCGGCCATCGTCGCGGATCTGGGCCAGTCGGTGAAGTTCGTGGTGGCGACCCTGCGGATCCAAGGCGACTGGGCCTATGTCGTCGCCCGTCCGCAAAGGCCCGACGGCCGCGAGATCGACTTCCGCTCCACCCGTTATCGCGAGGCGATTGACCAAGGGGTGTTCGACGGCCCGACCCTTTACGCCCTGATGCAGCGGCGCGAGCAGCGCTGGACCGTCGTCGACTTCGTCATCGGCCCGACCGACGTCGCCTGGGCCGGATGGCCGGAGGAACACGGTGCGCCCGCCGCGCTGCTGGGCCTGCCAAACCCCTGAACGGCCTCAGCCGGCGCCGCCGAACCGCTCCGACCATTCCGCCACCTGGGCGTCCTCGATCTTGGCGAAGAGGACGGCGGGGGCCGCGACCGTGTCGCCGGCCTGCACCGCTGCGAACAGGTCCTCGCCCGCACCCGGCCAGCTGAGGTCCGTCGCTCCGACCGTCTCGCCGATCTTCGGCGCGGTGAAGGGCAGGATCGGGGCGGACAGGCGGGCGAACAGGGCCACGAGGCTCAGGCCCGTGCGCACCACGACGGCGGCGCGGTCGCGGTCGGTCTTCAGCGCGGTCCAGGGCGCCGCCTCCTGAAGGTATTCGTTGCCCAGAACCCAGGCGGCGCGGACGGCGGCGGCGGCCTTGCGGAACTCCATGGCCTCGAACAGGTCGGTCGCCTCCGCCACGGCGGCGGCCATGTCGGCGGCCAGCTTCTCTTCGAGCAGACCGGGCTCGCCGCCATCAGGGACGACGCCGTCGAACTTGGATTCCGTGAACTTGACGATGCGGTTGACGAAGTTGCCCAGGACGTCGGCCAGATCCTTGTTCGTCGCCGACTGGAACTGCTCCCAGGTGAAGGCCGCGTCCGAATGCTCGGGCCCATAGGCGGTCAGGAACCAGCGCCAGTAGTCGGCAGGCAGCAGCTCCAGCGCCTGGTCCATGAAGACGCCGCGCTTCTGGGACGTCGAGAACTTGTCGCCGTACCAGTTCAGCCAGTTGAAGGCCTTGAGCTGGTCCACCGTCTTCCACGGTTCGCCCGAACCGATGATCGTCGCGGGGAAGCTGACGGTGTGGAAGGCGACATTGTCCTTGCCCATGAACTGGACGTAGCGGACGTCGTCGGCGCCTTCGTCGAGACGCCACCAGGACCGCCAGTCGCCGCCGGTCGCCTCGGCCCATTCCTCGGTCGCGCCGATGTATTCGATGGGGGCGTCGAACCAGACGTAGAAGACCTTGCCCTCCATGCCCGGGCGCGGTCCGCCGTCGGGACCGACCACGGGCACGCCCCATTTCAGATCCCGTGTGACGCCCCGGTCGATCAGACCCTCGTCGAGGTGTTTCAGGGCGATGGACTTGGCCAGAGGCTGCCAGCCCTGACGGCTGTCGATCCAGTCGCGGATCGGCTGTTCCAGCTTGGTCTGCAGCAGATAGAGGTGGCGGGTGTCGCGCACCTCCAGATTGCGGCTGCCGGAAATGGCCGAATAGGGGTCGATCAGGTCGGTCGGGTCCAGCAGGCGGCCGCAGTTGTCGCACTGGTCGCCGCGCGCCCCGACATGGCCGCAGTGAGGACAGGTCCCCTCGACATAGCGGTCGGGCAGGAAGCGGGCGTCGTCGATCGAATAGACCATCCGGTCCACCCGCTCCTCGATCAGGCCGTTCTCTTCCAGTTTGGCTGCGAAATACTGGGTCAGGCGGCGGTTCGGCGCCCTCGACGAACGGCCGAAGACGTCGAAGCTGAGGCCGAACGCCTCCCCTGCCCGTTTCTGGACCTCATGCTGTTCGTCGCAATAGGTCTGGACGTCCTGACCGGCGGCGGCGGCGGCCAGCTCGGCCGGGGTGCCGTGCTCGTCGGTGGCGCAGACATAGAGGACGTCATGGCCCTGCGCCCGCTTGAACCGCGCCCAGACGTCGGCCGGCAGCATAGAGCCCGCCAGATTCCCCAGATGCTTGATGCCGTTGATGTACGGCAGGGCCGAGGTGATCAGGATGCGGGACATGGGATCCAGTGAGGGATTAGGGATTAGGGATTAGGGAAGCAGTGGTTAGTGGCGAGTGCGAGCCCATATCGCAACCCCGCGCGCCGCTACCTCGCCCCTAATCCCTAATCCCTAATCCCTAATCCCTGTTCACTGCGCCGGCAGGCGCCGCGCCACCCTGAGGAACCGCGCCGTCAGCAGCGTCCCCGAGATCAGACTGGCGACGATGACCGCCCAGACCAGCCCGTCGACGCCCATTCGGTGCGCCAGCCACCAGCCGAGCGGCATCATGATGGCGGAATAGGCGACGAAATGCAGGATGGTCGGCCACCAGACGTCGCCAGCCGCGCGGTTGGCCTGGGCCGCCACCACCTGAATGGCGTCGGCGACAAAGAAGAGCGTCGACAGGACGATGGCGGGCGTGGCCACCGCCAGAAGCGCCGCGTCCCGGTTGTAGGCGGCCGCCAGCCAGGGCGCGGTCGGCCAGATGAACAGGGCGATCAGGGTCGCCAGCACCGTGGCGGTGACGATCGAGACGACCCCCGCGCGCATCACCCCCGCCCTGTCCCTCGCCCCATAGGCGCGGCCGACCAGCACCGCCGTGGCCGAAGCCATGCCGAGCGGCACCATGAAGACGATGGCCGAGATATTGAGCACGATGGTCCAGGCCGTCGTCTCCACCGCCCCCAGCTGACCGGCGATGAAGGTCATGGCCGCGAAGGCGCCGACCTCGATGAAGTAGCTGGAGCCGGCGCCGTACCCGACCTTGCGCTGTTCGCGCTCGGCGGGCCGGTCGCGCACCGGCTTGTTGAACACGCCCAAGGCCCGCGCCTCCGGCAGGCGCAGGATGTAAATGACCAGAAACACCGCCAGCGCCGCCCGCGCGAAGAAGGTCGCCCAGGCCGAGGCGAAGGCGCCGTCGACGCCCAGCCCCAGAACATCGGGCACCAGCAGCAGGTTCAGCGCCAGATTGACCCCATTGGCGATCCACATGGCCCACATGCCCGGCTTGGGCCTGCCCATGGCTTCGAGGAAGAACTGGCCCGCCACGCTGATCAGATAGGCCGGCATCGACAGGGAGAAGACGATCAGGGCCGGCGACGCCCCCTCCGCCAGACCCGGCGCCAGACCCATGTGGTGCAGCCCCCACGGCCCGATGAGGATCATGCCGATCATAGAGACCACGCCGATCTGCAGGGCATAGGCCGTGCCGCGCCTCAGCACCGACCCGACCTCGGCCCGGCGGCCCTCGCCCAGCAGGCGGGCGGTCATGACCTGCACCCCGAGCATCAGCCCCACCCCGGTCGTCACCACGATCGACGTCGGCGCCCAGGCCAGGGCGTGGAAGGCCAACTCGGTCCCGGAGTAGTTCCCCACCACCAAGGCGTCGGTCAGACCCATGACCATGATGCCGATACGCGCCATCACCACCGGCCAGGCCAGGGTCAGGAGGGCGCGAACGGCGATGCGGTTGTCGGGACTGAGGGCGAACATGGGACGCGGCCCAGACCACGGGCCGCGTCGGAGGTCAACACAGGGGCTGCTTATGAGTGGATAAGGCTTCGGTCGGCGCACACCGCCCGTCACCCTCGGGCTTGACCCGAGGGCCGGACGGTCCCTAGGCAGTGAGAGGAAGCGGCACACGCCCGCAACTCCCGCACCCGGTCTTCGACGCCCGTTTCGCCCCAACCTCCGATCCCCGGGTCAAGCCCGAGGCTGACGGGAATCCAGATGTCCCTGCGCCCCCTCTTCGTCACCCAGGTCTATGAGGCCAGTCTGGCCGCCGCCCCTGGCTTCGCGGCCTTCAACGCCGAACTGGCCGAGGCCTGCCGCATGCTGGCCGAAGAGGACGGGGCGGGCCGCGCCTGGTGCCGGGCCCACGCCTATCGCGGCTACACTTCCTACGGATCGCTGAACGACCTGCCCAACCGGATGCCCGAGTTCGCCGAACTAAAGCGGCATCTGGACAAGCACGCCCTCGCCTATGCCAGGGCGCTCAACTTCGATCTGGCGAGGAAGCCGAGGCTGGAAAACCTGTGGGTCAACATCCTCAAGCCCGGCGGCGGACACACCGGCCACATCCACCCCCACGCCTTCCTGTCGGGCACGGTCTATGTGGAGACCCCGCCCGGCGCCTCGGCCCTGAAGCTGGAGGACCCGCGCCTGGCCATGATGATGGCCCGTCCGGGCGTGGCGACCGACGCGCCGGAGACTGAACAGCCCTTCGTCTACCTGAAGCCCGCCCCCGGCACGGTGCTGATTTGGGAAAGCTGGCTGAGACATGAGGTGCCGGTCAATCTGGCGAAGTCCGACCGCATCTCGATCAGCTTCAACTACGCCTGACGAGGCTCAGGGCCACTTCAGCAGCCGGTCCAGACTGACCGGCCCGGCGCCGAAGCGGATCAGGTAGAGCAGCAGCGCCGCCCACAGCAGATGGGTCGGCCAGCCCAGGGGATAGACGAAGACCTCGATCACCAGGGTCATGCCCAGCAGGGCCAGGGCCGAGACCCGGGTCAGCAGGCCGACAACGATCAGGATCGGGAACAGATGCTCCGAATAGGTGGCCAGATGGGCGGCGATGTCGCTTGGGATCAGCGGCACCCGGTATTCGTCGGCGAACAGCATATAGGTTCCGTCGGCGATGTGCAGAAGGCCGTCGACCTTGGTCCGACCCGACAGGAAGAAGGGTGCGGCGATGGCGACCCGGATGATGAGGCTCAACGCCCACTGCGGCAGAAGCCGGGCGCTCCAACGCTCCACGGCGGCGGTCAGATGCGGCGTTGCGGCGGGGCGGTCGAGGTCGGTCGCGGTCATCGGGCGTCAAGCTCCAGTCGGGTGAACAGACCGGCCTGCACCAGTCCGGAAAACAGTCGCGCCAGGTCGAGGCCGGGCTCGCGCCCCATGGCGAGGAGGGCCGCTTGACCCAGGCTGGATCCGCGCCGGCAGCCGTCCAGCAGCCGCCATTCGGCCGGGGTCAGGCGTCGCGCCTCGACCGTCCATGAGGGGCGGTAGATCGCCAGGGCCTCGGGCTGGCGGTCCCAGACGGGCTCGGCGTCGGTCTGGAGCTCCGGCCGGTTGGCCAGCCAAACCGACGGAGCGGTCCAATCGAAGTCGAACAGCCGCACCGAGGGATGCAGGACGGCGTGCGCCGCGAACATCCGGTCGGTCGGCACGCCTGCAACAGCCCGTGCGTCGAGCACGGGCGCATCCGCCGCCCGGTGGGCCTCGCCCCAGGCCAGATCGAGCCGGGCGACCGGCGCCAGATAGGGCAGATCCCGCGCCGGACCGAACGTCGCCAGCCAGGCCGGGAATTCGGCTCCATACTCGTCCAGCACGGGTCCGACCGGAGGATGTGCGCGGCTGAAGATCAGGGCCGCGTCCCGGAACCAGTCCTGCCCCACCAGCCGCTCGATCGTCGGGAACAGGGCCGCCAGGGCGTCGATTCGTCCCTTGGCCACCGTGTTGCGATAGACGGCCAGGGGCCCGGCGTCGGCGTCCGCCAGCCAGGGATGCAACTCCGCGTCCCGACCGGCGACGGCGTCGGCGAAGGCGGTGTGGAAGGGCTCAGGCATGCAGGCGCTCCGGTTGCCGCGGCCGAGCGGCGGCGCGGGTCAAGACCGCGTCGGCCAGCAAGGCGGCGGCCAGGTCGCGTTCGGCCATCAGTTCAGCAAAGGCCGGCACGGCCTCGTCGCGTTCGATGAGGGTGGGCCTCGGTCCGATCCGGGCGATGGTGCGCCGGTAGAGAGCCCAGACGGCGGCGTCGATCGGGGCGCCGTGGGTGTCGATCAGCAGGGCCGCGCCCCGGTCCGGGTCCGGCGCATGACCCGCCAGATGGATCTCGCCCACCAGATCGCCCGGCAAGGCGTCCAGCCAGGCCTCGGCCGAGGTTCTGGGATTGTTGGCGCTGACATGGACGTTGTTGATGTCCAGCAGCAGGCCGCAGCCTGTCCGCCGGGCCATCTCGGCCAGAAACTCGGGCTCTTCATAGTCGTGACCCGACAGGGCCAGATAGTGGGAAGGGTTTTCGATCAGCAGCCGCCGTCCCAGAACGTCCTGGGCGCGGCTGACGTTGTCGCACACGCGCTGCAAGGCCGCCCGGGTGCGGACGATAGGCAGCAGGTCGGGAAAATAGATCCCGTCCTGGCGGGACCAGGCCAGATGCTCCGACATGACGAAGGGCTCGTAGCGATCGGCCAGGGCCTTCAGCCGGGCCAGGTGGTCCGGGTCCGGCGGGGCGTCGCCCGCCAGCGACAGGCCGACCCCGTGCAGGGACAGGGGCTTGTCGCGGCGGATCGCCTCCAGCCAGGCCAGACGCGGTCCGCCCTCGACCATGTAGTTCTCGGGGTGGACCTCGAACCACAGACCGTCCGCCGTCTCGGCCAGGGCCTCGCCATAGTGACGCGGCTTCAGCCCGAGACCTGCCGTGGGGCCCGGAGCGATCTGCTCCGGGACCGTGGGTGTGGGGGGCGGCATGACGGACGGTCCGGGGTTAATCGCCGATCCGATCAGCGACCGGCGATCGGGGTCAAGGAGCCGGCGCCGCGCGGCGTGCGGATGCTGGTGCAGGTGCCGGCCGGGACGTTCTTCCAGGCATTGCCCTGATAGTCGCGCACCGAGGTGCCGGCGCAGGTCGTGCCGGGGCCGGCGGCGCAGTCGTTCTTGCCCGCCAAGGCGACGCCATAGCATTTCTCGGTCGCGGGGCGAGCCTGCGGGTTGTTGCTGTTCTGGGCGGCGGCGGCCTGGGCAAGACCGGCGCTGAGGGCGGCGGCGGCGAGGCCGAGGGCGACGTGGTTGCGGTTCATCGGAGATGTCCTTGTTGTGACGACCGGTCACCACGACCGGACACCTCGGCATTCGTCCGCTCCACGCCGCCGGTTACAGCCGCGCTGGCGAAAAATCGTCTGGAGGATTTCTTTCCGACCGCGTGTAACCTGGGCTTGCCCCCGGGCGTAGTCGGGTCTGACCGTGACCGATCGTGAAGCCCATCTGAAGTCGCTGATGACGCGTGGCCTCGACGGCGACGCGGCGGCCTGGCGCGTGCTTCTCACCGAGATGGGCGGCCACCTTCGACCCTTTTTCGCGCGGCGCCTGTTCGGCGACGCTTCCGACGCCGAGGACCTCGTGCAGGAGACCCTGATCGCCATTCACGCCAAGCGCGCCACCTGGGACCCGCGCCAGCCGTTCACGGCCTGGGCCTATGCCGTAGCGCGCCACAAGCTGATCGACCATCTGCGCCTTCAGGGCCGCCGCCCCACCCATCCGCTGGAAGAGGCCGCCGAACTGTTCGCTGATCACACGGTCGAGGACGGCGCCGCGCGCTGGGACCTCGGCCGCTGCCTGTCCCTCCTGCCGCTGCGCCAGCGACGTCTGATCGAGGACGTGCGGTTGCGCGGCCTGTCGGTCGCCGAGGCGGCCGAACGTCACGGCTATTCGGTCGCCGCCGCCAAGGTCAGCCTGCATCGCTCCATGAAGTCCCTGAACGCCAAATTCGCCCCCGCCAGCGACGGAGGCCCCGCCGATGAAGACTGACGACCTGATCCAGGCCCTGTCGACCGACCTGCCGGCCGCCTCGTCGCGGCGGCTGGATCGCCGCCTGCTGCTGTGCCTGATCCCCGCCGGGCTGCTGGTGCTGGTCGCGGTCGGCCTGTGGCTCGGCTTTCGGCCCGACCTTCTGCCGGCCATGCGGGGCCCGACCTTCTGGGCCAAGGCGGCCTATACGGCCGTGATGACGGCCGCCGGTTTCTGGCTGCTGGCCCGACTGGGCCGGCCGGGCGCCCGGGTGCGCGAGCCGCTGATCCTGCTGGGCCTGACTCTGGCCATGGCGGCGGGCCTGGCGCTGTTCGAGCTCTTCGCCATGCCCATGCCCGAGCGGATGCCCGCCGTCATGGGCGACAGCGCCCGCATCTGCGCGCCCAATATCGCCCTCCTCAGCGCCCTGGCCGCGCCTCTGGTCTTCTGGGCCGCCCGCGCCTTCGCCCCGACGCGCCCGATGCTGGCGGGCGCGGCGGCGGGCCTACTGACCGGCGGCCTCGCGACGACCCTCTATGGCCTGCACTGCCCCGAGCACACGGCCGCCTTCGTCGCGGTCTGGTACACCCTCGGCATGACCCTGGCGGTGATCGGCGGGGCGGTGATCGGACGGTTCGCCTTCCGCTGGTAGGCGGCGGCGACGTCCACCCTGCCCTCATTCCGCCGCGCGGCGCCCCTATGGATTTGCCCTAAGGCGTCCCGGTCGCTACATCCCGCGCCTACCTCCCCATTCGCACGAACGACAGGGCGCACCGCCTCATGGCGCAGCAATATATTTTCCAGATGCAGGGTCTGACCAAGACCTTCCCCGGCGGCAAGAAGATTTTCGAGAACATCTGGCTGAGCTTCTACAACGACGCCAAGATCGGCGTGGTCGGGGTCAACGGCTCGGGCAAGTCCACCCTGCTGAAGATCATGGCCGGTCTGGACACAGAGTTCACCGGCGAAGCCAAGGCCGCCGACGGGATCAAGCGCGGCTATCTGGAGCAGGAGCCGCAGCTCGACCCGAACCTGAACGTCCGCGAGAACGTCGAGGCCTGGTGTGAGGAGAAGCAGTGGGTCAACCGCTTCAACGCCATCGCCATGGAAATGGCCGAGGAATACTCGGACGAACTGATGGAGGAGATGACCGCCCTCCAGGAGAAGATCGACGCCGGCGACGTCTGGGATATCGACAGCCGCATCGAGATGGCCATGGACGCCCTGCGCTGCCCGCCGGACGACTGGGAAGTCACTAACCTGTCGGGCGGTGAGAAGCGTCGCGTGGCCCTAGCCCGCCTGCTGCTGTCCAAGCCCGACATGCTGCTGATGGACGAACCGACCAACCACCTGGACGCCGAGTCGGTGGCCTGGCTGCAGCACCACCTGGAAAACTTCCCCGGCTGCGTGATCCTCGTCACCCACGACCGTTACTTCCTGGATCAGGTGACCAAGTGGACGCTGGAGCTGGACCGCGGCAAGGGCCATCCGCACGAGGGCAACTATTCCTCGTGGCTGGAGGCCAAGACCAAGCGTGTCGTTCAGGAACAGTCGGAATCCGAAGCCCGCCAGCGCGCCCTCACCCGCGAGCTGGAATGGGTCCGCTCGGGCGCCAAGGCCCGCCAGGCCAAGTCCAAGGCCCGTCTGGCCGCCTATGAGCGGATGGTGGACGAGCAGGAGAGCATGCGCGGCGCCCAGACCCACGCCCACATCCAGATCCCGCCCGGACCGCGCCTCGGCAACGTCGTGCTGGAGGTCGAGGGTCTGCAGAAGACCTATGGCGACAAGGTGCTGTTCGACAACCTGACCTTCCGCCTGCCCCCCAATGGCATCGTCGGCGTGATCGGCCCCAACGGCGCCGGCAAGTCGACCATGTTCAAGCTGATCACCGGCCAGGAACAGCCCGACGGCGGCACCATCAAGGTCGGCGAAACGGTCAAGCTGGCCTATGTCGACCAGTCGCGCGACGACCTGAAGCCCGACGAGACCATCTGGCAGGCCATCAGCGGCGGCACTGACGTGATGATGGTCGGCAAGCGCGAGATCAACACCCGCGCCTATGTCGGCAGCTTCAACTTCAAGGGCGGCGACCAGCAGAAGAAGGTCGGGCAACTGTCCGGCGGTGAGCGCAACCGCGTCCACCTGGCCAAGACGCTGGCCTCGGGCGGCAACCTGATCCTGCTCGACGAACCGACCAACGACCTGGACATCGAGACCCTGCAGAACCTCGAAGAGGCCCTGGAGGAGTTCGCCGGCTGCGCCGTGGTCATCTCCCACGACCGCTGGTTCCTGGACCGCTTGGCCACCCACATCCTGGCCTTCGAGGGCGACAGCCACGTCGAATGGTTCGAAGGCAACTTCGAAGCCTATGAAGAAGACAAGAAGCGCCGCCTGGGCACCGACGCCCTGATCCCCCACCGGATCAAGTTCCAGAAGTTCGGTCGCTGATCGGCTGATCCTCCGGCTGTCAGGCTTCGTCAGGAGCCTGACAGCCGCGCCGTCTCCATAGTCCCGCTCCATCACCGACAGGACGATGGAGCCAGACCATGACCGCACTGACCCGCCGCGACGCCATGACGGGCGCCGTCGCCGTTGCCGCCCTGAGCGCTGCCCTGACGGCCCCTACAACCGCCATGGCGCAGGCGCTGAAGATCGACAACGCCGCCGCCCTGAACGGCGTCACCCGCGTGGTGATCGGCAGTTTCATCGTCGCCTTTCTGACCGACCGCACCGACCGCGCCCGCGCCGGCGGCGGCCTGCTGGGCGGCGGGTTCGGCGGCCGTTCAACCGCGCGCAGTGCACTCGAGGGTGTGTCCGACCTAGAATTTCAGCAAGCCACGGACGCGGCCTATGAAGACTTCCTGCGCCAGCTGTCGAACGCCGGCTACCAGATCGGCGATCGGGCGGCGGTGATCGAGGCCTTCACGCGCGCCAATGCCCAGCCGCTCGAGAACGGCATGGAGCGGGACGTCATTCTGGCGCGCGATTCCCGCGCCAAGGCCAAGGTCTTCGCTCCCACCGCCGTCGGCGGCGTGTGGCTGGGGCGCGAGGCCCTGGGCCAGATCAGCGCGCCGGGTTTCAGCGGCAATCGCAGCGCCATCGGCATCAGTATGGGCGGCGCCGCCCATGCGCGCGCGGCCGGCGAGGCCGTCGTCAACGTCTTCTACGTCGTCGACTTCGCCAACGCCGAGACCTACGGCGGCTGGTTCCGCAACTCTTCGGCTGTTTCGGTGAAGGCCGGCCTGGCCCTGGTGCCCGAGGTGTCCAGGATCTTCGCCTATGCGCCGAACGGCCGCGTGGCGATGGCGACCCTTCGCGAGCCGGTGGCCGTCGGAGGCGACTACGGCACCTTCGGCGACAGCACCACCGGGGGCCAGCGAGCGGCCGAGCTGGCGGCCAATGTCATCGGCGTCCTGGGCGGGATCGGCACCAACTCCACCCGGCGCTACACCCTGCAGGCCGACCCCGCCCGCTGGGGCGAGGGCGTGGCGCAACTGACCAATACCGCCTCGGCTCGCATGATCGACGGCATACGCACCGGTCGGTAAGACGCCGCAAAGGCTCGTCATGCGGCCACGATCCGCCTAATCTGGCAACATGACCCAGCGGCCCGCCGTCCTCATCATGCAGCGCCATCTGGCGCCCCTCACCGCCTTTCTCGACGGCGCCTATGACGTCTATCGCTTCTGGGAGGGGCCGCCGATCGAGGCAGCGCAGGCCATCCGGGCCCTGGTGGTCGCGGGCGAGTTCGAACTGGACAAGGCCCTGATCGAGGGTCTGCCGAACCTGATCCATGTCGCCTGCTTCACCTCAGGCTATGACCGGATCGATGTGGACTGGTGCCACGCGCGAGGCCTGATCGTCACCCATGCCCCCGGTGTGAACCATGAGGATGTGGCCGATCACGCCCTGGGGCTGATCATCTCGGCGCGGCGTGGGCTGGCCTCGGGCGAGCGACTGCTGCGCAGCGGCGGCTGGGCGGCCGAGACGCGAGTGCTGACGCCGTCGCTGAGAGGCCAGAAGGTCGGGATCGTGGGGCTGGGCCTGATCGGTCAGGCGCTCGCCCGGCGGGCGGACGCCTTCGGCATGGAGGTGAGTTGGTGGGGGCCGCGCGACAAGCCCGCCGACTGGCCCCGCGCCGACAGTCTGGAAGCCTTGGCGAAGCAAAGCGACATTCTGGTGATCGCCTGCAAGGTGGATGACAGCAACACCGGTCTGATCTCGCGCGAGATCATCGAGGCGGTCGGACCGAACGGCCTGCTGGTCAATGTCTCTCGCGGGCAGGTGGTGGACGAGCCGGCCCTGATCGAGGCCCTGAGGGCCGGAACCCTGGGCGGAGCGGCGCTGGATGTGTTCGTTCAGGAGCCGGTCGATCCCGCGCTGTGGGCCGATGTGCCCAACACGGTCCTGACGCCGCACACGGCGGGCGCGACCCAGGAATCGGTTCAGGCCATGCTGATGCTGCTGATGCAGAACCTCGCGGCCGTCCTCGGCGGCAACCCGCCGAGGACGCCGGTCGCCGGCTAGTTTCCTTCGTCGCCCATCGGGATCTGGACGGGCGCGCCGCCGCCCGGCGCGCCGCCCTGGCCCCCGCCCGGGCCGCGCATGCCGAAGCCCTGGGGCCGTTCGTCGGCCGACAGGACGCCGTCGGCGTTCTTGTCCATCTCCTGGAAGCGTTTGGTGGAGCCCGCGCGCATTTCGGCGCGACTGACCTTGCCGTCGCCGTCGGTGTCCGCCTCGGCGATCATTCGCCCCATCATGCCGCCGCGACCGCCGCCGGGTCCGCCGGGAGGCGCTCCAGCAGGCGCTCCGGCCGGGGGTGCAGGGGGCGGGCCGCCGGCGCCGCCGCCCATCCGGGCGCGCATCGCCGCGGCGGCGGCCTCGACCTCCTCGGTGGTGACGAAGCCGTCCTGATTGGCGTCCATGCGGTTGAACATGACGTCCTGTCGGCCGAGGAAGACCTCCAGCGTCTCCGGCGGGATCATGCTGCGCGACTGGGCCGAGGCGGCGACGGGCGCGAGCGACGCCACGGCGGCTGCGGCGAGAACAGGGAGGAAGGCGAGACGGTTCATGGCGAACTCCATTGCAGTGGACCTTGAACGCCGGTTCCACGGCGTTCCGTCGCGCCCTTATAAGGTGACACTCCGCCGTTCGCGTTTCACGACCGAAACACGTTAGCGCTTGCCAAATCATATAAGGATATCTTTATATGATTTTATGTCCCTGACCGCCGAACAGACTGTGGAAGCCCTGAGCGCCGCCGGCGAACCCACTCGCCTGCGCATGCTGTCGCTGCTGGCGGCCGAGGAGCTGTCGGTGATGGAGCTGTCGCGCATTCTGGACCAGAGCCAGCCGCGCGTCTCGCGTCATCTGAAACTGCTGACCGAGGCCGGGCTGATCGAGCGTTTCCCGGACGGGGCGCGGGTCTATTACCGGCTGTCGCACGACGCCTCGGCCCGGCGGCTGGTGGACACCATTCTGGATATTCTGACCGACGACGCGGGCGAGGCCGACCATCGCCAGCTGGACGCCGTGCGCAAGGAACGCGAGGCCGCCGCCGCCGGGTATTTCGAACAGGTCGCGCCCCAGTGGGACCGCCTGCGTTCCCTCTATGTCAGCGAGACCGCCGTCGAGGCGGCGCTGGAGAAGGCGGTCGGGCCTGGTCCGTTCGAGCGGGTCGTCGATCTCGGCACCGGATCGGGCCGGATGCTGACCCTGCTGGGCAAGAAGGCCAAGATGTCGATCGGGCTGGATCTCAGCCAGAACATGCTCAACATCGCCCGCGCCAACGTCAGCCGCGCCGGCCTGGACCGGGTCGAACTGCGTCACGGCGACATCTTCGGCACCCGCCTGCCGTCCCAGAGCGCCGATCTGGTGATCGTCCATCAGGTTCTGCACTACCTGACTGACCCCGCCGCCGCCGCCGCCGAGGCCGCGCGTCTGGTCAGCCCGGACGGACGGCTGGTCATCATCGACTTCGCCCCGCATGATTTCGAGCACATGCGCGAGGCGCACCAGCACCGGCGCTTGGGCTTCGCCGACACGGAAATCGCCGGCTGGATGACGGACGCGGGGCTGACGCCCCTGGCGCCGATCGCCCTGCCCCCCGAACCTAATGCAGGCGCCGAGCGCCTGACCGTGACGATCTGGACGGCCGAGCGCCGTTCGGAGCAGGACCGAAAGACCGCATGATGGCCGCCTCCTCCCTCGCCGCCGCCCGCGCCCTGCTTCTGTCTCCCCTGGGGCCGGTGGCGCGCGCCGGCGACAACGCCAACCCCGTGCGGGTGTCGTTCGAATTCTTCCCGCCCAAGACCGACAAGGCCGAGGAGAGCCTCTGGGAGGCGGTGCGCCGGCTGGAGCCGCTCAACCCCGCCTTCGTCTCGGTGACCTATGGCGCCGGGGGCTCCACGCGCGAGCGCACCCACCGCACCGTCCAGCGCATGCTGACGGAAACGACGCTGAAGCCCGCCGCCCACCTGACCTGTGTCGAGGCCAGCCGCGCCGAGGTCGATGAGGTGATCGAGAGCTACAAGGCCATTGGGGTGGACCATATCGTCGCCCTGCGCGGCGATCCGCCCGGCGCCTCGGGGATCGGGGGCGCCTATCAGCCGCGCGCGGATGGCTACGCCAACGCCACGGAATTGACCGCCGCCATCGGCCGCGTCGGCGGCTTCGACGTCACCGTGGGCGCCTATCCCGAGCGCCACCCCGAGAGTCCGTCGATCGAGCACGATATCGACGTCCTGAAGGCCAAGGTGGATGCAGGCGCGACGCGGGCGATCAGCCAGTTCTTCTTCGACATCGACGCCTTCCTGAGATACCGCGACCGGATCCGTGCGGCCGGGATCGACATCCCTCTCCTGCCCGGCATCATGCCCGTGTCCAACTTCAACGGTCTGGTGCGGATGAGCGCGGCCTGCGGCGCCTCCATTCCCGCATGGCTGGCCGCTCACTTCGACGGGCTGGACGACGATCCCGAGACCCGCAAGCTGCTGGCCGCCTCGGTCGCCGCCGAAACCTGTGCGCGGCTGCAGGAAGAGGGCTTTTCCGACTTCCACTTCTACACCCTGAACCGGGCCGATCTGGTCTATGCGATCTGTCGCGTGCTGGGCGTCCGCGAACAGAAGGTTGCAGCATGACCCGCGCCGAACGCATCGCCGCCCTGCATCAGGCGGCCAAGGATCGTGTTCTGGTTCTCGACGGCTCCTGGGGCGTGATGATCCAGCGGCGCGGGCTGGAAGAGGTCGACTTCCGCGGCGACCGGTTCACGGCCGCCAACGGCTATGACGAACGCGACCAGATGAAGGGCAACAACGACATCCTGTGCCTGACCCGGCCGGACGTTATTTCCGACCTGCACGACCAGTATTTCGCCGCCGGCGCCGACATCTCGGAGACCAACACCTTCTCGGCCACCGTCATCGCCCAGGACGACTACAAACTGGACGAACAGGCCGTCTGGGACATCAATCTGGAAGGGGCGAAACTGGCCCGCGCCGCCGCCGACCGCTGGACCGAAAAGGAGCCGCACAAGCCGCGCTTCGCCGCCGGTTCGATCGGCCCGCTGAACAAGATGCTGTCGATGTCGTCGGACGTGAACGATCCGGGCGCGCGGCTGGTGACCTTCGACCAGGTCTATGAGGCCTATCGCCATCAGGTGAAGGCGCTGAACGAAGGCGGGGTCGACCTCTATCTGATCGAGACCATCACCGACACGCTGAACTGCAAGGCCAGCATCAAGGCTATCAAGGACCGGGAGGACGAGGGGCTGGAGCCCCTGCCGAACTGGATTTCGGGCACCATCACCGCCCGTTCGGGCCGGACCCTGTCGGGCCAGACGGCCGAGGCCTTCTGGAACTCCGTGCGCCACGCCAAGCCCTTCGCCGTCGGCTTCAACTGCGCCTTGGGCGCCGACCTGATGCGGCCCTTCATCGCCGAGCTGTCGCGGGTCGCCGACACCCTGGTCGCCGCCTATCCCAACGCCGGCCTGCCCAACGCCATGGGCCAGTACGACGAAGAGCCGCACGAGACCGCCCACTTCATTGAGGAATGGGCGGCGTCCGGTCTGGTCAACATCGTCGGCGGCTGCTGCGGCACGACGCCGGACCACATCAGGCACACGGCCGAGGCGGTCTCGAAACTGCCGACGCGCGAGATCCCGGAGCGGCCGGTCGCCATGCGGCTGTCGGGGCTGGAACCGTTCGAGCTGGTGGCGTGATGGTCAAGCCCGATCCCGCGCCCGCTGACTACTTCAATTCAGAGGTCCGCGCTTTCGGAAGAATGTGGAACGACACGGTTCCGTGGCGCGAAGATCCTCGCCCGTCGGGCGCCGACTTCGTTTTCACCCCGCCCGGTCTGCCTGAGTTGGAGGTCGGGGCTGGCCCCGGTTGGGTGATCGTCAGTTGCGGATCAGCCATGTTCGAGAATGCCTTGCCGGACCTTCCTACCGCCAATTGGGCCTTGGCGATCTGTGACGCCGTGGCGGCAGGACGCGTTTCCGAAAGCGTCAAAACCAAATGGATTCTTGGCAGGTGGGTTACGAGGTTCGAGCTGGCAACGCGTGGAATCAATCAGACCGTGACGAACTCAATTTCCGGGTTCGCTTTCGATAGGTCTTCCCGGAAACCAACGCATTTTGCCCCGTGGCCCATGCGCGGAGTAGCCTGATGCGCCCTATCTTCATCAACGTCGGCGAGCGGACCAACGTCACCGGCTCGGCCAAGTTCCGCAAACTGATCGTCGAAGGCGACTACACGGCCGCGCTGGACGTCGCGCGCCAACAGGTCGAGGCGGGCGCCCAGATCATCGACGTCAACATGGACGAGGGGCTGCTGGACGGCGTCGTCGCCATGCGGACCTTCCTCAACCTGATCGCGGCCGAGCCCGATATCGCCCGCGTGCCGGTGATGATCGACTCCTCCAAATGGGAGGTGATCGAGGCGGGGTTGAAGTGCGTTCAGGGCAAGCCGATCGTCAACTCGATCTCGATGAAGGAGGGCGAGGCCGCCTTCCGTGAGCATGCGGTCAAATGCCTGCGCTACGGCGCCGCCGTCGTGGTCATGGCGTTCGATGAGGTCGGCCAGGCCGACACCGCCGCCCGCAAAATCGAGATCTGCACCCGCGCCTATCGCATCCTGGTGGACGAGGTCGGCTTCCCGCCCGAGGACATCATCTTCGACCCCAACATCTTCGCGGTGGCGACGGGGATCGAGGAGCACGACAACTATGCGGTCGACTTCGTCGAGGCGGTCAAGGTCATCAAGGCCACCCTGCCCTACGCCCGGATCAGCGGCGGGGTGTCGAACGTCAGCTTCAGCTTCCGCGGCAACGAGCCGGTGCGTCGGGCGATCCACAGCGTCTTCCTGTATCACGCCATCAACGCTGGCATGGACATGGGCATCGTCAACGCGGGCGACCTGCCCGTCTATGACACGCTCGACCCGGTGCTGCGCGAGGCCGTCGAGGACGTGATCCTGAACCGGCCGCAGCGGACCAACGTGTCCAACACCGAGCGGCTGGTGGACATGGCGCCCAACTACAAGGGCGAGAAGGGCGCCGCCAAGGTCGTGGACCTGAAATGGCGCGAGGCCCCCGTCGGCAAGCGGATCGAACACGCCCTGGTCAACGGCATCACCGAGTTCATCGAGGCCGACACCGAGGAGGCGCGCCTGGGCGTCGAGCGGCCTCTGCATGTCATCGAAGGCCCGCTGATGGACGGAATGAACGTGGTCGGCGACCTGTTCGGCTCGGGCAAGATGTTCCTGCCCCAGGTGGTGAAGTCCGCCCGCGTGATGAAACAGGCCGTGGCCTGGCTCGAACCCTTCATGGAGGCCGAGAAGGCGGGCAAGCCGCGCGAGCAGGCCGGCCGCATCCTGATGGCCACCGTCAAGGGCGACGTCCACGACATCGGCAAGAACATCGTCGGCGTCGTGCTGCAGTGTAACAACTACGAGGTCATCGACCTGGGCGTCATGGTCCCGGCCGACCGCATCCTCGACGCCGCCGTCGAGCACAAGGTGGACATCGTCGGCCTGTCCGGACTGATCACGCCGTCGCTGGACGAAATGGTCTTCGTGGCGCGGGAGATGGAGCGGCGGGGCTTCGACATTCCCCTGCTGATCGGCGGCGCCACCACCAGCCGGACCCATACGGCGGTTAAGATCGAGCCGGCCTATCATCGCGGCTCCACCACCTATGTCGTCGACGCCAGCCGTGCCGTGGGCGTGGTCTCGGGCTTGCTGTCGCCGACGGAAAAGGCCAACAACGAGAAGGCCACGCGCGACGAATACATCCGCATCCGCGAACAGTATGCACGCGGTCAGGAGGTCAAGGCGCGCGCCAGCCTGGTCGAGGCCCGGGCCAACCGGTTCAAGGTCGATCCGGCCGCGCCCATGCCGGGCAGGCCGGCCTTCATCGGGGTCAAGGCGTTCGACGCCTGGGATCTGGCCGACCTGGCCGATCACATCGACTGGACGCCCTTCTTCGCCAGCTGGGAGCTGATCGGCCGCTATCCGCAGATCCTGGAGGACGAGATCGTCGGCGAGGCCGCGCGCGACCTGTTCAAGGACGCCCAGGCCATGCTGAAGCGGATCATCGACGAGAAGTGGTTCACGGCGAAGGGCGTCGTCGGCTTCTGGCCCGCCAACGCCGTCGGCGACGACGTGGCCGTCTACGCCGACGAAGGCCGCACCGAAGAAATCGCCCGCTTCCACACCCTGCGCCAGCAGATCAAGAAGGCGAACGGCAAGCCGAACCTGGCCCTCAGCGACTTCGTGGCCGAGACGGGTCAGGACTATATCGGCGCCTTCGCCGTCACCGCCGGTCATGGCGAGCTGGAGGTCGCCAAGCGGTTCAAGGACGCCGGCGACGACTATTCCGCTATCCTGGCCACCGCCCTGGCCGACCGGCTGGCGGAAGCCTTCGCCGAGCGGCTTCACAAGGAGGTCCGGGTCGGCCTGTGGGGCTACGCCGCCGACGAGACGGCCTCGGTGCAAGACCTGATCGAGGAGAAGTACCAGGGCATCCGCCCCGCTCCCGGCTATCCGGCCCAGCCGGACCACACCGAGAAGGCGACCCTGTTCCGCCTGCTGGACGCCGGAAACAACGCCGGCATGGCCCTGACCGAGAGCTTCGCCATGACGCCGCCGGCCTCGGTGTCCGGCCTGTATTTCGGCCATCCGGGCAGCCACTACTTCGGCGTCGGCAAGATCGATCTGGATCAGGTCGAGGACTACGCCCGCCGCAAGGGCTGGGACGTCGAGACCGCCGAACGCTGGCTGTCGCCGATCCTGAACTATGAGCCCGGACAGGCCGCGCGGGTCACCGCCGCATAAAAAAGACTGAAAACTCAAAATCGGCTCAAAATTGCGATCCGACGACGACATAACCGCGTAATCTATCCCTGAGGCCATCCGGCTTCAGGGGTGGGCGGGACATGCCGGGATCGACGGACAAGACGGGAGACGACCGCCCGGCCGGTTGGCACTGGACCGATTATTGGGCTGCCGGGCGGCAGGACGTCATGACGGTCGATGGCGCCGGTCAGGGCGCGGGCGCCGACACGCTACACCTCTGGGCGGACTGGCTTTCGGCCCTCCCCGACGGGGCGTCGATTCTGGACCTCGCGACCGGCAGCGGCCAGATTCCGCGCCACGCCCTGACCGTGGCCGGGACGACCGGAAAGGCCTTCCATGTTTTCGGCGTGGACTATGCCGACCTGAAGCCCGATCCCAGGCTTGAGGCGGCCGGCGTCGTGTTGACGGGCGGGGTGCGGCTGGAGCGGCTCCCCTTTCCGGACGGCCGTTTCGATGCGGTGACCTCGCAGTACGGCATCGAATACGCCGACCAGGGCGAGGCTCTGGACGAAGCGGGGCGCGTCCTGGCCCCCGGCGGCGTCGCCTGCATGCTGATCCACCACGCCGACAGCGAGATCACCCGTCAGGCGGTTCTTCGCCTGAACGCCTATGACGCGGTGATGGGCGACGGCGAGGCCCTGCAACTGGGCCGACGGGCCTTCGCCATACGCATGACCGATCCGGAGGGGCCCGAGGCGGAGGCCAGCGGTCGCGCCTTCCGCCAGGCAATTCTGGACCTGGCCCGCAGAACGAGGCCGACACCGCCGTTCGCCACCGTTCGCTACCTCGTCACCTACCTCAATGATCTGGCCATGGGGGTGGATCGGTTCAGCCCGCCCAGCGCGCTGGAGCGCCTGGACGGCTTCGAGCGCGGCAACGCGGCCTGGCGCGAACGTCAGGCGTGCCAGGTGGGGTCGGCCCTGACGCGGGACGGCGTCAACGGCTTCATCGCCCGGGCGAGGCAGGCCGGCCTGTCCTCGACCAGCCTTACCGAAGCCCATGACGACCGGGGCGGGCTGATCGGATGGCTGGCCAAGTTCGAGCGGGCCGGCAGCGCGGCCTGAGCGTCTTCGGAGCTTTAAGGGGCCGTGGGGCGGCCCTGGTCGTCAAGGCCGACGTCGGAGAGCGTGGCCGGTGGGGTCGTGACATTGGCGCGGATGCGGCGGGCGGCGTGTTCGCAACGTCCGGGCAGGCCGAAGAAAAGGCCGAAGGACTGGCTGCGGAGCTTCTCGTCCGTCTGGGCCATCAGCGGCGTCCACATGGCGGCGGCTTCGGCCGCTGCGGCATCGGCAGCCGCCCGCGTCGCGGCCGACTGGCGCGGTGCGGCCTCGGCCAGGGCTGAGCGGAAGTCGGCGGCCTCGAGCCTGCCCAGTCGAATGATCTCCAGATCCAGAGGGTCGCGGTCGGTCAGGGTCTCGCCCAGACGCACATGGCCGGACACGAGCGCGTCGCACCAGGCGACCAGGGGATAGTCCTGTTCCGGGGCGCCCCGCGGCATGGGGGCCTCATAGGCCAGGGCCTCGCGCAGCCGAACCTGGGCCGCCGTTTCGGCCTCGCGCCTGGCCCCGGTCACGATGGGTCCGTCCTGAGGGGCAGACACCTGGAGGGCGGCGGCGAGGAGAAGCGAAGTCAGCATGTCTGGGTCCGTGAGGTGGGGCTGGAAGGCAGCGAAGCCCTTGAACGCCTGAAGCCCGGCAATGGTTTTTCTGCGGCGCCGCTTTCACGAAAAAGGGCGGCGGACCCGAAGATCCGCCGCCCCAGTTTTCAGATCGTCCGGCCAGAAGGCCGAAGGACTTAGAAGTTGGCGGTCACACCCATGAAGATGTAACGGCCCAGCGCATCATAAAGCTGCGGATAGGTGTTGCCGTTACCGCCGGTGCCGGCCGCGACCGACAGAGGCGGATCGGTGTCGAACACGTTGTTGATGCCGATGCGAGCCGAGACGTTGTCCCGGATCTGCCAGTTGGCCGCGAGGTCGAAGTAGTTCATCGCGTCCAGCGTCGAGTCGAGGCGACCCGCGACAGCACCGGTCAGGCTCGAGCCGAAGTCGACCTCGCTGTAGTAGCGCCAGGTGCCAGACACATCCACGTTCCAAGGCGACTGCCAGGTGATGCGGGCGCGGTGACGCCATTCGGGGTTCGGAACACCGCACTGGGCCGAGCCGTAGAAGCCGACGCAGTCATAGACGGAGCTGGCGGTGCCCGTCCCGGAATCGGTTTCCAGGGTGTTCAGCCAGGTGCCGACGAAGCCGAAGCCCAGTTGGCCCCAACCCGAGACGCCCCAGTCTTCCAGATCGACCGAGTAGCCCGAGTTGATGTCGATACCGCTCGTCTGCAGGCCGCCGATGTTGATCGACAGGTTTTCGACGTAGCCGGTGCCGACCCACAGGGAGCCGTTGGCGTTCCGGTTAAGCCGGCCGCAGGCCGCCGGGTCGTTGTCGCGGTAGCAGAGGTCGATCGTGTTGGCGGCGCCGACCGAGGAGATCAGGCCGTCGACCTGGATGTCGAAGTAGTCGACCGACAGGTTGAAGCGCGGCAGGAACGACGGGGTCGCCACGAAGCCGAACGTGATGGTGTCCGACTCTTCGGCTTCCAGGTTCGGGTTGCCGCCCGTGATCTGGTTGTACTGACCGGCCGGGCTGTTCAGAGCGGCGTTGCCGTACAGGGCCGCGGGAACGCCGGTGGCCGTGCACTGGGCCAGGGTGGCGGTGCGCGACGGTCCGCAGGGATCGCCGGTGCTCAGGTCGAACAGACCGAAGCCCTGGGCGGCGAACAGTTCCAGCACGTTCGGCGCACGAACGGCGCGCGAGTAGCTGGCCCGCAGACGCAGATCCTCGATCGGGGCGTAGTCGGCGCCGACCTTGTAGGTGTCCGTCGAGATGTTGGCGTACTCGGAGTGACGATAGGCGGCGTCGACCGAGGCCGAGTAGGCCCAGGACTGACCGTCAGCCAGCGGGATCTGGATTTCACCGAACAGGTCGGTCACGTCCACGGAACCCGTCACGCCGATCGTCGGGCCGCCCTGACCGGCGCCGTCGCCGGTGGCGAAGGCGGCGTCCGTGGTCGAACCGAGGTAGTCGCGACGATATTCGGCGCCGAAGGCGAGCTTGACGCCCGAAGCGGCGTAGGGCGACTGGATGCCGTACTGGCCGAGGTCGCCGGTGATGGCGGCCGTCACGACCTGCTGCGTCGTCTCACCGGTCTGGACCAGCGGGATCTGCAGGTAGTCGAGGGCTTCCTGGGTCACGCCGCCCAGGGCGAAGACGTCGTAGGGGACGCAGCTCGGGTCCGTACCATCGACCACCGAACGGCAGGTCGGCACGCCGCCGACGCTGACGACGTCGGTGGCGCGGATCAGGCGCGTGACCGAGAAGTCGTTGAGGTAGGTCCGCGACAGGCGAACGCGCGAGAACTGCGCGGCCAGGTCGTAGTTCCAGCCCTCGGTGATCAGACCGCGAACGCCGACGACGGCGCGGTAGGATTCGTAGTTCAGCGAGTCCTGACGACCGCCGCCCTCGACGTTACGACGACCGATGTAGAAGGGAACGCGACCGCCCGAAGCGACCAGGGCCGGCGTACAACCGATGACGCCGCGCTGTTGGGTCGACAGCAGAGGGTTGTCGCAGTTGATCGTGTCGGCGTTGAAGAACGAGCCCGAGGGCGCGATCTGGGCGACCGACGAATAGTCGTTGAACATCAGCTGGGTGAAGACCTCAGCATGCTCATTGATCTCGTAGCGGCCGAAGGCGCCGAGGGTGTAACGCTCGTCGGGACGCTGGTAGTAGTTGATCGGGCCGTAGTTGTAGGCGTTCACGTCGCCGACATACGGGATGAAGGTCCGGTTCGGGCCGACGGTGTAGGCATAGTTCACGTAGTCCGTGAACTGGCCGGGGAACGAGGTGCCCGAGCCGCCGCACGCATAGGTCGTCGGGCGAGCGGCGACCGGGTTGGCGATCGTACAGGCCGAATAGTCGCGGCCGGCTTGCAGGATCGGGTTGTTGTTGCGGTAGCCGGCGTAGGCCAGCAGGTTGCCCTTGCCGTCCGGCGAGGAGACACCCATCGTCAGGGTGACTTCGCGGCTTTCGCCGTCCTGGACGTTGTCGTCGGGCAGGACGAACTGCGACGGGTTGGTGGCGGCGCGACGCTGGATTTCAGCGCGCAGGTTGCCCACGCCGTCATAGTCGTTGTTGTGCTGATAGAAGCCGTACTGGGCGTCGATCTGAACGCCCTCGAACTCCTTCTTCATGATGAAGTTCACGACGCCGGCGACGGCGTCCGAACCGTAGACGGCCGAGGCGCCGCCGGTCAGGACTTCAACACGCTCGACCAGCTGGCCGGGGATCTGGTTCAGGTCGGCGGCCGAGTCGTTCGGCGAGCCATAACCCATGCGGCGACCGTCGATCAGCACAAGGGTGCGGTCCGAGCCGAGGTTGCGCAGCGAAACCGTGGCGGTGCCGGAGGCGCCGTTCGACACGGTCGAGTTCTGCGAGGCGAAGGCCTGCGGCAGCTGGGTGATCAGGTCCTCGACCCGGGTCACGCCCGCGACGTCGATGTCTTCGCCCGTCACCTGGGTGACCGGGCTGGTGGTCACCAGGTTGGCCTGCGGAATGCGCGAGCCGGTGACGACGATCTCGGCGACTTCATCCGCGGCCGGTTCCTGGTCTTGCGCCATGGCCGGAGCGGCGAAGGCGAGCATGGCCGCGCCGGTAATGATGGTCGTCGCCAGAAGGCGCTGACGCGTGGGTTGGGTTCTCAAGGATCGTTCTCCTGATGTTCAGCGTATCCGGTGGATCCGGACCGCCTCTTGACCGCAGTTTTTCCGCAAACGCGATTCGACCTCATGGTTCTTTCGCGTGCTGCCACACGTTAGGCGCCATCATCCGTATTGCGCCACAGCAATTACATCCTCGTAATCAACTCGACGCAGGACTGTCGTATTCAGGCCACGTTTCGGCGTAACGGCAAGACAACACCGGGCGGCGTGACGGATGGCGGAGGCCGCGTCGGCGTGGCAAGGTCGATGTCGAGCCATCCAACCGCGAGCCGACATGCACAATCCGTCCCTGCGCCTGACCCTGTCCCTCGGCGTCGTTGCGACCGCCGGCGTTGCGACCGCCCAGACCGTTCCGGCGACGCGGCCGGAAATCCTGGATCGGGTGGTGGCCTGCCGCCAGATCACGACCGAAGCGGCCCGGCTGGCCTGCTACGATGAGGCCGTGGGCACGCTGGATCAGGCCCAGCGCCAGGGCGACGTGGTCGTGGTCGACCGCAACCAGGTGCGCGAGGCGCGGCGCCAGCTGTTCGGCTTCCAGATGCCCAGCATCACCCTGTTCGATCAGGGGGAGAGGCCCGAATCCGTGGACTCGATCGAAACCACCCTGGTCCGGGCGGGACAGTACGCCGAGGGCAAGTGGGTCTTCACCCTGGCCGACGAGAGCGTGTGGCGTCAGATCGACAGCGAACGGGTCAACTTCCGCAATCGCCCCGGCGAGGCGGTGCGGGTGCGGCGCGCGGCAATGGGCAGCTATCTGATGACCATCGGCTCCAGCCGCGCCGTGCGCGTGCGCAGACAATAGGCCCGGACATGTCCTTTCGATCCCTGGAACCCCACGTCTTCGTCGCCGGCCAGATCGGCGTCGAGGATCTCGACGAGGCCGTGGCGATGGGCGTGCGTTACGTCGTCAGCAACCGTCCCGACGGCGAGGAGCCGGGCCAGATCAGCGCGGACGAGCTTGCCGCAGAGGCCGCGGGTCGAGGCCTGAACTTCGTGCACGCCCCGGCGCGGGGCATGCCCGGCCCCGAGGTCGTGGAGGCGGTGGAGACGGTTCTGTCCACCGGCGAGCCCGTGCTGCTGTTCTGCAAGTCCGGCATGCGGTCGACGGTCGCCTGGGCGCTGGCGTCGGCGCGCTCGGGCCGATTGAGCCGCGACGAGGTTGTCGCGGCCGCGGCCGCCGCCGGCTATGACGTGGCGGCCCTGCCCCTCGGCTGAGGCCGCTTATCGGTCGATCGCGACCCGCACGGCGTAGGGGACGGGCTCGGGATCGCCGCAGGAGGCCACCACCAGCTGCACCGCCATGAGACACAGCAGGGCCGCCGCGATGGGCTGGAGCCGATTTGAGACACCATAGATGATCGACTGGGCCACGAAACGCGCTCCGAACGGTGTTTACGTTTCGTTAAGGCAAGAGCCGGGCCAGAGGGCGGGAGTTGAGCGATGATCCCCTTCGTGCGTGATTTCGACTTCGCCTGGGGCCGGCGGGACCAGGTCTCGCCCCTGATCCAGCGGGTGATCGCCGAGAATCCCGGGCCCTTCACCTTCACCGGCACGGGGACCTACATCGTCGGCCGCGACGCGCCCGGAGCGCGGGTGGCCGTGATCGACCCCGGCCCGCTGGACGAGGCGCACCTTGAGGCCCTGCTGGCGGCGGTGGCGAGCCGGACGGTCAGCCATGTGCTGGTGACCCACACCCACCGCGACCACTCTCCCCTCGCCCGCCCCTTCGCCGAGGCGACGGGCGCGACAATCCTGGCCGCCGAACCACCGCCGGTCGTGATTCACGCCTCGGGTCCCAGCGAGGAAGGCGACGACGACGGCTTCGCGCCGGATGTCGTCCTGAGCGGCGGGGAGATCATCGAGGGCGACGGCTGGACGATCGAGGCCCTGGCGACGCCGGGCCACGCCTCGAACCACATGGCCTTCGTGCTGAAGGAGGAGAACGCCCTGTTCTGCGGCGACCATGTCATGGGCTGGTCCACCACGGTGGTGGCGCCGCCGGACGGAGACATGTCGGACTACATGGCCAGCCTGGATGAGGTGATCGCGCGGACGTTCGATGTCCTGTGGCCCACCCACGGCGCGCCGGTGACGGACCCGGCGCCCTTCCTGGCGGCTTACCGCGCGCATCGCGTGGCGCGGGAGGACCAGGTTCTGGCCCGACTGGCGGCGGGGGATGGCCGGATCGCGGAGATGATCCCGGTTCTCTACGCCGCCGTGGACCGCCGCCTATGGCCGGCGGCGTCCCTGTCGGTGCTGGCCCATCTCATCAAGCTGGTGCGCGAGGGCCGCGTGGCCGCCGACCCCGCCCCGAAGCTGGACGCGGCCTATTCCCTGACCTGAATATTCTCGAGGATCTTCGTGGCCAGACGGCAGGCCTCGCCCTCGTCTGACGGGCGATTGTCTCGCGCCGTCACGCGAACATCGGTGCGGCCCGGGCGAATGCGCAGAACGGCGTCATAGGTGCGCCCGAACCAGAAGCCGGTGCGAACCCCGTCCGCCCGCGCCACGCCGAGGCTGGAAATCTGGAATCCGGCCTGCTGCAGACCATAGCCGGCGACGCCCGGCGCGACCTGGGTCATGGCGGCCACGGCCCCGGGACAGGTCCCCGGATCAGCGCTCCAGCGATCGAGGGGTGGCGCCCCGACGGCGCGACGGGCCTGCATGACGCCGTCGCGGAAGCCGGGCGGATCCTCGGCGTTGGTCAGGACGTCCGGGCGGGAGGTCGCCGTGCGCGCCTGCTGGAAATGGTGGGCGAAGACGCCGAGGGTCGCGACGGCCGCCACGACCGCCAGGGCCGCCGGGATCCAGCCGCCCCGCCCTGCGCCACGCCAGGCCCAGACCGAGACGGCCGCCGCGACCGCCCCGAGCCAAGACAGAACCCAGGCGATCTTCAGGGTGATCAGGTCCAGCGCGGTCTCGAGCGAAATCAGGCCCAATCGCAGGGCGACGACGGCGAGGAAGACCACAAGGGGCGAAACAACCGCGCCCGCGAAACCCAGCCAGGCCAGGCGATAGCGGGACTGCTGGCGGGCTTGGGAAATCTGAAGATCGGCCATGCCCATACGATAGCCTCGCCGCCCCGGCCCTGCCACCCCACGGTGGAACGAAGTCAGCGCCCGTCGAGTCGTCGCCCCAGCACCGCGACCGACTGGGCCTCCAACCCGAGGGCCGCGTAGAACTTCATGGCTTCGGCATTGTCGGACCGCACCATCAACTGGATCTTGGGTGCGCCGCGCGCGGCCAGCCACGTCTCCGCCGCCTGCATGAGGGCGCGACCGAGGCCCGAACGGCGCTGCGCCGGATCGACGGCGACATAATAGACCCAGCCCCTGTGGCCATCGAAACCCGTCATGATGCTGGCCGTCACCGGGTCGCCACAGATCAGGACGGTCGACCCCGCTGACGCGAGGGCCAGGTCGAAGTCGGCGTCAGGGTCATTCCACGGCCGGGTCAGGCCGCAGGCGCGCCACAGGGCGACCACAGCATCGCGGTCGCCGGGCCCGGCCGCGCGGATCGCGCTCATCCGATCTGGGCGCGGCGCCGCAGCAGGGCGTCGGCGAGGACGCAGGCGGCCATGGCCTCGACCACCGGCACGCCGCGCAGGGCGACGCAGGGGTCATGCCGCCCCTTGGTCCTGAGGTCCGTCTCTGCCCCGTCGCGGGTCACGGTCTGGCGCAGGGTCAGAATGGACGAGGTCGGCTTGAAGGCCACGCGCAGGGTGATCGGCTGGCCGGTCGAAATCCCGCCCAGAACGCCGCCCGCCTTGTTCGAGAGGAAGACCGGGCGGCCGTCCGCGTCCAGCCGCATCTCGTCGGCGTTCTCCTCGCCCGACAACTCGGCGGCGCCGAAGCCGGCGCCGATCTCCACGCCCTTGACGGCGTTGATGGACATCATGGCCGCGGCCAGTTCGGCGTCCAGCTTGCCGTAGAGAGGCGCGCCCCAGCCGACCGGCACGCCCGTGACCTCCAGCCCCACCACGGCGCCGATGGAGGAGCCGGCCTTACGGACCCCGTCCAGATACGCCTCCCACCCCGGGACGACCTGCATGGAGGCGGCGTAGAGCGGATTGTGGTTGACCGCGTCGAAGTCGAGAGCCTCCGGCGCGATGCGATGCGGACCCAGCTGGACCACGCCCGCGCGGATGCGGACACCCTCCCCCAGCACACGCCGCGCTACGGCCCCGGCGGCGACCCGGCTGGCGGTCTCCCGCGCGGAGGAGCGGCCGCCGCCACGGTGATCGCGGACGCCGTACTTCTCCTGATAGACATAGTCGGCGTGGCCAGGCCGATAGGCGCGGGCGATCTCGCCGTAGTCCTTGGAGCGCTGATCCTCGTTCTGGATCTCGATGGCGATGGGGGTTCCGGTGGTGACCGGGCCGTCACCGTCGTCGAAGACGCCGGACAGGATGCGGGCCGTGTCGCTCTCGTTCCTCTGGGTGACGAAGCGGCTGCCGCCAGGCTTCCTGCGGTCCAGCCAGGGCTGGATGTCGGCCTCCGTCAGAGGGATCAGGGGCGGACAGCCGTCGATGACGCAGCCGATCGCCGGGCCGTGGCTCTCGCCCCAGGTCGTCACGCGAAACAGATGGCCGAAGGTGTTGTGGGACATGTCGGCCCTCGCTCTAGGCCGCGAGGCGTTCCGGCGTCCAGACCTTGGTGAAGCGCGCCAGCAGATGTTCGGCTGCGGACGGCGCGTCCTCGACCGGGTTCAGGCTGACGAAGAGATGGCCCGCCGCGCGTTTGCCGCGCGCCGGCAGACCCAAATCCCGCAGCCGTAGCCGAACCGACGGCGACAGCCCCGGCGTGATCCAGGCGCTGCGCGCTCCGGCGTGGGTCTGGATCTCCAGCCGCCCGCCTTCGCTCAGAATCCGCCGCCCGACCGGCGCGGCCATGTAGATGTCGTCGCCGATGACCGTCAGGCCGTCCGCGACCCGGATCAGGACCGGCAGATAGAGGTCGCCCCCGTCGGCCGCCCCGCCCCGCAGCCGGACATGATCGCCGGTGCGGAGGCCGGCAGGGGTGCAGACCCGCAGGCGACGGCCGCCCAGACGCACCTCGACCGTTCCGCCGGCCACGGCCTGAAGCGGCGTCAGGCCCACGGCCGGCAAGGGCGCCGGGCGGGCGGTGGTTGCGCGCGGCGCGGCCAGGGCGGGATGGGCGGGCACGGACGCCTGGATCAGTCGGGCGGCGGCGATGACGCGACGAAACCGCTCGGCGTCTCCGCCCGGCATGTCGGGCCGGGCCGCCTTGACGGCCTTGCGGAAGGCCGTTTTCAGCGCCTCGTCGCCCACAGGTCCGTCCAGACCCAGCAGGCGATAGCATTCCAGCAGGGTCAGCGCCCCTTGGGCCGACGGCGAAGCGTTCATGCCCGATGATTGGTTTGATTATGGTCAAGGCGAGGTTAACCGTGCCGATTTAGCGCACACCCGGTTTCAGCCGCCCGCCGCCGGCTGTATGGACGACCGCATGACCGCTCCCGTGATCCCGCCCAGCCCCAGTCGCGAGGACTACGCCCGCGACTACGCCGCCGCCCTGGCCGCCAACGGCGACGAGACCCTGATCGACCGTCCCGATCCGTTCGGACCCTTCATCGGATGGCTGGAGGACGCCCGGCGGCATGAGCCGAACGACGCCAACGCCATGTCCCTGGCCACCATCGACGCCGGGGACGCGCCGGACTGCCGGATCGTCCTGCTCAAGGACGTCGATGCTCGCGGCTTCACCTTCTATTCCAACGCCGAGAGCGCCAAGGGTCGGCAGCTTGCGGCCCACGCCTCGGCCGCGCTGGTGTTTCACTGGAAGAGCCTGAGGCGACAGGTCCGCGTGCGCGGCGTCGTGGAGCCAGTCTCTGAGGCCGAGGCCGACGCCTATTTCGCCACGCGCGCCCGCGAAAGCCGCATCGGCGCCTGGGCCTCGGACCAGTCCCGTCCTCTGCCGGATCGGGCGACGCTGGAGACGGCGGTCGGACGCGAGACCGCCCGGTTCGAGGGCGAGGACGTGCCGCGCCCCGAACGCTGGACCGGCTGGCGGGTGGTCCCCTCCGCTGTCGAGTTCTGGCGCGACCGGCCCTTCCGCCTGCACGACCGCATCCTGTTCGAGCGCGACGGCGATGGATGGGCGCGGCGACGGCTCTGGCCCTGACAGGACCGCTGCCCCTCAGACGCCGTAGCGGGCCAGGAAGGTCTCCACTGCATCCGCCGCGATTTGCGGGATGGGTCGGGCCGGATGGATCTCGTCCCCGGTCACCAAAGGCATGAAGAAGACGGGGTGTTCCACCATCCCCATCAGCTGTCCGGCCGCCCACGACGGCTTGTCGACGCGCAGTTCGCCCGTCGCGACCAGATCGGCCAGCACCCCGATCAGAGGCGCGCCGAAATCGGCCCTGCCCCGCTCGAAGAAGGCCATCGCGACGTCACGGAACCGGGGCCGCTCGGCCATGACGAGGCGGAAGACCGACCGCACGAAGGCGTCGCCCATGAACTCCGCATAGGCGGTGGCGAAGGCGGTCAGCCGCTCCCGCGCCGAGCCGGACGTGGCGCCGACGTCACGCATCCGCTGGGCGAAATCATCGGAGGCGTCGGCGATCACCGCGTCGAACAGATGATCCTTGGAGGGGAAGTAGCCGTAGAGGGTGGCGGTCGAGACGCCGGCGGCGCGGGCCACAGGCTCGACCCGGGCGGCGGCGTAGCCGGAACTCATGAAGGCCTTGCGCGCCTGGGCGACGATGGCGACCCGACGCGGATCAAGCCGCTGCGCCTCCGGTTCCGCGCCCGCCGCCGTCCTTGCATCGTCCATGAGAGCCGCACCCCTGACCGGCAGACACTGTGGCAAAGCTGCGGCGTCCGCAAGGGCGCCCTCGGCCGTGCGCCTCAGTGACGGACCAGGGGCGCCAGCAGGGGGTGGGCCAGGACCGGCGCGGCCAGGCGGACCACGGCCTGGGGGTCTTCCAGACGCACGGCGGCGGTGGCGTCGGCGACGATGAAGTCGGCGTGGACCTTGGAGGGCTCGGTCAGGCGCTCATGCCCCGGCCGGACGGTCAGCAGATACTGGTGGATGACGGATTCCGCCGTTCTGCCCCGCTCGCTCTGATCGCGCAGCAGGCGCCGGATGAAGCGGATGTCGGCGGGGGTGTCGACGAAGACCCGGATGTCGAACAGGGCGCTCAGCGAGGGGGTGCAGAGCAGATGGGTGCCCTCCACGATCACCACCGGCGCCGAGGCGATCGGCTCCCCACCCGGTTCACGACCATGGTGGATGAAGGAATAGATCGGGGCGACAATGTCCCGGCCGGCCTTCAGGGCCTTCAAGTCGGCCTCCAGAAGAACGTGATCCCGCGCCGCCACGTCGTCGAAGTCGAAGGTGTCGGCGTCGAAGTCGGGCAGGCTGGCGGCGTCGCGGTAGTAGGAATCTTCGCGCAGCAGGACGGCCTGTCCGACATTCAGGCCCGTCACCAGGGCCTCGGCCAGGGTGCTCTTCCCCGAGCCCGATCCGCCCGTGATCGCGATCAGAATGGTCATCTCGGCCCCCTGAGTTCCGCAGCGGACCGGCGACCCGTGTCGCCGGCGTCCGTCGCAGACGGTCGCCTAGATAGTCGGCCCCGCCCTGCCTGGCCAAGAGCCGATTCAACGTGACCCTGCGTCACGTTGCTTATCGACGTTCACCTAGATAGCGTGATCCCAAGCGCCGCATTCAGCCGGTGCATGATCCGAGGAAATGTAGATGTTTGGACTGATGCAGGACTGGCCGCTGACGGTCGACAAAATCCTGGACCACGCGAAGAACTGGCACGGCAAGCGCGAGGTCGTGACCCGTTCGGTCGAAGGCCCCATCGTCCGCACCACCTACGCCGACATCCACGACCGGGCCAAGAAGGTGTCGAACGCCCTGATCGCCTGGAACATCAAGCCCGGCGACCGGGTGGCCACCCTGGCCTGGAACACCGGCCGCCACGTCGAGGCCTGGTATGGCGTCATGGGCATCGGGGCGGTCTGCCACACCCTGAACCCGCGCCTGTTCCCGGAACAGCTCATCTACATCATCAACCACGCCGAAGACCGGATCCTCTTCGTCGACCTGACCTTCGTGCCGTTGCTGGAAGCGATCCTGCCCCACTGTCCGTCTGTGGAACGGGTCGTGGTGATGACCGACGAAGCGCACATGCCGGCGACCAGGCTGCCGCGCGCGGAATGCTATGAGGCGGTTCTCGACCAGGCCTCGGCCGATGTGACCTGGGGCGGGTTCGACGAGAACACCGCCTGCGGCCTCTGCTACACCTCGGGCACGACGGGAAATCCCAAGGGCGTCCTCTATTCCCACCGCTCCAACTTCCTGCACACCCTGATCACCCTGCAGGCCACGATCATGGCGGCCTCGCCCAATGAGGTGGTCCTGCCGGTGGTGCCGATGTTCCACGCCAACGCCTGGGGCATCGCCTTCTCCGGCCCGGCCGCCGGCGCCAAGTTGGTCATGCCGGGCGCCAAGATGGACGGGGAGTCGATCTACGAACTGCTGGAGACCGAGGGCGTGACCTTCTCGGCCGCAGTGCCCACCGTCTGGCAGGGGCTGCTGGCCCACCTGCGCCAGAACAATCTCAAGCTCTCGACCGTCAAACGCGTGCTGATTGGCGGTTCGGCCGTGCCGGAAAGCCTGATCCGCGCCTTCCACGACGAGTTCGGCATCGAGGTGATGCAGGGCTGGGGCATGACCGAGACCTCGCCGGTCGGCAGCCTGTCGAACATGACCCCCGAACTGGCCGCCCTGCCCTTCGAGGAACAGCTGAAATGGCGCACCAAACAGGGCACCCCGCCCCTGGGCGTCGAGCTGAAGATCAAGAATGTGGCCGGTCAGGACCTTCCGCACGACGGCCACACCTATGGGCGACTGATGGTGAAGGGGCCGACCATCGCCGGCGCCTATTTCCGCTCTGACGAGAAGATCCTGGATCACGAGGGCTTCTTCGACACCGGCGACGTCTCCACCGTGGACGACCACGGCTTCATGCAGATCACCGACCGGGCCAAGGACGTCATCAAGTCCGGCGGCGAATGGATTTCCTCCATCGAGATCGAGAACATCGCCGTTGGCCACCCCAAGGTGGAACTGGCCGCCGTGATCGGCGCGGCCCACCCGAAATGGGACGAGCGGCCCGTTCTGGTCGTCAAGCTCAAGCCCGGCGAGCCCCAGGACAGGCAGGAGCACCTGGACTTCCTGGTGGGCAAGATCGCCAAATGGTGGATGCCCGATGACGTGGTCTTCGTGGACGACATCCCGCTGGGCGCCACCGGCAAGGTCGACAAGAAGCTGATCCGCGAACGGATGAAGGACTACGTCCTGCCGACAGCGGCCTGAACAATGGGCGCGCCGTGGCTTGATGGTCACGGCGCGTCGCCGTTTCACCGACCTCACGACAGGGTTACCCGCCGTTCACTCTCGAGCCGCTAGAGCGAGGGGTCCGGAGAACCATGCCATGAAGATCGTGTCGCGCGCCGCCGCCCTTTCCGCCCTGCTGGCCGGGTCGCTGATGCTGCAGGGCTGCCTCGTCGGCGCCGTGGTCGGAACCACCGCCGCTGTCGTCGGTACAGGGGTCAAGGCGACGGGTGCCGTGGTCGGCGCGGGCGTGGACGCCGTCACGACCTCCGACGAGGAAACCAAGGCCCGGCGCGAGCGCGAGCAGCGCGACTGGGAGCGCGAACAGCGCCGCTGCGAGCAACGCCAGCGCGAAGGCAAACGCTGCTAGGCAGAGACTCTCCCCGGCCGCAAAAGGTCTGCGGGCCGCGCTGTCGGTCTCACGTGCAGGCGCGGCCTGAACGCTTGGAAAGCGGCCAAGCTAGAGGTCAAGCAAGGATGGGCCGCCGACGTTGTGGTCGAGCCGGCTAGCTGCCAATGTGCCAAGACACATGAGCACGCTGAGAGTTTTACAAATGCTGCCGCTAGCCATCGCGCTACTTGTCGCGTGCCA
>NZ_JBQVNM010000027.1:0-33934 GCF_052436175.1 Brevundimonas sp. | reverse complement strand
GAGCGGATCGTTCGATGGTCAGTTGCATGTCGTCAGTTCGCCCGGGCGCGTCGGGTAAAGCCAGCGTCGCGATAAGTTTGACCCCGGACCCTAGCGGATTGGCGCGCCGGGGCAACGGGTCAGGCCCACGCGGTGGGTGGAAGACTCTGCGATTGCGGAGAAAAGGGGCGGGAATTGAAAAAGGCCCGGTCGTGCGACCGGACCTTTTCAGTCTCAACTGGAGCGGGCGAGGCGATTCGAACGCCCGACCCCAACCTTGGCAAGGTTGTGCTCTACCACTGAGCTACGCCCGCGCTCTCAGTCGAGAGCGGGGCGTATAGCGGAGGGCTCGCCGTTCTCGCAAGACCCTTTCTGAAAAATCTCGAACGCCCGAAACATGAGCGCCGGATTACGCGCTCATGCAGCGAGCCGCCGCGCGGCGAGCGGTAGCGCTCGCGCCGTCAGGCGCGCCTACCTCGGCGCCATGCGGATGGCGCCGTCCAGACGGATGCACTCGCCGTTGATGTAGACGTTGCGGGCCAGTTCCAGCACCAGGGAGGCGTAGTCGGCGGGGCGGCCGAGGCGGCTGGGGAAGGGGATCTGGGCGGCCAGGGCGTCCTGGATCTTCTGGTCCATGCCGGCCATCATCGGCGTCCACATGATGCCGGGCAGGATGGTGTTCACCCGCACGCCTTCCTGCGCGAGGTCACGCGCCACGGGGAGCGTCATGGCGTAGACCCCGCCCTTGGAGGCCGAATAGGCGGCCTGTCCCACCTGACCGTCCTGGGCCGCGACCGAGGCGGTGTTGACGATCAGGCCGCGCTCGCCGTCCTCCATCGGGTCCAGGGTGACCATGCCTGCGGCTGACTGAGACAGGACGCGGAAGGTGCCGAACAGGTTGATGCGGACCGTGCGTTCGAACTGGGCCATGTCGTGGGCCTTGATCTCGCCGGTGTCCTTCTTGCGCGACACGGTCTTCATGCCGGTGGCGATGCCGGCGCAGTTGACGGTCAGCCGCTCCTGGCCGTGGGCGGCGCGGGCCTTGGCGAAGGCGGCGGCGACCTCTTCGTCGGAGGTGACGTCCACCTTGCAGAAGACGCCGCCGATCTCGGCGGCGATGGCCTCGCCCTTCTCCTCGTTCATGTCGAACAGGGCGACCTTGACGCCGGTGGCCGCGAGGGCCCGGGCCGTGCCTTCGCCGAGGCCCGAGGCGCCGCCGGTGACGACTGCGGCGATGGAGGAGTCGAGTTTCATGGATAGTCCCCTATATTGAACGTCTGTTCCCTGTTGAGGAGGGGTTTAGCGGCGATGTCGACCCGATCACAACCTGTTACGCCCGAGGATGTGCTGGATCCGGCCAAGGCCCTTGTTCCGTCGGTGCAGAAGATCAACGAGGTCCGGGTCCAGCGCGGCTTCTGGCCCAAGATCGTGCGCACCGCGGCCCGTATTCCCTTCGCCGATCAGGCGCTGAGCGTCTGGTTCGCCGCGCGCGATCCACAGACCCCGACGGCCGCCAAGGGGATGATGCTGGGCGCACTGGCCTATTTCGTCCTGCCGGTGGACGCCATTCCCGACCTGTTCGCCGGCATCGGTTTCACCGATGACGCGGCCGTCTTCGCCGCCCTGATCGCCACCCTGGGCGCCAACATCAAGCGCCATCACCGCGAGGCCGCCGAACAGGCGCTGGAGCGGCTGAAGACCCGGGCATAGGGTTCAGACCACCGGCCGGGCCGAGGCGGCGACGGCCTCCTCCCGCGTCTGGGGGCCGACAGGGGTGTGGGAGCGCAGCCAGCCGACGATGGACAGGCGGTCGGTCGCGGCATGGGCGGCGACCTGGGTCACCGCATGGCCTATGGGCACGGCGAACAGGTTCAGGGCGTTGAAGCCCGGAACCCAGCCTTGCTCGACATGGCCGTCGTCGCCGTAGAAGACCAGCGTCCCGCCCCAGTCGGCCCGCCATTCGCGCGTCAGGTTCAGGACATAGGCGTAGAGCCGGTTCTTGCCGACGGACAGGTCGTTGTGCGCCGTCAGGATGTGGCCGGGGCGATAGCGGCTGGCCTGGGCGTCGGCGAAGTCGATCCGGTCGTCACCGGTCACTCCCCGCATCAGGTCGAGGAAGGGGGCGCCGTTCAGGAAGGCCAGGGCCTGATCGACGACATTGGGGTCATCGGACCCGCCCGGACGACGGGTGTCATAGACATACTGGGTGGCCCGGCCCCGGCCGTCGACGGCCACGGCGTCCAGCCAGGACTGTTTGGACGGGTCCGCCGCCAGACGGCCGTCGAGCGGCATCTCGAAATAGTCACCCCCGGCGGCGACGATGGTCGTCCACGACCGCTCGGCCTCGAGCCGGTCGGCCAGCCGGTCGGCGTTGGCCTGGGCCAGCAGGCCGGGAATGTGCAGCCGCCGGTTCACGGCGAAGGCCGTGCGCAGGGCGTCGGGGTCGAGCGACGACGACAGGTTCAGATCGCCGCCCATGCCCGGCCTCAGCTTTCGACCGTCACGACGATCTTGCCCATGGCCGAACGGTCGCCGAGGGCCTGTATGGCCTCATGGGCGCGTTCCAGCGGGAAGGTGCGGGAAACGCGCGGCTTGATCTTGCCGTCCTTCCAGAACTGCATCAGCTCGGCCATGTTGGCGGCGTGTCCGGCCGGGTCGCGCGCCACCGCCGCGCCCCAGAAGACCCCGATGACCGACACCGACTTCAAGAGAGTCAGGTTCAACGGCAGGGCGGGGATGCCCGCCGGGAAGCCGACCACCAGATAGCGGCCGTTCCAGTCCATGGCCCGCAGCGCCGGCTCGCAATAGTCGCCGCCCACCGCATCATAGACCACGTCCGGCCCGTCGCGGCCCGAAGCCAGTTTCAGCTCTCCGGCCAGTGTCTTCTGCGCCGCCTTGTCCATCTTGCCCGCCGGGTAGATCAGGCCGTTGTCGGCGCCGAGATCGAGGGCGAACTGGACCTTCTCATTGGTCGAGGCGGCGGCGATGACGTCGGCGCCCATGGCCTTGCCCAGCTCGACGGCCGCGGCGCCTACGCCCCCGGCGGCGCCGAGGACCAGCAGTTTCTCGTTCGGCTTCAGCTGCGCCCGGTCCTTGAGCGCGTAGTAGGAGGTGCCATAGGTCATCACCAGGGCGGCGGCCGTCTCGAAATCCATCTCGTCAGGGATCTTGATGAGGCCGGCGGCCGGAACGGCGATCCGTTCGACCAGACCGCCCCAGCCGGGCACGGCGATCACCCGGTCGCCCTTGAACACGCCCTTGACCCCCTCGCCGACGGCCTCGACCACCCCGGCGATTTCCGCGCCCGGAGCGAAGGGGCGTTCCGGCTTGAACTGGTACTTGTCCTCGATGATGAGGGTGTCGGGATAGTTGACCCCCACCGCCTTGACCTCGATGACCACCTGGCCCTTGCCGGGCGTGGGGTCCAGCACGTCCTCGACGACAAGGGTCTCGGGGCCGCCGGGGGCCTTGGACAGGACTGCGCGCATGAAGACGTCTCTCGAAGCTGAAGGGGCCGCCGCCCCCATGGCGCGCGTCTCCGACCCACGCTAATCAGCCGAACGCCCGTTTGAAAGAGGCGATCAGGAGACGACAGGCATGACCGCCCTCATCCTTCACGGCGGCGCGGGCGCCCGACGCGGCGTCGACTACGACGCCGAAATCGCCCATATGCGGCAGGTGGTCGAGGCCATGAAGACCAGGCTGGATGCGGGCGCATCGGCGCTGGACACAGCCGTCGAGGCGGTGGTGCTGCTGGAGGATTCCGGCCTCTATGTCGCCGGTCGCGGCGCCTCGCCCAACCTCGCCGGCGCCTATGAGCTCGACGCCAGCCTGATGGACGGATCGACGCGCAAGGCAGGGTCGGTCGCGGCCCTGCAGGGCTTCCGCAATCCGGTGCTCGCCGCGCGGGCGGTGATGGAGAAGACGCCTCATGTCATGCTGGCCGGCGAGGGCGCGGCCCTGTTCGCCCACGATCAGGGGCTGGAGGCCATCGGCGACGAGGCGGCCTGGTTCACCCACGCGGGTCAGGGCGACGACAACCATCCGCCGGGCACACTCGGCCACGGCACGGTCGGCTGCTGCGTGCTGGACGCTGCAGGGCGGCTGGCGGCGGCGACCTCCACGGCAGGCGTCTTCGGCAAGATGCCCGGACGGGTCGGCGACACCCCCCTGATCGCCTCGGGCACCTGGGCCGACGACCGGGTCGCGGCTTCGGGCACGGGTCAGGGCGAGTATTTCATCCGGGTCGCGGCCACGGCCCAGACCGCATGGCGCGTCGCCGCCGGGCAGTCGGTGGCCGAAGCGGCCCGCGCCGTCATCGACCAGATCGGACAGATGGGCGGCGACGGCGGCCTGATCGCCCTGGACCGCGACGGGAACATCGCCGACCCCTTCAACAGCCAGGGCATGAAGCGGGCCTGGCTGACGCCTGACGGCGAGATCATGGTGGATGTCTTCGGCCCGGGCGCGGCCTGAGCCCGGTCAGACCGCGACGTTCAACTTGCGGGCCAGGCTTTCCAGTTCGTTGCGGATGGACCCGGCGGAACTGCCCAGCAGATTGTTCATGCCGCGCCGCGCCGCCGCCAGGTCGGTGGACAGGATCATCCGCTTGACCGGGCCGACGCCGCCCGCCGGGGCCGACAGGCGGGTGAAGCCGAGGGCGATCAGGGCGAAGGCCTCCAGCGGCCGCCCGGCCAGCTCGCCGCAGACGGAGACCGGCGTGCCGGTCTCGGCGCAGGCGGTCTGGATGGTCTGGAGCGCCCGCAGTGTCGGCGGCGACAGGGGGTCGTAGCGGTCCGACACCAGCGGATTGGTCCGGTCGGCGGCGTACATATACTGGAACAGGTCGTTGGACCCCACCGAGACGAAATCGGTCAGGGGCAGAAGAGCGTCCAGATGCCAGAGCAGGCTGGGGCATTCGATCATGGCCCCGACGCGCAGCAGGGCCGGCAGGGGGCGGCCGCGACGACGGGCCCATTCGCATTCCACATCGACCAGTTCGCGGGCGGCGCGGAACTCGTCCACCGTGGCGATCATCGGGAACATGACCCGCAGCTCCCGCCCGGCGCCGGCGGCCAGAAGCGCGCGCAGCTGAAGCCGCAGCAGGCTGGGCCGGTCCAGACCCAGGCGAATGGCGCGACGGCCCAGGGCCGGATTCTCCTCCCGCTCGGTCGTCTCCATATAGGGCAGGACCTTGTCGCCCCCGATGTCGAGCGTGCGGAAAGTCACCGGCCGGTCGCCGGCGGCGTCCAGCACCAGCTTGTAAAGCTCGGTCTGGCTGGTCAGGCGCGGCTGTTCCTCGGCCACCATGAACTGGAACTCGGTGCGGAACAGGCCGATGCCCTCGGCGCCCGTCTCGTTCAGGTTTTCCAGATCGACGGCCAGACCGGCGTTGGTCAGGAGGGTGATGCGCTGGTTGTCCTTCGTGATCGCCGGGACGTCGCGCAGCTTGGCGAACTCGGCCTGACGCTGGCTGCGCAATGCCATCCGCGAGCGGACCGAATCCAGCATGTCCGGCCGGGGCCGAAGATGGGCCTCGCCCGTCTCGCCGTCGACGATGACCTGATCGCCCTCGGACAGGCGGTCGCGGATGCCCAGCAGGCGGCCGACGCAGGGGATGCCCAGGGCGCGGGCCACGATGGCGGCGTGGCTGGCGGCCGAGCCCTCCTCGATCAGTAGGCCGCGCAGGCTTTCGCGCGGATATTCCAGCAGGTCGGCCGGGCCGAGGTTCCGCGCCACCAGGATGGCGTCCTCCGGCATATCGCGCCGGCCGGGGTTCTCGCCCGCCAGCACCCGCAACAGCCGGTTGGCCAGGTCCTCGAAGTCGTGCAGCCGCTCGCGGATATAGGGGTCGCGGGCCTTGGCGAAGCGGGCGCGGTGCTCGTTGCGGACCCGGTCCACGGCGGCGTCGGCGGTCAGACCCGAGCGGACCGCCTCGATCAGCGACCGGTTCCAGCCCCGGACCTCGGCGAACATCCGGTAGGTTTCCAGCACCTCGAACGACTGGCCCGACAGCTTGCCCTGGCCGCCGTCCAGAATGGCGTCGATGCCGGCCTTGAGATCGGCCAGACCCCGGTTGAGGCGGATCTCCTCCTCGACCGGGTCGTTGGACAGCAGCTTTTCGGGCGCGAGCGGCGCCTCGTGCAGGATGACCTGACCGATGGCCAGACCTTCGGCGAAGCGCTGGCCCTTGATGCGTTCGGGCCGGTGCGGGGCGACCTCGACGTCGCGCAGCTCCTCCTGATCCAGCAGCTCGCCACTGGCCACGGTCTCGGCCAGGACCATGGCGATGGTCTGGATGTCCTCGACCTCGTCCTCGTCATAGCGACGCTCGGCCCGGTTCTGGACGACCAGAACGCCGATGGCCCGGCCGCCGCGCAACAGGGGAGCGCCGAGGAAGGCGTGATAGGGATCTTCCCCCGTCTCCGGCCGATAGGCGAAGGAGGGGTGGCTGGGGGCGTCGGACAGACTGACCGGCTGGGCCAGACGGGCGACCTCGCCGACCAGACCCTCGCCGGGACGCAGGCGGGTGTTGTGGACGGCCTCGCGGTTCAGACCCTCGGTGGCGAAGAGTTCAAGCTCGCCCGAGGCGCGGCGCAGATAGATGGAGCAGACCTCGGCCACCATCGACTGGGCGATGATGCGCACGACACGATCCAGCCGCTCCTGCGCCGGTCCCCCGCCGGCCATGGCCTCGCGGATCTGGCGCAGGAGGTTGCGGGGCCCCCTCGTCGTCAATCCGCCGCCTACCGGCATTCCGCCTCCCGTTCACCCCGCCCGGATATGGGCGGGCAATACGACAATCCTATACCGCTTCCAGACCATAGGCCGAATGCAGGGCGCGGACGGCGAGTTCGGAATAGGCGTCCTCGATCAGGACCGAGATCTTGATCTCGGATGTCGAGATGGCCTGGAACTTGATGCCCTTGTCGGCCAGGGCCTTGAACATGGTCTGGGCGACGCCCGCGTGACTGCGCATGCCCACCCCGATGACCGAGACCTTGGCCACGTCGGCGTCGATGCGGATTTCCTCGAACTGGATCTCGGCCTGGGCCGCGCGCATCAGCTCGGCGGCGCGTTCGGCGTCGCGGCGGCCGGTGGTGAAGGTCAGGTTCACGGCCCCCTCGGTGCGGGCCTGGGACTGGACGATCATGTCCACGTTGACGTTCGCTTCCGCCAGACGGGTGAAGACGTCGGCCGGGGCGTCGGTGCGGTCCGACAGGCCGAGCAGGGTGATGCGGGCCTCGTCGCGGCTCATGGTCACGCCGGACACGATGCGTTTTTCCACGATTTCCTCCTCGTCGCAGATCAGGGTTCCGGCGTTCGCCGGCAGATTTCCGTTCTCGTCGGGCTCGACGAAGCTGGACAGGACGCGCACGGGCACCTGTTTGGCCATGGCCAGTTCGACCGACCGGGTCTGCAACACCTTGGCGCCGAGAGAGGCCATTTCCAGCATCTCTTCATAGGAGACGCGGTTCAGCTTGCGGGCCTTGGACTCGATGCGCGGGTCGGTGGTGTAGACCCCGTCCACGTCGGTGTAGATGTCGCACGGGCAGTTCAGCGCCGCCGCCACCGCCACCGCAGAGGTGTCCGAGCCGCCGCGGCCCAGGGTGGTGATGCGGCCGCCCCGGGTCACGCCCTGGAAGCCCGGCACCACGGCGATCTCGCCCGTGTCCATCGCCGCGCCCAGGACCTCGCCCGGCACGTCCTCGATGCGGGCCCGGCCGTGGGCGTCGTCGGTCAGGATGGGGATCTGCCAACCCATCCAGCTGCGGGCGTTCAGCCCCATGTTGCGCAGGGTCAGCGCCAGAAGGCCCGAGGTCACCTGTTCACCCGAGGCGACGACCACGTCGTATTCATCGTCCGAAAGCGGCAGGCCGGGGGCGGCGGCGCCGACGCCGTCGGTCCAGGCGACCAGTTCATTGGTCTTGCCCGCCATGGCCGAGACGACCACGGCCACCTGCTTGCCCTGTCGCACCTCGGCGGCGACGATCCGCGCGGCGCGACGAATCCGTTCGAGGTCGCCCATCGAGGTGCCGCCGAATTTCATCACCAGCCGCGTCATCGTGGCCCTTTTTCCCGAGCTTGCGTGGAGCGGGCGAGGGGTTCATTCCTCGACCCATGTCCGCTTCTAACGACACCGCCGGTCTGCGCAAACCCCAAAGCCATGAGGGTTTTGCTTCGGAAACCGCATCCGGACCCTCCATCGACCCGGCCGACGTCGCGCGTTTCTCGGCCCAGGCGGCCGAGTGGTGGGACGCCAAGGGGCCGTTCGCCCCCCTGCACCGGTTCAATCCGGCGCGCCTGGCCTTCGTGCGCGACCGGGCGGCGGAGCGGTTCGGACGCAACACGCGGACCCGCGCCCCGTTCCAGGGCCTGAGCCTGATCGACATCGGCTGCGGCGGGGGCCTGATCGCCGAGCCCATGCGCCGGCTCGGCTTCGAGGTCACGGCGGTGGACGCCTCGTCCGAGAATATCGGCACGGCCCGGGCTCACGCCGAGCAGATGGGGCTGGACATCGCCTATCGCGCCGCCACGGTCGAACAGATGGTGGAGGCGGGGGCGGGGCCGTTCGACGTGGTCCTGACCCTGGAGGTGATCGAGCATGTGGCCGATCCCGAGGCCTTCGTGCGGGCCTGTTCGCGTCTGATCGCGCCGGGCGGCATGATGGTGGTCGCCACCCTGAACCGGACGCTGAAGGGGCTCCTGCTCGGCAAGTTCGCCGCCGAATATGTGCTGCGCTGGGTGCCCGCCGGGACGCACGACTGGCGCCAGTTCCTGAAGCCCGACGAGATCCGCGCCATGCTGGCGAACGAGCCCGTGGCGGTGGAGGGGCCCTTCGGTCTGGCGCTCGATCCCCTGACCGGCGTCTGGTCCGAAGGCGACGCCGACATCAACTACATGATGATCGCCACCCGCGCAGTCGCTTAAGCTTACGGCGAATTCACCTAGATTTCAGCCTTGTAACGGGACTGTCGCCGTGCGGGGTGGGATGGATCGGGCCTCGCAATGGAGAGACCTGAATGAAACGCCTTCTGATCCTGGCCGTCGCGGCGGCCGCAATGAGCACCTCCGCCTGCGTCACCGTCATCGGCGTCGACGGCGATGACGACCTCGCCTGGCACGGCGAGAACGCCCAGCCCTTCGACAGCGCCCGCGACCAGTGCCGCGCCTCCACCGGCAAGGGCCAGCGCTCCGACGCCTTCCGCGACTGCATGGCCGAAAAGGGCTGGACGCGGAGCTGATCTAGAGGCGTCTGACCATGTAGCGGGCGTCCGGGCCGTAGCTTTCCAGCTTGGCCCGGATCGCCGGGCTGTCGACGGCCTCGAAGCCGAGCCGCGCCCAGAAGTCGGCCGCGTCATTGACGGCGACCAGGGCGATCGTGGGCCAGCCTTCGGCCCGGACCTGTTCGGCCAGTCGTTCCACGATGGGGCGGGTGAAGCCGCCGCCGCGTGTGTCGGGATGCAGGGCCAGATCGTGCAGATAAATCCGGTCGGCGTCGGCCGGCAGGGCCTGGATCACGGTGTTCAGGGCCGGGGCGCTCTCGCCCTTCCACGGATAGGCGAACAGATAGCCGAGGACGGCGCCGTTCGCGTCCGACAGCACGAAGCTTCCGGCGGGATAGAGGTCCAGCCGGTTCTCGAAACAGGCCCGGCTCTCGAAATGATCGGGGAAGGACAGGCGGGCGACGGCCTCAACGCCGTCGATGTCCTCCGCCGTCATCGGGCGCCAGCTCAAACCCGATGATTTCAGGTCGGGCAGCGGCTGTTCAGGGGGCGGCTCTCGAAGGTCCATTCCACGCTGCGCGCCTGACCCTCGATCACGCCGTCGATCCGGGCCTTCAGGGCGTCGCCGTCGCGTTCATAGCGGATGTGGTGGGGGAAGTCGTTCTGAAGGTTGGAGAAGACCACGTGGTTCGGGCTGCTGTCGGACATCACGAAGACGGTCGGCGGCGCGCCCGACGGCTGGGCCACATAGGCGAAGCCCTGGGGCGTCGTGGTGATGTGCGACGCCTCAAACCCGGCCCTACCCGAGCGGGAGACCGTCAGGTTCCAGCCGACCCTCAGCCCCGCGCGTTCCTCGCTCCAGGTCTCGGCGACCTCGCGGCCGTTTGAGCAGTCCAGCCAGTAGCCTGCCATCCACGACAGGTCGGGCGTGGCGGCGGGTGCGGGGGCGGGCGTCATCTGCAAGAGGGCGGCGGCGACGGCGGTCAGGATCGGCATGGATGTTCCCCTCGGTTCGGACACCAGCCTTACGCCGGATGCGGCGGTCCGGGCTTGTAGGTTTCCGACGCGATCGCCCGCGCCAGCTCGACCTGGTCCCGCGCCCACTCTGTGGCCGTGCAGCCCAGGAAGCGGCGGAAGTCGCGCGCCATCTGGGGCTGGTCGAAATAGCCCGCCGCCAGCCCCGCCTCCAGCCAGCCCGCGTCGGGATCGCCGGGGATGGCGTGATCGAACACGCGGCGGAACCGGGTGATCGACCGCAGGGCGCGGGGCGAGACCCCGACCCGGTCGAGGAAGCGGCGCTGCAGGGCGCGCTGTTCGGCGGGGTCGCGCCGTGGGGACGGCGTTTCCGCGGCGATGGCCTCCACCTCGGCGCGGACGACGGTATCGACCGTCCAGCCGTCGCGCCGGCGGGCGTCTTCGAGGAAATCGGTCATGACCCGAACCTGAGCCTCCGGATCGTCGGCGGGCGGCGTCAGACGGCCGATACGGTCGACCACATCGAGCCGTTGGTCCGTCGCCGACGACAGGGGCGCGCCCAGCCAGTCGCGGGCGCCGTCGGGATGGAAGCGGACGGCGACCAGTTCGACCGGCCCGACCGGCCGAATGGCGATGGGCCGGGTCATCTGGCCGGCGAAGATGGCCGGGGGCTGCAGGCGCCAGTTCCCGTCCGGTCCCAGCTCCTCATAGGGGGCGCCGATGTCGAGGATCAGTTCGGGGCAGCCGTCCGGGGCGATGCGCTGGATGGTCTCGGACGGCGCGGGCGCGGCATAGGTCCAGACGACCTTGACCCAGGGGACGAGCGACGGCGGCGGCGGGAACTGGGCGTAGCGTTCCTGTGTCGGCAACGGATCTCCCCTTCATCCCGTCCCACTCATCCCGCCCCTGTTATCCTCGGGCTTGATCCGAGGATCGGACGTTCCGCGTCCGATGAGAAGCCGTGTTGCACGGCCCCGGCCTCCCGGCGCCTCAGGAGCGGAGGACAATCCGATCCTCGGATCAAGTCCGAGGATGACGGCGATGGGGGGAGGCCTCAGTTCGCCTTGGACGGATCGGGCGGCAGGGCCGGAAGGGGCGCGCAGGGGACGCCGTCCTCCTTCAGCTTCTTCACCTCGGCTGGGCTGGCCTCGCCATAGATCTCGCGCTTCTCGGACCGGCCCTCGTGGATGTCGCGGGCCTCGCGGGCGAAGGCGTCTCCGACATAGTCGAAGTTCTGCTCGACATGGGCGCGGACCTCGCGGGCGGCCTCCAGCATCATGGTCTGCATCTTCTGGCGCATGTCATCGGGGGCTGCGGACTTGCGCGTGCCCGAGACGGCCGGGGCCATGATCTGTTTCTCGACGGTGCGCGAGCCGCAGAAGGGGCATTCGACCAGGCCGCGTTCGGCCTGATCGTCATAGTCGGCCGAGGCGCTGAACCAGGCCTCGAATTCGTGAGCGGCGTCGCATTTCAGGGCGTAGCGGATCATGGCGCGGCGACCGGCGTCGGGGCCGCGAACGCGCGATCGTGGGTCAGGGCCGGGATGGAGGCGCGGGCTTGGGTCACGGCGTCGAGATCGAGCGTGGCGTGCAGGACGCCGGGCTCGTCGTGATCGAGTTTGGCGATGACCCTGCCCCAGGGGTCGATGACGACCGACCGACCCCAGGTCTTGCGGCCGTCCTCGTGCGTCCCACCCTGGGCCGGGGCCAGGACGAAGGCGCCGGTCTCGATGGCGCGGGCGCGCAGCAGGGTCTCCCAGTGGGCCTCGCCGGTCGGAACGGTGAAGGCGGCCGGGACCGAGATCATCACCGCCCCCGCCTGGGCCAGGGCCCGGTGCAGATAGGGGAAGCGGACGTCGTAGCAGATGGTCAGCCCCAGCCCGCCCCAGGGGGTTTCGGCGACGACGGCCCGATCGCCCGGCCGCACGGTGGCGCTCTCGCGATAGACCTCGCCATCAGCCAGGCTGACGTCGAAGACATGCATCTTGTCGTAGGCCGCGACCAGTTTCCCCGTGCCGTCGATCAGCAGGGAGCGGTTGGCGGCGCGGGCGTCCCCGGCATGGCCGGAGGCGACGATGGCCGAACCGATCAGGATCCAGACCCCCAGTTCCGCCGCCAGACGCCGCAGGCCCAGCACCGCCGCGTCATGGTCCTGATCGACGATGACCGCCTCGCGCCGCTCGCGACGCTGCTCCAGCACGTTGGAGCCCTCGGGGGTCAGGATGAACTTCGCCCCCTCCGCCGCCGCCCGGCGCACCAGCGGCTCCAGCTCGGCCAGCGATGCGCGCTGGTCGGCGGGCGTCCGCGTCTGGATCAGGGCGATCGGGAGGGACGTCATTGCTCGGATCGCCGCTTTGTGGAGCGCCAGATGGTTTTCACCACCGCCGGAAGGAAGACGCCGTAGAGGAAATAGAACCCCACCATCATCAGGGCCGACAAGACGAGTGCGCCCGCATTCATCCAGGGGTCGTCGAAGCGCCAGAAGACGAATGCGACCCAGACAATCCAGAAGATGAACAGCCCGATCTTGAGCGCGGTCTTCATGGTCAGGCGGCCAGAAGCGGGTCCAGCTCGCCCTTGCGGTCCAGGGCGTGGAGGTCGTCCGAGCCGCCGACGTGTTTTCCGTCGATGAAGATCTGGGGGAAGGTGGCGGCGCCGCCCGACTTCTCGACCATCTCGGCCTTCTTGGCCGGGTCGTTGGAGGCGACGATCTCGGTGTAGTCCACGCCCTTCTTCTTCAGCAGACTCATGGCCGCGAAGCAGTAGGGGCAGCCGGGCTTGGTGTAGAGGACGACGTCGGCCATGAGGGTCTCCGGAAAAAGGGCGGGGTTCGTCCCTATCTAGTGAGTTCTCGCGCGGTTCGCACCCTCGCGATGACGGCCAGATCGACGGCGCGGGCGCCGGCGTCGAGCAGCGCCCTGGTGCAGGCCTCGGCCGTGGCGCCGGTGGTCAGGACGTCGTCGATCAGGAGGATGCGCCGGCCCTTGATCGCGCGACGGCCGCTTTCGGAAACGGCGAAGGCGGACTTGACGTTCAACCGCCGGCCCCGCGCGCTCTTGCCGCCCTGGCTGTCAGTCGCCGTGACGCGGATCAGGGCGTCGGGCAGGTAGTCGAGCCGGGCGTCGCGGGCCAGAGGCCGGGCGATCTCGGCGGCCTGGTTGAAGCGACGGGTCAGCAGTCGCGTCCGGTGCAGGGGCGTGGGGACCACGGCGTCGGCCGCCTCGACCAGGTCGGCGGCGGATCGGGCGATCCAGCGCGCGAACAGGGGGGCGAACTGCTGCTGGTCGCCGTGCTTGAACTTCAGGATCAGCCCGCGCGAATGCTCGTCATAGACACAGGCCGCCCGCGCCCGGCCGAAGGCGTAGGGCTGGGCCAGACAGGCGGCGCAGCGATCGGCGGCGAAGGCTCCGCCGTCGTATTCGAAGGCCGCGCCGCAGCCGTCGCAGACCGGCGCCTCCAGAAAGGCGACGCGGCTCCAGGCGTCGGGGCTGAGGCCGGCGGCGGCGGTCGCCTCGCGGCTGTCATGGGCCACCGGCGGCAGGATCAGGTCGGCCAGACCACGCAGGACGGCGGTTGATCCGGGCCAGCGCGGACGCAGGGCGGCGACGGCCCGCCCTTTCCATCCCGGTTCCGAACCCCCATCCTGAACCCGCATGACCGCCTCCCCTTCAGATGACCGCCCCGATTCCGGCCCGCCCCGCCTGTTCGACCCGGTGCGCCGGGCCGCGCGGCTGGACCGGGCGGCGGGCCGTTTCGCCGAGGCCGACTTCCTGCACGCCCGCGCCGCAGAGGGGGCGGTGAACAGTCTGGAGGCCATCCTGCGGGAGTTTCCGGTCGCGGTCGACCTCTCGGCCTTTCCGGGGTCGTTCGCGCGATTGCTGGCCGACAGCGATGCGGCCGGGCGGGTCGGGCCGATCCGGCGTCTGGAAGAGGGGCGGGTCGATCCGGGGCGTCTGCCCCTGCCGCTGGAGGATCGGTCCTGCGACCTGATCGTCTCGGTCATGACCCTGCACTGGGCCAACGACCTGCCCGGCGCGCTCAGCCAGATCCAGCGGGCGCTGAAACCGGACGGCCTGTTCCTGGGCACGCTGCTGGGAGCGGGGACCTTGAAGGAACTGCGGGCGGTGCTGACGGAGGCGGAACTGGCCGAGCGCGGTGGGGCCCAGGCGCGGGTCTCGCCCTTCGCCGACGGCTATGACGGGGCCGCCCTGTTGCAAAGGGCCGGCTTCGCCCTGCCGGTGTCGGACGTGGATCGGCTGACGGTGCGCTATCCCGACATGTTCGCCCTGATCCGCGACCTGAGGGCGATGGGAGAAACGGGGGTTCCGTTCGGCGCGATCCGGCCGCTGACGCGCACGATCGCCGCGCGGGCCGCGGCCCTCTACGCCGAACGGTATGCAGAGGCAGACGGCCGCATTCCGGCGACCTTCGAGATCGTCAACCTGGCGGGCTGGGCGCGCAGCGACAACCAGCAGAAGCCCTTGCCGCGCGGTTCGGCGACGATGCGGCTGGCGGACGCCCTGGGCGTTCGCGAGGGGGAGTAGCTCCGGCCCTTCAGCCGCCCATGCCGGTGCGGATGGCGTCCATCGCCCGGTTGAACAGGCCGCTGGACGTATTGCCGAAGATGGTCAGGGAGCCGACGATGGCCAGGAAGATCAGCGAGATGATCAGCCCGTATTCGATGGCCGTGGCGCCGCTCTCGTCGCGTTGGAACCGGGTCAGAAACGCACGCATCCGGCCCTCCTCTTCAGGGTCTGATCAGATCAGATCGCACAACCAGGCGATCAGGGGCGCGTCGGCGGGCGGCATGGGATAGTCCGAAAGTCGGTTCGGCTTCACCCAGGCCAGGGCGGCGTGTTCGCGGGCGACCACGGTCCCCGACCAGCGTCGGCACAGATACAATGGCATCAACAGGTGAAATGAATCGTAAGCGTGGGAGGCGAAAACGAAGGGGGCGAGGCAGGCCTCGGTCACGTCGATGCCCAGCTCCTCCTTCAGTTCGCGGATAAGGGCCGCCTCGGGCCGTTCGCCAGGCTCTACCTTGCCGCCGGGAAATTCCCACAACCCGGCCAGTTGCTTGCCCTCGGGCCGCTGGGCGATCAGCACCCGCCCATCGACGTCGATCAGGGCGACGGCGACCACGAGCACGGTGGGCAGGGGCGATTCGGGGGCGGTTCCGGTCATGGAACGGATGTAGCGAGCCGCAGCCGCCCTGTCGCGTTCACGCCGTCGTTGGCCCCCGGGCGGGGGCGGCGCTCCCTGCGATTGAACCCCAGGTGTGGCCGTCGCGCGCTAGCGGAATGGGGCGGCAATGCGGCATGGACGGGGTTCAACTCCTTGTTTTCAGACCCATGCGACCGCTCGCCCAGTCCCAGACCCTGATCAGTCCCGAAATCCAGGCCTTCGTCGGCGGGTTCCCCGTGCTGCTGATCCATGCCGGAACCACCCTCGCCCTGCTGGTGGGCGGGGCGGCGGTATACGCCCTGCTGTCGCCGTGGAAGGAGGTCGATCAGATCCGCCAGGGCAATCCGGCCGCCACGGTGGCTTTCGGCGGGGTGCTGCTGGGCCTGGCCGCGCCCCTGGCGGTGTCCCTGTCGGTGTCGAGTTCGACCCTGGACATCCTGATCTGGGGCGCCGTGGCGGTGGTGATGCAGCTTCTGGCCTTCCGCCTGGTCGACCTGATTTTGGCCGGATCGCCGCAGCGGGTGCGTGACGGCGACATATCGGCCGCGGTCCTGCTGGTCTCGGCCCGGCTGGCCACTGCGCTTGTCCTCGCCGCCGCCCTGACGGGCTGAGGGCGATGGATCGCCCGCAACGGCCCCTGACGGCCGCTCTGGCGGCCCTGACGGGGCGGGCGCCGGACTGGCTGATCTACGCCGGGGTTCTGGTCGGGCTGGTCCTGATTTCGCTGGTTTTGGCCGAGAAGGCCGATGCGCCCCCCGCACCGTCCGCGCCGAACGAGACGGAGGCGGCCCTCCTGGGTCCGGTGACGCCCTTCGATCCCGAGGTGATGGTGGAGGCGCCGCACAGGGCCTTCCAGCCGACCTCGGGCACGGCCTTTTCCGTCGCCGACGACGGGCGCTGGGTCACGGCGCGGCATGTGGTGGAGGGCTGTCGCCGCCCGGCCCTGCCGCGCGGCGGCGGACGGGCGGTGGCCCCCGCCTTCCGCCTGGCGCCCCACGCCGACATGGCCCTCCTGATCACGGAGGGCGGCCCGGCCGGCCTGCGGCTGCGCCCGGCGGCGCCGAAGATCGGCCAGCTGGCCTATCATCCGGGCTTTCCGCAGGGACGGGCGGGCGAGGCGGCGAGCCGTCTGCTGGGCGAGGACGTGATCCGGTCGCCGGGACGGGGGCGGACGTCGGAGCGGGTGCTGGCCTGGGCCGAGGTGGGCCGGACCCGGGGCCTGGACGGCGCCCTGTCGGGCCTGTCGGGCGCCCCGGCCCTGGATCGCATGGGGCGGGTGATGGGGGTGACCATCGCGGAGGCGCCGCGTCGGGGCCGGATTTATACGACCACACCCTGGGATCTGGCCCAGGCCGTTCGGGGCCAAACCCGACCCGGCGACGCCCGCGACGAGACGATCACCCTCGACAACTACGGCCGCACCTCTGACGACCTGCGACGCGACCTGCGCGTGGCCCAGGTGGTCTGTCTGTCCTAGATCGGCCGCCGCCGCCCAGGCTCTCAGGCCGCCAGGCCGACCGTTTTCATCAGGCCCTTGATTTCGTGCAGCATCTCGGGCGCCTCGACCATGGCCGAGCGGGCCTGAGGGGTGCGGACCAGCTTCAGCACCTCGGCCTTGGCGCGATCCGCGACGGGGCCGGTCGGGCCGGTCTGGCCGGCGGCGAGTCGCAGCAGGGCGGCGATCTTCTGCGGCGGCGGGGCCTCGGCGCGCGCCATCTGGGACACCAGCCGCGCGTCGGTCTCGATCACCCCGCCCAGCTGGCCGATGGAGGCCAGGAGGCGGTCCCGGTCCGTGTCGGACAGGGCGCAGGCCAGGATCGAGCGCTGAAGCCCGGCCAGAACCGCCAGCTTCTGCACGGGATGGACGCCCGGCGCCCGCATCTCGCTCTCGAAGCGGAGGGCCGTCAGGCTGGCGTCGAGCCAGCGCGCCGCGGCGCGCTTGTTGGCCGTCCCGGTGACGTTCTCGCAGAGCCGGACCAGGGTCTCCACCTCCATCAGGGCGGTCTCGCGCCCGGCGGTGCAGGCGCCGACGAAATCGGCGGTCACCAGGCTCTTGGAGCGTTCGATGAAGGCCGCCTGGACCTCGTCCAGGGTCAGGAGGCGGCCGGCCGTGGCGGTCAGACAGGCGGCCAGGGTGCGCAGGATGCCGATCTCGCCGAGGGCGTCCCCCGGCCTCAGGCGACGGGGCCCCATCAGCTCGCGCAGCACCATCCGCGCCAGGACGCGGGCCAGATTCGGGAACTCATCGCGGGACAGATAGGCGGCCAGCCGCCCGGCCGCGCCGTCTACGACGGGGATCATGTCGCCCATGCGCGGCTCGGCGCGGATCAGGGCCGCGATCTCCTGGGGGGCGGACATCCGCACCACGGCCGCCAGACTGGCGCCCTGGTCGAGGTCGGGCCCCAGAACGTCGGCCAGGCCGCTGCGGGCGCTGAGCAGGTCGCACAGCAGATGTTCGATCTGATCCATGACCAGGGCGCGACCGGGACCGTCCACCGGCGCCTGATCGGCCAGGTCCATGAGCCGTTCCAGCCGTTCGCGAGGTCCGCCGCCGGCTGCGGCGGCGCGGCAGACGATCCCGCCCATGACGAAAATGCGATCGCTCTTGCCGGCCAGGCCCTGGACGATCCGCCCCAGGGGCTGGACGGCGGGGTCGGGGAACAGGCCGCGCCGTCCGGCGGCGACCAGTCGGGCGATGGAGGCCTCGGCCAGCCGTTGATAGTGACGGATCAGGTCGTGGGTTGGCTGGCCGGTCGCCTGGCTTTCGGGGATGGCCACCTTCTGGATGGCGTGCTGCAGCTCGACGCCCGAGGCGTCCAGCTTCTCGGCCAGGTCCGGCCGGTGCAGCAGTTCGTAGGCCGTGATGCGATTGCGCATCAGCCAGTCCTCCAGCACCGCGTTTAGCCGCTCGCGGGCCAGGGGGGTGTAGAGATCGTGCGGGGCGCTGCAGGTCGGCTGGCCCTGGTCGGGATCGACCAGCCGCTTGCGCTTGGGCTCGGGGGCGCCGCGCGTCAGGATGGTGACGCTGACGAACTCCATGGTGTCGGGGTCCAGGGTCTCCTTGGTCACCCGGACAGCGACGGCCAGCTGGTTGCGCAGGGTCTCCTCGGCCGTTTCCACGGCGATCGCCCGGTCCTCGGTGGCCATGGCCAGGGCCCAGGGCGACGGGGGCGTCTTGCGGACGTAGATTTCGTAGTGGATCGGACCGGCCATAGAGCCATTCTGCACGGCAGGTTTTAAGGTCCGGTTTCATCGATCGGCCCCGCCGCCGCGCCGCCGCCCTTGGCCCCGGGGCCGCGCCGCCCTAATGTCACCGCGTTCGCGGCGAACGGTTACGCTTGTCGCGCGTTAGAACGCCATGACGAAGGCGGCCGGTCGCGGCCGCGAAACGCTGAGGAGGGCCGTTTGGCCAACATCACCCTGGTCGATGACGACGAGAACATCGTCGCCTCCGTGTCCCTGGCGCTGGAAAGCCACGGCCACAAGATCACCGCCTATCACGACGGCGTCGCGGGGCTGGAAGCCCTGGAAAACTCCCCGCCCGATCTGGCGATCCTGGATGTGAAGATGCCCCGCATGGACGGGATGGAGGTGCTGCGCCGCCTGCGCCAGACCAGTCAGATCCCGGTCATTATGCTGACCTCCAAGGACGAGGAGATCGACGAGATCCTCGGCTTCAACCTCGGCGCCGACGACTATATCCACAAGCCGTTCAGCCAGCGTCTTCTGATCGAGCGGGTCAAGGCCCTGCTGCGCCGCACGGGCGCCGACGGCGGCGAGCCCGAGCCTTCGGCCGAATCCTCGGGCAAGGCGATCCGTCGCGGCAAGCTGGTCATGGACCCGGCGCGGCACGAGAGCACCTGGGACGGCAAGGCGGTCAAGCTGACAGTGACGGAGTTCCTGCTGCTCCAGGCCTTGGCCCAGCGCCCCGGCTTCGTGAAGAGCCGCGACAACCTGATGGACGCCGCCTACGACGACCAGGTCTATGTCGACGACCGGACCATCGACAGCCATGTGAAGCGGATGCGCAAGAAGTTCAGGGTGGTCGATCCCGAGTTCGACGCGATCGAGACCCTGTATGGCGTCGGTTACCGATACCGCGAAAGCTGAGCGTCCGGCCCGGCCGGAGCGCAACCAGGCCCGACTGGAGCTAACCCGAAGGCTGAACCGCTTCGGCAGCTCCCGGCTGGGCGGGCTGATCTTCGCCCTGAATATGCTCAGCCTGCTGATTCTGCTGGGCGGAGCGCTCGCGTTGAACGAGTGGAGCCGGGGCCTCGTGGAGGCGCGGCAGGACTCGCTTGTCGGCCAGGCAGAGCTGCTCGCCAATGTTCTGGCCGACAAGGAGTACACGGTCGGCGAGCCGACCCCGCAGTTCAACCCGGCCACGGTCCCGCAGGTCCTGCTCGACCGGTTCATTCCCGAGGGCCAGCGCGCCAGGCTCTATGACGCCGACGGGGTGATGTTCGTGGATTCCATCGGGCTTGAGCCCGGCGCGATCGACCTCAGACCCTTCGCCGACTCCTACGCCGTGACCGAGGTCATACCGGGTCAGCCCTTGCCGCCGGCCCGCCCCGCTGGAACGCCGGTCAAGACGACGCCGCCGAAAGCGGAGGCGAAAGCCAATGCCCGCCAGCTGCGAGCCCGGCAGGAACTGATCGAGGAGGTCAAGGCCGCTCTCGCCGGCCAGATCCAGAAGACCATCCGCCATGACGAGGAGGGCAAGCGGGTCGTCTCGGTGTCCGTTCCCGTGCGGCACGTCAGCCAGATCCTCGGCGTCCTGACGCTGCAGGCCGACGACGTCGATGAAATCCTGGCGGCCCAGCGCACGGCGCTGATCCCCTTCGCCCTGGTGGCCCTGGCGGTGAATGTCCTGACCTGGATCCTCCTCAACCAGTTCGTGGCCCGGCCGATCCTGAGGCTGTCGGCGGCGGCGGATCAGGTGCGGATGCAGAGGGCGCGGGCCATCTCCCTGCCCGATCTGGAGGGGCGGCGCGACGAGATCGGCGATCTGGCCAAGTCGCTGGAGACCATGACCGAGACCCTGTCGGACCGGATGGACGCCATCGAGGCCTTCGCCGCCGACGTGTCGCACGAGATCAAGAACCCCCTGACCTCGATCCGGTCGGCGCTGGAGACCCTGGCCCTGGTCAAGACCGACGAGCAGAGGGATCGTTTGAACGCCCTGTTGCAGGCCGACGTGAAACGGCTGGACCGGCTGATTACGGACATCTCCAACGCTTCGCGGCTGGACGCGGAGCTGTCGCGCGAACGGCCCCGTCCGATCGACCTGAACGCCCTGATCGGCGACATCGTCGGCGTCTACGCCACAACCAAGAAGCCGGGACAGGCGAAGGTCGAGCTGTCGACCGTTGCGGATGGCCTGCGCGTGCTCGGCCGCGACGGCCCCCTGGGTCAGGTGTTCCGCAACCTGATCGACAACGCTCGCTCCTTCAGCCCCGCCGGCGGGACCGTGCGGGTCTCGACCGAACGGTCTGCGGCCGATCCGAACAAGGCCGTCGTCACCGTGGACGACGACGGACCCGGCATCCCGCCCGAGAACCTGGAGACGGTGTTCAAGCGGTTCTACACCTCGCGCCCGAAAGGCACGGCCTTCGGCGCCAACTCGGGTCTCGGCCTGTCGATCGTGCGCCAGATCGTCGAGGCGCATGGCGGTCAGGCGAGGGCGCTGAACCGGGTGGATGACGAGGGCGCCGTGGTCGGCGCGCGTTTCGTGGTCGAACTGCCGACCACCCATCTGGCCGCGGTTCGCCGCACGGCGAGCGACGAGGCGTGACGGGCGAGAACCCGTCGCCGCTGATCCACGCGACCTCCGTGGCGCGGCATGGACCGGAGGGCTGGAGCGGCGTCCTGCTGACTGGACCTTCGGGCGCGGGCAAGAGCGACATGGCGCTGAGGCTGGTCGGGCGCGGCTGGCGACTGGTGTCGGACGACTACAGCCGGGTCTGGCGGTCGGGCGAGGCCCTCTATGCAGCCCCGCCGGAGACCCTGCCGCCCGGTCTGATCGGGTGTCTGGAGGCGAGGGGGTTGGGCGTGATCCCGGTCGGCGTGTCCCGACCCCTGGTTCGCATCGCCCTGGTCGTCGTCTGCGGCCAGACGACGGTCGAGCGCCTGCCCGAGCCCGAGGTCGAGACCCTGTGCGGGCTCGACCTGCCGCGGATGGCGCTGGACATCCGGCCCGCCTCGGCGAGCGAGACCCTGGAGCGGGCGCTCGCCCGGATCGCGACGAAAACGCCCGGTCGCAGGCTGTGACGCGAGGCCGCTTTCAACCTGTCGGCCTTTCCTTTATTCAGGCCAGCTTGCTGTCCGTGCCGGGCCTCCCATCCGGCGATATGGCGGACGCGGTTTCGGGGCGTTGAGTTGGTGAAGCCTTCATGATCGGCCTTGTGATCGTGACCCACGGGGGTCTGGCGTCCGAGTTCCTCGCGGCGATGGAGCATGTGGTCGGTCCCCAGCGCGGGGTCGCGGCCGTCTGCATCGGGCCCGAGGACGACATGGAGCGCCGCCGTCGCGACATCGTCGACGCCGCCGCCGCCGTGGACGACGGCTCGGGCGTCATCCTGCTGACCGACATGTTCGGCGGCACCCCCTCCAACCTGGCCATCTCGGTGATGGAGCAGACCCACGCCGAGGTCATCGCCGGGCTGAACCTGCCCATGCTCATCAAGCTGGCCAGCGTGCGTCAGCGCGAGGACCTGGAGGCCTGTGTGGCCCATGCCCAGGACGCCGCGCGCAAATACATCTCGGTCGCCTCCTGGGTTCTGGCCGGAGAGAAGTAGGATGAGCGCGCCCGTGACGGCCACGGCCGACATCTGCAACGCCCGGGGACTGCATGCCCGCGCCTCGGCCAAGTTCGTCAAGCTGGCCTCGACCTTCGAGAGCGAGATCCATGTCAGCCGCGAGGGGACGACGGTCAACGCCCTGTCGATCATGGGCCTGCTGATGCTGGGCGCCGGGATCGGCTCGACCATCGACATCTCGGCCGAGGGGCCGGACGCCGAAGAGGCCCTGGCCGCCCTGCTGGACCTGGTCGCGCGCCGGTTCGACGAAGACGCCTGAACCCCTTCCTCGACGGAAACCATCCCATGGCGGCCCCTCGTTCGATCCTCGCGGCGACCCTGGCGACCCTGGGGCTGGGCGGTTGCGCCACGGTGGTTCCCGCCTCCTGGAAGGCCGTGCCGGACGGGGCGGCCATGGCCGACGCCTATCCGGGTTTCGCCTCCCACGCCGGGATCGAGGGCAAGGCCAGTCTGGTCTGCCAGAGCGGGATCGACGGGCGGCTGTCGGACTGCCGGGTCGAGAAGGTCGCGCCGCTGGGCCTGGGCTTCGACGCCGCCGCCCTGAAGCTGACGGACCGGTTCGAGTCCAATCCCCAGACCCGCAATGGAGCGCTGACCGCCTCCGAGGTGGCGTTCCGGGTGGTTTTCAGTCTGCCGCCCGTCGATACGGTCCAGCCGTGGGAAGGGCCGGAGCCGTCGGCCGAGACCCTGGCTCTGGCGCGAGAGGTCGCGCCGCGCTTCACCCCCGGCCTGCGTCAGGGGCCGCGCGCCATCAGCCTGGACGGGCTGGACGCCGATCGGGTCGAGGCGGTCCAGGCCATGATCGACGGGCTTGAACGGGAGGTCCGGCCCCAGGCGATCGAGGCCGTCGCCACGGCCATGGCCCGAACGGTCTCGCCCGAGGACCTGCGCGGCATGGCCATGGGGCGGCGGCCCACGCGACCCAACCTGACCGATGAGCAGCTCGACCGGGCGGGCGACAAGGCCAAGGCCCTGGGGCTGCGCGCCAATGAAAGGCTGAAGGCCCTGTACTGCGCCGCCTACGACTGCAGCGACGCGCTTTAGGCGCCCGCCTTTTCGCCGTCGTCCCCGCCTTTTCGCCGTCATCCTCGGGCTTGACCCGAGGATCAGCCTTAGGGCGGCACGGCGGATTGGAGACGGCCGCGTTCGACGAAGATTTCGCCATTCACCTGCACAGGCGCGGCGCCGCCGACCCTCGGGTCGAGCCCGAGGGTGACGGGTGGGCGTTCAGGAAGTCTGGATCAGGACTTCCCGCCCCGTCCGGGCGCTCTCCATACCCGCGTCGAGCACCCGCATGACGGCCAGAGCCTGATCCGGCGGAACGGGGTTGTCGCCTTCGCCACGCAGGGCTTTCGCAATGGCTGAATAATAGGCCGGATAGTCGCCGGGCGGACCCGGGGCGGCCGAGCGGGCGCCCGTGTCGCCATCGACCCAGGTGGCGGGCCGGGGATCGACGCCCCAGCCGGGCGCGCCGGGCGCCATTCCGGATTTCAGCTGATCCTCCTGCACGTCCAGCCCGCCCTTCAGCCAGCTGGCCGAGGTTCCGTGGACGGCGAAGCGGACCTCGGGCGCGGCCATGACCATGGCGGCGTTGAGCACGACCCTGAGCCCGTCGTCGTAGCGCAGCACCGCATGGGCCCAGTCGGGGCTGAGGCCGCCGTCGCGCTGGATCGCCAGCGAACAGGTGATCCCGACCGGCAGGCCGAACAGGACCAGCATCTGGTCGATCAGATGGGGGCCGAGGTCAAGCCAGCAGCCGGCGCCGGGCGCCTCGCGCCAGCGGTCGCGGACCACGGGGCGGTGGCGGTCGAACCGGCTCTCGACCGTGACCACCCGACCCAGCCGCCCGCGCTCGATTTCGCGTTTCAGGGCCAGGAAGTCGGCGTCCCAGCGCCGGTTCTGGAACACCGAGAGCAAGAGGCCCCGTTCCTCGGCCAGGGCGACGACGGCCGCCGCATCGGCGTGGGTCAGGGCGAAGGGCTTGTCGATCACCACCGCCTTGCCGGCCCTCAGCGCCGCCGTGGCCTGTTCGGCGTGGACGGCGTCGGGGGTGGCGACGACGACCAGTTCGACGTCCGGGTCGGCCAGGGCCTCGGTCAGGCTGGCCACGGTCTTCACGCCGGGAAGGTCGGTGCGGACCACCTCGGGCTGGCTGGTGGCGACGAGGTGGAGGTCCATCCCCGGCGCGGCGCGGATCAGCGGCGCATGGAAGGTCTTGCCCGCAAAGCCATAGCCGATCAGGGCGACCCTGACGGGGCCGGTGCGGCGCGTCGATGCAGGCGAAGAGGCCGTGACGGAGGCGAACAGGTCATCCGTCACGGCGTCAGTCTCCGGCAGGCTCAGCCCGCGACCATGCTCATGTCGCGGCGGGCCATCATCTTGTCGAACTCGGACCAGACGCCGTCGGCGCCGTGCCAGGACCCCTGCGTCGCCGCCTTGGAGTATTCGGTGGCGCGGGCCTCGAAGAAGTTGGCGTGTTCGACGCCGCTCAGCAGCGACTGCAGCCAGGGCAGAGGGTTCTCGCGCGAGCCGCCGTAAAGCTCCGGCAGGTCCAGCTGACGCAGGCGCCAGTCGGCGATGAAGCGGATGTATTTCTTGATGTCCTCGGGAGTCATGCCGTCGACCGAACCCATCTCGAAGGCCAGGTCGATGAACTTGTCCTCCATGTCCACCACGGTGCGGCAGCATTCGACGATGTCCTCGGCCACCGCCTTGGTCACCGCCCCCGTTTCCTTGTTGAAGGCGTGGTAGAGCTTGATGATGCCCTCGCAGTGCAGGCTCTCGTCGCGCACCGACCAGCTGACGATCTGGCCCATGCCCTTCATCTTGTTCTGGCGCGGGAAGTTCATCAGCATCGCGAACGAGGCGAACAGCTGCAGCCCCTCGGAGAAGCCGCCGAACATGGCCAGGGTCCGACAGATGTCGGCGTCGGTCTCGACCCCGAACTGGCTCATGTAGTCGTGCTTGTCCTTCATGGCCTCGTATTCCATGAAGGCGCCGAACTCGGCCTCGGGCATGCCGATGGTCTCGAGCAGCAGGGCGTAGGCGGCGATATGGATGGTCTCCATATTGCCGAACGCCGCCAGCATCATCTTCACCTCGGTCGGTTTGAAGACGCGGCCGTAGCGCTCCATGTAGTTATCCTGGACCTCGATGTCCGCCTGGGTGAAGAAGCGGAAGATCTGGGTCAGCAGGTTGCGCTCGCCGTCGTTCAGATTGGCCGCCCAGTCCTTGCAGTCCTCGCCCAGCGGCACCTCTTCGGGCATCCAGTGGACCTGCTGCTGCTTCTTCCACATGTCGAAGGCCCAGGGATAGCGGAACGGCTTGTAGGCGGCCGAGGAGGTCAGAAGGCCGGGGGTTCCGGGCTTGATGATGGCGTGGGCGTTCATCGGAGGGCGCGCTCTGAAACGGATCGGATGGGAGACGGAATCGAGACGTTCACCATGCGGCCACAAGACCCCGGCGCCAAGCCGAAATGAGGCTATTTAGCGATCACATTTTTCGCAGCCGCTAGATGTGGTGTTTGGGCGCGCGATTCCGGGGGACGGTTCGGGGGATGGTTTCGGAGCGGATTGGGCTGCGGCCGCCAAGCTCCGCGAGAATTGGCGCTGTAGAGAAGCGGGCCTTGGCGTAAATCGCCGAAAGCGGACCTATTGAAAGTCGGCTGGGGTGTGGGGAGCGGGCCGTCGATCAGATGCCAAAGATGCTTACCGCTTCGCCTCGTTCATTCGCCAAAGCCAGCCAACCATTCACTTGGCCGATCATCTTCATCGTATCGGGGTCGTCATAGACGAGTGTGCCAATGGCCGCGATTAACGCTCCCAAACTCGTTGGAGTGATGGCGGTAACGCTGTGCCGTAACCCGCTATACCAATCCGGGATCGCAACACGGATCGCTGGCTCCAGTTGGTCGAACGCCTGTTCACTGATCACGACACCCTTGACCGAGCCATCACGCCAATCGCCAGTGCCGAACTGGATGACCATGCCGGAAGCGAGGCCATCGACGTAGACGACTGACATATCCGGTGCGGTATCGTCCATCGAGCCACGGTCTCACATATCCGCTGACCGCCGCAACGTCTGCAACGGGTCGGCATCAGCCATTCGCTTCGACGCGGAAATCAGACCTTTGGCTGAAGACCGTCTCACTTCCCTTCTCCCGGCGGGAGAAGGTGGCCGCGTAGCGGACGGATGAGGGGTTGGCGGCGCAGTCGGCGTGAGCCGTCGCGCGGGCATTGATACGGCTTGCGCCGATTTCGACAGAAGCCCCTCACCCTTTCGCCCAAGAACGATCGCTTCGCTCTCGTGGGCTCGAGCCCTCTCCCGCCGGGAGAGGGAGGTTGCCCCTCACCCCCCGCCGTCCACCGCCTGGTTGATCCGCGCGATCAGGGCGTCGCGCGCCGCCGAGCGTTCGGCGCCGGTCGCGACGGGCCAGGCGGAGAGGATGACGACCACCAGGTTCCGCTGCGGATCGACATGCAGCCTCTGGCCGAAGATCCCGCTGGCGGCGAAGGTCCCGGCGTCGGTGGTCCACCACTGGAAGCCGTAGCCGCGACCGGGGATGCCGATGTCGGCCTGTTTGCGCGTCGCTGCCTCGAACCATCCGTCGGGGGTGATGGCGCGGCCGTCTATACGGCCCTGATCCAGCAGCAGCATCCCGACCCGTCCCCAGTCCTGAAGCGTGGCCGAGACGCAGCAGCCGCCGACCTCCTTGCCTCCGGCGTCCAGCAGCCACCGGCCGTCCCGCGCCATGCCGGCGGGCCGCCAGATCGTCTCCGACAGATACTGCGACAGGGGCTTGCCGACCGCCCGGGCCAGGAGGACGCCGACCAGATTGGTCTCGCCGGTGTTGTAGAGCCAGCGGGTTCCGGGCTCCGCGGCGCGGGGCAGGCGGCGCATATAGGAGATCGTCGCATCCACGCCGGGATCGGGCGCTACGACCAGCATCCGGGCCACGTCGGCGTTTGGATCGGTATAGTCCTCGTTCCAGGCGGCCCCGGAGGTCATGGTCAGGAGCTGGCGCAGGGTGACCCCGTCATAGGCGCTGCCCTTCATCTCCGGCAGATAGGCCACGACCTGATCGTCCAGCCCGCCGATATGGCCGTCGCGGATCGCCGCCCCCACCAGGGTCGAGGTCAGGGACTTGGTCATGGAGAAGGAGACCCAGGGGTCCTGTGGCGTCATGCCCAGGCCGTAGCGCTCCAGCCGCACCTTTCCGTCCTGGATCACCAGGAGCCCGGCCGTCCGCTCCGCCTGCATGAAGGCGTCGACGTCGAGGTCCAGCGGCTGGCCCTGCATCAGGGGGCGGGGCGAGCCCGAGGCCGCCACGGTCGCATGGGGGACGAGCTCGCCCATGCGTCGGAAGTCCGCCTCCCGACGTTCGGGCGTCCAGAAGAGGACGCCCGGGTCGGCGGACCGGGCGGCGGATGCAGGCGTCTGCGCCTGTGCAAGGGCCGGCAGCGTCAGCCCCAACGCGCTCGCCAGTCCAATGATGATCGCGATCCGGCGCATTCGCCCCTCCCCTGTCCCGTGCCGATCGCATAGCCTCGTTGAGGATGAACCGGAAGCGCGCCTGTCCGCTTCTGTCGCGAAGGAGGACCGGCATGGGTTTCACCGTCTATGGCGCCGCCGGATCGGGTTCGGTACCGGTCGAGGCCGTGCTGACGCTGGTCGGCGCGCCCCATCGCGTGGTCGAGGCCGCGACCTGGGAGGGCGAGGCCGAGCGCGACAAGGTCGCCGGCGCCAATCCGATGCGCCAGATCCCGGCCCTGATAACCCCCGAGGGCGAGACGATCACCGAGAGCGCCGCCATCCTGCTGTGGCTGACCGAGCGGTTTCCCGAGGCGGGCCTGGCGCCCCCGCCCGGCGATCCGCGCCGGGGTCAGTTCCTGCGCTGGATGAGCTTCATCCCGGCCTCGATCTATTCGATGTACTGGGTCCGAGACGAACCGGGGCGTCTGGTCGGGGACGACGCGACGGCGCAGGCGACGGTGCTGGAGCGAACCGCCGACCGCATCGCCCACTGCTGGTCGGTGATGGAGGCCCAGGTGACGCCGGGCCGCTTCCTGATGGGCGAGGACCTGACGGTGCTGGACCTCTATGTCGCCGTGGTCAGCCGATGGCGCCCGCTGCGGTCCCGGTTCCACGCCGTGGCGCCGCGCATGGGGGAGGTGGTCCGGCGGGTGGACGCCCTGCCGGACCTGCAGGCCTTCTGGGCCGAGCGATTCCCGTTCGAGGGGGATTATGCCGGTCCGTTCGTGATGAGCCCGCCGTAAGGTTTGGTCAGGGGCGTCGCGGCCGGCAACAGGTCAGGATGGGTCGTCAAGGGAGACCCGCATGACCCGATCCAGCCTTGTAACCCCAGCCTTGCCGACGATGTTCGCCTGCCTTTCAGTCGTCCTGGCTCCGACCCAGATCCAGGCTCAGACGGTGGCCCAGAATCAAGCTGTCTGCTCGGCTCTCACCGGATCTGGCTACACGCCGTCTCAACAGGTCGCCGCCTGTTCCGCCCTGAGCGGCAACAGCGCCCTGAGCGCCCATGACAGGGCCATGGCGCTCTACAATCGCGGCCGTGCCTGGAGTGATGCGGGCGATCAGGCCAGGGCGGCGGCCGACTATGGCGAGGCGATCCGGCTGCGGCCGGACTATCGGGAGGCCTTCTACAATCGCGGTACGGCGCGGAACCAGTTGGGTCAGCATGCGGAGGCCATCTCCGACTTCGACGCCGCGATCCGTCTCTTTCCGGGTTACGTCAACGCCTGGGTCAATCGGGGCAATGCGAGGGTTATGACCGGTGATCTCGCCGGAGCCGTCGGCGACTATACCGAGGCGATCCGGCTGAGCCCGACCCTCCGGCAGGCCTGGAACAATCGCGGCATCGTGAGGCGACGGCTGGGTGACACGGCCGGAGCCGATGCGGATCGGGCGGAGGCGGCGCGGCTGGCGGCGCCCTAAAGGTCGCTCAGGCGGCGTCCGCGACGTCGCGGGGCCCCTCGGCCAGGGTCTGGCGGATGGCCTCGGCCAGGTCGGTGAAGGCGATCGGCTTGGCCAGATGGCCGTCCATTCCGGCGGCGAGGCAGCGGGCGGCGTCCTCGGGCATGGCGTCGGCGGTAAGGGCCAGGATCGGCGTACGGGCCGCCCGGCCGCCCAGGGCGCGGATGGCGCGGGTGGCGGCCAGCCCGTCGATCCGGGGCATGCGGACGTCCATCAGGATCAGGTCGTAGTCGCTGGACTGGCACAGACGCACGGCCTGATCGCCGTCCTCCGCCTGGTCGACCTCGCAACCCATGACGTTCAGCATCAGCCGGGCGACCTCGCGATTGGCCGGGTGGTCGTCGACGACCAGAATGCGGGGGGCGGCGGCGAGTTCTTCCGTTGTGGCCGAGGCGGCGGCGGGCGCCGGCTCGACCGTCTCGGCCATGGTCATCGGCAGGCGCAGGGTGAAGGTCGCGCCCTCTCCCGGCCGGCTGTCGACCACGACATCGCCGCCCAGAAGCCGGGCCTGACGCTGCACCACAGCCAGACCGATGCCGGCGCCGCCGTGGCGGCGGCTGATGGAATCGTCGCCCTGGACGAAGACCTCGAACAGGGTGGCGGCCTGGTCGGCGTCGAGGCCGCAGCCGGTGTCGCTGACCGCGATCAGCACCGTCTCGTCCAGCCGGTCGGCGCGGACCGTGACGCCGCCGTGGGGCGTGAATTTCACCGCATTGCCGATCAGATGCTGCAGGGCCTGGCGCAGGCGGCGGCGGTCGCCGATCAGGGCGACGGCGGCATCCGGCCGGATGTCGACGCGGAGGCTCAGGCCCCGGGTTTCGGCCTCCAGGCGATGCGGCGCCAGGGCCGCCTCGACGACCTCCGCGAGACGCAGGGGCGCGGCCTCGACGGCATCGTCGCCGCGCGAAATCTCCAGCACATCCTCGACGAGGCTGAGCAGGGCGTCGCCGGCGGAGCGGATCTGTTCCAGCGGCTGGCGGTCGTCCGGCGCGGCGCGGCGCGAGAGGACCTCGGCATAGCCGGCGATGCTGTTCAGCGGCGTGCGCATCTCATGGCTCATCAGGGCCAGGAAGCGGGACTTGGCGGCGTCGGACTGTTCGGCGCGACGACGGGCGGCGTCGGCCGCCTCGGTGCGGCTGCGCAGGCTCTGCATCAGCCGACGGCGTTCGGTCGTGGCGGTGCTGACCGGCAGGGCCACCGCGACCACCACCAGCATGAAGACATAGTAGAGGCTGAGGGCCGAAACCACGTCTCCGCCGCCGAACAGCATGGGCCAGTCGGGCAGGTCGGTCAGGATCAGCGCGCCACGGCCCGAGGCGGTCGCCGCTCCACCGATGACGGCGATCCCGATGACCCCCAGGGCCACCCGTGACGGCGACAGGCGGAAGGCGGCCAGCAAGAGGAAGGGAAAGATGAGGAAGGCCATCGGGGCATGGGTCTGGGCGAAGACCAGGGCCGTAACCGCAAGCAGCAGGGCGATGATGGCGCTGTCCCGGGCGCGGTGCGGGTCGGCGTGGCCGGGCACGGGCTTCCTCGACGCGATCATGACGAGGGCGGGGGTGACGATCACGGCGCTGAGGGCCTCGACCGTGAAGAACCGCTGAAGCACGAAGACCGCCTGTTCCAGGCCATAGCCATGCAGAACGACGGCGATCGCGACCGACACCCCGGCCGAGACCAGGACGGCCGGGGCGACAGCCAGCAGGGCGAAGCGCCACAGGCGGCCCGGCCGACGCAGGTCCAGGGCGGCGCCGCCGACGCGCCGGGCGACGAGGGCCACGGCGACGGCCTCGGCCGCGTTCATCGCGACATTGATGATGAAGAAGGGCATCTGGTCGCCGCGCACCAGATTGTTGAGCAGATTCAGGGCGATGCCGATGACCAGCATGGCCATGGCCGGACGGCGCGGCAGGACCAGCAGGGCGGCGATCATCACCGCATTGGCCGGCCAGAAGACCACGGCGTCGAAGGCGAAGGTCGACAGGGTGCCCAGGGCGAGGGCTACGACATAAAGGGCCAGGAACGTCCGGAGCCCGAGCCCCTGCGTTCGCGCCGCCTCATGTTTGAACAGTCGCCAGCGACCGCGCATCCCGGCCCCCCATGACCGCCCCACACAGGCTTCTGATTAGGTCCATTTGGTTAAGAAACCCGACGCCTTTCACACGGGGTTATACGTATGGTCGCAGGGCCGGAACGGATGAGACCGGCGGGCCGTTTCGGGATTCCCGCTGTTCAGAGTTCCCCATGTCCGACGTCGTCCTCGATCCGAGCTTCCATCCTCCGGCCGACGCCGTCGCCTTCTATGAGGAGAGCCTGCGGTTGCTGAAGGAGAGCGGCATCCCGTTTCTGCTGTCGGGCACCTATGCGGTGACGGCCTATACGGGGATCACCCGGCCGACCAAGGATCTGGACGTCTTCTGCAAGCCCGGCGACTACCCCCGCATCTTGGCCTTCTTTCAGGCGCGGGGCTACCGCACCGACGTCGAGGACGAGCGCTGGATCGCCAAGGTCTGGAAGGACGAAAAGCATTTCTTCGACGTGATCTTCGCCATGTCCAACGGCACGATCGCGGTCAATGACTCCTGGTTCGGCGACGACACGATCGAGGTCTATGGCCATGAGGTGAGCATCACTCCGCCGACCGCCCTGATCCTGTCAAAGGTCTTCATCCAGGACCGCTATCGCTACGACGGCGCCGATGTGAACCACATCATCCTCAAACAGGCCGGGGCGATCGACTGGAAGAGCCTGCTGGACCAGATGGACCTCTACTGGGAGGTGCTGATGTCGCATCTGCTGAACTTCCGCTTCGCCTATCCGACCGAGCGGGACAATGTGCCGCCCTGGCTGATGACCGAGCTCAGCGAACGGCTGCGGGCCCAGGTCGATCTGCCGGCGCCCCGGGTCAAGGTCTGTCGCGGCCGACTGTTCAGCGCCCGGGACTATGTGTCCGACGTGGCCGAATGGGGCTTCGGCGACGTGGTCGGCAAGGGGCTGGAGGAGCGTCATGACCCCATCCACTGAACCCGAGGACGACGCCCCCATTCCACCCGCCTGGTGGCTGGCCGCCCGTCGCGAGGATGACGACCGCCACGCCGGGCCGAGCGAGCAACAGGCGCCGGGCGATGTCGAAAGCCGCGCCTTCACCGCCCCCCTGATCTCGCCCGGACGCCGCCTGTGACCGTCAGCCCACCCGACCCGCAGACGCCCCAGCCGGGCATGGAGGCGGGACCGCACAACACCCTGCGCGTCGCCGCCGTGGGCGATCTGCACGTCAACGACCAGTCGTCGGGCGGCTATCGGGAGCTGTTCGAGCGGGTGGGGGACGACGCCGACGTTCTGTGCCTGTGCGGCGACCTGACCAACTACGGCAAGACGGCCGAGGTCGAGAACCTGCTGGCCGACCTGCGCGCCTGCCGGATTCCCATGGTCGGGGTGCTGGGCAATCACGAGCACGAATGCGGCCAGCCCGAGGAGGTCGCCCGCATGCTGACCGACGCCGGGGTCCAGATGCTGAACGGCCAGGCCTATGAAATCCAGGGCGTCGGCTTCGCCGGCGGCAAGGGGTTCGTCGGCGGCTTTGGCCGCTACATGCTGTCGTCCTTCGGCGAGGCCTCGATCAAGACCTTCGTCCAGGCGGCGGTCGAGGACGCCCACCTGATCGAGAACTCCATCCGCATGTTGCGCACCGAGCGGTCGGTGGTGCTGCTGCACTATTCGCCGGTGGTGGATACGGTCGTGGGCGAGCCGCCCGAGATCCACGCCTTCCTCGGCTCATCCCGCCTGGCCGAGACCATCGACCGCTACGACAACGTCAGCCTGGTCGTCCACGGCCACGCCCATCGCGGCGCCCCGGAGGGGGCCACGAACCGGGGGGTGCCGGTCTACAACGTCGCCCTGCCCGTGCTGCGGACCCTGGGCGAGACCCCCTATCGGGTCTTCGAGGTCTAGGGCGCGCTCAGCGCGGCTTGCGGTCGGGCGACGAAGGCGACAGGCTGGCCCCGGAACAGGAGCCCGCCATGGCCGTCACCCGCTATCTCGCCGTCTTCACCTCGGACAAGGCCGGCCCGCGCTGGGCGGCCTGGCGCGCCATGACCCCGGAACAGCAGGACGAAACCGCCGCGCGCGGCGTCGCCGCCGTCAAGGCCTGGGAGGAGGCGCACCGCGACGACATCCTCTATGTCGGCGGACCGCTGGGGCCGACCAAACGGATTTCCGACGCGGGTCAGGTGACCGACGTGGTCAACCTCCTGACCGTCTTCATGGTGGTGAAGGCCCCCTCGCACGAGGCGGCCGTCCGCCTGTTCGACGACCACCCGCATATGTCGATCTTCGTCTGCGACGGAGTGGAGGTGATGCCGGTGCTGGGGGACTGATCACCGATTGGAGAGGGGCCCCCGACGTCTTTCGGGCGAAATCACGGGGCGGTGCGATCGCCTATTCAACGAGATGAAGATGATTGCCCTTGCCAGGAGACGTAATCACGTCCGGATTTGCTGGAACGCCGAGCGTAACCAAACCAAAGACAAGCCTCTCAATCTCCGCCTGTGGAACGGAAAGAAGCGCTGACAAATAGCCTGCTCCGTGGCCATCCGAGCGGAGAGCCGCAAAAATCTTCTCCCAAACTTGCGATCGTTCAGGCACCATCTCTTCAGGTTCTCGAATACGGTACCCCATACGAGATATCTCTATAAAGAGACTTTGATATTGATGGTATTTGAGTAAGCCGACTTGGTGAAGGCGCATGGTCATAGCA
>NZ_JBQVNM010000026.1:0-34210 GCF_052436175.1 Brevundimonas sp. | reverse complement strand
AGACATCGCCCTGCACCGCCCCTACGCGCGCTGACCCATCCTCCTGACGAGACCGACTGATGAAACTGCTCCGCTACGGCCCCAAGGGTCAGGAAAAGCCCGGATTGCTGGACGCCGAGGGCCGCATTCGCGACCTGTCCGGCGTGATCGCCGACATCACGCCCGACCTGCTGTCGGCCGAAGGGCTGGCGAAACTTGCCGCGATTGACACCGGTTCCCTGCCCGTCATCGAGGGCGAGCCCCGCTATGGCGTGCCGGTCAACGGCAGCCGGAAGTTCATCGCCATCGGCCTGAACTTCGCCGACCACGCGGCCGAGTCGAACCTGCCCATTCCGGCCGAACCCGTGGTCTTCACCAAGGCCATCACCTGCCTGAACGGTCCGAACGACGACGTGGTCATCCCGCGCGGCTCCGAGAAGACCGACTGGGAAGTCGAACTCGGCGTCGTCATCGGCAAGACCGCCTCCTACGTCACCAAGGAAGAGGCGCTCGACCACGTCGCCGGCTATGTCCTGATCAACGACGTGTCCGAGCGGGCCTTCCAGATCGAGCGCGGCCCGACCTGGGACAAGGGCAAGGGGTGCGACACCTTCGGTCCCGTCGGTCCCTGGCTGGTCACCAAGGACGAGGTCGGCGACGTCCAGAAGCTGGCTATGTGGCTCGACGTCAACGGCAAGCGCGTCCAGACCGGCAACACCGACACGATGATCTTCACGGTGGCCGAGATCGTCTCCTACCTGTCGGAGTTCATGACCCTGGAGCCCGGCGATCTGATCACGACGGGAACCCCGCCCGGCGTCGGCATGGGGCAGAAGCCGGAGCCCTGGTATCTGAAGGCGGGCGACACTGTGCGCCTCGGCATCGAGAAGCTGGGCGAGCAGGGTCAGACCTTCGTCGCGTGGTCGCGATGAGCGCCGCCGTATATTCGGGCAGATTCGCCGGCCGCACGGCCGTCGTCACCGGCGGCGCTTCGGGTCTGGGCAAATGCGCGGCCGAGCGCATCATTCAGGAGGGGGGTCGGGTCTCGTTGTGGGATCTCAACGCCGAGGCCCTGGCCGCCGCCGCCGCCGAGATCGGGGCGACGCATTTCGTGGCGCTGGACGTCTCGGATGCCGACGCCGTCTCCGCCGCCGCCGCCGAAGCCAACGCCGCTCTCGGCCAGATCGACATCCTGATCGCCTCGGCCGGCATCACCGGCGCCACGGTTCCGGTGCACGAGTTCCCGATCGACAGCTGGCAGCGGGTCATCGACATCAATCTGAACGGGGTCTTCTACTGCTGCCGCGCGGTCGTCCCCTTCATGCTGGCCAACGGCTATGGCCGGATCGTCAATGTGGCCTCGGTCGCGGGCAAGGAGGGCAATCCGAACGCCTCGGCATATTCGGCGTCCAAGGCCGGGGTGATCGGCTTCACCAAGTCGCTAGGCAAGGAACTGGCCGGTCAGGGCGTCATCGCCAACAGCCTGACCCCCGCCACCTTCGAGAGCCCGATCCTGGAACAGCTGCCGCCCAGCCAGGTCGACTACATGCGCTCCAAGATCCCCATGGGTCGCCTCGGCGAGGTCGAGGAGAGCGCCGCCATGGTCTGCTTCATGGCCTCCGAGGAATGCAGCTTCACCACCGCCTCGACGTTCGACACGTCGGGCGGCCGCACGACCTACTGAGGGCGGGCGGGTGGCGTCGGAGCTTCGCATCGTCGATCCCCACGTCCACCTGTGGGACCTGTCTCGCGCGCGCTATGGCTGGCTGCAGGACGAGCCCCTGCCGAACAATCCGGCGGGGGACATGTTTCCGATCGCCCACCGCAACTATCTGTTGCCCGACTATTTGGCGGACACGGGCGACTGGCGGGTCGACAAGATCGTCCACGTCGAATGCGGCATGCCGATCGGCCAACAGCTGGCCGAGACCGACTGGCTGCAATCCATGGCCGACGCCTATGACTATCCGCACGGGATCGTCGCGGGGGCCGACCTGCTGGACCCGGATCTGGACGCCCTGCTGGAGGCCCAGGCCGCCCGGCCGAACGTGCGGGGCGTGCGCCAGATCGTCTGCTGGCATCCGGACCGGCTGAAGACCTACACCGCCCGCGACCTCTTGCTGGATCCGGCCTGGGAGGCGGGGCTGGCGAAGCTGGCGCGACACCGCCTGTCGTTCGATCTCCAGCTCTATCCGCTGCAGATGCAGACGGCGGCGGTCATCGCCCGGCGCCATCCGGACGTACCGCTGGTCGTCAATCACGCGGGCCTGCCGACCGACCGCGACGAGGCCGGCATGACCCTGTGGCGCGAGGGGCTGCGCGAGCTCGCTCGCCTGCCCCAGGTCTCGATCAAGATCTCGGGCCTCGGCATCACCGACCGCGCCTGGACGATGGAGTCGATCCGGCCCGTCGTGTTCGAATGCATCGACGCCTTCGGGACCGAACGGGCCATGTTCGCCTCCGACTTCCCGGTCGAAAAGGTCCATGGGTCCTTCGACGCCTTCTTCTCCGCCTTCGACGCGATCACGGCCGACTTCTCGGCCGATGAGCGCGACCGCCTGTTCGCCCGCAACGCCGAGGCGATCTACCGCATCTGACTTTCATCGCTGACGCCGCATCAAGACGGCGCGGCCCCAAGGAAACCCCGAGGACGCCATGAGCATCGAAACCGACGCCGCCCACACCCCCGGAGGGTTGGACAAGCCGGCCGGCAACCTGCGCGGGCCGCTGGCCTTCGCCATCGCCTGCTTCCTGATCTGGGGGCTGGCTTACGGCCTGCTCGACGTCCTCAACAAGCATTTCCAGGAAACGCTGAGCATCAGCCAGGCCGACAGCGCCTGGCTGCAGATCGCCTATTTCGGGGCCTATCTGCTGCTCTCGATCCCGGCGGGCATGCTGCTGCATGCACGGGGCTACAAGTTCGGCATCGTCACCGGGCTGGCCGTCACGGCCTTCGGCGCCCTGCTGTTCATCCCGGCGGCGGGGGCGAACGCCTTCCTGCCCTTCGTCGGCTCGATGTTCGTGCTGGCGGCGGGGCTTTGCATCCTCGAGACCTCTGCCGACACCTACGTGAACGTGCTGGGCGATCCGGCCAAGGCGTCGCAGAGGCTGAACCTGGCCCAGTCGTTCAATGCGCTCGGCGTCTTCTTCGGCCCCCTGATCGGCGGCGCCGTCTTCTTCAGCCCGACCACCACCGAAGCGCTGGGCGGCGCGACCCGTTCGATCCAGATCGTCTATGGCCTGATCGCCGTGGCCGTCGTCGTCTTCGCCCTCGCCGTCTGGCGCGCCCGCCTGCCCGAAACGGGTCTGGCCGATCATGGCGAAACCGTCCCCGGCTCGGCCGCCGCCAAGCCCCTGCCGCAACAACCCCACTTCGTCGCCGGGGTCGTGACACAGGCCCTCTATATCGGCGCCCAGGTCGGAATCGGGGCCTATTTCATCAATCTGGTGACCCACAACTGGCAGGGGCTGACCTCGCAGCAGGGCGCCTTCATGCTGTCGCTGGCGGCCATCGGCTATCTGGTCGGACGGTTCGCCGCGACGGCCCTTTTGCTCAGGGTCAGGCCGCGCGTCCTGCTGACGACCTATGGCCTGATCAACGTGACCCTGACCCTGATCGTCGCGGCCGGGATAGACAAGGTCTCGCCCATCGCCCTGATCGCCGTCTTCTTCTTCATGTCGACCATGTTCGCGACCATCTTCGCCCTGGGCACCACGGGTCTCGGCGCCAGCACCAAGAGGGCCTCTTCCCTGATGGTCATGGCCATCGGCGGCGGCGTCCTCCTGCCCTGGCCCATGGGCAAGATCGCCGACCTCTACGGCGCCAACATCGCCTTCCTGCTGCCCGCCGCCTGTTTCGTAGTGGTCGCCTGGTACGGCTGGAAGGGGGCCGGTCTCGGCCGTCAGGAGGCCGCGTGATGCGTCTGAAAGCCGCCCTTCTCGCCTTCACCCTGCTGGCCGGATCGGCCGCGGCGGTCCAGGCCGAGCCCCTGCCCGCCACAACGGCGGCGCCCGTCGCTTCGCAGGCTGTCCGGGCCGCGCCCATCGACCGTCACGCCCTGGTCAGCCGGCACAATGTGGTCCTGACCGCCATCGACCGGCACGCGCCGGTGATGCTGGGCAATGGCGACCTCGGCTTCACCGCCGACATCACGGGCCTGCAGACCTTCCCCGAGCAGTATTCCGAACTGGCGCCCCTGCTGACCATGGCTCAGTGGGCCTGGCACAGCTTCCCCAACCCGGAGGGCTATACCGAACAGAACGGGCTGATCGACGTCGAGGTGCCGGGGCGCGGGCCACAGCCCTATGCCTGGATGAAGTCCTGGGCCGACGCGGAGACCAACCCGGCCTACACCTGGTTGCGGGCCAATCCGCATCGGTTCTCGCTGGGCCGGATCGGCCTGGCCGACGCCGAGGGCAAGCCGCTGGACTTCGCCAAGGTCTCCGCTCCGACCCAGACGCTGGATCTCTGGACCGGAACCCTGACCAGCCGCTTCACCTATGACGGCCAGCCGGTGGAAGTGGTGACAAGCGTCCACCCCGATCTCGACGCCGTGGCGGTCGATGTGCGCTCGCTTCTGGTCGCCGAAGGTCGGTTGACGGCCATGGTCCGCTATCCGGGCGTCAATCCGGCGATCAATCCCGACCCGTCCGACTGGACCAACCGGGGCGAGACGGTCCTGCCGGTTCTGACGCCGGGGGTGGTAACCCTGAAGCGGACGATCGACGAGACGGTCTATTTCTCGCGCATCGCCACGACCTATCGCGTCGGCGCCAAGCCAGACGACGCCTTCATGGTGAGCCGACTGCCCGAGGACGCCAACGCCCGGCGCCGGCGCGCCTCTGGTCCGGCCGACCATTTGCAGTTCACCGTCGACTTCTCGCAGGAGCTGAAGACTGAGCGGCTGCCGACCACGGCGCAGACGACCCAGGCCACCACCGCCCGCTGGAACGACTTCTGGACCAAGGGCGGCGCCGTCGATTTCTCGGGATCCACCGACCCGCGCGCGGCCGAACTGGAGCGCCGGGTGGTCCTGTCGCAATACCTGTCGGCGGTGAACGGCGCGGGCGAACTGCCGCCTCAGGAAGAAGGGCTGTTCTCCAACTCCTGGTACGGCAAGTTCCATCTGGAAATGCACCCCTGGCATTCGGGCTGGCAGGCCATGTGGGGCCACGCCGACAGGCTGGAGCGCAGCCTGCCCTGGTATCTGGGCAATCTGGACAACGCCCGGGCCGAGGCCGCGCGTCATGGGGTTCAGGGCGCCTGGTGGCCCAAGATGACGGGACCGGAGGGTCGCAACAGCCCCAGCCTCGTCTCCCCCTTCATCATGTGGCAGCAGCCTCACCCTATCCTGCTGGCCGAACTGGTCTGGCGGGCGGACAAGGATCCGGCCGTTCTGGGTCGCTATGACGAACTGGTCGAGGCGACGGCGGACCTGCTGGCCTCCTGGCCGATCGAGCGCGACGGGCGGCTGAACCTCGGGTCGCCCATGATCCCGGCCCAGGAGAACTACGACCCCCTGACCACCACCAATCCGACCTTCGAGCTGGAGTATTTCCGCTGGGCCCTGACCACGGCCCAGCAATGGCGCGAACGTCAGGGCAAGGCCCGCAAGCCGGAGTGGGACGCGGCGCTCAACCGCCTGGCCCCGCCGCCGATGAAGGACGGTCTCTATCTGCCGGTCGAGAGCGTGCCGGACTTCTGGGAGACGGCGGCGTCGGACGCCTGTCGCAAGCACGCGGCGGCGCCCCAGTGCAAGAACCGCGATCACCCCTCCTTCCTGATGGCCTATGGCTTCATCCCGGGCGAGCGGATCGACCCCGCCGCCATGCGCCGCACCTTTGAGGCGGTAGAGGCCAACTGGGACGTGCGCCAGACCTGGGGCTGGGACTTCCCGATGATGGCCATGACCGCCGCCCGCCTTGGCGAGCCGGAAAAGGCCGTCGACTGGCTGTTCGCCGATCTGAAGAACAACCAGTGGGGCGTCACCGGCATGACGCCGCGCGTGCATCTGGACGAGCACGCCGACGAGCTGGTGCCCGTCTCGGCCGGCGCCGGCGGCGTGGCCATGGCGGTCAATCCCGACGGGCCCGGCTACCGTCGCGCCGCCGAGACCTATTTCCCGTCCAACGGATCCCTGCTGATTGCCGTCGGCCTGATGGCGGCGGGCTGGGACGGCTCGACGGGCCCGGCGCCCGGCTTTCCGAAGGACGGCTGGACCGTCCGGGTCGAAGGCCTGACCCCCGCCCCCTGATCCGCCAGCTCGAAGAGGAACGCCCGATGACGTTCAAGCCGACGACCTCACGCCGCTCCGCCCTGAAGGCCCTGCTGGCCGCGCCCGCCGCCGTGGGCGCCGCCTCCGCCGCCTCGAACGCCTCAGCGCGCCAGTATCTCTCGACCAACGCCCCCCTGCCCCCGCCGGGCCAGGTCCCGGCCTGGCCCGCGCCCAACACCGCCCCGCCCTCGACACAGGAGACGGCGCCGCCCCCGCGTCCGCACTGGGAGGGGCCGGTCCCGACCGAATGGACGGACGCCAGGACCGGACATCGCATCCGCCGCGTCACGCCCGAGGGCGGCGGCAAACCCTATTTCTACAAGAACATGTTCCTGCCCGGGCGCGACGGACGTGCCGACCGGATGGTCATCTCGACGCCTGCGGGCATCACCCTGGTGGATCTGACGACCTGGGAGCATTCGGTGCTGGTGCCGGATCGAAACGCCGACCTGATGTTCACCGGCCGACTGGGCCGCAACGTCTACTATTCGGTGACCGACACCGGCGACGCCCAGCTGATGGATCGGTCCAAGACCCTGTTTTCCATCGACGCCGATACGCGTGCGGTGCGGCGGATCGCCCGGATCCCGAACGGCAACATCAACTCGGTCAACGCCGACGAGACGCTGCTGCTGGGCTTCGTCGCCTATGACTCCCAGCCATTGCAGCCGACGGTGCGCGATCCGCGCAACCGCCGCTTCGACCAGGCCGAGTACGAGGCGAACGGGCCCGACGGAAAGCCGCTGAACTTCGCCCGCGCCAAGGGGGTGCGGATGCTGCAGCGTTGGGCCGCCCGCTATCCGATGGAGATCTTCGTCATCGACATCGCCACGGGCGAGCGCCGCGTGATCCACAAGACCAACGAATGGATCGGCCACACCCAGTTTTCGCCGACCGATCCGCAGCGGCTGATCTTCTGCCATGAGGGCCCCTGGCACCGCGTGGACCGCATGTGGACCATGAAGGCGGACGGGACCGACCTGCGCAAGACGCACCAGCGGACGATGAACTTCGAAATCTTCGGCCACGAGTGGTTCAGCCCGGACGGCAAACAGGTCCATTTCGACCTGCAGACCCCGCGCGGTCAGGTCTTCTGGGTGGCCTCGGTCGATCTGGAGACGGGTCGGCGCGTCCAGCGCCGGGTCGAGCAGAACGACTGGTCGGTGCATTTCAACTGTTCGCCGGACGGGAAGATGTTCGCCGGCGACGGCGGCGACGGCGACATGGTGGCCCATGCGCCGGACGGGAAATGGATCGTCCTGCTGCGGCCCGAGCCCATCGTCGACGGCGACCCGTCCAGCGACAAGGACGACCAGATCTTCGTCGAATACCTGCGCTCGGAGCGGCTGGTGGATCTGTCCAACCACGACTATCGGCTGGAACCCAACCTGACCTTCACCCCGGATGGGAAGTGGATCGTCTTCGTGTCCAACATGCACGGACCGAACCACGTCTATGCGGTCGAGGTGGCGCGGGCCTGACCCGCCCCCCGAGGCGAGTCCCCTGCAAAAGCCCGTCGCATCAACGCTTTGAGGCGTAGACAGCCAGCCTGTTGCAAAATGCGAGAGTCTGTTGCAATAAGTGGCACGGCGCATTTGAGCACTATGCGCGACGCTATACCAAAAAATGACACCGGTGCACCTGCTCCGGATAAAGGGGACGAGACATGCGGACAACCACCACCCGGACTCTGTGCGCCATGGGCGTGTCGCTCGCGGCGATGGCCTGGAGCGTTTCCGCCTCGGCCCAGACCGCCCCCGCCCCGGCCCAGCCCGACGAGGCTACCGAGGTCGAGGAGATCGTGGTCACCGGCTTCCGCTCGTCCCTGCAACAGGCGCTGAACATCAAGCGCAACGAGGCCGGGGCCGTGGACGCCATCCTGGCTGAGGACATCGCCGACTTCCCCGACCAGAACCTGGCCGAGGCCATCCAGCGCCTGCCGGGCGTGACCATCGACCGGGTCAACGGTCAGGGCACGACCATCTCCGTGCGCGGCCTGGGTTCGGACTTCACACGCACCCGCATCAACGGCCTCGAGGCCCAGGCGGCCACCGGCGGCAACCGCAACCGCTCGTTCGACTTCTCGATGTTCGCGTCGGAGCTGTTCAACTCCATCCGGGTGCGCAAGACCCAGTCGGCCGAGATCGAGGAAGGTTCGCTGGGCGCCACGGTGGACCTGCAGACGGGCCGTCCGCTGGACTTCCGCACGCCCGGCATCTCGGCGGCCCTGTCGGCCCAAGCCTCGTATAACGACCTGTCGGAGAAGACGATTCCGCGCCTCGCAGGCCTGCTGAGCTGGTCAAACGAGGACGAGACCTTCGGCGCCCTGCTGTCGGTCGCCTACTCCGAGCGCGCGCCGGTTCTGGGCAGCTTCAACACGACCCGCTGGCAGGCGGGCAATCCCAACCCGACGCGGCCCGCCAACGCCTCGGCCATCTTCCCTTACGGCGTCGGCCAGAACTTCGGCGGCTGCATCCCCTGCACCACGACGGCCCAGCGCGACGAGGTCCTGTCGGCCTTCTATCCGCGCATTCCGCGCTACACCCTGGGCCAGACCTTCGAGGATCGGCTGGGCATGACCGGCGCCCTGCAATGGCGTCCCAGCGAGCGGACCGAGGTCACGCTGGACCTGCTCTATTCGCGCTTCAACTCCGAGACCGAGAGCCCGAACCTGGAGGCCTGGTCGTTCAGCCGCGCGGCCGTGAACCAGGTCGTCGTGCGTGAATACGAGATCGACAGGTCGCGCAACGCCTTCTCCTACGGCGTGTTCGACAATGTGATCGTGGCCGCCGAAAATGGCTTCACGCGCAACGAGAGCACCTTCTACCAGGCGTCGATCAACGCCCGTCACGACTTCACCGATCGCCTGCACGGTAATCTGAAGGTCGGGCTGAACCGGTCCGAGGCCCGCACGCCGCTGAACGTCGCCTATCGCTTCGAGACGACGCCGAGCACCAGATGGACCTATGATGCGCGCGAGAACAATCGCCAGCCGATGATCAGCTACGGCTTCGACACCACCTCGGGCGCGCCCTTCCGCTTGACCAATGCGACCCGCAGCAACGGCGGCGGCAACTTCGAGAACAACGTCCTGGCCGGGTCTCTGACCTATGACTGGACCCCGTCGATCAGCTTCAAGGGCGGCGGCGAATACCGCACCTATGACTTCGAGACCTTCGGTCTGGCCCGCACCAAGACCGCGCCGACCGGCACGGAGGCCGCGCTCGGCGTCGACAAGTGGGGCCGGGTCGTCAGCATCGACGGCTATGTCGATGCGCCCTCCGGCTCGACCCTGAGCTTCATCGTTCCGGACATCCGCAAACTGGCCGAGAGCCTGAGCTTCTACAACGACCCGCTGGTGGCCAACCGCAGCGAGCGGGAGGTCTATGAGACCGACAAGGGCGTCTTCCTGCAGTCCGACTTCAACACCACCGTGGCGGGCATGACCCTGCGGGGCAACGTGGGCATCCGTTACGCCCAGACCGAGGTCACGGCCAAGGGCTGGCAGACGGTCACCACGGGCACGCCGGCGGTCACCACCTACAACTACGTCACCACGGAGAACGACTACGACGACGTCCTGCCGTCGTTCAACCTGGCCCTGGAGCCGCGTGACGACCTGGTCCTGCGTCTCGGCGCCGCCAAGGTCATGTCGCGGCCGACCCTGGGCGATCTGACGCCCGGCGGCGGCGTCTCGCCCACGACGCGCACCGTCTCCTACGGCAACCCGCTGCTGGACCCGTTCCGCGCCACCAACTACGACGCCTCGGCCGAGTGGTACTTCCAGAACGAGGGCCTGCTGGCGGTCGCCGTCTTCTACAAGGAGATCGACAGCTTCATCACCTCGGTGACCGAGGGCCTGCCCTACGACCAGCTCGGCCTGCCGCTCGAACTGCTGCAGGGCGCGGCCAGCCCGACCGACATCTTCCAGGTCACCCGCCGCATCAACGGCGACGGCGGCTGGCTGAAGGGGGTCGAGATCCAGTACCAGCAGCCCTTCACCTTCCTGCCCGGCTTCTGGTCGAACTTCGGCTTCATCGGCAACGTCACCTTCGTGGATTCCGAGGTCGGCTACGGCACGGCCGGCAAGAACCGCCTGACCGGCCAGTCCAAGAACACCGCCAACGCCACCCTCTATTACGAGAAGGGCGGGTTCCAGGCGCGGGTCTCGGCCGCGCACCGCAGCCAGTACCTGTTGTCCTTCCCCGGGGCGAACGGCAACTCGGAAGAGGGCGTCAACGACACGACCAACATCGACGCCTCGATGTCCTGGGAGTTCTCGCCGAACATGACGGTCTCGCTGGAGGGCATCAACCTGACCGACGAATACGTGGACCGCTACGTCGATGTGCTGGATCGCGTGTCGGACTATCGGCACACGGGCCGCGAGGTCGCCATCGGATTGCGCTGGAAATACTGATCTTCCCTCCCTGATCTTCCACCGCAGACTCAAGGCCCGGAGCGTTCGCCGCTCCGGGCCCTTTTTCTGTGTACCGGGCGATTTGGGGGCGATTGATCGCAACGTCTGCTGGCGCGTTTCACCCTCCTCAGGATCCGGGGATGAGATGCGCGGCGAACTCGACACCTATCAGGCCAAGCGTCGCTTCGACGACACGCCCGAGCCGCGCGGCGTCCGCAAGAAGCGCAAGGCCGCGGCGCCCCTCGCCTTTCTGATCCAGCGGCACGCGGCGACGCGGCTTCACTACGACTTCCGCATCGAGATCGACGGGGTGCTGAAGTCCTGGGCGGTGACCAAGGCGCCGTCGCGCGATCCGGCGATCAAACGGCTGGCGGTCGAGGTGGAGGATCATCCGCTCGACTACGGGTCGTTCGAGGGGACGATCCCGGCGGGCAACTACGGGGCCGGCACGGTCCAGTTGTGGGACGTCGGGACCTGGGCGCCCCAACACCCTGAGACCCTGTCGGAAGACTTCGCCAGGGGGTCGATCAAGATGAGGCTGGACGGGGAGCGCCTGAAGGGCGGCTGGGCTCTGGTGCGGCTGAAGTCGGATCGGGGCAAGCCGTCCAAGCGCAACAACTGGTTGCTCATCAAGGAGAAGGACGACCACGCGGTGCCCGGCGAGGGCGACGCCCTGGCCGAGATCGACGCCTCGATCACCACGGGTCGGTCGCTAGCGGAGATCGCCGCCGGAACGAAACAGTGGACCGCGTCGAAGCCGACCGGACGCAAGGCGCCGTCCCGGCCGAAACCGACCAAGGCCCAGACCTCCACGGCGACGCGACCACACGCCTTCGTGCCCATCCAGCTGTGCAAGATCGCCGACCATCCTCCGGGCGCGCCGGGCTGGGCGCACGAGATCAAGTTCGACGGCTATCGCCTCCAGATCGCCGTCGGCGGCGGACGGGCGACCCTGCGCACGCGAAAGGGGCTGGACTGGACTGAGCGCTTCCCCGAGCTGGCCGCCGACGCCGCCGGCTGGCCAGACGCGGTGCTGGACGGCGAGCTGTGCGCGCTGGACGACGACCACATGCCGGACTTCTCCGCCCTGCAGGCGGCGATCTCGGAGGAGAAGACAGGCGGGCTGGTCTATTTCGCCTTCGACCTGCTGTTCGAGGGCAGCGAGGACCTGCGCAAACTGCCGCTGTCTCACCGCAAGGCGCGGCTGCAGGCCTATATCGACCGGGTGGGAAAGGCGGCGTCCAAGCGGCTGCGCTTCGTCGAGCATTTCGCCTCGACCGGACAGGCCGTGCTGGAAAGCGCCTGCCGGATGGACCTCGAGGGGGTCATTTCCAAGAAACTCGACGCGCCCTATCACGCCGGGCGATCGTCGACCTGGGTCAAATCCAAATGTCGGGGTCGGGACGAGGTGGTGATCGGCGGCTGGTCTTCCGAGGGCGGGAAGCGGTTCCGGTCCCTTTTGGTCGGCGTGCGCGAAGGCGACGGCCTGCGCTATCTCGGCCGGGTCGGCACGGGGTACGGCGCGGCGGTGACGAAGACGCTTCTGCCGGCTCTGAAGGCGGCGGCGGCCACGCGGAGCCCCTTCACCGGGGCGGGCGCGCCCAAGGGGACGAGCGACATTCACTGGGTCAGGCCGGTGCTGGTCGCCGAGGTCGAACACGGCGGCTACACCGAGAGCGGGTCGCTGCGACAGGCGGCGTTCAAGGGGCTGCGCGAGGACAAGACCGCCGCAGAGGTGACCCAGGCGCCCCAGGCGCCGACCGAGATGGCCGAGCCCGTCGCCAAGGCGCCGAAGGCGACGACCACCGTCAGATCTCCGACGACGGGCAAGGCCGGCAAGGTCGTCGTCGCCGGAGTGACGATCTCCAGTCCCGACAAGGTGCTATGGCCCGGTTGCGACGGCCGTCCGGCGATCACCAAGGCCGATCTGGCCCGCTACTATGGGGCGGCGGCGGAGCGCATCCTGCCCCACGTCGGCGACCGGCCGACCTCGATCATCCGCGCGCCGGACGGCGTGGGTGGCGAGACCTTCTTCCAGCGCCACGCCATGACCGGGTCCAGCCCGCGGCTGAAGCTGATCGATGTGAAACAGCGCACCCCCTATATCGCCGCCGTGGACGTCGGCGGACTGGTCGCCATCGGCCAGTCGGGCGGGCTGGAGCTGCATCCCTGGGGCTGCGCGCCGGGCGAGCCCGAAATCCCGGACCAGGTCACCTTCGACCTCGATCCGGACGAGGGGCTGGATTTCGCCGATGTGATCGCCGCCGCGAAGGGGGTGAAGGCCAAGCTGGAGGGCCTGGGCCTGACCCCCTTCGTCAAGACCACCGGCGGCAAGGGTTTGCACGTCGTCGTGCCCATCAAGACCGACGCCCGCAGCCGGATCACCTGGGACCAGTGCAAGGCCTTCGCCAAGGCCGTCGCCGAGAGTCTGCGCACGGATGCGCCGGACCGGTTCACCACCACCCTGGCCAAGAAGGCGAGAGGCGGGAAGATCTTCATCGACTATCTGCGCAACGGGCGGATGGCGACAGCGGTGGCGCCCTGGTCGCCCCGCGCGCGGCCGGGCGGCGGCATCGCCTTCCCCCTGTCCTGGGGTCAGGTGAAGGCCGGGCTCGACCCCGCGGCGTTCAATCTGTGGACCTATTCAGCGCTGTTGAAGAAGGCCGATCCCTGGGCGGACTTCCGCAAGTCGGCGACCAGCCTGAAGCCCGCGCTGAAGGCGATGGGCGTGTCTACATAGTCCGCTTATCCCGGCGAAAGCCGGTACACAGTCCTTGCGCGTGGCGATGCGCTGGATTGCCGTCTGCGTCGAACCTCGCACGGTCATCGCCCAAAGCACTGGGTCCCGGCTTTCGCCGGGATGAGCGGAGTTTCCGAGGTCAGGCCGCCTTCGTTTTCGCAGCGGGCTTTTTCGCCGGAGCCTTCTTCGCGGGCGCTTTCTTGGCCGCCGGTTTTTTCGTACCGGTCGCGGAGCCTTTCAGACTGTTCCGCAGGGCCTCCATCAGGTCGATGACATTGGTGTCGTCGGGCTCGGCTACCTCGACCATGCCCTTGCCGCCTTTGGTCTTGGACTTGATGAGTTCACGCAGGGCGTCGTCGTACTGGTCCTTGAAGGCGGTCGGATCGAAGTCGGCCTCCTTCTGGGCGATGATGCGGGCGGCGATCTCGACCATGTCGGCGTCGGCCTTCACCGTCGGAATGTCGTCGAAGTAGTCGTCGGCGTCGCGCACCTCGTCATGGGCGCGCAGGGTGTAGGCCAGAAGACCCTTGCCCCGCACCTCCAGCGCCAGCTGCCGCTCCTTACCGCGCAGCACCAGCTTGCCCAGCGCAACCTTGCCCTGTTTCATCATGGCGTCGCGGATGACGGCGAAGGCGTCCGCCCCCGCGCCCTTGTCCGGCACGACGAAGAAGGGGTCGTCCCAGTAGAGCCGGTCGATGTCGCTTTCATCGACGAAGGCGTCGATGGAGATGGTCTTGGTGCTCTCCAGCCGGACCTTGTCGAAATCGGCGTCGTCGAACAGGACGTATTCGTCCTTTGACACCTCATAGCCCTTGACCAGATCGGACCGTTCGACCGGCCCCGTGTCCGGGTCCGTCGGGACCATGCGGATACGGTTGTTCGTCTCGGGATTGATGAGATTGAAGTGGATCTCGTTCGACGACGACGTCGCCGCGTAGAGCGCCACCGGACAGGTGACGAGCGACAGCTTCAGATGTCCCTGCCAGGTGGGTCGTGCGGCCATGATCGATCTCCTCGGCGAGGAGAATGCGCCGCGTCGGGTTCGGTTCGGCGCGACCTTCAGGCCAGACCCGTGACCCCGGTCGACGCCGTCACCTTCGGGCCCGTGCCGTCGAGGGTGTCGATCCTGCAGTTCGTGAACCGCCAGTCCCTGGCGTTCGCGATGGTTCCCGCCTCGCGCACGTCCCAGTCGAGGTTGTCGAAGCGGAAGTCCTCCAGCGGCGCCTCGGCGTAGGCGGCGGCCTCGAAGCCGATCTTGCCGCCTACGGCCTTGATATTGGCCATCCGCACGTCGCGGATGCTGGGGATGCCCTGCTCGCGCGGCACGGGGGTGGCGAGTGCGGTCCAGTAGTCGGGAGGGCTGGCGATCCCCGGCGGGATCTGGGCGTAGGAATAGTTCGGATACCAGTTCAGGTTCACCCGCATCAGGGTGGCCACGTCCTGCAAGTGGACATCTCGGATGCGTATGCCCGAGATGATCCCGCCACGCGTGTGCCCCGACTTGAAGAAAATCCCCAGCGGCACCGGATATTCGATCCTGAGGCCCGAGACCTCGATGTCGTGGAAGCCGCCGGAGGTCTCCGAGCCGAAGGTCATGCCGGCCAGGGCGTCGCGGACGATGCAGTCGCGAATCTTCACCTCGCGGCACGGGCGGGCGACGCGCAGGCCATCCCAGTCGCGCCCGGCCTTGATGCATAGGGCGTCGTCGTTGACCGCCAGATCGCAGCGCTCGACCAGGACCCGCTCGGAGGAATCGATGTCCACCCCGTCGGTCGAGGGACCGCGACCGCCGATGTTGTTGCGGATGATCAGGTCGGCGACCTTCACATCGCGCGAATAGCAGACGTGGACGGTCCAGAAGCCCGACCGCGCCAGGTTGAGACCCGAGACCTCGGCTTTGTCGGCGTCATAGATGTGGATCAGGCGAGGCCGGCGGCAATCATAGTCGGCGGCCCAGCGCAGGTCCTTGGGGTCATACTCCCGGCGCAGGGCCCAGTAGCTGTCCCAGAAGACCTTGCCGTCGCCGTCCACCAGTCCCTCGCCGGTGATGCGGGCGTTGGTCTGCTGGTAGATGTTCAGCAGGCCGGCCGGCCAGTCCATCTCGATCCCGGCCACCCGGGTGCGGACCATCGGATAGGCGTTCAGGTCGGTGACGCCCTTCAGCGTGGCGCCCCGTCCGATGTTCAGGGTGACGTTGGACTTCACGAACAGGGAGCCCGAGCGATAGACGCCCGGCTTCAGCACCACGGTTCCGCCGCCCGCGCCGGAGGCGGCGTCGATGGCGGCCTGGAGGGCGCGGGTCTGGACAGCATCGGTATTGGGCGCAGCGCCGAAGTCGGCGGCGTCGAAGGTGCGCCCCGTCTCCTGGGCCCAGGCCGGAGCGGCGATGGGGGCCAGGGCGCCGACGGCGCCGAGGCGCAGCAGGGTTCTACGATCCATGACGGGTGTCCTCCTCGGCGCGGGAACGGCCTGATGATGCGTCGATCGGCGCAGGCCGTTTTCCCACATTCTGTTCTTCCGTCTCACGATAGCGGACGATATGCTGATGACAAGGCGGCAGACCTCCCTCGGGACGATCCGCCGCGCAGGATAGACACCGGTTTCCCTGACGGTCCGCCCGGTCCATCCTGCGCCCACCAAAGCTTAGGGCGCGGGCTCAATCGCGCCGACGGAGGAAGACCATGTCCCAGCGTTCCGCCCCGGCCCGTCCGCGTCTGGCCCGCCCGCGCCTGGCCCTGATCGCCGCCCTGCTGGCTACGACCGCACTGGCGACGCCGGGTGCGGCCCAGAACGCCCTGCCCCCCGGGGTCGAAGCGGCCTGGCTGGAGCCGACGTCGCGCCCGGCACTGAACACCGATCCGGCCAGCCTGCCCTCGCGGGATGAGGCGCTGGCGTCCGTGGACTATGTCGCCGCCAGCCAGATCGCCGCCATGGCGCGCGAGCCCATAGCCCTGTCGACCGGCAGCAACCTCAGCCAGATGTCGTCCAACTGGGTGGCCGCGACCTTCTATGTCGGGGCGGCCCGGCTGGCGCGGAAGTCGGACGATCCCGAGACCCTGCGGTTCCTGACCGCCGTGGCCGAGCACTACAACTACAGCGTCCGGGGCGCCCGGTCGGGCCCGACCATGCTGAACGCCGACGACATAGCCATCGGCGATCTCTACGAGGAGCTCTACGCCCGACGCCGTCAGGAAGGGGTGCTGGCGCCGCTTCGGCAGCGCCTGGACTGGCAGGTTCCGCACCTGAACCGCTCGACCGAGACGCCGCAGCTGGTCTGGTGGTGGGCCGACGCCCTTTATATGGCCCCGCCGGTCTTCGCCCGGATGTCGGCCCTCACCGGCGATCCGAAATACCTGGCCGCCGCCGACAAGGAATGGCGTCGCACCGCCGCCCGCCTGTGGGTCCCCGAGCAGCGACTGTTCCTCCGCGACGAGAGGTTCAAGGACGAGAACCATCGCGACGCCCGGGGCGGCCACATCTACTGGTCGCGCGCCAACGGCTGGGTCATGGGCGGGCTGGTCCGCTGGCTGGAGAGCGTGCCGGCCGACTTCGCCGGGCGCGACTTCTATGTCGACATCTTCCGCCAGATGGCCGGCCGGGTGATCGAACTGCAGCAAGACGACGGCCTGTGGCGCGCCAGCCTGCTGGACCCCGAGACCTATCCGCAGGCCGAGACCTCGGGCTCGGTCTTCTACGTCTACGCCCTGGCCTGGGGGATCAACCATGGTCTGCTGGATCGCGAAACCTATCTGCCCCACGTGACGCGGGGCTGGGCGGCGCTGAACCGCCATGTCCTGCCCAGCGGCCTGATCGGCGCGACCCAGAAGACCGGCGACATGCCCGTGGCCACCGGGCCCGACGAGGTCGGCCTCTACACCACGGGGACCTACATCCTGGCCGGGCTCCAGATCGCCGATCTGAACGCACCGACCCAGACCCTGCCGGTCGCCGAGCCCAAGCGGGACGTGCCGGAGGTCATCGCCGCCACCACCCCGACGCCGCCCGCGCCCGTCACGGTCGTCGGCCCTGAGGAGACGCGCCGGCGCGAGGCCGAGATGCGCGCCACCCACGCCCTCGCCTATGACCCGGCCGCCACGGGCCGTCCCTCGACGGTCGAGCCCCTGGCGCCGCCGCCGGCCGATCAGCAGACGCCGCGCGCCGTCGTCCGCTTCGCCCCGGACCGTCTGGACGATCTGTTGTGGGAGAACGACCGTGTCGCCCACCGTATCTATGGTCCGGCGCTGGAGGCGCGCGAGGCGCCGTCGGGCTCGGGAATCGATGTCTGGGCCAAGCGGGTGCGCTGGCCCTTCATGGACCGGATGCTGAAGTTCCCCAACTATCACACCGATCGCGGCGAGGGGCTGGACTACTACGACGTCGGGCGCGGACGCGGTGCGGGCGGTCTGGGGATCTGGTTCGACAACAAGCTGTGGACCAGCCGCAACTTCTCGACCTACCGGATCGAGGAAACCGGCGGCGACGAGGCCCGGTTCAGCGTCGACTACCGGCCCTGGCCCGTCGATGTGGCGCGCAAGGTCTGGGAGACGCGCGACTTCTCCCTGCCGCTGGGCTCCAGCTTCACCCGCATGACCTCGACGCTGAACTCGGACACGACCGAGCCCCTGATCGTCGGCATCGGCATCTCCAAGCGGAAGAACGAGAACGGCTCGGGCTTCGTCACCCGCGACCGCGAGAACGGCCGGCTGATGTTCTGGGAGCCCGAGAACCCCGAGCATGGCGGCATCGGCATCGCCATCCTGGTCGATCCGGCCATGGTCGAGGGCTTCGCCGAGGACGCGGACAACTATCTGATCCTGGTGCGGGTCACGCCGGGCCGTCCCTTCACCTACTACATGGGGTCGGCCTGGGACGGCGGGCTGGACTTCCACGACCGGACGTCCTGGGAGGCCTTCGTCGCGACCCAGAGGCCGGCGTTCGCCGCCGCGCCCTAGACTAAAAAAGGCCGGGGCGGATCGCTCCGCCCCGGCCCTTCTCGTGTCGCCTGATGGCGGTGCGGTTTTAGTGACCCGCGACCGTCGGCGCCGCGTCGGTGTTGGCCGGACGGGTGCGGACGCAGGCGATGGCGAAGACGGCCAGGGCGACATAGCCCAGCGCCGGCACGATGAAGGCCGGGGCGATCTGGCCCGCCGCATCGGCGATCCGCGCCGCGACCTGGGGCAGCAGGGCCCCGCCGATGATGCCGAAGACCAGCAGGCCGGAGGTCGCGGAGGTCGGGGCGGTCGAGCGCTCCAGCGTCAAGGTGAAGATGGTCGGGAACATGATCGAATTGAACAGGCCGATCGACAGGGCCGCATAGGCCGCCGTGGGTCCGCCCACCTGAGACACGATCAGGCACAACAGGCCCGCCGCAACGGTGCAGCCGACCAGCAGCTTGGCCGGGGCGACCCAGCGCATCAGGAAACTGCCGAGGAACCGGCCGACCATGGCGCCGCCCCAGTAGAGGGCGACCATCTTGCCCGCCGTCTCGATGGGGGCGTTCAGGACCTCGGGGCTTTCGAGGAAGTTGGTCAGCATGCCGCCGATCGCAACCTCGGACCCCACATAGACGAAGATGGCCAGGGCGCCGAAGATCGCCCAGGGCGAGGACAGGGCCTTGAACGGCGAGACGGCGGCCCCGACGGTCTTGGGCGCGGCGGCGTTGATGCTCTTGCGAGCGGTGAAGATGAAGACGGCGATCAGGGCGAAGAAGGCGCCCATGCTCAGGAAGGCCATGTCGATGCTGCGCAGCGACTGGGTGCGGGTGGCGGCGGTGACCACGGCCCCGGCCGCGAAGACGCCGCCGGTCAGCAGCACATGCGAGCCCAGCCACGGCCCGATGGTCGTGCCCAGCGAGTTGAACGCCTGGGACAGGTTCAGCCGGCTCGACGCGCCCTTGCGGCTGCCGAGTTCGGCGACCAGGGGGTTGGCGGCGACCTGCAGCAGGGTGACGCCCGAGGCGATGACGAACAGGGCCACCAGCACGCCCGGATACCAGTCCGCGGCCGTCGCGGCCGGCACGATCAGGCAGCCCGCCACCATGACGATCAGGGCGCCGATGATAGAACGGCTGTAGCCGAGCTTGGACAGGACCGAAGCCGCCGGCAGGGACATCAGGCCGTAGGCGATGAACCAGGCGAAGGTGGTCAGAAAGGCCTCGGCGTTGTTCAGGTCGAACACCCGCTTCACGGCCGCGATCAGCGGATCGATCAGGGAGGTCGCAAAACCCCAGGCGAAGAACAGGGTCGTCACATAGGCGAAGGCGGCGCCGGCGCCTTTCGGTCGTCCGGTCTCGGCGGCGGCGGCGGTGGTCTCTGTCGTCATGTCCCGTTCTCCCTGGAGCCGGTCTCGTCGTTGAATTTCATGCGCGGACCGGTCTGCGTTTGTGACCGTCCCGGAAGATGGGATCAATCCGTTTCATCGGTCTGACGCCTCGGCGCCACACGATGTTACCGGCCGTAACGACGGCGCACGGGTCAACAGGCGGTGGTCGCCGGATCAAATCCGTGGTCGGATCGGCGGATTCCCGGCGCGGATCGCGTCATGGTCCTGACAGCCGCCGTCATGCCGGAGCCCTATCCATGCTGAGACCCCTCGTCGCCGCGACCGCCGCCCTGACGGCGAGCCTGATGCTGGGGCTTGCCCTCGCGCCGGCGGCCCTGGCCCAGCAGCCGGCGCCGACACCCGTGACCTCACCGCGGGAGGCCTTCGGTCAGGAGGTCGGGGACGATTACCGGCTGATCGACTACACGGCCTTCGAGTCCTGGCTGAAGACGGTGGCGACCCAGTCCAACCGCATCAGGCTGATGGAGATCGGCCAGTCGACGGAGGGGCGGACCATGTATGTGGCCGCGGTCTCCTCCCCGGCCAACATAGCCCGGCTGGACCGCTATCAGGAGATCGCCCGCAAGCTGGCCAAGGCCGAGGGCGTCACCGAGGCGGAAGCCCGCGCCCTGTCCGCCGAAGGCAAGGCGGTGGTCTGGATCGACGGCGGCCTGCACGCCACAGAGGTCGTCCCGCCCCAGGCCCTGATCGCCGCCATCCATGAATACCTGACCGCGACCGACGCGGAGGCGCTGCGCATACTGGACGACGTGGTGATCCTGTTCGCGCCGCTGAACCCGGACGGGTGGGAGCTGGTCAGCGACTGGTACATGCGCAACGAGGACCCGGCGAAGCGCGAGTTCAACTCGATCCCGCGCCTCTATCAGGCCTATGTCGGCCACGACAACAATCGCGACTACTACCTCTCGGCGATGCGCGAGACGACCAACGTCAATCGCCAGTTCTTCCGCGAGTGGTTCCCGCAGATCATCTACAACCACCACCAGACGGCGCCGGCGGGGACGGTGGTGTTCATGCCGCCGTTCCGCGATCCCTTCAACTACAACTACGACCCGCTGGTCATGGGCACACTGTCCGAGGTCGGGGCGGCCATGCACAGCCGGCTGATCGCCGAGGGCAAGCCGGGTTCGACCATGCGATCGGGCGCCAACTACTCCACCTGGAACAACGGGATGGAGCGGTCGGTGACCTATTTCCACAACGCCGTGGGCCTGCTGACCGAGATCACCGGCCACCCCACCCCCAGCCGCATCGCCCTGATCCCCGACCAGCAGTTGCCACGCAACGACCTGCCCGCGCCGGTCGCGCCGCAGGAATGGCGATTCCGTCAGTCAATCGACTACTCCCTGTCCATCAACCGCGCCGTCCTCGACTACGCCTCGCGCAACCGCGACAAGCTGTTGTTCAACATCTGGAAGATGGGCGACAACGCCATCGCGCGCGGCAACACCGACACCTGGCGCGTCACACCGACGCGGGTCGAGGCGCTGGAAGCGGCGGCCGGGGAGGCCGAGGGCCGTCGCGGCATCGACCCGACCCTTTACGACAAGGTGCTGCGCGATCCCTCCCTGCGCGATCCGCGCGGCTATGTCATCCCCGCCGACCAGCCCGACATGGCCAACGCCACGGCCTTCGTGAACAGCCTCATCAAGACCGGGGTGGATGTGGACCGCGCCACCGCCGCCTTCACGGTCGGCGGCAAGACATACCCGGTCGGTTCGTTCGTGGTGAAGACGGCCCAGGCCTATCGCCCGCATGTGCTGGACATGTTCGAGCCCCAGGACCACCCCCACGACCTGCAGTATCCCGGCGGGCCGCCCGCCCTCCCCTATGACGCCACCGGCTATACCCTGGCCCTGCAGATGGGGGTCCGGTTCGACCGTATCCTCGACGGCTTCGAGGCGCCGACCGAACGGGTGGCCGATGTCCTGACGCCCGCGCCCGGCCGGATCACGGGCTCGGGGAACGCCGGCTGGCTGGTGGACCATCAGGCGATCAACGGCTTCATCCTGACCAATCGGCTGCTGAAGGCCGGTCAGGCCGTGTCCTGGCGCAAGGACGAGACCCGCCTCGGCCGCCGGACGCTCGCCCCTGGCGCGCTCTGGATCCCGGCGACGGCGCAGAGCCGCGCCATCCTCGAAACGGCGGTCAGGGAACTGGGCCTGAGCGCGGTCGCGGTCGGGCGGGCGCCGTCGGGCGAGGACATCGACCTGAAGCCGGTCCGCATCGGCCTGGTCGATCGCTATGGCGGCTCGATGGCCTCGGGCTGGACCCGCTGGCTGCTGGAGCAGTTCGAATATCCGTTCGAGGTCGTCTATCCCCAGCAGCTCGACGCCGGCGACCTGAACGCCCGTTTCGACGTCCTGCTGTTCGCCGCAGACATGGTCCCGCAAAATCTCGCCGCCTCGGCCCAGCGCGGCCAGCCGGCGGCCGCCGACATTCCAGCCGAGTATCGCGACTGGCTCGGCTATATCACCGCCGAGAAGACCCTGCCCCAGATCGACGCCTTCGTGCGAGGCGGCGGCAGTGTGGTGACCATCGGCTCGGCTCATCGTCTGGCGGCGGCCCTCGGGGCGCCGGTCACGGACGTCCTGACGACGGGCGAGACCGCCGGAAACCGGCCCCTGCCCTCCACGGAGTTCTTCATCCCCGGTGCCCTGCTGAAGACGGAGGTCGATCCGACGCGGCCCCTGGCCTTCGGCGTCACACCGTCGCTGGACGTCTTCTTCAACCGCAATGCCGGCTTCCGCGCGGTTCCGGGCGCGGCCTCCATCGCCCGCTATCCCCGGACGGTCAGCGTCTCCAGCGGCTGGGCGATCGGCCCGCAGAAGCTGGCGGGATCCGAAGCGGTGCTCGACCTGCCGCTGGGCGAGGGTCGGGTGATCGTCCTGGGCCCCGACGTGGTCAACCGCGCCCAGGCGAGGGCCTCCGTCCGCCTGCTGTTCAACGCCCTGTTCTATGGGCCCGCGACGCGGCGTTGACGATCAGCCGGGCGGCCGGTCGTAGCGGACCGTATCGTCCTCTTCAAAATAGTCGCCGGTCTGGACCTCGATGAGAACCAGCGGAGCCGCGCCCGGATTTTCCAGCCGATGAACGGCGCCAAACGGAATGCAGATCGACTGGTTGACCTCGATGTGCGTAACGACCGCATCGATCGTCACGCGGGCCCGCCCCTCGACCACGATCCAGTGTTCGGTGCGACGCGCGTGGCTCTGCAACGAGAGGGCGGCGCCGGGATTGACGACGAGGCGACGAACCCGGAAGCGCTCCTCGCTCGCCAGACTGTCGTAGGATCCCCAGGGGCGGTGTTCGCGCGGAAAGGTTTCAGCCTCCGCCGCACCCTCGGACCTGAGGGCGGAGACCGCCCGCCGAACCTCCTGAGCCCGGCTCCGGTCCATCACCAGGACGGCGTCGGGCATGGCCACGGCGATGACGTCGGTCAGACCGAGCCCCACCAGTCGAGGGCCCCCGGGCTCCGAACGCAACAGGCTGTCGGCGCAGTCCAGGGCCAGGGCGGCGCCCTGGATCGACACGCCCCGATGATCCGGCCCGGCCTCGCGCCGCACCGCCTCCCAGTCCCCAAGATCGGTCCAGCGCCCGGCATAGGGCACGACCGAGAGGTTGTCGGCCTTTTCCATCACCGCATAGTCCAGCGAGTCGGCCTCCAGCGACGACCACGGCTCGGGCGACAGCCGGATGAAGTCGAGATCCGGGGCCGCTTCGGCGACCGCCGCCCGCACCGCCTCGAGCATGACCGGCGCATGGACCTGGAAGGCCTCGATCAGAGTGTCGACCGTGGAGAGGAAGATACCCGCGTTCCAGAGATAGTTTCCCGCCTCCAGCATGGTGGATGCGGTCGTCGCGTCAGGCTTTTCCACGAAGCGCAGCAGGGGTTGCGCCTGAGGCCCCAGATCATCCGGCGCCGCCGCCAGTTCCAGCCAGCCATACCCCGTTTCCGCCCATTCCGGCTGGATGCCGAAGGTCACCATCCGCCCCTGCATTGCCGTATCGACCGCCGAGGCGACCACCGCACGGAAGCCGTCGCCGTCCGGGATGAGATGATCGGACGGCGCCACGAGCATCAGGGCGTTCGGATCATGTGACTGCAGCCACAGGGCCGCCGCCAGGATCGCCGGAGCGGTGTTGCGGGGATCCGGCTCGATCAGAACCCCGGCCGGGGTCACGCCCAGGGCCCCCAGTTGTTCCATGACGATGAAGCGGAAGTCGTTGGCGGTCACCACCAGCGGCGGCGCGAAATCCGGCCCGGTCAGCCGCCGGATCGACGCCTGGAACAGGGTGTCGCCCGCCTGGAAGCGCGAAAACTGCTTCGGCAGGCTCTTCCGCGACAGCGGCCATAACCGGGCGCCGGAACCGCCGCAGAGGAGAACGGGATGGATCATCATCCCTAGCTAGAGGAGATCGGCCGTCGCGCGAAGACCACGCGGGCTTTTGCCGTTTGAGCCGGGCGGCGCCTGCGTCTATTGAAACTCAGCAATTCGAGAGGACACCGACTTGGCCGTTCGCCACCTCGTCACCGGCGGCGCCGGCTTCATCGCCGTGAACCTGATCCGCAGGCTGCTGGCGTCGGGCGATCGGGTGGTCGCAATCGACGATCTGTCCACGGGTCGACGCGAGACCCTGGCTGAGTTCGAGACCGACGGCGCCTTCAGCTTCATCCAGGCAGACTGCAGCGACGCTGCGCGCATGGCCGAGGCGATCGGCCAGGCCGGAGGCGCCGATGAAATCTGGCATCTGGCGGCCAATTCCGACATCCCGGCCGGCGTGTCAGACCCGACCATCGACCTGCGCCGCACCTTTCTGACCACGTTCGGCGTGCTGGCGGCGATGCGGGACCAGGGCGTTCCGGTCCTGCACTTCGCCTCCAGTTCGGCCATCTATGGCGACCAGGGCGAGGCGCTGATCCACGAGGACATCGGCCCCCTTATGCCGATCTCCAACTACGGCGCCATGAAACTGGCGTCCGAGGCCCAGATCAGCGCGGCCGCCGAGGCGGGCCTCGGCCGGATCAATATTCTGAGGTTTCCGAACGTCATTGGCGCCCCGGCGACACACGGCGTCATCCTGGATTTCGTGCGCAAGCTGAAGGCCACGCCGGATCGGCTCGAGGTGCTGGGCGACGGCACGCAGCAGAAGGCCTATCTCCATGTCGAGGATCTGGTCTCGGCCATGCTGCACATCCGCACGCTTGAGGGAGCGCGTCAGGTCTTCAACATCGGCCCGGCCGATGACGGCGTGACCGTTCGCTTCATCGCCGAAACGGTGCGCGACCGCGTCTCGCCCGGCGCCGAGATCGCTTTCGGAGAGGGAAATCGCGGCTGGGTCGGGGACGTGCCCCGCTTCCGCTACTCGATCGACCGACTGGCCGCCACCGGCTGGCGCGCCGCCCTGCCCTCCCAAGCCGCCGTCACCCGGGCCGTTGAGGAAATCATCGCGCAGGAAGCCTCGTGATCATCAGCCAGACCCCCCTGCGGATGAGCTTCGTCGGAGGCGGCAGCGACCTGCCGTCCTTCTATCGGCGTCACGGCGGCGCCGTGGTGAGCACGGCCATCGACAAATACGTCTATGTCAGCGCCAACCCCAAGTTCGACGGCGGCATCCGCCTGGCCTATTCGCGCACCGAAGAGGTCGAACGGCTGGATCAGATCGAGCACCGCCTGTTCCGCGCCGCCTTCGAGAGCCTCGGCGTCTCCGGAGGAGTCGAAGTCACCACGACGGCCGACATCCCCTCGCGCGGCACGGGCCTGGGATCGTCCAGCAGCTTCACGGTCGGCCTGTTGCAGGTGATGTCCGCCTACCTCGGCCGCCCGACCTCGGCTGAAGACTTGGCGAGGGCGGCGTGCGAGATCGAGATCGAGCGCTGCGGCGAGCCGATCGGCAAGCAGGATCAGTATGCGGCGGCCTATGGCGGTTTGAACCTGATCGTCTTCAATCCCGACGACAGCGTCGAGGTGCGGCCCATCCGCATGCCCGGCGACAGTCTGGCTGAGCTGCAAAGGCGGATGGTGGTCTTCTACACAGGCGGCACGCGCAGCGCCTCCGCCATTCTGGAAAGCCAGAACCGCGCCACCGAGAGCGATCCCGCCGCGCGACGCGGGCTGCGCCGGATGGTCGAACTGGCTCATCTGCTGAGCGACGAACTGTCGGCCGGACGTCTGGAGAGTTTCGGCGAGATTCTCAAGGAAAACTGGTCGTTGAAGAAGGCGCTGGCCGACGGGATCACCTCCGACGCCATCGACGACTGGCATGACGCCGCCGTCGCGGCCGGCGCCGAGGGGGGCAAGCTGCTGGGCGCCGGCGCCGGCGGCTTCATGGCCTTCTACGCCCCGCCCGACCGGCATGACGATATCGCCCGCGCCGCGGGACTGAAGCGGGTTCCGTTCGGTTTCGACCCCCTCGGATCGCGAATTGTATTCCACAAATCCGCCTGAGCGCACTATGCGGAGGGGATGAGTCTGTTTCCTGATCGCGCCTATGACGACGTCGCCGCCTTCGCCGACGCCTATTTCGACCAGATCCGTGAAGCCCAGGCCAGGGTGTCGCGCGAAGCCTTGCAACAGGCCGCAGATCTGCTCGATGCGACGATCGACGCGGACAGGGCGATCTTCTCGTGCGGTAATGGTGGATCCGCGGCGATCGCCAACCATCTGCTTTGCGACTACCTGAAGGGCGCAGCCGTCGGAACCGGCGCTCGCCCGAGGGTGCAGACCCTGTCCTCCGATGTCGAGCTGATCACCGCCATCGTCAACGACATCGGGCCCGAGGAGATGTTCGCCCTGCCCCTGCGCTCTCTGGCGCGGACCGGAGACCTTCTGATCGTGATCAGTTCGTCAGGCGCGTCGCGCAATGTCGTTCGGGTACTGAAAACCGCGCGCGAGCTTGGCGTGAAGTCTATCGCCATGACGGGGTTCAACGGGGGCGAGGCGGTCGAACTGGCCGATGTCAGCCTTCATGTGCCAGCCCACAACTACGGCGTCGTGGAAGACACCCACCAGTCGCTGATGCACATCCTCGCACAGAACCTTCGGATGCGCAGGCTGAACGATCCGGGCGACCTTGGCCGGATGAAATTCTGAACGGGGCCATAAGGCCATTCACGGGCCCCATCAGCCGTCTCGTGGATGACGCCGGTTCAGCCCCGGTGTAATCGCGGCCATGACCGACGTGACGATCCGATCCGCCCGCCCCGAAGACGCCGGGCCGCTGTCCGAGATGGGCTGGCGGTGTTTCCTCGCGACCTTTGTCGACGGGTTCGGCATTCCCTATCCCGAGGCCGATCTGGAGGTCTTCTTCCAGGCCGCCTGGAGCCCCGGGGCCTTCGCGCGAAAGCTGGAGGAGCCCGGCGCGGCCTGGTGGGTGGCGGAGCGGGACGGCGCCTTGGTGGCCTTCGCCAACGCGGGGCCGAACGGCCTGCCGCACCCCGACGCCCGGCCCGGAGAACTGGAGCTGCGGCGGCTCTATGTGGACAAGGCGGCCCAGGGTCTGGGGCTGGGCACGAAGCTGCTGGACCTGTCGCTGGCGTGGATGGCCGCCCACACGACGGGGGCGCTCTGGATCGGGGTCTGGAGCGGCAATCTGAAGGCGCAGAAGCTCTACGCCGCCTACGGTTTCGAACCCGTCGGGGGCTATCAGTTCGCGGTCGGCGACTGGATGGATGACGAGTTCATCTTGCGGCGGGGCTGAAGCCAGCCCACTCTGTCAGCCATGCTGATCCCCTTCTTCACCGCCCTGAAGGACGCCAAGGTTCCGGTGTCGATGAAGGAATGGCTTCATCTGATGGAGGCCATGGACAAGGATGTGGCCGGGGGTCGTGTCGAGGACTTCTATCACCTGTCGCGCGCGGTGCTGGTCAAGGACGAGAAACACTACGACCGGTTCGACCAGGTGTTCGGCAAGGTGTTCAAGGGGCTGGAGGGGGCGCCGACCGGCGAGGACCTGACCACCGCCATTCCCGAGGACTGGCTGAACCTGCTGAACCAGAAGTTCCTGACCGACGAGGAGAAGGCCGAGATCGAGGCCCTGGGCGGGTTCGACAAGCTGATGGAGACGTTGAAACAACGTCTGGAAGAACAGAAGGAACGCCACGAGGGCGGGTCAAAATGGATCGGCACGGGCGGGACCAGCCCCTTCGGCCACGGCGGCTACAATCCCGAAGGCGTGCGCATCGGCGGGCCGGGGAAACAGGGCCGGGCCATGAAGGTCTGGGAGAAGCGCGAATACAAGAACCTGGACGTCACGGTCGAGCTGGGCACCCGCAACTTCAAGATCGCCCTGCGCCGCCTGCGCCGGTTTGCGCGTCAGGGCGCGGCTGAGGAGCTGGACATCGACGGCACCATCGACGGCACCGCGCGTCAGGGCTGGCTGGACATCCATATGCGGCCCGAGCGGCGCAATACGATCAAGGTCATCCTGTTCCTCGACGTCGGCGGCTCGATGGACGGCCATATCAAGATGGTCGAGGAGCTGTTCTCGGCGGCCAAGACCGAGTTCAAGCATCTGGAATTCTACTACTTCCACAACTGTCTCTACGAGGGCGTGTGGAAGGACAACCGGCGGCGGCACACGGAAAAGACCCCGACCTGGGAGGTGCTGAACAGGTTCGGCGGCGACTGGCGGGCCATCTTCGTCGGCGACGCGACCATGAGCCCCTATGAGGTCACCATGCCCGGCGGCTCGGTCGAGCACTGGAACGAGGAGGCCGGCGCCGTCTGGCTGAAACGGGCCTGTCAGCAGTGGGAAAAGTCGGTCTGGCTGAACCCCGTGGCCGAACGGTACTGGGAATACACCGCCTCCGTGAAACTGATCGGCGAGGTCATGGATCAGCGCATGTTCCCCCTGACGCTCGACGGGCTGGACAAGGCCATGCGATTGCTGAGCAAGTAGGCGCGACACGAAGGAGAGAGCGGGATGACATCGACCCTTCTGGCCGTTCTGGCCGCGATCCAGGTCGCGGCGGGCGGAACCATCGTCTGGGAAGCGCCGCCTGACCCCTCCGTGGCGGAGGAGGCTGCAACCCGCGCGGCGAAGCCCGTGGTCGCGGCCCCCGCCCTGCCCGCCTGGGCGATGGAGGATCCCTATGCCTGGGAGCGGTCGCAATGCCATCCGGTGCTCCGCGGCTCCGAGCCCATGGATCATTGTCAGGTGCGGGTGCGGACCCAGCTCAAGGCGGCCCTGGGCGACAAACTGCCCGCCGGCCTCCAGCCCGAAGGGATCGGCAGTTGCCGTCAGGTCTCGGACGGCTCAGGCGGCTACACCCTGACCTGTGCGCCGGAGGAGCGGGCCATGCTCGGACGCGACGCCCCGGCGCCGGAGGTTTGCGAGGAGCGGCCTCGTGCGGTTCCGGGCGGCGGCGTGACCTTCGAGCGGACCTGCCGTCCGGCCGGGGCGCCCGCGAGCGACGGCCTGTCGTTCAAGCTGTTCGGCGGCGACCGGAATTGAAAAAGCCGGCCCGAAGGCCGGCCTTTCCGATCAACTTGCGCCGCGATCAGCGCTTGTCGGCGTCGCGAACGGCGTCCTTGATGCCGCCGACGGTGTTCTGGACCTTGCCTTCGACCTGATCGGCGCGGCCTTCAGCCTTCAGCTTCTCGTCGCCGGTGATCTTGCCGACGCCTTCCTTGATCTTGCCGCCGATGTTCTTGGCGGCGCCTTCGATGCGATCATGATCGGCCATGGGGACTACTCCTGACTGGGCGCCGCCGGGGGTGCGACGCCTTCGGGAGATGAACGGCTTTCAGGCGGGGGTGTTCCCCTCGTCACGCGCAGTCGCCGCCGAATGCCAGGTCTGCATCGTCTCCAGAAGTTCCTGCGGTCCCATCGACCACAGGCCCGGAAGAGCGCCGTCAATCTCGAAAAGGTTCAGATCAATCCGGCCGAGCGTAGTGCGGGGCGCTCCGGGGCGCAGCCGCCAGGCCACCAGTGCCTGTCGAGCCGCGGGATTGTGCCAGAGTTCCAGCGATGCGATCCAACTCCAGCGCGCGCTGAAGCGACGCCCAACCGCGTCGCGAACTTCGAAGCCCTCGTCGGTCAACGTCAGGGTCGAAGGACGAAGTGTCCAGATTGCGCCCACGGCTGCCAGAACCACGCCGAACGCACCATAGAGCCACACCCCCCAATCAGGGGCTTTGGTTTCAATCGCCCAGACTGCCAGCCAGATGAGCAGAAGACCGCCCACGGCCATAAGCAGGGGCTTCCACCGCGACCCGTGGATCACCCGGGTCTGCATCACCGCCTGAGCCAGGCCGTGACCGCCCAGGCGTGGGCGTCGTGGCGCAAGGCGTCGAGGGCGGCGTGGGGGTCCAGCCAGACCAGTTCGTGGTCGTCCTCGACCTTGGACGCGGGATCGTATGAGACCGGCTCCACCGTCCACAGCCCGCCGATGTTGTTGACCGGGGCGCCGTCCGACTTGCGGAAATACTGGCCGGCCTCGAGCAGGCGTTCAAGGGGACGGACGGTCAGGCCGGTCTCCTCGCGGAATTCGCGGACCAGGGCCTGTTCCTCGGTCTCTCCGGCCTCGACCGCGCCGCCGGGCAGGTCATGATAGGGGGTGTCGCGGGTCACCCGGACCGTGGCGATGCGGCCGTCCCGCACCAGAAGGCCGAAGGCGGCATGGCGATGGAGATAGTCGACATCGGGATCGGCGCGGCCGAACTGGAGAGCGGGCGCGGTCAAAGGTCGAAGGCGAGGTGGGCGCGGACGCCACGATGGGCCGGATCGTAGGCGAGGGCCGACTTCAGCCCCGACGCCATGGCCGAGATGATCTTGCCGCCCAGACCGGTGCCCTTGACGCCCCCGTCGCCGAGGCCGGCGCCGTCGTCCTCGACCGTCAGGAGGGCGCGCGCCTCTCCGTCCGCCTTCAGATGAATGCGGATCTCGCCCGCATGGTCGGGGGCATAGGCGTATTTGACGGCGTTGGTGACCAGTTCTGTGACGACGACGCCCAGGGACACCGCCTGATCGACGCTGACGCGCAGAGGCTCGGCGTCCAGCACCAGACGCGGCGAGCGATTGTCGGCGGCCAGGGAGGCGGACAGTTCGTCGATCAGCCCCTTCAGATACTCGTCCATGGCCACGCCGGAGACGTCGCCGGAGGTGTAGAGGCGGCGGTGGACCTGGGCCACGGCCTCGATCCGGGCCTGGGCCTCCTTCAGCGCGCCCCGCGCCGCCTCGTCGCCGACGTGGCGCAGTTGCAGCGACATGAAGGTGGAGACCAGCTGCAGCGAGTTGCCGACCCGGTGGTTGACCTCGCTCAGCATGATCTCGGCGCGGTCGCGGGCGAGGCGGATTTCCTCCTGGGCGGCGGCGTTGTCGCGCTCCAGTCGACGCCGATGCAGGGCGTCCTCGAGGGCCGAGCGCAGCAAGGAGGTGAAGTCCTCCGACACGTCCTTGATGACATAGTCCGCGGCGCCGGCGCGCAGGGCGGCCACGGCCAGCCGTCCCTCCTGGGCGCCGGTGACATAGACGACCGGCGGGGCGTCGTCGCGCGCCAGAATGTCGGGCAGGACATCAATCCCGTCGCGGCCGGGCATGTAGTGATCCAGGGCGATGACGTCGAAAGCCTGCGCAGCCAGAAGGTCCAGGCCCTCATCGCCGTCATGGGCGCAGACCACGGTGTAGCCGTGCCGGCCCAGCTCCTTCTGGACCAGCCGGGCCAGGCCCCGGTCGTCGTCGATATAGAGCAGACGCACGCCGGCCCCCACAGCCGAAGACTCCGTGGTCATTCGATATCCGGCGCCTGCATCACCGACAGGAACAGGCCCAGCTGGCGGATGGCCGTTGCGAAGGACTCATAGTCCACCGGCTTGGTGATGTAGACGTTGCAGCCCAGGTCGTAGCAGCGCTGGATCTCGGTCTTGTCGTCGGTCGTGGTCAGGACGACGACGGGCGCGCGCTTGAGCCGCTCGTCCTTCTTGACCTCGGCCAGAATGTCCGTGCCCTGCATGTCCGGCAGGTTCAGGTCCAGCAGGATCAGCATGGGGCCGTTGGCCCGGACCTCGTCCGAGAACAGATAATCGAGCGCCGGCTGGCCCGCGTCGAAATGCTTGATCTCGTTGGCGATGTTGGCGCGGCGGATGTTCTTTTCGATCAGCTTGGCGTGACCGTGGTCATCCTCGACCATGACGATCTTCACGGCGGTGCTCAAAGGTCGTCTCCCACATCGGACTGGACCAGTCGTTTGGGGAATTTCAGTCGGAAAGTCGAGCCCTTGCCGAGCTCGGACTCCACATCGATGGAACCGCCGAGACGACGCACGCTATTGCGCACGAAGGCGAGGCCCAGCCCCTCCCCCGGCCGGTCCTGACGCCCGGCGCGACGGAACAGTTCGAAGATGCGTTCCCGGTCGCGCTCGGCGATGCCGCGGCCGTTGTCGGCGACCTCGTATTCCACCCAGCCGCCGGGACGGTCGCGCCCGGAGACCACGATCCGGCCGGGTCGAGCGGGATCCAGATACTTGACCGCATTGTCGACCAGATTGCCCATGATCTGTTCGATCGACAGCCGGTCGTTGTCGATCGTGGGCAGGGGTTCGACGATCACCTCCGCATCCGCCGCCTCGACCTGGTGGCGCACACTGTCGGCGATGCGGCTGACCATGGCCGTCATGTCCAGCGTCTCGGACACCAGATTCCGGCGCCCTTCGCGCGACAGCTTGAGGATGGCGTTGATGAGCCGGTCCATCTTTTCGGTCGAGGCGCGGATGAAGCCGATGGCCTCGGGCATGTCCTCGCGGACGGCGGCGACCACCTCGGGATCGACCGGGCGTTCCGTCTCGGCCTGGGCGATGGCGCGGTCGATGGTCTTGCCCGCCTGCTCCAGCTCGGAGGTGTAGCCCATGACGTTGACCAGGGGCGAGCGCAGGTCGTGGCTGACGATATAGGCGAAGCGCTGGACCTCCTCATTGGCGCGCGACAGGGCGGCGGTGCGGGCGCGAACCGTCTCCTCCAGACCGGCGTTGACGCGGTCCAGAGCCTCGCGCGCCCGCTCCACGTCGATCAGGTAGCGACGCACCAGCAGGGCGATGACCAGGGCCAGCAGCAGGATCAGCAGGCCGGACACGGCGTTGACGCCGAGGGCCCAGGCGGCCGAGCTGCGCGAACTGGCCGTCAGGGCCGCGACGGCCAGACCCTGACGGCGATCCGCCTTGGCGATCTCGGCGTCGATCTGGTCCATGATGGCTTGGCCACGGCCGCTGCGGACCACGCTGACGGCCTCGCCGATCCGGCCCTGGCGCACGGCGTCAAAGGTCAGGGCCATCTCGTCGAACTTCTCGCGCGACAGGGCCGTCAGCCGCTGAACCGAGGCGGCGGCCTCGGGGCTGTCGGACTCGATGCCCGCGAGATCAGCCAGGGCCTGCTGGCTGCGACGGCGGGCGTCATTGTGGGTGGCGATCAAGCCGGGCTGGCCGGTCAGGAGAAAACCGCGCTGGGCCGTCTCCGCCTCCTGGACGGTCAGCAATACCGTCCGGGTCAGGCGGCGCACCTGCCAGCTGTCGTCGATCCTCTGGTTGATCTCGGCGGTGCGCTGGATGAGGAGGAAGGTCGAGACGTTGACCAGCAGCAGCAGGGCCAGAACCCCCGCCAGCAGCAGGACCACCGACCGCCCCAGGGACGGCGTGCGCAGGAACCGCAGGGCTCCGGCCAGGCCTTTCTCGGCAGGCGGCGCCTGGGGGACGGCGGGGGCGTCGGGATCAATGCTCATCCGGCGAGGTTTAGCGAGGCCGGACGCCCTGTCCAGCGTCGTCGCCCGGCCAAGACAGACCTAGACCGATCCGACGGTCCGCAGCCGCGCCCGGGGATGGACCTCGTTCTGGCTCATGACCACGGTCTGGCCGCGGAAGCGTTCGATGATCGAGCGGACATAGGGGCGGGTCTGGGGCCCGGTCAGGAGGACGGCGCTCTCTCCCGACAGCGCGATGCGCTCGAAGGTGTCGCGGACGGCGCGGATGAAGTCCTGCAGACGACTGGGCGCCATGGCCAGCTGCTTGTCCTCTCCAGGGCCGATCAGGCTCTCGGCGAAGGCGGCCTCCCATTCCGGCGACAGGGTGACGATGGGCAGGGCGCCGTCGTCGCCCTTGTATTGCCAGCACAGCTGACGGGCCAGGCGGCTGCGGACGTGCTCCACCAGCGTCGTCACCGAGGTAGAATGGGGCGCCGCCTCTGCCAGACCTTCCAGAATGGCGCCGAGATCGCGGATGGAGACCTTCTCGCGCAGCAGGGCCTGAAGCACGCGCTGCAGGGTGGTGACGGTGACGACCGAGGGCACCAGTTCGTCGACCAGCTTCTTCTCCTCGTCCGACAGTTCCTTGAGCAGCTTCTGCACCTCCGCATAGGAGAGCAGGTCGGCCATGTTCTCCTTGAGGATTTCCGTCAGATGCGTCGTCAGCACGGTCGAGGGATCGACGATGGTGTAGCCGCGGAAGGTGGCCTCTTCCTTCAGACC
>NZ_JBQVNM010000025.1:0-34283 GCF_052436175.1 Brevundimonas sp. | reverse complement strand
CACGGTGGCCTTGGCCCCGTATTCGGCCGACAGGCGCGGCAGCCGCACCAGGGGGGTGTCGCCGATGGTGTCGATGATCGAGTCATAGACCTTGCCCCGACCCGTCTTGAGGTGGCGCGAGGCGTCATAGGAGGTGTCGGTCATGGCGAAGTCTCCGGAGGTCCGTGGCTCGACAACAGATAAGGGCGCGAGGCGGGCCACAAGAGGGGCGACGGCGAATTCTTCTGCGCAGCAGCCCAGATACGTTCGCAGCCCGGTCTCGCCACGCCGGACCAGGACCATGGCTCTGTTTAGATATTCTATTCGACCGTGAAGGCCATTTCGTGCGGCCCATCTCCGCTTCCCGGGTAACGATGCCCCGACTGGACAAGGGGATGAGAGACATGGCCATTCGAAAACGACGATACCGACAGGGGCTCGCGGCGGGTGTCGCCACCGCCACGATTGCAGAAATTCTCATTGTTTCACCGGCCTTCGCCACAACGGACGAGCCGGCGCCGGAACCGCCCGTCCAGCAGGCGAGCCAACCGAGTTTCGCCCAGCTCGGCGATATCGTCGTCACCGCCCGCCGGCGCGAGGAACGCGCCCAGGATGTGCCGATCGCCCTGACCGTCATCGGCGGCGAGCAGCTGGACAAGACCAACACCTACAACGTCGGCCAGCTGACCCAGTCGGCGCCCAGCGTGCAACTGCTGTCGTCCAACCCCAGAAACACCGCCATCACCATCCGCGGCATCGGCGCCAGCTACGGCCTGGCCAATGACGGGCTGGAACAGGGCGTCGGCATCTATGTCGATCAGGTCTATTACGCCCGCCCGGCCACGGCGACGCTGGACTTTGTCGATCTGGACCAGATCGAAATCCTGCGCGGGCCCCAAGGGACGCTGTTCGGCAAGAACACCACCGCCGGCGCCCTGAACATCACCACCCGCAATGCCTCGTTCACGCCTTCGGGCACGGCCGAGGTCTCCGTCGGAAGCCTTGGCTTCGTCCAGGCCAAGGCCACCGTCACCGGGCCGATCGTCGACGATGTCCTGGCCGGGCGGCTGTCGCTCGTCTCGACGCGACGCGACGGCACGCTGGACAACGTCCGCATCGGCCGCGACCAGAACGATCAGCACAGCTTCGCCCTGCGCGGCCAGTTGCTCTGGACCCCGACCGAAAAGCTGACCGTCCGCGCCTATGGCGACTGGAATCGCCAGCTCCTGGAATGCTGCACCCAGGTCTTCGTCACCGCCGGGGCGACGCTGAAACCTCTCGCCCAGCAGTACGCCGCCCTCGCCGCCGGACGCGGCTATGCGGTCCCCAGCACCAATCCCTACGACCGGCTGGTCGACGTCGATGGCGACATCCAGGCGGACCAGTGGCAGGCGGGCGGGTCGCTGATCGTCGACTACGACTTCGGCGACCTGCTGTTCACCTCCATCAGCGCCTATCGCGAGTGGGACTGGGAGCCGGCCAACGACCGCGACTACATCGGCCTGGACATCGTGCGCCAGTCGGCCAACCCGTCGCACCAGGATCAGACCAGCCAGGAGTTCCGTCTGTCGTCGGTGGGGAACAACCGTATCGACTGGGTCGGCGGCCTCTACTACTTCAACCAGACCGTCGCGACCGACGGCGTCACCGAATGGGGCCGGGACGCCGCTTACTGGCTGCTGGCGGCCGGCACGCCCGACGCCCTGCTGGATGGCTACAAGGCCTTCAACGTCTCCTCGATCGAGACCACCAGCTACGCCGTTTTCGGACAGGCGACCTGGAACGTCACCGACCGTCTGAAGGTGACCCCGGGCCTGCGCTATACCCACGAGGAGAAGACGGGCCAGTACGAGCTGACGGTCGAGGGCGGTCTGGTCACCACTGACGCGACGCTGATCAGCCGTCGGCTGGGCATCGCCCGCCCACAGTTCTACCAGGCCGAAATCTCGGACGGCAGCCTGTCGGGCCAGGTCGCGGTCTCCTACGAGCTCGCGCCCGACATCCTCACCTATGTCAGCTACGCCAGAGGGTTCAAGTCAGGCGGCATCAACATGGCCGGCCTGCCGACCACGGCCGCGGGCCTGCCCGCCCTGACCGCCGCCGAGGTCCGGCCGGAAGCCGTCACGACCTGGGAGCTGGGCCTCAAGACCCAGTTCTTCGATCGCCGCATCACGGCCAACCTGGCCGCCTATTCCACCGAGATCGAGGACTTTCAGGCCAACGTCGTGGACGCCGGACCGGGCGCGCTGCGCGGCTATCTGGCCAACGTCGAACTTGTGGAGATCAAAGGCGTCGAGCTGGACCTCAACGCCCGCCCGACCGAGGCCATCGACCTCTACGCCAACGTCGCCTGGACCGATGGGGAATATACGTCGTTCAAGAACGGCCCCTGCCCGCTGGAGCTGGTCGGGACCTCGACCGCCGCCTGCGACCTCAGCGGCAAGGACCTGCCGGGCGTCTCGCCCTGGGCCTTTGCCGTCGGCGGCGAAGTCCACGGCCCGGGCAGGGTCCTGGGCCTGAACGGAGAGGTCTTCGCCGGCGCCGACGTCAGCTACCGCTCGACCTACAACTCCGACGCCGCCGTGTCGCGATACACCGAGATCGAGGGGTACGGCCTGCTGAACCTGCGCGCCGGCTTCCGCTCCGACGCCGGCTGGGACGCCTTCGTCTGGGTCAAGAACGCGCTGGACGAGGACTACCTCCAGTTCGTCAGCGTCCAGACCGGCAACTCGGGCCTCGTCATCGGCAACCCCGGCGACGAACGCACGGTCGGCTTCACCCTGCGGGCGACCTATTGAGACCCGTCGATCACCCCACGAACAGGCCCGGCTTCACCACCCGTTAACCACGATCGCCGCAAAGGTTAACGGGTGGAAACCCTGGTCAAAGCCGTCGAAGTGATCGACCCCCTGGTCGTGACCGGCAAGGTCGCCGGGGTCAGCGGCCTGCTGATCGAGGCGCGCGGTGGGCTGTCGCGACTGGCCGTCGGGGCCCGGGCCGAGATCGAGCGGCGCGGCGCCGCCGCCCTGCCCGCCGAGGTCGTCGGTTTCCGCGATTCAAAGGCCCTGCTGATGCCCTTCGGCCCGGTCGAGGGGGTGGCGCCGGGCGCCGACATCCGCATCATCGGTCAGCGCGCCTCGGTCCGGCCGACCACCGCCTGGCTCGGCCGGATCATCGACGCCTTCGGCAATCCCATAGACGGCAAGGGGCCGTTGCCGCAGGGACCGGCCCCCTACCCCCTGCGCGCCTCGCCGCCCCCCGCCCATTCGCGCGGCCGGGTGGGCGAGCGGCTGGATCTCGGCGTGCGCGCCATGGACGTCTTCACCACCACCTGCCGGGGCCAGCGGCTAGGCATCTTCGCCGGGTCGGGCGTAGGCAAGTCGGTGCTCCTGTCCATGCTGGCCAAACAGGCGACCTGCGACGTGGTCGTGGTTGGCCTGATCGGCGAGCGGGGCCGGGAGGTCCGCGAGTTCATCGAAGAGACCCTGGGCGAAGAGGGTCTGCGCCGCGCCGTCGTCGTCGTGGCGACGTCGGACGAGCCGGCGCTGAAGCGGCGCCAGTCCGCCTATATGACCCTGGCCATCGCCGAGTATTTCCGGGATCAGGATCTGGAGGTGCTGTGCCTGATGGACAGCGTCACCCGCTTCGCCATGGCCCAGCGCGAGATCGGTCTGGCGGCGGGCGAGCCCCCGACCACCAAGGGATACACCCCCACCGTCTTCACCGAACTGCCCAAGCTGCTTGAGCGCGCCGGGCCGGGGCCCGTGCGTCCGGACGGCACGACAGCCGGACCGATCACCGCCCTGTTCACCGTGCTGGTGGACGGCGGCGACCATGACGAGCCCATCGCCGACGCCGTGCGCGGTATTCTCGACGGCCACATCGTCATGGACCGCAAGATCGCCGAGCGTGGCCGCTTCCCGGCCATCGACGTGCTGAAATCTGTCAGCCGCACCCTGCCCGGCTGCCAGACCCCGCCCGAGCGGGAACTGAACAAGCGCGCCCGCCAGTCGCTCAGCGCCTATGCCGACATGGAGGAATTGATCCGTATCGGCGCCTATCGCGCCGGCGCCGACCCCATTGTCGACCGCGCCATCGCCCTCAACCCCGCCCTCGAGGGCTTTCTGAGCCAGGACAAGGACGACGCCACGCGGTTGGCGGACTCGTTCGACCGGCTGGAGGGGATCTTGAACCAGGGGATGGTGGGCGGATGAGGGGCGAGGTTTCAGGGTCGAGGTTCGAGGGCTGAACATGGAGGTCCGTTCGTATCGTGACCTCATGGTCTGGAAGAAATCCATGGACCTGGCCGCTGCTGTCTATCGGCTGACACGGCAGATGCCCAAACACGAGGAATACCGGATCACTTCACAGATGGTCCGCGCTTCCACCTCTATCCCGGCCAATATCGCGGAGGGTCACGGTCGGGGCACCCGCAAAGACTATGCCCATTTTGTCAGCATCGCGCGGGGCTCCCTGTTCGAGCTCGAAACCTTCGTCCTGCTCGTACAGCACCTGAAGATCGTCGATGAGGCGAAATGCGGAAACATCCTCGACCAGGCAGACGAGGTCAGTCGCATGCTGACCGCCCTTCGTGCTCGCCTCGTCCCTCGAACCTGAAACCTCGAACCTTCGCTTAACCCTTACCACGGCATTGTCCTCTCATGACCAGCTGGGCCCACTCCCTGATCCGCATCTCGAACTATGAGGTGGAGACGTTGCAGAAGCGTCTGGCCGAGATCGCCGCCCGTCGCGCCGGCGCCGAGATGCGGCTGGCCGTGCTGGACGCTGAGGCCGAGGGCGAGCGGGATCGCGCCCGCGCCGACGCCTCCGCAGCCATGATGCTGGGCGCCTATCTGAACGGCTGGAAGGCGCGCAAGGGCGCGGCCGAGGCCGACCTGATCACCCTCGACGCCGAGGAAGAGGGCGCCCGCGACGCCCTGACCGGCGCCTTCGAGGAGCTCAAGAAGTTCGAACATGTCGCCGAGACCACCCGCCTGAACCAGCTGATCGCCCGCGCCAAGCGCGAGACCGCCGCCTTCGATGAAATGGCGTTGCGGCGTCGGTCGGCTTAAATTTTCCTTCTCCCCTTGTGGGAGAAGGTGGCTCGCGGAGCGAGACGGATGAGGGGTATGGTTCCGCCTCGCGATCTTACCGGCTCAGAGCGCGCCTGATGACACGCCCCCTCATCCGACAGGCAGAGCCTGTCCTGCGGCCGATCGAAGATCGGACCGTGGGGCCGGCCACCTTCTCCCACAAGGGGAGAAGGGCATGAATCGCCGCGCCCTCCTCGCCGCCCCTCTGGCCCTGGGCGCCCTGTCGGCCTGCGATCGCTTCGCCACGGCTCAGCCTGCGCCGCCGTCGGTTCCGCCGCTGAAGTCCGTCGCCCCCTTCCCCATCGGCTCGGCCGTCATGTCGGGTCAGCTCGACGACCCGGCCTGGGTCGCCCTGGCCCGTCAGCAGGTGAATCAGCTGACGCCCGAGTGGGAGATGAAGATGGAGTACATCCTCCAGTCTCCCGGCCGGATGACCTTCGATGCACCCGACCGCATCGCCGACGTCTGCGCCGCCGAGGGGGTGCGCCTGCATGGCCACGCCCTGATCTGGTATTCGCAAGGCGAACAGGCCTTCGCCGGACTGGATGGACGCGCCTTTGCCGCCGCCTTCGACCGCTACATCGCCGAGGTCGCCGGTCGCTATCGCGGCAAGCTGGTCAGCTGGGACGTGGTCAACGAACCGATCGCCGAGGATGGCAACGGCCTGCGCGACAGCCACTGGTCGCGGGCGCTTGGAGACGACGGCTATATGATCCGCGCCTTTGAACAGGCAAGGCTAGCCGATCCGGACGCGGTGCTTTTCCTCAACGACTACAATCTCGAGAACAATCCGGCGAAGGGCGCGACCTTCCTGCGCACGGTCGAGCGGCTGCTGAAGGCCGGGGCGCCCATCGGCGGCCTGGGCACCCAGTCCCACCTCGATATCGAGATCCCGGCCGGACAGATCACCACCCTGATCCGCGAACTGGGCGCGTTCGGCCTGCCGGTCCACGTCTCGGAGCTGGACGCCTCCTTGCGCCGTGAGCGGCGCGGCGACTTCCGCTCACGCGTCCAGCGGCTGGAACAGCAGCAGGCCCGGGTCGTCGAACTGGCCGAGGCCTTCATGAGCCTGCCCGCCCGCCAGCGCTTCGCCTTCACCGCTTGGGGGCTGAGAGACAGCGACAGCTGGCTGCGCCGCGACGGTCGCGACGACGGCAAGGACCAGCCCCTGCTGTTCGACGATGCAGGCCAGGCCAAACCCCTGACGGCCGCCGTGGCCGGGGTGTTCGGGCGGGGCTAGACCGCCCGCAAAATCTTCTCCATCGGCCGCCCCCTGGCCAGTTCTTCGATCAGCTTGTCGAGATAGCGAACCTCGCGCATCAGCGGATCTTCGATGTTCTCGATGCGGACGCCGCAGATGACGCCCGTGATCGTCTCCCGCGCCGGGTTGAGTTTCGGCGCCCGAGCGAAGAAGGTCTCGAAGTTGGTCCCGTCGGCCAGCAGGGCCTCGAACGCCCCGGCGCTGTAGCCGGTCAGCCAGAGGATGATCTCATCCACCTCCGCCTTCGTCCGCCCCTTCTTCTCCGCCTTGGCGACATAGTGGGGGTAAACGCTGGCGACGCTGGTGGTGTAAATGCGGTGGCCGGCCATGGTCGTTTTCCTCTACTCCCTCTTTCGAAGGCTCGCTCCGTCAGACGGCAATCCCAACCTAGATTGTGCCGACTGTGCGGCTGCTACAGACCTTCCTTCGAGCCGGGCCTGAGGAAACTCATCATACCGAGGACCGCGATTGCGTACACGGACCCGTAGCTGGTCGTGAACAGCAGGGCGTAGCGATCACCGGCACCCAGCGCCTGCATCACTTCCCCTTGGAGCCGCAGCGTCGATCGCGAGACCATCGCCGACCAGAAACACCGCGGCCCATGGCAGAAGCCACGGCTTGAAGGAGACCCGCCAACAAGCGCGCCCCCTAATTTCGTTGGCCACGCAAAGCATGCCGAAGACCAGCGAAAGCCCGTCTAGCGGCCAGCTATTCGAAAGCCGATGCCAGCCCTGCAGGAAGATGAATAACAGCATGGCGGTAATCGCAGCGAAGGCGAAGCCCGGCTGTTGTCGTCCGACGCGCGCCGCTGTGAGCACGCCTAGCCCGAAGGCTGCGAGACACACCAGCCCGCTCCAGGGCTGGCTGAAAAGGACGGCATCCTTGCGAGGAGTGAACGCTGCGAAAGCGCTGGTCAGAGAGCAAACGGAGATCGCCACGAGCGCGATGAAAGACCCAGCCTTGACGGCCTTCCCCGAAACACTCTGCTGGCTCCTAGTCTGAGACGAGGCTGACTTCGACATTCGAGCTCCCGACGTCCGCGCTGAACGCAAAACGCCCGCCGGTTTCCCGACGGGCGTCTGATTTCTGGTCGTTCCTTCCCTGAAGCGCTTAAGCGGCGACGGATTGGGCGCCTTCCGACGGGTCGCGCAGGACATAGCCCCGGCCCCAGACGGTTTCGATGTAGTGCTTGCCGCCGGCGGCCGTGGCCAGCTTCTTGCGCAGCTTGCAGATGAAGACGTCGATGATCTTCAGCTCGGGCTCGTCCATGCCGCCGTACAGGTGGTTCAGGAACATTTCCTTGGTCAGAGTGGTGCCCTTGCGGAGCGAGAGCAGCTCCAGCATCTGGTATTCCTTGCCCGTCAGGTGGACGCGGTGACCGTTCACCTCAACCGTCTTGCCGTCCAGATTCACGGCGATCTCGCCGGTGTGGATGATGGCCTGGGCGTGACCCTTTGAGCGACGGACCACGGCGTGGGTGCGCGCGATCAGCTCGTCCTTGGGGAAGGGCTTGGTCAGATAGTCGTCGGCGCCGCCGCCGAAGGTCTTGACCTTGGTTTCGATCTCGTGGCTGCCCGACAAGATCATCACCGGGGTGTTGACCTTGCCGACGCGAAGCTGACGCAGCACTTCAAGGCCGCTCATGTCCGGCAGGTTCAGGTCAAGCAGAATGAGGTCGTAGTCATAGATCTTGCCGAGATCGATGCCTTCCTCGCCGAGGTCCGTCGTGTAGACGTTGAAGCCCTCGGACTTGAGCATCAGTTCGATGCTCTGGGCCGTCGCGTGATCGTCTTCAATAAGCAGAACGCGCATTCGTGCCCCTCCAAGGCAAAGCTTGATCGTCAATCCGCGGCACACGGCCGGGTAACCTTGTTAGCGAGTTAACCGGCGAAAACCTTAAGAACGGTTAACGCCACCCCATTGAGGCGAATCGTAGGCTGATTTGCGAATCGGCGTCGAGAGTCCTCGCGACGATCGCGGAATTTTTCGGATGAACCTCGCCAACCCCCGCCTCGGGCGGCGGCTACGACCGAACCTGGCGTGATAGGCATATATTCCTATAACCGTTAATGCGCCTCGCCATGTCGGCTGGAGGCGCGCGGGAGGACAGCCATCTTGGAGACGACTTATCAGGTGCCGGTGACGGAGGGCGACCGCATCAGGGCGGGGCTGGTGCAGCAGTTGATCGCCCTGTGTTTCGGCCTGCCGGTCGAGGACATCCGCGCGCGCGGGCGACTGGGGCTGAAGGGGTGTCGGGCGCGCTGGACGGCCCTCTATCTGGCCCATGTCGGCTATGGCTGGCCGCTGGAGCGGGTGAGCCACGTCTTCGGCGTCAACCGGGCCACCGCCGGGCACGGCTGCCGCTGGGCCGAGGACGCCCGTGACGACCCCGAGTTCGACAGCCTGCTGGACCGGCTCACCGACCTGCTCCGCGAGGCTTGCGAGACGCCGAAACTGGAGCTGCGGCCGTGAGCGAGGGGGCGGACCTGCGGCGTGCGCGCGGCCTGCTGGCGCGCCCGGGCGCCTGGATCGACCCGTCCCGGGACGGCGCCTATCCGGTCAGACTTTCGCCCGACCGCCGGGGGCGGGTCGTGATGCGCCTGGACGAAGCGACCCTGACCGCCCTGATCGCCGACCCGGGTCTGCGGCCTCGGGCGGGCGGCGGCTGGGTCGCCCGGACGAAGATCGAGGCCGCGCCCGATCGGGCCGCCCGGCCGGGCGTGGTTGACGGCGAGCGAGACCTGCCTCAGGCCGACGGCCGGATGGCGCGCCACCGCGCCAATCTCGGCGAAAGCCCCCTCCTCTGGCTGGCGCGTCGTCGGGATGCGAACGGCGCGCCCCTGATCGACGCGGCGGAACTGGCGGCGGGCGAACGCCTGCGTCGCGACGCCGAGCGCAGCGCCGTCGGCCCCGCCCTGACCATGCGATGGGACGCCCTGCCCCGATCCCGCGCGGGAACGTCGTCGCCGAAAGAGTTGGGGGACGCGGCCCTCGCCGCCGCCCGCCGCGTGAGGCTGGCGCTATCGATCTTGCCGCCCGATGAACGGGCCATGGTCGATGCGATCTGCGTGCGCGGCTCCAGCCTCCAGCTGGCGGAAACGGGCTTGGGCCTTCGCCGCCGCAGCGGTCGGCTGGCGCTGAGGCGCGGGCTGGCGGCGCTCGCGGTCCACTACGGCCTCACGGCCGATGACACCTCAGCACATAGGCGGCCTGGGGATCGTTGAAGAAGTCGATGTAGTCGTATCGATCGCCCGGAATCCCGGTCTCACCGAAATAGCCTGATCGGGCGCCCAGACGGGTCGTGAGCGGCCCCCCTGCAGGAGTCAGTGTCGTGCCCGAGCCGCGCAGGGCGCCCGAGCCGTTCATCGAATCCTGCGCCTTGGGCGCCCAGGCGGTGTTCCTGACGGCCTGGAACCGATAGGTCGCCCCGGACACCGTCATGATGCCGATGGGAATATTGCCCTGGGCGCTGCACCGCCAGGTTCCGTTCGGCGAACGCTGGGCCTGGGCTGTTCCCGCCGATGCGGCGACCGCCAGGACGCATCCGATGATCGCCAGCCCCTGATGAATACCCGTCATCCGACCCTCCCCCGTTCGACAGGATGAGACTGGGTCCCATCCGGCCGCCGATCAAAGCCGATACGACCAACCCGCCGCAGCGCGCGACGAAACAGGCCTAACCCGCCGCCAGAGCCTCCTGCCGGATGCGGCCGACCATGGCGTTCAGCCCGTTGGCCCGCTGGCGCGTCAGGGCCTGGGGCAGGCCCAGCCGATCCAGCGCGGCCCTGGCGTCGAAGGCCAGGATCTCGGCCGGAGTCCGCCCGGAATAGAGCCGCAGCAGCAGGGCGACGTTGCCCTTGGAGATGGCGCTGTCGGAATCGGCGCGGAAGACCAGCCGTCCGTCGCGCGCCTCATGCGCCAGCCAGACCTGGGCGGCGCAGCCGGGCACCTTGTTGGCCTCGACCCGGTCCGCCTCCGGCAGGGGCGGCAGGTCCTTGCCCATGTCGATGACATAGGCGATCCGGTCCTCCCAATCGTCGAACAGATCGAAGTCCTCGGCCAGGTCGTTCAGGACGGCGTCGATGGAGGCGGCGGGTGAAACGGTCATGGGCGGCTGGATAGGCCGGTCGGCGCGGGGCGACAACCGCCGGCCCCATATCCGGTGCGAGTCGCCTCGTGCGGGAGCCGTCTCGCGCCCGCGTCACAGCCCGTCTAATGTCCATCTCGACTCTATCCGCCGCCTGACCGAATTTTCCAGCCCTTCCCGCACCAGCCGCCGATTGCCCGCCCTGACCGCCGCCCCCCTCCTGAGCCGTACGCCCGAGCAGCGTCGCCTGGCCCTGTGGCACGGCGGCTGCGCCTTCGCGGCGGCCGTTCTGGCGCTCGTGGCCCAGGGCGTGGGCGGGGTGATGGACCAGTCGGCCGGCCTGCCGACCAAGGCGGCCCTTGTGCTGATGACCGCTCCGGGCCTGCTGGGCCTGCTGCTGATGATTTCCGACCGGCATCGCGACCGGGTGCTGGCGCTCGGCGGCTGGTGCCTGGCGGCGACCTCGGCCTCGGCCCTCTCGGGAGGTCTGACCGGACCTCTGGGGGGCCTGCTGATTTTGCCGGTCTCGGCCGGGCTGATGCTGGGCGGCTGGAGGTGGGGCCTGAACGGCGCCCTGGCCGGTCTGATCTCCGTCGGCGTCTCCGTCCTGGTGGGCGTCGTTTCGGTCGGTCTGGGGGGCCCGCCGCCGTCCACGCCCATCCTGGCGGCGGGCAGCGGCCTGATCGGCGCAGTCGCCTTCGCTTCGGCCCTGATCTGGACCTGGTGGCCGCGCGAGCGCGCTCTGGGCGAAGCCGTCGCGGCGCGCCATCGGCTGGAGACCCTGCTGGACGGCCAGCCGGGCCTAACCCTGGTCCTGACGCCCTCGGGTCGCGTGCTGACGATCCACGGCAAGGCCCCGCCGGCCTTCGACCCGACGGAGCTGGCCGATCAGGGCCTGATCGCCGCCGTCCACGCCCCGGACCGGCCCCATTTGCTCGCCGCCCTGGACCGCGCGGTCCGGGCGGAGGCTGACGCCGAGCCGGTCCAGATCGCCTTCGCCCCGCGTCAGGCCCTGGATCGCCGGGTCAATCTGGTGGTGCGCCGGCTGGATGCGAACCGCCTGATCGCCCAGGCGTTCGACGGCACCGCCCAGTTCGCCCGCGAACACGGACTGGACACCGCCCGGGCCGAGGCCGAGGCCCGCAGCGAGGGCAAGACCCGCTTCCTGGCCAATATGAGCCATGAACTGCGCACCCCGCTGAACGCCGTCATCGGCTTTTCGGACATCATGCGCACGCGGCTGTTCGGCCCCCTGCCCGAGCGCTATGCGGAATACGCCGACTCGATCCACCAGGCGGGCGGACACCTGCTGGCCCTCATCAACGACGTTCTGGACGTGTCCAAGATCGAGGCCGAGCGCTACGAGCTGTCGCTGGAACGGATCGATGCGCGTGAGGCGATCTCGGCCGCCGTCGCCCTGGTCCGGCTGGCGGCGACCGACAAGGGCGTGGTCCTCTCGGCCGTCCTCCCGCCCGATCCGGTCAATGTCGATGCCGACCGTCGCGCCCTGCAGCAGATCGCCCTGAACCTGTTGTCCAACGCCATCAAGTTCACCCCTGCGGGCGGATCGGTGACCGCTGCTCTGGAGGCCGTCGGCCCCTATCTGGAACTGGTCGTGGCCGACACCGGCGTCGGGATCGCGCCCGAGGATCTCAAGCGCCTCGGCCGTCCGTTCGAGCAGGCCGGCGGGGCCGAACAGAGGGCGCAGGGGACCGGCCTCGGCCTGTCGCTGGTGCGCTCCCTGTCGGAGCTGCACGGCGGGCGGATGACGGTGGACAGCACCCTGGGCGAGGGCACGGCCGTGACGGTGCGGCTGCCGGTGGTGGCGATCCAGAAATCCCTGCCGCTGGAAACCAGCGCGGAGATCATCCCCCTGCGCCCCGCCGCCGGCGACGGCGGCGGCTGACGGCGGCTAGAGGCTGCCCATCGCGGTGAAGGCCCGGCCGGCGGCCAGGTCGCCGACCTCGAACCGGGCGCGGGCCACGCTGTCGTCGCGGAACAGGAATTCGATCACGAAGGGCTCGCGCGGATCCAGCGCCGCCAGCCGCTCGGCCGCGTCGGCCCCGAAGGTCCAGACCTCGCCCTGTTTGCGTCCCTCGGCCAGCAGGGTCGGCGCGGCCTCGCAGCTGGCGCCCGCATAGAGGGTCTGGCGACCGGTTTCGGGCGGCAGGGCCGCCGCGCCGTCGATCAGCCAGGGCCGCGCCAGCCGGTCGGCGTCCCGCATGACGATCCGCGCCGCATAGGGCCGCGACTTGCCGGGGAAGGAGACCACGGCCGCGACCTCGTCCAGCGCGCCCCCGCCCGCGACCAGGCCGAAATCGACCGAAGCGCCGCCTGAAGCTCCCGTCTGCACCAGCCGCCAGGCCGGGTCGGTGAAGGTCGTGCGGTCGGCGGTCCAGCCGGCGCGCTCGCCCGGAAACTCCATCTGTCGCAGCCGGGTCCAGCCGGAATAGGCTTGCGTCACCCGCTCGCGGATCGTCGCCAGATCGGGATCGGCGCAGGAGGTGCGGTCGGCGAGCGACTGGGCCTTCAGACCCGCCTCGATCAGGCTCGTGTCATCGGCCCCGGCCCGCGCCGCAGCCCCGCGCGCCTGCAGGGTCGAGGCCTTGAGCGCCGCCGTGACCTGGGGCGTGAATAGGCGACAGCGGGCGTCCGCCGCCACCACCACGCTGCGCTCATAGAAGGTCTTCGTCACCGCGGCCTGCGCCTCGGGCGTCGCGCCGGCCGGAACGGCGGGCGCCATCAGGGCGCCGGCCATGACCCAGGTCGCGACCGCGCCGCGCCCCGCCCTGCGGTGCGGTTCGGTCGGGACGGATCGAGGCGAATGGCCTATCATCATTCCCCGACACTAGGGCCTTGTGGTTCCGGTCCCGTTTCCGAGCAGGGTTACCGATTTGCTTCTGAACTCAGACCTGTGGGTCGGCGCCCTGATCCGCCGCGCCGAGATCGGCGGCGCCTTCGCCACCGTCGTCAAACGCGGCGACGACCGGGCCGGGACCGTCCTGGTCAAGATCTGGGACACCTCCGAACGTCGCGCGCGTGTCTATACGGAGGCCTTCGGTCCCGACGGCGACCGGCTGTGGATCCAGCCGGTGAAGAGCGACGCCGAGAGCGAGATCGACGCCTATATCGAGCGTCAGCGCGGCTACGACCCCGACCTCTGGGTCGTGGAGATCGAGGACCGCCAGGGCCGGCACTTCATCACCGAGAAGGTCGAGGGGTCAGGTTCGAGGGAATAGGTTCGAGGGGCGAAGACGTCGGTGTTGCATCCAGTCGAGGCCTTTCTCGAACCTCAAACCTAGCCCCTCGCACCTCCCTTCAAAGCCATAAATCCTTAACTGCGTTCGTGAACCGGACCTCAAGCGCCCCGCGATAGATTGGCGATGTCGGCTGATCCCGGTCGACGCCAGTGGGGTTTGTCCATGCTCTTCCTTCTCAACGACGTCGTCTTCGATCTCGACGAGGCCTGCCGGGTCTCGGCCGTCGATGCGCGCCGGTTCGAGAAGCTGGACATCGACTATGTGCTGGAGCTGGGCTGCGAACTCTTCGCCGAGGAGCCCCTGCTGCACCGGACCGATCCCGAACGCGCCCGCCGTCTGGCCTGGCTGATCGCTGACCGCAGCCCGGAGGTGAACGCCGCCCTGTTCGCCGCACCCGCCAAGGGTTGCGCCCCCGAACTGGTCGAGCCCCGCTTCTGCGCCCTGCCCGAGGCGGTGATGCACCAGCTCAACGCCTCCGACCACCTGGGCGCCCTGACCCCCGTCGCCGCCGACCGCGCCGTCTGGAACCGCATGGCGGCCTGAGGGCCGGGGCGGCCCGCGGGTCGTTCGGACGCACGCCTCGCTCTCAAAAGGGGTCGCGCGATCCGGATTCCCGCGCCAGTATGCCTCCGTCCGAGGAGGAACCTATGCGCGCTCTGTTCAGCTTTGTCGGCCTCGTCGCGGCCCTCGTCCTGACTGCGCCGGGTGTGGCCGAGGCTCGCTGGCTGCGGGCCGAGAGCGAACGCTTCATCCTCTACAGCGACGGCGACGAACGCACGCTGCGCGAATACGCGGTGAAGCTGGAAACCTTCGACCGCGTACTGCGCACCCAGTTCAATCTGCCGGTCGACGCCGTGCCCGCGCGCAAGCTGCCGATCTATCTGGTCGGGCGCCAATCCGGGATCGAGCGGCTGAGGCCCGGCGTCGATCCGCGCATCGCCGGTCTCTACATGGCCCAGACCGACGACATCTTCGCCATCGCCATCCGCACGCGGGGCGAGGACCACACCCTGCTGCATGAGTATGCGCACCATTTCATGATGCAGAACTCGACCTTCAACTATCCATCCTGGTTCATCGAGGGCTTCGCCGAATACTATATGACTGCCGAATTGCAGGGCAATCGCGTGGTTCTGGGCAAGTTCACCGAAGGCCGCACCCTTTGGCTGACCAACGGCCCCGACTGGCTGCCGCTCTCGGAGCTTCTGACAAAGTCCCCCTACCAGGTCGCCACGAAACAGGAGACCTACTACCCCCTGGCCTGGCTGGTGACCCACTGGTTCGTGAGCAATCCCGCCCGCAAACAGGCGCTGGCCCGCTACATGTCGGAAACCGCACGCGGCCAGGATCCGGTCCAGGCGATGGAACGGGCGACCGGCATGCCCCTGCCTCAGTTCGAACGCCTACTGCGCGGCTATGTCATGGGCGGCAATCTGCAGATCACGGGCTTCACCCACACCTTCGCCCGGCCTGAGGTCACGATCACCAGCCTTCCCGCCTCGGCGGACGACATGCTGCTCCTGAGCCAGAGGCTCAAGGTCGGGGTGCGGGCCGAGCACGAGGACGAGACGCTCGCCGAGGTGAGGCGTCTGGCGGCGACGCACGGGGCCGATCCCCTCGCCCGACGGACCCTGGCGCGCGCCGAGATCGAACTCGGAGATCGGGCGGCCGGCGTCGCCGGACTTACGACTCTCGTGGAAGACCATCCCGACGACGTGGAAGCCCTTCAACTCCTCGCCCAGGCCGCTCTTGACGGGCTGGGCGAGGAAGGCGTCGATGCTCTCGCCCTGCGGCGAACGGCGACCGACCATCTGCGCAAGGCCTATGCGCTCGACGACGCCAACTACCTGACCCTCTATCTGCTGGCCTACGCCCGCCAGGGCCAGCCGGGCTATCCCAACGACAACGACGTGGACATCTGGGAGCAGGCCCTGATCCTGGCGCCGCAACTGGATGGCATACGTCTGAACGCCGCCGCCGCCTTCATGGCGAAAGGCCGTCGCGCCCAGGCCCTCGCCACTCTGGCCCCCATGCTCAATGACCCCCACGGCGGCGGCGGCGCTGCGGCGGCGCGCAGCCTGATCGAACGCACCATGGGCCGGCCGGCCCCTGCGGAGCCGGCCACTGACGGCGAGCCCGCCGAAGATGCGGAGGACGACGCCGCCACGGCCGTCGCCGGGCGCTGAACCTTCGCCTCAGACGAGGGCGTTGAACACCAGATGCACCACCAGGGCGGCCGCGACGATGAAGCCGAAGCCGCCGGCGAGACAGATCATCGGATGTTTGGTGGGCGCCTCGCCTTGCGAGGTGCGGGGGGCGGCGGACCCGTGGTCCGCGGGATCGAGCAGGGCCATCTGCGGCTTCCTTTCGCGCGTTTCCATTCCCGACGGCGTCCGGCTGCGTGGCCCGACGTCTCGTCACTTGCGACGATGAACCCAATATCCCCGGTTGGCTAGGGGTTATTCATTCGTCACAAGGGGGCTGCAGAATGCCTTTGGCGTTCGCGCATGTCTGATCTCCCTGTATCGCTTCGACGGACCGCCAGTATGATCCGCCTGATTACCCGCTGCCTCGCCCTGACGATCGTCCTCTTCAGCCTGACGGCGCCGGGCGCCGCCCTCGCCGAATGGCGCAAGGCCACCACCGACCGCTTCGTCATCTATTCCGAAGGGAGCGAGGCCGATCTGCGGGAGCGGACCGAACGTCTGCACCGCTTCGACCGGCTGATCCGCGCGCCCTTCGGCCTGGCCGACGCGGCCCCGCCTCGCCCGCTGACCATCATCCTGAGCAATGGCCGCAAGGGCATGGAAGACGTCTGGCCCGGCGTGCCCGAGAACGCCGGCGGCTACTATTCCTCCACCGAGCACGACATCTACGCGACCCTGCCGCGCCAGGGGAACGAGGACATCCTGCTGCACGAATACGTCCACCACGTCATGCGGCAGAACTTCCCCGTCGCCGCCCCCGCCTGGTTCACAGAGGGCGTGGCCAACTACTACATGACCGCCCGCGTCGATGAGCGCGAGACGCGGGTCGGCTATCGCGACGACAACCGGATCGCGGTCCTGAACCGCTTCGCCTGGATGCCGCTGGAGACCATGCTGACGCGTCGCGCCCTGTCGGCGAACCGCGAACAGATGGCGGTCTTCTACGCCCAGTCCTGGCTCCTGACCCACTATCTGCTCAGCGACCCGACGCGCCTCAAACAGCTCGAAGCCTATCTCGCCGCCGTGGCGGGTGGCGCCGGTTCGCTTGACGCCGTCCAGCCCGCCCTCGGCATGACGCCCCGGGAGCTGGAGACCGCCCTGCGCCGCTATCGCATGGGCACGATGCCCTACGCCGTCTATCCGACGCCTCCGTCGCCGCCGGTTCAGATGACGGTCGAGACCCTGCCGCCCTCAGCCGACGCCCTGTTTTCCCTCTATATCCGCCTGAACTACCCCCAGCGGGGCGCCGACAACGCCGAGGTTCTGGCGCGTGTGCAGCGCGAAGCCGCCCGCTGGCCCGAGGACCGCCTGGCCCGGATGACCCTGGCCAAGGCCGAGTTCCAGCTCGGCGACGCCGCGGCGTCGGAAGCCGCCCTGACCGGTGTCCTGACCGCCGACCCCGCCGACGAGGAGGCCCTGCGCTGGATGGCCAAACTGCGCATGCGGGCGGCGGACGCCGCCGGGCAGGCGAACGACCTGGAGACCCGCGACCGCCTGCAGCGTCAGGCCCGCGCCTTTCTCGGCCGCGCCATGAACGCTGATCCGAACGACTACCGCATCTATCTGGCCCTGGGCCGCAGCCGCCGCACGGCCGAGGGCTATCCCGACGACAACGACCTGGCCACCTGGGCCCTGGCGGCGCAGCTGGCGCCCCAGGTCGCCGCCGTGCGCTGGGAGGCCGCCGAGGCCTTCAGCCGCGCCGGACAGAACGAGGCGGCGATCGCCCTGCTGATTCCCCTGGCCAACGACCCTCACGGCGGCCCCGGCGCCGCCCGCGCCCGCCAGCGCCTGCAGCAACTCCGGCCCGATTCCGAAGCCTCGTCAGAGCCGGAAGCCGGGGCCGACAGCGAGCCGCCGGAACAGGGCTAAACCTGCTCCGACAGTCTGGATCAGGCGAAGCGCCGACGCCGCAGGACGGTCAGAGCGCCCAGCCCCGCCAGCACCGCGCCCATCAGGATCATCGCCCATTCCGTCAGGGTCGGGATCGGCGGCGGGGCGTTGTAGGTGAAGTTGTCGCCCGACCCGCTGGTCACGCTGTTCCCGTTGGCGGCCAGAACCTGGACGTCGACGGTGCCCGCCGCACTGGCGGGGCTGACGGCGGTGACCTGGCTGTTGCTATCGACAGTAAAGCTGGTTGCGGGCGTGCCGCCGAAATTGACGGCCGTCGCCCCGCCCAGGTTCGTCCCGGTGATGACGACCGAGGTTCCTCCCGCCGTCGGGCCGCTAGAGGCGGCCAGGCTGGTGACGGCGGCGGCGGCGAACTGGCAGGTGAGCTTGAGATAGGCGTCGGAGGCCGAACCCTGAGAACTGCGGGTCGCGGATTGGGCCCCGGTCACGACCTGATAGGTCAGCAGCCCCGCCGTCGTCAGCGTGCCATTGAAGTTGGGATCAGGCGGCCCGGCTTCCTCGACCTCGATCGAAAACAGGTTCGCGCCCGGCGCGTCAAAGCGCACGCGGAGGGAATACCACTCACCTGCGGCCAGGGCGGCGGCGGTCGTCTGTGGGGCCAGTGATGTAGGCTGAAGAAATTCGCCGGAGAAGCTGTTGATCGCCGCGCAGGAGGTGCTCTGGGCCTCGGCCTGGCCTGCCGCGAAAAGCAGCGCGGTCGCGACCGTCGCGGCCACCGAAAATTGAAGCCTGTGCATATCTCTTCCCCCAAAGAACGACACCGCATGTAGAACGCGGTTTGCTCAAAATTCAAGGCAGGGTTTCGTGACACGACGCACCGGCCCGTTATCCGCTGCACAGGCCGCGCAATCGACTTTCCCGCGCGCCCGCGCTAACGCCCGCGCCATGTCGAAACTCACCGTCGCCGAGGAGGCCGGCCGCCGCCGGACCTTCGCCATCATCGCCCACCCGGATGCGGGCAAGACCACCCTGACCGAGCATATCCTGCTGGCTGGCGGAGCCATCCGCGCGGCCGGGGCGGTCAAGGCGCGGGGCGAGAACCGGCGGGCGCGATCCGACTGGATGAAGATCGAGAAGGAGCGCGGCATCTCCGTCACCGCCTCGGTCATGACCTTCGAACACACCGGAGCCGACGGCGTGGCCAAGATGTTCAACCTGCTGGACACCCCGGGCCACGAGGACTTCTCGGAAGACACCTATCGCACCCTGACGGCCGCCGACTGCGCCATCATGGTGCTGGACGCCGCCAAGGGTATCGAGCCGCAGACGCTGAAGCTGTTCGAGGTCTGCCGCCTGCGCGACATCCCGATCGTCACCTTCATCAACAAACTGGACCGCGAGGCCCTCGATCCGATGGAGCTGCTGGACCAGATCGCGTCCCAGCTCCAGCTCGATCCGGCGCCGATCTGGTGGCCGGCCCAGAGCGGCAATCGTCTGCGCGGCATGGTCGAGGTCGGGACCGGCCGCTTCCAGCCCTACGCCCGCAAGGCCGCCGGCTCGGACGAGGACCCCGAACATCCGGCAGCCCTGCCTTTGGACGACGCCGCCCGGTATTTCGAGCCCGGCGAGCTGCAGGAGCTGCGCGACGCCGCCGAACTGGTCGAGGGCGGCTATCCGGCCTTTGACCGCCAGTCCTTCCTCGAAGGTCACATGACCCCGGTGCTGTGGGGCTCGGCCCTGCGCCACTTCGGCATCGAGGAACTGCTGAAGGCCATCGGCGACTGGGCGCCGCCGCCCAAGGTCATGAAGGCCCGCAAGGAGGCTCCGCCCGAGACCCGCAACGCCCCCGAACCTGTCGATCTGACCGTCGAGCCGGGATCGGAAGAGGTCACCGGCTTCGTCTTCAAGGTCCAGGCCAACATGGACCCCAACCACCGCGACCGGATCGCCATGTTCCGCATGGCGTCCGGGTCGTTCAAACGCGGCATGAAGCTGAAGGTCCAGAACACCGGTAAGCAGTTGTCGGTGAACGCCCCCATCATGTTCTTCGCCTCGGACCGCGAACTGGCCGAGGACGCCTTCGCCGGCGACGTGATCGGCATTCCCAACCACGGCATCCTGCGGGTCGGCGACAGCCTGTCGGAGAGCGGCCTGATCCGCTTCGCCGGCCTGCCCAACTTCGCCCCGGAGATCCTGCAGCGCGTCCGGGTCAAGGATCCGCTCAAGGCCAAGCACCTGAAGAAGGCGCTGGAGGGTCTGGCCGAGGAGGGCGTCACCCAGCTGTTCCGCCCGGAACTGGGCAGCGACTTCATCGTCGGCGCCGTCGGCCAGCTTCAGTTCGAGGTCATGGCCGACCGCCTGAGCGAGGAATACAACCTCGACGTCGTCTTCGAACACAGCCCCTACGCCGAGGCCCGGTGGATCCTGGGCGACAAGGCTGATCTCGAGGACTTCATGGGCAAGTACCGCCCCCAGATGGCCGTCGACATCGACCAGTCCCCGGTCTTCCTCGCCAAGTCGAGCTGGGAAACCGGCTACGTCGGGGAGCGATTCCCGAAAGTCCGGTTCTCGAAGACGAAGGAGCGGGGATAGGCCCGGTCAGGTCTTGTTGATCGACACGCCGCCGTCCACCAGCATGGCCGCTCCGGTCATGAAGCTGGAGGCGTCCGACGCGAGGAACAGGGCGGCTCGCGCAATCTCCTCCGGCGCCGCCATCCGCTTCATGGCGTGCATTCCTTCGACAAAGGCGATGATCTCGGGACTGGTGGCGAACTCGCGGCCCGCCGGCGTGTCGGTGCCGCCTGGCAAAAGAGCATTGCATCGTACGCCCTTGGCGCTCCACTCGGCCGCGATCACCTTGGACAGGCCGACAACCCCGGCCTTGGCCGCTGCATAGGCCGCCATCCCGGGCATGCCGACGGTATGACCGACGAAGGTCGAGACGAAGATCAGCGACCCGCCACCGCGCGCGATCATGGCGGGTATCTGGTGTTTCGCCCCCAAGAAGGCGCCGGTCAGATTGGTCTCGATGGTCGCCCGCCAGCGCTCCAGCGCAATATCCGGCGTCGGTTCGTTGAGCCCGATGGCCCCCGCATTGTTGAGGGCGATGTCCAGGCCGCCGAACCGCTCCACGGCGGTCACCACCAACGTCTGGTGCAAGGCCTCGTCGGCGACGTCTCCGGCGACGGCGACCGCCTCACCGCCCGCCGACGCAATTTCGGCCACAACGCGCTCCAGCTCGGCGGAGCGTCGCGCGGAAACGACGACGCAGGCGCCTTCATGCGCGAACAACTTCGCCGTCGCCTCGCCGATGCCGCTGCTGGCGCCGGTGACAAGGGCGACCTTTCCGGTCAGGATAGCCATATCGATTGCCTCGCTGCCGCAGGACGACCCCGCGCAGGCGTCTGGTGCCATATCGGTCGCGGGGAGGCTGGCGATGATCGGACGTCGCTTTTGAACTCATCCACCGCCCCGCACGATGGCCGATCCTCCGGGGCTGGCGCAGACGCGACAGATGCGGACCCGCGGCGGGACCGCCGACTAACAGGGCCTGTGGCGGGACCTACCGCCCCACCGGAACCCGCATCGCCAGGATCTCACGCGTGCTGCGGGTGATGCCGTACAGCATGCCGGGCTCGCTCTCGTCCCAGTCGACCGCCTGACCCTCGGCCTCGACGCCATAGGTGGCGACATGGTCCAGCACCCCGCCGCCCATGGGGAGGGCGACGAGATAGAGCTCCGGCAGGTCGTGGCCGGTCAGATAGAGGCGACCGTCCGGTCCCCAGCCGCCTCCGGAAATGCTCATCGGCTTGATCCGCTCCAGGATCGACGGCGGCAGGGCCCAGGCTTCCAGCCGACGCCATTGGTCGTCGAACTTGACCAGGGTGGTGTGGCGGTGATCCCGGGGTGCCTCGCCGCCGCGACCGTCATAGTTGGCGAACATCGCCCACCAGAAGCCGTCGTGCCGCTCGACCCAGGTGATCGAGCCCGTGCCCAGGCCCAGGGCCACGCTGCGCAGATGACGCAGGTCGGCGGGGTCGAACACCTCCACCGTCGAGACGTGCGGCACGCCGGGGAAGTTGGAGCTGGCGCAGACCAGTTCTTCGGAAATCAGGGTACAGGAGTTGATGTGCGGAAAGCGCGCCCTGTCGCCGGTCCAGCGCGCCATTTCCTCGCCGGTCGTCTTGTCCAGCCGGGCGATGGTCCAGTTGGAGACGGCGTAGACGTCGTCGGGCCCCACGGCCACGCCCTGACGCGCATCCGAGGCGTAGCGGCGCGTCGTCTCCGCACGCCCGGCCAGCTCAATCAACGGCAGGGCCGCATGGGCCTCAGCGGGGGTCTGGGCCGAGGCGTGAACGGCCAGGGCGGCGAGCAGCGAAGGGAGCATGGGTCTCTCCGAAAACAGAAGGGGCCGCACCCGAAGACGCGGCCCCATGCGGGGTCAGTTCATCAGAAGCTGGCGCTGACGCCCAGCCAGAAGGTCCGGCCGTACTCGGCCGATTCCTGCAGATAGGTGCGGCCCGGGCCGGTCACCTCGCGGCGGCCCGCATCGTTCAGGTTCTGCCCCTCGGCGAAGATCGTGACGCCGTTGCCAAGACGCCAGCTGATCGAGGCGTCATACAGGTGACGACCCTTCCAGTACTGGTCGGCGTTGGGGATGGAGTCGTTGATCGTCTCCAGGAAGCCGCCGATGTAGTTGTAGGACACCCGCGCCTCCAGCGGTCCCTTCTGGTACCAGATGGCGGCGTTCAGGGTGTGGTCCGGCTGCTGGAACAGACTGGCTTCGCGGCGGCCCGCCGCCGTCAGGAAGGTGAAGTCCGTCTGCAGCAGGGTGGCGTTGGCGCTGACGCCCAGGCCGTCGAACGGCGCCGGCAGGAAACTCAGCTCCTTCTGCACGGCGACTTCCAGACCGTTGATCGTGGCCGACTCCGCGTTCTGCGGCGTCGAGACCAGAACGTCCTCCACGCCCCGGCCGACGTCCAGACGCTGGTTGGAGGTCAGGGTGAAGATCTCGTTCTCGATCGACTTGCGGAACACCGCCACCGAGACCAGTCCGCCGTCCGGATAGTATTCGAACGACAGGTCGAAGCCCTCGCTTTCGCGCGGCTTGAGGCCCGGATTGCCCCGCGACACGGTCGGCACGGCGGCGGCGAAGCTGACGCTTTCAGTGGCCGTCAGCGAGCCGAAATCAGGACGGCCGATGGTGTTGGTCCAGGCGGCGCGCATGACGATGTCGTCGCGCACGTCCCAGCGCAGGTGGACGCTGGGCATCCAGCTGTCGTACCCGCCCGAGTTGGACACCGGCGTGGTTCCGTTGCGCAGGGCCGTGGACTCGACGTCGGTCCGCTCGTACCGGACCCCCGCCAGCAGGGTCCAGTCGCCGACGCGATAGCTGCCCTGGCCATAGGCGGCGCCGATGTCCTCGGTCACCTCATAGTCGCCGTTGGTGTTGGAGACGACGGCGTTGAAGTTGGCGCGGTTGGTCTCGAAGAAGTCGGCCGCCTTCTTCACGTCGATGCGCGGGCTGAGCAGATACCGGCCCTGGATCAGCTCGGTCGGCGCCTCGCCCACGACGGGGGCCAAGGTGTAGGTGAAGCCGGTCCTGGTCGTATAGGTGGTGCGGGTCGAGGCGTAGTCGCGTTCGGTCGCGCGATACAGACCGCCGACCTTCAGCTTCAGGTTCCGCTCGGCGCCGCCGTCGTCAAAGGCCAGGTTCAGCCGGGCCTGGGTCGTGCCTTCCTCGGTGTTAAGGAGGTCTTCCCGCTGCTGGACCAGGTTGTAGTTGGCCGGGTTGCGCACGAAGGCCTGGTTGGCCTGGGTGAAGATCGGGAAGAAGTCGGACGTGTCATAGTTGAAGCCGAAGCTGGTTCCCTGCCCCCTGAACTCGATCGAGGTGTTCGGCGTCTCCAGTTCGGCGCGCGAATGGACCAGGTCGCCGTCCAGAGCCCAGCGGTCGTTCACGTCCCAGGCGAAGCCGGTGCGCGCCATCGCGATCTCGCGCTGGGTGATCGGCTGGTTGACATGGATGGTGTTGCGGCCCTGGGCGAAGGTTCCTGTCGTGGCGGTCTGGTTGGAGACATTGCCGATGGGCTCGATGCGGTATTCGATCCGCTCCTCGTCATCCTCCATCCGGGCCCACAGGCCGGTGGCCTCCCAGCGGAAGGCGTCCGTGGGGCGCCACTCCAGCTTGCCGTTCACGCCCGAGCGCTGTTTGGTGTTGTTGTACCAGAACAGCCGGACCTGGGTTGGCACCTGGATGCCGTTGCCGGTCGGGGCGCCCGAGTTCACCGGAGCGCCGGCCGACGTGTATTCGCGGACCGACGGATCGGCGGCCTCGACCTGGGCGATGTCATAGTCGAGCTGTTCGTGCGACGCGCCGACGACCACGCCCCATTCCCCGTTGGCGCCGAAACGTCTGCCGGCGGCGAAGGCGGCCCGGTAGGAGGGCTCGTCGTTGCGCACGTCGCCCTGGCGCTCGTAGACGCCGTAGGAGGCGATCATGTCGAGGAAGGCGTCGGACCGGTCAAAGGCGCTGCGGGTATTGACGTTGATGACGCCCCCGATGGCGTTGCCGTCGTTCTCGGGCGTCACCGTCTTGATGACCTCCAGGCGGCCGGCCATCACCGACGGCACGATGTCCAGGGGCACGGTGCGGGCGCTGGCGTCGACCGAGCCGACGACGGCGCCGTCGATGGTGGTGCGGTTGTAGGTCGAGCCCAGGCCACGCAGGATCGGCCAGCGCGGCTCGCCCTGGTCCTCCATGATCGAGATGCCGGGGATGCGGCGCAGGGCGCCGGCGGTGTTGTGGTCGGGCAGCTTGCCGATGTCATCGGCCGAGACGACGTCCATGACCTCGAACTCGGCCCGCTTGACGGCGATGGCGGCGCGCTGGGCCTCGCGTTGGCCGGTGACGACGATCTCCTCGACCTCGTCGGCCTGAGCGGCCTCCTGGGCCAGGACGGCGGTCGGCAGGGCCAGCGGGGTGAGCGCTGTGGCGGCGAAAAGCAGGGCGGCGCGCAGGCGGCGCGGGTTGCGGTTGGTCATGAGTATCCCCCTCAAGATGACGGGGGCGGCGGTAGGCTGCGTCCGCGACGATCTGCTGATGGTCCGGCGCCGGTTTCACGAACTCTCGGCGACGATCCGACGTCGCTTGCGCCGATCACGGACGACTGGATCGCAGCGCGCGGGCGTGCCGGCGCGGAACCGCCTTCCTTCCGACGCGTCCGCATGGTTCTCTGCCCGGCATGTCGGTCTCGCTCGCCCTGCTCGTCATCCTTCAGACCGCGCCCGGCCCGGCGCGGCTGATGTCCTATGACGAGACGGTGCGGTGCGCCGGGGTGACCCAGGCGGCGTCGGAACTGGAGGGCGGCGAAAGCGCCGAGGGCAAGGCTCTCTCGGACGCGGCCCTCTACTGGTCGCTGACGTCGGGTCAGGCGGCGGTCACGGCGGGAAAGACGCCCGCCGCCGCGGACGCCGACCAGGCTCGGGCGCGCATCCTGGCTGTGCGCGAACTGAACGCAGGCAGCGCCGAGGCCCGCGCCGACCTCACCCGTTGTCGCCAGAGGACGCCAGACCTTGGCTGAGCGCCTGCCAGACCGTTGGCCCCGCGACTGGCGGCTGGCCCCCGTGCTGGCCTCGACGAACCCGGCGCACGGCGCTGCGTTTGCAGGAGAGGGAGCGGGATCGTCCGATCGGTCCCGAACCGGGACGGGCGAAAGGCTGGCGAGGCGAATGTTCGAATTCGGTAGGGAACTGAAGAAGCTGTTCGGAGCGGCGCCCGACACCGAGGATCTCGGCTGGCTGGAGCTGATCGGTCCCGAGCTTCTGGCCCGCGAGGCCCGCACCCAGTGCACCGATGCGGGACGGGTGTCCTGCGCCAAGCCCTTCATCGGCTGGATACGCGGCGCGATCCTGTGGCGCGAGCACGCCCGTCGCACCGGCGCCTCCGACAGCTTGAACCGCGCCTTCACCGCCGCCGGCGACGCCCGGCGCGCCGCGCGGACGCCCGACGAGACCGTGCGGGCCGACATCGAGACCGCCCTGTGCCTGATGGCCCGCTTCGACCTCTGCGGCGGGGTGGCGACCCTGGACCTGGCGGTCCGGACCGCGCCCGAGGCGACAACGACCCAGCGGCCGACGACGGCGGCGGCCCTGACCGCCCTTCACGCCCGCCTGCGCCTGCGTCAGGCCCGGCTGGCGGGAACCTCGGACATCCTTCTGCGCGCCGCCGCCCTGATGGACACAGCGGTTCAGGTGGTCGAGGCCGACCGTGCGGGGCCCTCCGAAGAGCTGCGTCTGGAACGCGCGGCCCTGGCGCTGGAAGCCGGGGTCATGCGTCGTGACGCAACGCTTCTGGATCAGGCCGGGCGCGAACTGCGCCGTCTGGTCTCGGCCGCCGATCCCGACCGGCGACCCCTGGCCCGGGCCCGCGCCCTGACCCTCTGCGCCGCCGGCCTGTCCGCCCTCGCAGCCCTGGCGCGCGACGATGCGGCTCATGCCCAGGCGAAACTGCTGTTCGAGGGCGCCGCCGATCAGTTCACGCCGGATCACAGCCCCCTCGACTGGGTCGCCATCCAGCTGGCGCGTTCCGCCACCCCCGGCGCGGTCTCCCTGACCACCCTGCGTCAGGCCGAGGCCCTCGGCGGCGGCCAGTCGCTGATCCTCGGCGCCCTGGCCCGCGACCGCAGGCTGGAGGCCGAGACCCGCACTGCAGAGACCGCGCGCGATCGAGACCTGTTGCAGACCCTGCGCGACTCCATTCTGCGTCGCCTGAGCGTGGTCCGCCGCGCGCCCGCCCCCGCAGAAAACAGCGACGCCGGAGACCTGGATTGGGCCGTGGATCAGATCGCCCTGGCCCGCCTCGACGCCGCGAGCGCCCGCCTGACCGGCCGCGCCGAGCAATCCACCTCCGGCTTCGCCCTGTTCGAGGCGGCGGAGATCGCGCGAGATCGCGGCGTGAGCGACCTGGCCGAAGCGGCCGAGGCCCTGATGCCGGTGCGGTCGATCAACGTCTAGGACGAAGCGACACATCGGGAGCGCGGCCGCCGATGAGTTCAGCCGCCCAAGGCGGTGAACGGCCCGTTCCTGAACCCCGGCTTGCCATAGGCCAGCCGCTGGCCGTCCGATCCCAGCACGCGGCCGCCCGCAGCCTCCAGCACCGCTTGGCCGGCCGCCGTATCCCATTCGTGGGTCGGGCCGGTGCGCGGATAGGCGTCGAAACGGCCCTCGGCGATCAGGCAGAACTTCAGCGAGGAATCCGCCCCCTGCCAGCGGGTGCAGCCGTGCTGGTTCATCAGCCGCTCAGCCTCGGCGTCGGTGACGCTGTGGCTCAACAGGGCGATGCCGTCCGCAGGCCGTTCGCGCACCTTGATCACCCGCCAGGCCTCGCCGAAGCCCCGCCTCTGGGCGCCGTCGGGACCCAGCCGATAGGTCGTCGCCGTCGCCGGCGCCGTGACCACGCCCGCCACCGGATAACCGTCCTCGATCAGGGCGATATTGACGGTGAAACTTTCCTTGCCCGCTACGAACCCCTTGGTCCCGTCCAGCGGGTCGATCAACCAGAAGCGCGCATGGGCGGCGTCGGGCGCGCCGTCGGCGGCGACGGCCTCTTCGGCCACGGTCTGGATGTCCGGCCAACGGGCCGCCAGACGCTCCAGGATCAGGGCCTCGGCCTGCTGGTCCGCCAGGGTCACGGGGCTGTCGTCGGCCTTGGACGTGACGGCCACATCGGCCCGCCAGTAGGGCAGGATCACCCGGGCGGCCTCTTCGGCGATGTCGGCGATGATGTCGTGCAGGGCGCCGGAGGCGAGGTCGCGGGCGAGAGAGTCGGTCTTCATGGCGCTCCGATAGCCGACATCCCCGGTTTCGCGAACCGGCAAATCACGCCAGTTTGCCGCATCTCTCGCCCGATCCCGTCCAAGAGCGCCCATGACCGACGTCGTCCCTCCCGCCGCCGACCTGCCGTTCGAGCCGACCGAACTGGCCACCTACATCGCGGCCAAGCTGTGCCACGACTTCATCAGTCCGGCCGGCGCCATCATGCAGGGCCTGGATCTGATGAACGATCCGACGGCCCAGGACATGCGCGAGGACGCCCTGAACCTGGTGGCGCAGAGCGCGGCCAAGATGGTGGCCCTGGTCCATTTCGCCCGCGTCGCCTTCGGCGCGGCCACCACCAGCGAGAGCTTCGCCGGCGCCGAACTCCAGGGCCTGGTCGAGGGCCTGGTCAAGGGCGGCCGGGCGACGATGGACTGGCAGGTGTCCGAGCCTTCGTTCGCCAAGCCCGAGGCCCGCACCCTCATCAATCTGGCCTATCTGACCGTGGGCGCCCTGCCCTCCGGCGGCACGGCGGTCATCACCGGCGAGCGGACGGCTGAGGGTCTCATCCTGCGCGGGGTGGCCGAGGGCGCCCGAGCCCGGCTGAAACCCGAGGCCGAGACGGGCCTGCGCGGTCATCGCCTGACCGATGGTCTCACGGGCCAGTGGATCCAGCCCTACTGGCTGTGGCTGACCGCGCGCGACGCCGGGGGCCGGCTGGACCTCGAAGTCGAGGAGGGCCGCGTCGTCCTGACCGCCGTCCTGCCGGGCTGACAACCGTCGCGCCAACGGCTCGTTAACCGCCGCCCTGCCAGAATGCGGCCGAGGCGCGGGCTGATTCCCGCCTGCCGGAGACCTTATCCTTGGACGCCAGGACCTGCTTGATCGTCGACGACAGCCGGATCATCCGCAAGGTCGCCCGTCGCATCGTCGAGGGCCTGGGCTTCGAGGTCGACGAGGCCGCCGACGGCGCCGAGGCCCTGGCCTGGTGCGCCTCGGCCATGCCGGACGTCGTGCTGCTGGACTGGAACATGCCGGTGATGGACGGCCTGTCCTTCCTTCAGCGCCTGCGCGCCCTGCCCGGCGGGGAGGCGCCCAAGATCCTGTTCTGCACCGTCGAGACCTCGCCCGAGCGCATCGCCGAGGCCCTGTCCGCCGGCGCCGACGACTATGTGATGAAGCCGTTCGACGGCGAGATCCTCCAGTCCAAGTTCGCGGAGGTGGGGGCCGTCTGACCGGCCACGATCGCCATGACCCCCGAGGATTTCGAACGATTGCAGGCTCTGATGGCCACCCGCGCGGGCTTCCGCCTGACGCGGGACCGGATGCAGCTGGCCGAACATCGTCTGGGGCCCGTGGCGCGTCGCGAGGGGTTTGACGGCGTCCAGCCCATGCTGGACTCGCTCTGGGCCCATCCGGTCGCCTCCCTCGGTTGGTCGGTGATCGAGGCCCTGCTGAACAGCGAAACCTGGTTCCGCCGCGACCGCACCCCGTTCGAGTCCTTCTCGCGTGAACTTTTGCCCGCGCTCGGCCGCGCCCGTCCCGGCGGCCTGGTGCGCATCTGGTCTGCCGGTTGCGGCAGCGGTCAGGAGGCCTATTCCCTGGCCATGGACGCCCTGGACGCCCGGGCCCAGGTCGAAATCACGGCCACCGACCTGTCGCATCGCGCCATCGAGCGCGCCCGGGCCGGCAGCTACACCGGGTTCGAGATCCAGCGCGGCCTGTCGGCCTCGACCATGCTGCGCTGGTTCCAGCCCCAGGACGATCACTGGGTCGCCCGCCCGGAACTGCGCGAGGCGGTCCAGTTCCAGCGCGCCAACCTGCTCGACGAACCCGTCGAGGGCCCTCGCTACGACGTCATCTTCTGCCGCCATGTGCTCAAGGACATGGAGCCGACCCGCCGCGCTTCGGTTATCGAGGCCCTGGAGCGGCGACTGGTGGATGACGGCTGCCTGTTCGTCGGGACAGACGAGCGACTGGAGAGCGACAGCGTCGCCTTCCGCCCGGTCAACGGGCGCAAGGGGCTGTTCGTCAAATCCCCCTCCTCCCTGTCGCGCGCCGCCTGACCTGCCGACGGACGTCGTGCCCGTCCCAAGGCGCGTGACTCCCACCGCCATCGCCCCCTAAAGTCCGACGGGTTCGACAGGGGGATGACCATGCAGCCAGAGCAGTCTCGTAGTCCGGGCCGGCTTTGGCCCGTCGTGCTCTTCGTCGGCGCCCTGACCCTCGCCCTTGTTCTGGGCGTCCTCGCCCTTCAGGTCCCCACCCCTCGCGGCCTCGGCGCCGATCCCGCCCGGTTTTCCGCAGCCCGCGCCATGACCGATGTGCGCGCCATCGCCCGCGCGCCCCACCCGATCGGATCGGCTGAACACCAGCGGGTGCAGGATGTCCTGTTCGCCCGCATGGCGGCCCTGGGCCTGAACCCCGAACGCCAGACCGGCCTGCTGTCGCCCGAGGCCATGCGTCGGATGGAGCGCTGGGGCCTGGACCCGTCCTCGCCCCTGACCAACCTCGTCGGCGTCCTGCCGGCCTCAGGCCCCGGCGCCGATCCGCGCGCTTCGGCCGTCCTCCTGATGGCCCATTACGACACCACGCCGAAATCGCCGGGCGCCGCCGACGACAGCGCGGGCGTCGCCGCCGTGCTGGAGACCGTCCGGGCCATCCGGGCGCGCGGGCCGATCCGCCGACCGCTCGTCGTCCTGCTGACCGACGGCGAGGAGCTCAACCTCGACGGCGCCCGCGCCTTCTTCAGCGAACACCCCTGGCGCGAACGTCTGGGCGCCGTGGTCAATCTGGAGGCGCGCGGCGGCGGCGGCCGGGCCATGATGTTCGAGACCGGCCCGGGCAACCGCCAGACCATCGACCTGTTCGCCGACGCCTCGGCCCGCGCGCCGGGCGGACCCACCTCCAACTCCCTCGCGGTCGTCGTCTATGAGAACATGCCCAACGGCACCGATTTCACCCTGGCGCGCGAGCGGGGGCTGGCCGGGCTGAACTTCGCCTTCATCGGCCGCCCGGACCAGTATCACGCCGCCAACGCCACCCCAGACAATCTCGATCAGGGCGCGCTTCAGCATCTCGGCGGGCAGGCGCTCGAGGCCGTGGACGCCCTGGTCCGCACGCCCGTCCTGCCGGTCGCCGGCGAGCGCCGGGTCTATGCCGACCTGATGGGGCGGACCATCGTCAGCCACGCCCCGGCGACCGGCTGGTGGATCTTTGGCCTGGCTGTGGCCCTGACCGCCTTCGGCTACTGGGGCGCCCGCCACGCCACGAAGCTGAAGTTCACCGAGGTCGCGCGCGGCGCCGCCGATGGTCTGTGGCTGATCGCGACCGGGCTCGTCCTGACCAAGGCCGTCCGCCTGCTGGGCGGCCCCCTGTCCAGCCGGGCCGACAGCCCTGAGGCCTACTATACCCTGTTGCGCCGCCTGCCCTGGCTGGAGGGGGGCGCCGTGCTCGTCGTTCTGGCCGTGGCCCTCGCCCTGCTGGCGGGACGACAGATATTCGGGCGCATCACCCTCAGCGCCGTGACGGCTCTGGCCGCCCTGTTCGCCCTGATCCTGGGCGGGATCGACTATGCGGTCGTCGGCGGCGCGGTCATCTCCCTGCTGCTGATCTGGACGGTGCGCGGGCCGCGCTCGACGCGCGGCGGCTGGATCGGCCTGATCGCCCTTACAGCCCTGCTGGGCGGAGCGGTTCAGACCCTGTCGCCCGAGGCCGCCTTCCTCCTTCTCTGGCCCGCCCTTCTGGCCTCGACGGCCCTGGCCCTGTCCATCCTGATCAGCGCCCGGATGCAGGGTCCGGTCGCCCTGATCCCGCCGGCCGTGGCGACCGTCCTCGGCGGCGGCTGGATCGTCTATCTGGCCCATCCGGTCTTTCTCGGTGTGGGCATGGACATGCCGGGGGTGCTCGCGCCGCTGGCGCTTCTGGCCCTCGTCTTCGCCTATCCCCTGGGTCGGACGATACCGGCGCCCCGCATCCTGGCCGCCTGCGCCGTCGCGGCCCTGATCGCCGGGGCGGGCATCACCGCCTGGGCCCAGGCCGCCGAGCCGTCGCCGCCTGCCGCTGCGCCCTGACGTCGGGCTCTCAACCCGGCGGGCTCACTCGTTCCGATGCGCCTCGCGTTCCCGCGCCTGCCGCTCCATCCGGTTGATGATGTCCACCCCCTGCATCGAGGCCGAGCGGCGATCGTTGCTTTCATAAAGGGCGCGCACGAAGCTGACGTCCTGATCGGTCAGCACGGCCGCGGGGTCACGCAGCCCCTCCGACCCGATCAGGGACGCCACCCCGCCACGCTTGCCGTCGTCCGCGTCCGCCCGATCCACCGCCACCGTATAGGCCAGATAGTCGATCAGCGGCTGGCGCGGCGCGGCCTCGGCCACCCGGGTGTCGATCACGATCATCGCCCGGTCGATCTGGGCCTCCGTGCTCAGTTCGATGCGCGACTGGGGCAGGGCGATCACCGTGCCCGCGCCGCCGCCGCTGAACATCGTCCGGCCGGCCGGGGTGGCCGTGCCGCCCGGCTCGCTTCCCTGCGCGTCCGTGGTCAGGCTCATCGATCCCGGCGCCGGACCGCCGCCCTGGGTGATCCGGTGCATCCAGCGCATCTTCGGGCCCGGCTGGACGAAAGCCTGCATTGAGGCGCCGTCGTTCGCGAACAGTGCAAACCGGCGTCGCCGCGCCACCTGCTGCGAAAACTCCGCCGGACTGTCAGTGACGGCGATCACGGCGTTGGGCGTGCAGCGGGCGCCGGCCGTCGGTACGTCCAGCGATTTCAGGGTCTGCATCACCCCAACCTCCAGCGCGCGCGCCGACGCCCGCTCTGGGCCGATCACGCGGACACAGACCGGCGCAGACCACCGGGCGATCTGGGCCACCGGCTGTCCCCTGCGCCGTGGGCGGATGGTCTGAGCCACATAGGCCCGCGCGGCGTCCCGTATGCCCTCCACCACGACATCGTCCACCGAGGTCGGCGATGTCGGATCGGTCTGCCCGGCCAGCAGGATCAGAACCAGAGAGATCATGGGGCGGCTCCGCGTCTCGACGAACCATGACATGGGGGGCTCCACCCATCAACGGCTGGCCCGATACGTCAGGACCGGTCATAGGCCGATGCCGCCGCAGAAAAGAACATATTGGCAACCGCGCGAAACCATGTTCTACATCTGTTCACGCGGACGGCGGGACCATTCCCAGCCTTTCCGGCGGGTCGACGGGAATCATGGCAAGGGACACGAAGAAGATGGCATCGCAGGCGGCATTGAAGTTGGTGGGCAAGGAAGACGGCGACAAGCAACGCGCTCTGGAGGCGGCGATCGCCCAGATCGACCGCGCCTTCGGCAAGGGCTCGGTGATGAAACTGGGCAAGGGCGGGGTGGCGGAGGTCATCCCCTCGGTCTCGACCGGATCGCTCGGTCTGGACATGGCGCTCGGCATCGGCGGCCTGCCGCGCGGCCGGGTGATCGAGGTGTTCGGCCCGGAAAGCTCGGGCAAGACCACCCTGGCCCTGCACACCGTGGCCGAGATCCAGAAGGCCGGCGGCGTCGCCGCCTTCGTGGACGCCGAACACGCGCTGGATCCGTCCTATGCCCAGAAGCTGGGCGTCAATCTCGACGACCTGCTGGTTTCCCAGCCCGATCACGGCGAGCAGGCGCTGGAGATCGTCGACACCCTGGTGCGTTCGGGCGCCGTGGACATCGTGGTGGTCGATAGTGTCGCCGCCCTGACGCCCCGCGCCGAGATCGAGGGCGAGATGGGCGACAGCCTGCCCGGCCTTCAGGCCCGCCTGATGTCCCAGGCCCTGCGCAAGCTGACGGGCTCGATCAACAAGACGCAGTGCATCGTCCTGTTCATCAACCAGATCCGTCACAAGATCGGCGTCATGTACGGCTCGCCGGAAACGACGACGGGCGGCAATGCGCTGAAGTTCTACGCCTCGGTCCGTCTGGACATCCGCCGCACCGGCGCGATCAAGGACCGCGAAGAGGTCGTCGGCAACACCACCCGGGTCAAGGTGGTCAAGAACAAGGTCGCCCCGCCGTTCCGCGAGGTCATCTTCGACATCATGTACGGCGAGGGCATCTCCAAGCTGGGCGAGATCATCGACCTGGGCGTCAAGGCCGGCATCATCGAGAAGTCGGGCAGCTGGTTCTCCTATGACTCGACCCGCATCGGTCAGGGCCGCGAGAACGTCCGCAACTTCCTCAAGGCCAATCCCGACATCGCCGACCAGATCGAGAAGGCCGTGCGCGCCTCGACCAACAAGATCGCCGACGAGCTTCTGGGCACGCCCGAACCGGACGAGGGCCAGGACCTCGAAGGCTAGGCGCCCTCGAAGGCCACAACCGGCCTCCACGGCAAAGCCTCCCCTATCGGCAGGGGTCGGCGTCCTCGCGATGACGGCCCCGCGCCCTGGAACACTTCCGCCGATGCGTCGCCGACCCCGACGCCCGGCGGGAGCCGCCCGCCCGACCTCGCGTCGGGCGGGCTTTTCATTGACCTCTCTGGCGCCCGACCTGGCGTCGGGCGGGCTTTTCATTGGTCGATAGGCCGCCAACCTCGCTGCGGAGGATGCATCCGGCGTGAAACCCCTATATGAGGCCCGTTCCCCATAGTTTTTCCGTGCCTTGCACGACCGCGCGCGCCACGAAGATCATCCGATGACCACGCTCAAGCAGATCCGTTCGACCTATCTCGACTTCTTCGCGGCCGACGGCCACGAGAAGGTGCACTCGG
>NZ_JBQVNM010000024.1:0-35115 GCF_052436175.1 Brevundimonas sp. | reverse complement strand
GCCCTCGCCTCCGCCCGCGCCCGGCCCATCGCCGCGCGTCAGGCGGCCGAGGAGGCGCGGCTGGGTCTGGAGGCCCTGCTCGGCCTCAACCCCGGCGCCCTGACCGCCGCCCTCACCCAGCCGACCACGGCCGCCTTCGAGACCCCCGCCGTCCGCGCCCTGTCGGCCCCCGCCGCTGTCCTCGCCCGCCGCCCGGACCTGCGCGCCGCAGAACTTCAGCTCTGGGCCGCCGGGGCCGAGGCGCGGGCAGCACGACGTGACTTCTGGCCGACCCTGTCGCTGAGCGCGGCCCTGGGCGGGCAGGCGGTCGATCCCGAGACGCCCTTCACGGCCTCCGGCTTCCTCAGCCAGATCGCGGGCGGCCTGACCGCGCCTCTGTTCATCTTCGGCCGGCTGGAGAGCGCGCGCGACGCCGCTGACGCTCGCCGCACCCAGGCCGAGATCGCCTACCGCCAGGCCGCCATGGACGCCCTGTCGGAGGTCGAGACCGCGCTCGCCGCCCTCGCGTCAGCCGAAGCGCGGGCCGGGACGCTGGCGGACGCCTCGGATGCCGCTGAGGATCAGGTGAGGCTGGCGACCGGGAGGTACAGGGCCGGGGTTTCGCCCTTTCTCGAGGTGCTGACCGCGCGCAGGGCGGCGGCGGACGCCATGGCCGAACACGCTGCGGCCCAAGGCGAGGCTCTCATCGCCTACGCGCGTCTGAACGCCGCGACCGGTCTGGGCGGTCGGGTCTAGCCCAGGGGCGGGCGTCGTTCAGCGGCGACGGCGGCTGTCGCCCGAGAGCGTGCCGAAAGCGCCACTTGAAAACTCAGCGCGCCCTTCCGACGAGGACGTCGGGGGCCGTCGCGGTGAAGCGGCGGCCCCCGATCATTCCTACGCGGCCAGGGACGTCGTCCAGTCGACCTGCTGGCCCTGGGCGGCGTAGGCTGACAACTGGCGGCTGATCATGGCCTCGATCGCCGCACTCAGCTCTTTTGAGCTCAGGGCCTCGTCGCCGTCGGCGTCGTATGCGGCGAAGGTTTCGGCGGCCCCATCCTCGTCCGTCTCGCCGAGCGCGGAAAGGATTTCGTCCAGGCTCAGCGAGCCGCCGCTGTCCGTATCGGCGGCGCTCATAAGCATCGAGGCGATGTCGGATCCGGAGGGCGGCGGGGGCGGCCCGTTCGTCTCGAACATGGCCTTCAATCCGCTGTCGAGTTCCGTGCCGGTGACCTTGCCGTCTCCGTCGGCGTCGATCTCGCCGAAGGTTTGAGCCAGGCTAGCAGCATCGGTGTTCAAGGAGGCGGCGAGCTCCTCGATGCTGATCGCGCTGTCCCCATCGGTATCGACCTCGCCGACGAGCCGGTCGCCCGGCGTGGAGCCCGCTTCCTGAGAGCCCAGGAGGGAGGCCATTGTGCCGGTGTTGAAACCTCCGCCGTTCAGGCTGGCGGGCGGCGGTCCCGAAAACATGGCCAGGGAGGACGATCTGGATGGGGTGCTGGGCAGGGTTTGCCCGGCGCCGGTCTCAGCCGCGGGTTGGAAAAGATCGCGCAGGGCTTGCAGGCCCATGCCCGAAACGGCGGAAGAAGCGGAGGATATCTGCATGATGGTTCCCCTTTGTGCAGAACGTCGATGTCCCGCCGCCCGAATGGCCGGCGTCCCGACGGGCGAAAGGCTGCAATACCCGGGCCGAGCGACGAAAAATAGTCTAGCGAAATCAAGTGTTTCAAGGTTGAAACATTGGCACGTCGTCCGGCCATCAATCCGCCTCGCGCGCTCAACATGACTCCTGCGTCTCCGGCGCGCGACCAGGCCTTGGCGGAGACTGCGGCGGTGGGGCGACCGGGGGCATGACATGATCGACGGCCATTTGCTCGACAGCCCGCCGAACATCCTGGTGGTCGACGATGATCCGGGCGTGCGGCATGAGCTGGGCGCCTATATCGCCGAGCAGGGCTACCGGGTGTTCAGCGCGGGCGACGCGGTCGAGATGGACCGTGTGATCGAGGACCACGACATTCATGTCGTCCTGCTCGACATCATGATGCCGGGCGAGGACGGGCTGTCGGTCTGCCTGCGGCTGAGCGCCAATCCCCGGCTGCAGATCATCATGCTGAGCGCCAAGGGCACCGACGTGGACCGCATCATAGGTCTGGAGCTTGGCGCGGACGACTATCTACCCAAGCCGTTCAACCCGCGCGAACTGCTGGCCCATATCCGGGCGCTGCTGCGACGGCGGACCCATTCGCTCGAGGATCCGAACAAGCCCCGCGACCACTGCTTCCTGGGCTGGAGGGTGAGGCGTGCGCGCCACCAGCTGTTCACGCCGGAGGGCGTTCTCGTGCCCCTGTCGATGGGCGAGTTCCAGCTGCTGATGAGCTTCATCGACCATCCACGCGAGATCCTGACGCGGGCCAGGCTGAGGGCGGTGCTGGAGCTCGAGGACAAACCCTACTCCAGCCGCGTCGTGGACACCCTGATCTGCCGGCTGCGCAAGAAGCTTGAACTGGGCGCCAACGGGCAGGAGATCATCGTCACGATCCGCTCGGAAGGCTATCTGTTCAACGCTGCCGTGGTCCGCCAGTGATCCGCGGCAGACGCCCGCGGATACCGACGACCCTGCTGGCCCGTCTGGTCGGGCTTCTGGCGGTGACGCTTCTGGCCGCCCAGATCGTCGGCGGGGTCCTGTTCTTTTCGTTGACGCCGCCGCCCGGTCCGATGGTCGTCCATGTCAGCGAGATCGCCGAGGCGCTGGCGACCGCCCGGTCTTCGTCTGACGCCCGTCGGGAGGCGTTTCAGCCGGGGCTGGCGCGTTTGCGGGTCGCGGACATGGAGCCCCTCCTGGCCGATCGGCTCGGCGTCGCTGCCGAGGACGTCCGCCTCTGGCAGGAAGGGCCCATGATCGTGCCCGTGGCTCTCCGGGATCGGACCCGCATCGATCCGGTGCTGGTGGGGGGCTACCGGGCCGCCGTTCGTGTCGACGGGAAATGGGTGGGAGCGCGCGAGCAGATGCACGATCCCTCCCAGATGCTCGGCAGGATGGGGCTGTGGCTGGTCGTCAGCCTGGTCTGCATAGCGCCCGTCGCCGCCTTTCTCGGAGCTCGGCTGACCTACCCGATCACCGCCTTCGCCGAGGCGGCCGACAGGTTGGGCCACGATCCCTACGCTCCTCCGATGAAGCAGGCCGGTCCAGCCGAGGTGGTCCTGGCGATCAAGGCGTTCAACGACATGCAGGGCCGGCTGCGCGCCTACATCGACGACCGGGTCCGGATGGTGGGCGCCATCGCCCATGACCTGCGCACGCCCCTGACGCGTCTGCGGCTTCAGCTGGAGGGCCTGTCGCCTGCCGCGCGCGCACGGGCCGAGGCCGAGATCGAGCGGATGAACCGGATGGTCGAGGGGGCTCTGGTGTTCGTCAAGGACGCGGCGACACCGCCCGAGCGCATACCCCTGCATCTGTTGTCATTGGTGGCGGCGGTCGTCGACGACATGTCCCTGGCCGGCGCAGATGTGGTCGTGGAGGGCGCGGCCGATCCGGTCGTGCTGGCGGATGAGGGCGCCCTTCGCCGGGTCGTCGGCAATCTTGTCGACAACGGCCTGACCTACGGCGGATGCGTCGTCTGCCGCGTCGAGGTGGAGAGCGGCTGGGCGATCCTGAAGGTCGACGACCCTGGCCCGGGGCTGGAGGAGGCGGACCTCGAGCGCGTGTTCGAACCCTATGTGAGATTGGGGCAGGACGCGTCGGGGATCGGCCTCGGTCTTTCGATCGTGCGGAGCATCGTGCGGGCCCACGGCGGAGGCGTTTCGCTCCAGAATCTCGCGCCGCAGGGGCTTCGCGCCCTGGTCCGCCTCCCGCTTGCCGGAGGCGGCCTCGGCGACTGACGGCCGACGGAACCGAACTGTGCCGGACTCGAAACAAACCCAACCTAGAAACGCCATCCGGCTTGCCCATGCGTCGTCTTCGACATCGGACGAACGGGAACGCCTCAAACATGCTCGCCAGATATGCCTTGGCCTTTACAGCCGCGCCCCTTCTGGTCGCAGCAGGGGCTCAGGCCCAGGTCGTCGTATCGACGACCCGCACGAGCCCCATCCTGACGTCGAATGCGGCCGGCTCAGAGGCCGCCGACATCCGCATCACGGAGGACGGCGCCATCGAGCTGACCTCCGGGACGGCGATCACGGGCGATTCCGACAACGACATCACGCTGGAGGAAGGCTCCTACATCCAGATCGACGAGGCCGAAGACGGCGCCACCGGCGTTCTTCTGAGAGGCGGCCAGACCGGGGACCTGTCGATCGACGGCGCGATCTCCATCACCGACGATCAGGACGGCAATGAAGACGACGATGAGGACGGCGATACGGATGGTCCCTATGCGGTCGGCCGTGACCGATACGGCGTCAGGGTCACGGGCGACGGCGCACGGATCGGGGATATCAAGATCGAGGATGCGGGCTCTGTTTATGTCGAGGGCAACGCCTCCTCGGGCCTTTCGCTGGAAACGGATCTGATCGGGAATATCGATCTGCTCGGCGCCGTTTCGGTTGTCGGGGACGACACCTTCGGGGTCCGCCTCACGGGGAATGTGAACGGGCGCGTCCTGCTGAGCGGCTCGTCCGTCTCGGCAAACGGCGAGAATGCCGTCGGCGTGTCGGTGGAGGGCGATGTCTCGGGTCGGCTGCAGATCCAGTCGAGCATCAGCACCAACGGGTTCCGCTACACCACGGCGCCGACCTCGCTCTCGGACCTCACGGAGGAGGAGCGGGAGGAGGTCGATCTGGCCGACGACACACTTTACCTCGAGGATCTTGACGCGGACGATCTGCTGAGGAGCGGCTCGGCCCTCGTGGTCGCGGGAGACGTGGCCGGGGGCATCCTTCTGGGATCGACGCCCGGCTATGCGGCAGGGGGCGGGGACGACGACGATGCCGACCGCGACGGCGTCGAAGACGGCCAGGAGGATGACGACGGCGACGGCGTCATCAATGAGGACGACGACGATCTGGATGGCGACGGCATTCTGGATGAGAACGAGGACACCGCATCGCTCACGACCTACGGCGGCGCGCCGGCGCTGGTGATCGGATCACAGACGTCGGACGTAAGGATCGGCGCGGTCGGGACGGGCGATGACGCCTACGGCCTCATCAACGAAGGGTCGATTGCGGCGGTCGGGGTCTATGACGACATTGACGTGACCGGGCTGCAGATTGGCGTGAGCGGAGGCGGTCGCGTCGTTGTGGCCGGCGGCGTCCGCAATGACGGCGCCATCTCGGCGTCCGCGTCCGAGGGATCGAGCACGGCCCTGGCCATCGGCGCAGGGGCCAGCGTGCCAGCCCTTGTGAATACCGGAACCGTGCAGGCCGTCACCACCAGCGAGGGGCGCGACCGGGCGACGGCCCTCCAGATCGACGAGGGCGGCTCCCTGACGTCCATGACCAATTCGGGCGTGATCGCCAGCGTGGTCTATGGCGAGGCCGGCGACGCTATCGCCGTGCTTGACCGATCCGGTCAGCTGTCGACGATCGAGAACTCGGGGTCGATCTATGGAACCCTGTCGGCCACCGACAACATCAACGACACCGACGACGACAACGAGGACGCCGCAGACGAGGTCACAACGGGGCGCCAGATCGCTCTGGACCTGTCGGCCAACGTCACGGGCGTACGCCTCATCCAGACGGCGTCCTCGAATCAGAGATTGACGGACAGCGACGGCGACGACGTCTTCGACGACGAGGATCCCGACGACGACGACGACGGCGTTCCTGACGCGGAGGATGACGACGACAACGACGACGACAACGACGGCGTTTACGACTACGAGGAACCGCTCATCTCCGGAGAAATCCTGCTGGGATCCGGAGCGGACCTCATCGATCTGCGCAACGGAACCATACAGGGAGACGTCTCCTTCGGGGACGGCGCCGACCGGCTCGCGATCAGTGGAACCGCCGCCTATCGAGGCGTGATCTCGGACAGCGACGGCCGCCTGGATATCGCCGTGGAGAATGGCACGCTCGATGCGCGCCAGGCGTCCGCGACGACCGTCTCCTCCCTGTCCGTTGGAGACGGCGGTCAACTGATTGTCTCGATCGATCCGGCGACGCGGACATCCGGCGGCTTCGCCGTTACGGGGGCGGCCTCGTTCGCCGACAAGGCGTCGCTCGGAGTGCGCCTGACCTCGCTGATTCAGGAAAGCGCGCGCTTCTCCATCGTGACGGCGAACAGCCTGGACTATGGGGACGTGTCGGGTCGCCTGGCGGAAGAGACTGCGCCCTACCTGGTGGTGGCGTCATTCTCGGTCGATCGGGATCTCAATGCGGTCAATGTGGACGTGCGGCGCCGGACCGCGGCCGAGATCGGCTTCTCCGGGGTCGAGACGGCGGCCTATGACGCCTTCTACGCGGCCCTGGATCGCGACGACGATGTTCTCGACGCCTTTCTGGCCACCGAGACGAGAGCGGACTTCATCAACCTTTACGAGCAGACGCTGCCGGATCATTCGGGGGGGACGCTCCAGTCGCTCGCCAATGGCGTGGATGCGGTGACGCGCGCCCTGGCCGGCCGCAACGCCGTCCTGGCGCCCGGCGAAGTCAGCGGCTGGGCCCAGGAGATCAACTTCTACGCCGACAAGGACCGGACCGAGACCTATGGCTTTCGCGCGGACGGGTTCGGGGTGGCGGGCGGCTACGAGACCATGACGTCGGGCGGTGTCGTGGGCGCCTCGTTCGCCGTGACCTCGTCGGACCTCGAGGATCCCGAATCCGAGGCGGAAGAGGTCTTGTCCGCCACCCTCGTCGAACTCGGCCTGTACTGGAGGGCCCAGGGCCGAGGCTGGTCGACGTGGGCGCGCGCCGCCGCCGGATATGCCACGTTCAGTTCTGTTCGGACCCTCGTGGACGATAGCATCAACATACAGAACGAGGCGGACTGGGACGGGTTCACCCTCTCAGCCGCAGCCGGAGCATCCTACGAACGCCGGTTTGGTCGCTTCAGTGTCAGGCCGGAGGTCTATGCCGAAGTCTTCGCCCTGACGGAAAGCGACCGCGTGGAGACCGGCGGAGGGGACAGTTTCGATCTGGAGATCGACGGTCGGGATGGATCGCTGGCGAATGCCGTGGCTGTGCTCAACCTGGGCTACGGGTTCGGCGAAGACGGATGGCTGCGACCCGAGCTTCGGCTCGGCTGGAAGCAGACCCTCGCCTATGACGCCGGAGAGACCGTCGCCCGCTATGCAAGCGGCGGATCGTCCTTCAGCCTCACGAGCGATGCGGTCACGGGCGGCGGGCCGACCCTCGGGTTTGGGCTGACCATCGGGAACACGATGGGCCGGCTTATGGTCTCGGGAGACGCGCAGTTGCTGGAGGATATGGTTCGCTACAGCCTGCTTCTCAGGGCCAGCTTCCGCTTTTGAAGGCGGCGCGCCTGCGCAGCGCGGCTCCATGGCGCGGCCCCTGCACCCGGTCGGTTGTCGTCGTCAGGAACCTTGGCCGATCGCCCGTCGTTCCGCCGCCATGAAACGCCTTGTTCCCGTGGTTCTGCTTGCCGGAATCGCCCTTGTCTTGACCGCCTGCGCCACCTTCCAGCGGGGCCCTGTCGGCAATACGGCCGTCCCCCAGCCCGCCAGGTCGGTCGATCTGACGCGGTACGCCGGTCGCTGGTACGAGATCGGGCGATATGAGGCCGGCTTCCAGCGCGGGTGCGAGGCCGTCACCGCGACCTACGCCCTGCGCGACGACGGCCTGGTCGGGGTGGTCAACACCTGTCGCCAGGACGGACTGAACGGCGAGCTGCGGACGGTCGAAGGCAGGGCCAAGGTGGTCGAGGGCAGCGGCGGCGCCAAGCTGAAGGTGTCCTTCTTCGGGCCCTTCTACCTCGGCGACTACTGGGTGCTGGATCACGCCGAAGACTATTCGTGGTCGATCGTGGGCGAGCCGTCGGGCCGTTATCTGTGGCTGTTGTCGCGTGCGCCCCGACCGTCGCCCCAGGTCCGTGAGACGATCATGAACCGGGCGAGCGCCCTGGGCTACGACCTCTCGATCCTGCGTCCGACACAGCAGCCGGAATCCTGACGGCCCGGCTTCCCGGCGCCGGTCTATTCCGGCATGGTGAGGCGGGGAGAGCCATGCGTTATCTGATCACGGGATCGGCCGGTTTCATCGGCTTTCATCTGGCGCGGCGCCTGCTGGAGGCGGGCCATGTGGTGGCCGGATACGACAGCTTCTCGGCCTATTATGATCCGTCGCTGAAAGAGGCGCGGAATGCGGCGCTTGAGGCGTTCCCGGGGTTCTCCGTGCACCGGGCGGCGCTTGAGGACGCGGAGGCGCTCGGCGAAGCCTGGAGCGCGGCGCGGCCGGATGTGGTGATCCATCTCGCGGCCCAGGCGGGGGTTCGCTACAGCATCGACCATCCCGAGACCTATGTTTCGGCCAATCTGGTGGGGACGGCGACCGTGCTGGAGGCCGCGCGGCGGGCGCCGCCGTCTCACCTGCTGCTGGCCTCGACCAGTTCGGCCTATGGCGCCAACACCACCATGCCGTTCCGGGAGACGGACGTCGCGGTCCATCCCATGACCCTCTATGCGGCGACCAAGGCGTCGAACGAGCTGATGGCGCATTCCTACGCCCATCTGTTCGGCACGCCGACGACGGCCTTCCGCTTCTTCACCGTCTATGGGCCGTGGGGACGGCCGGACATGGCCCTGTTCAAGTTCACCCGGGCCATGTTCGACCAACAGGCGATCGAGATCTACGGCGAGGGTCGGATGTCGCGGGACTTCACCTTCATCGACGATCTGGTGGAGGCCATCGTGCGGCTGGCCGACCGGCCCCCACCGCACCCGGACGCCAGGGAGGGCATGGCCGTCATACCTGACGACACCCTTTCGCCCGTGGCGCCCTATCGGCTGGTCAATATCGGCGGAGGGTCGCCGAGCGGCCTGATGGCCTATGTGGCGGCGCTCGAGAGCGCGCTGGGCATGGAGGCCAGGAAGACCTTCCTGCCGATGCAGGACGGCGACGTGCCGGCCACCTGGGCCTCGGCCGAACTGCTGGAGGCCCTGACCGGTTATCGGCCCTCGACCCCGGTGTCGGAGGGGGTGGCGCGGTTCGTGGACTGGTACCGCGACTACTACGGCGTCTGAAACGAAAAAGGCCCGACGCGCCGGAGCGGTCGGGCCATTGTCTCGGTGTGGACCGACAGATCAGCCGAGAGCGGCCATCAGTTCCGGCACGACCGTCTTGTAATCGCCGACGATGCCGTAGTCTGCGACCTGGAAGTTCGGGGCGTCGGGATCCTTGTTGATGGCGACGATGACCTTGGAGTCCTTCATGCCCGCCAGATGCTGGATGGCGCCCGAGATGCCGACGGCGATATAGAGGCCCGGCGCGACCACCTTGCCGGTCTGGCCGACCTGATAGTCGTTCGGTGCATAGCCGGCGTCCACGGCGGCGCGCGAGGCGCCCACGGCGGCGCCCAGCTTGTCGGCCAGGGGCTCGATCACCGCGTGGAACTCCTCGGCCGAGCCGAGGGCGCGACCGCCTGAGACGACGATCTTGGCGGCGCCCAGTTCGGGGCGGTCTGACTTGACCATCTCCTCGCCGACGAAGGCCGCCTTGCCGGCGTCCGAACCGGCGACGCTCTCGATCGGGGCGGAACCGCCTTCTGCCGCCGGGGCGAAGCTGGTGGCGCGGACGGTGATGACCTTCTTGGCGTCCGAGGACTGGACGGTCTCCAGCGCGTTACCGGCGTAGATGGGGCGGACAAAGGTGTCGGCGGAGACGACCTCGACGATGTCCGAGATCGGGGCGACGTCCAGCTTGGCGGCGATGCGCGGCATGAAGTTCTTGCCGTCCATGGTGGCCGGCGAGAGGATGGCGTCGTAGCCGCCGGCCAGACCGACGACGGTCGCGGTCACGGCCTCGGCCAGCTGGTGGCCCAGCTCGCCGCTTTCGGCCAGGAGGACCTTGCGGACCCCGGCGATCTTGGCGGCGCTGTCGGCGGCGGCCTTGGCGCCCGAGCCGACGACCAGAACATCGACGTCCGAGCCCAGGGCCAGGGCGGCGGTCACGGTCTTGTGGGTGCTGTCGCGGACGGTCGAACCGTCGTGATCGGCGATGACGAGGACGGCCATTTACAGGGCTCCTGCGGTCTTGAGTTTGGAGACGAGTTCGGCGGCGTCGGCCACCTTGATCCCGGCGGAACGGACCGGCGGGGCCGTGACCTTCACGACCTTCAGCCGGTCGGCGACATCGACGCCGTAGTCGGCGACCGCCTTCATGGCGATCTCCTTCTTCTTGGCCTTCATGATGTTGGGCAGGGAGGCGTAGCGCGGGGTGTTGAGGCGCAGGTCCACGGTGACCACGGCCGGCAGGGGCGCCGACAGGGTCTGGTTTCCGCCGTCGACTTCACGGGTGACCTTGGCCGAACCGTCGGCGATCTCGATCTTCGCGGCGAAGGTGGCCTGGGGCCAGTCGAGCAGGGCGGCCAGCATTTGACCCACGGCGTTGTTGTCGCCGTCGATCGACTGTTTGCCCATCAAGACCAGATCGGGCTTTTCCTCATCGACCACGGCCTTCAGCAGCTTGGCGACGGCCAGGGGTTCGAGGTCGGCGTCAGACTGGATCAGGACGCCGCGATCGGCGCCCATGGCCAAGGCGGTGCGGATGGTTTCCTGGGCCTGGGTCACGCCGATGGAGACGACGACGATCTCGGTCGCCGTGCCCGCCGCGTGATGCTCCTTGCCCTCTTTCAGCCGAACGGCTTCTTCGACGGCGATCTCGTCGAAGGGGTTCATGCTCATTTTCACATTGGCAAGATCGACGCCGGTCTGGTCCGCCTTCACGCGGGCCTTGACGTTGTAGTCGATCACCCGTTTGACGGGGACGAGAACTTTCATGGTGTGATCCATACCTTCGCCGAAATCTGGGTGCAGGCAATGGAACGGGCTGGATCGCCTGTCAACGTAACGTAACGTGAACCTGACCCTCCGAAGGGGTCGAGCCGGAGCCGCAGATGAACCGATACCTGAGCATGAAGCGGCTGGGCATCCTGTTTATCGGCCTGTTCGCGATCCTCACCACCGGCACCCTGACCTTCCAGCATTTCTGGATGGCGGGAGAACGCAAATGCGCCGCCGAGGGCCAGTGGTATTTCGCCGAGGAGAAACGCTGCGTGACGCCAATCTACATTCCGCGCATCACCGGCCGCCCGGCCGGGGTCAGCCGGCGAGAGGCGTCCGAGGCCAACATACGCGACGTGGTCAAGGCCGAGGACGAGGCGGCTCGCCGTCAGGCCGCCGCCGCCGCCGATGCGGCCGCTCAGCGTCAGGTTCTGGACAAGACCCGTCCGGCCATCTGAAGCCTTTCAGGCCAGAAGATCGCCCTGGTCGGGGTGTCGCCGGAACCAGGCGACGGCGTAGCCGCAGATGGGGGTCAGGCTCAGCCCCTCGGCGCGGGCGTGGTCGGCCAGATGCTGCATGAACCGTCCGGCGGCGCCGGAGCCGCGCAGGGCGTCCTCGGCCTCGACGTGCAGCAGGGCGCGGCGTTTGCCTTGGGCGGCGTAGTCGGCCCAGACGGCGTGTTCGGACCTGTCGGCCGTCTCGAATTCCTCGATGAAGCGCCGGGCCTCGGGTTCGTCGCGGAACGCGCCCATGGTCAGGGCGCCTTGTCGGAGATCAGGTTGATCAACCCCAGGACGGATTTGATCGTGAACCAGACGTGCAGGATGAACAGCCCCAGAAGGCAGATCAGGCCTAGGGGAAAAAGGATCACGGTGAGGAAGCTGACGAGAGCGACGATCCACAACCCGATCGTCCACCAGACCACGGACCAGAACAGGCGGATCTGTTCGTCGATATGGGCGCGCGACACGCCGGTGGCCGAATCCCGCCCGGCATAGGCGACGATCAGGCCGACGATCACCAGCAGGTTGGCGCTGGGAATCGACAGGATGTAGAGGCCCCAGGCGATCAGGGCGGCGGGCTTGCCGTGGCTGTCGCCGTGCAGCACCGGGCCGGATGGCGTATCGAGGCGAGGCGGCAGGTCGGTCATCGGCTCGGATCCTTGTTCGTCAGCGGGCGGCGATCAGCCATTGGTTCGGCCGGGCGATCGGCTCGCCTCGCGCCAGAAGCCTCAGCCCCCAGGCGCCGCGCAGCAGCATCCAAACCGCGACGAAGAACAACACAAAGACGCCGAGGTTCACCGCAATGAGCACGACGCCCACAACCGCCGCGATCGCCGCGATCCACAGGGTGCGTTTCTGGAACTCGAAATGGCTGCGGGCCAGGGCCTGATCGGGACGCGGGCGCACCGTCACCGCGGCCAGGGCCACAGCGGCGGCGACGCCCAGCGTCGGTACGGCGAACAGGATCAGGGCGTAGACGGCGAACAGGCCCATGGCGCCTTCGACGCCCTCGAACCGGGGCGGCTTGACCGCGGGCGCCCGGCCGAAATCCGCCCTGGGTTCGCCTGCGGACGCCGGAGCGGCGGGCGGGATGGAGACGCCATCATCGTCGGGCCAGACGGGCGTCGACGCCGTCGGGCTCAAGGCCGCGCTCGACGACGGAGCGTGCCGCGCCCGCAGGGCCGCGATCCGGTTGATCGGGGGGTCGAACAATCCGGCCTGTTCAGGATCGCCATCCGAGCTTGCGGTGACCGGACCCGAGGGCTCGGAAGTGCGTCTCGTGGAGGCCAGCGACGCCGCCGAGGTGAAGCCGATCAGGTCGTCGTGGTCGGGGTCTGACGACAGGGGCGGATCGCCGGGTTCGGCCATCAGGAAAATACTCCGGACGGTCCCTTTCGGGACCACGTCCTGCTGCAATGCTCGGAGCCCGACAATGGCGGGGCGGGGCGAGGAGCGCAACCGTCGCGGGCCGCTCAACGCGCCAGAACGACCTCACATCCCGCCGCCTTGGCGGCCTCGAGGGCGGTCGGCTTCTCGACCCGGACCGTGACGCGGCGCACCCGGGCGTCATCGAGACAGGCGACCGCCAGGCGTTCGGCGAACTTTTCGACCAGACCGACATGGCCATCGGCGACGATGGCGCGGGCGGCGGCGGCGACGTCTTCGTAGTTCACGGTGTCGGCCAGGCTCTCGACCACGGCCGGAGCGAGTTCGAGCGTCACGTCGATGATCAGGGGCTGCAGACGGCCGTGTTCGTGGTCATAGACGCCGATCCCGGCCTGGATTTCCAGGCCGTGCACGAAGACGGTCAGACCCTCGACGCGCAGGTCGGCGATGGCGGTTGATCCTGTCGCGCCGCCGTCCATCAGCCCGCTCCGCAGGGCGCGTCGCCGCCAAGATCGTTGATGGTCTCGTCGGCGCGGTCGATCCAGCTTCCGGCCATCCAGGCGCGTTCGCCGGGCGACAGGGTCTCGCCGATCGAGACCGCATTGGTCGGGGTCTCTTCGAGGGTCAGGGCGACGCAGCGGAAGGCGGATTGTTCGTCGCTCAGGATGGCGTCCAGCTTGCGGCGCAGGGCGACAGCCAGGGCCTCGCTGGTCGGATCGCCCTCGAACACCATCAGGCGAGAGGCGCGGGCGGGCTCTTCCCTCAGGAACCACTTCAGCAGAGGGTCGGCCGCATTCAGCTGGAAGGCGTGGTCCACGGCCCGGTCGATGAAGCCGTGCCAGCGGGTCTTCAGCCGCTCGAACGAGGCGACGTAGTTGGAGCCGCCGAAATCCATCTCCCGGTCGGTGCGCAGGGCGACATGGACGAACTCGTTGTGGCCGTGCGGCACGACGCATTTCGACGCCGCATCGGCCAGCAACCGGTGCGCCATCGAGAATCGGCGGGTGAAACGGATGTCAGGCACGGGTCGGGAACTCGGTGAGGGCTCCGCCGGACGGAGCGCGGCGCATCAACACCCGCTCGACGGCGAAGTAAAGGCGGCTCACCTTCATACCCCGTCGAAGGCCACGTCGCGGGCGCGGCGGACCAGGCTCTCGCCGCCGTCCACCGCCAGGATCCGTCCGGTCAGGGAGGGGGTGTCGAGGATGTAGCGGATCGTCCGGGCCAAATCGTCCAGGGTCGGGCCGAGGCCCAGCGGGGTGTCCACCCAGGCGCGCTCGAAATCGTCCTGGGTCTGGGCGCCCGAGGGCAGGAGCAGGCCGGGCGCGACCCCCATGACCCGGATGCGTGGGGCCAGAGCCAGGGCCATCGTCTGCGTCAGCCCCGCCAGACCGATCTTGCCCGCCGTATAGGAGAAGAAGTCCGGATTGGGGGCCAGAACCTTCTGATCGAGGATGTTGATGACGACGCCATGCCCGCCCGTTCCGAGGGCGCGGGCGAAATCGCGCGCCAGCATCACCGGGGCGGTCAGGTTGTCGGCGATATGGGCGTCCCAGTCCTGATCCGTCATCGTCTCGAGCGTGTCGTAGGCGAAGGTCGAGGCGTTGTTGACCAGCACGTCCAGCCGTCCGAACGCTGAGATGACGTCGGCGATCAGGGCTGTGCGTTCGGCGGAGACGGACAGGTCGGCGGCGAAGGTCTGGGCATCTCCGCCCGATGCGCGGATATCGGCGACCACCTGCTCGGCTTCTGTCGCGCCGCCGCGGTGATGTACGGCGACGCGGAGGCCGTCCGCAGCCAGCCGCCGAGCGAGGCCCGCCCCGACGCGGCGGGCGGCGCCGGTGATCAGGATGACGGGATGGTCGCTCACGGGCGCGGCCGGCGCCGCGTGACCTCGACGCCTGCGCCTGCGGTCTCGGCGAAGATGTCGGGTTTGAGGATGCGCACGCGACAGGCTGTGACGGCGGAGTCCTCGAAGATGAAGTCGGTCAGGCCGTCGATCAGGGTTTCCAGCAGATCGACATGCTCCCGGTCACGCCAGGACAGGATGTGATTGCGCACCCGGTCATAGTCGACATAGCCGGGAAGGGGAGACCCGTCGTGGGCCGTCGTCGGCACGGGCCAGTCGGACGTCATCTCGACATCGACGACCAGACGATTGGGGCGTTCGGGATGGCGCTCCCAGGGATGCAGGCCGCAGCGCACATCCACCTCGACGCCGATCAGCAGGGCGCGGGCGCTGTCGCGCGGCGCCTCGGAAACGGCCGGCGTCGAAAACCGGTCAGTCAATCCGGCCGAACTCGAACCAGTTGATGGCGCCGAGGACGGCGACGAAACCGAGGATGATGTAGAGAGCCAGCATGAAAACGATCCCTTGAACCATGCGGCTGATACCGGGCCGGACGCGCGGGTTCAAGCGCCGTCAGGCCGCGCCTTGCGGCATCAGGGCCGCGCGCACAGTGTCCGGCACCGGCGACGAGGCGCCCGTCGCCAGATCGACGTGGACATAGACCAGCTCGATCACGGCCCTGAGGTCTTCGGCGTCCGCGCCGTGCAGTTCGACCCGCTTGGTCATGCTGGAGGTTCCGATCCGATCGACCTTCATCCAGCCGTCGATCTCCTCGTCGGCCCGGATCGGCTTCTTGTAGGTGACGGCCGCATGAGCGACGTGGGCGTCGAAATGCAGCTCGCCGTTCTCGATCAGGCCGCAGTCGCGCAGGAACTCGGTCGTGACCAGGTCGGCGTATTCCAGATAGCGCGAGTTGAAGACCACGTTCTGCGGATCGACCTCGGCGTAGCGAACGCGGAAACGGTGGACGAAGGTGAAGTCGGAACGGGCCATGGCGGGATGCTAGGGGTGACTTGCGTCAGCGGTCAAACCGTAACGCTTCCGCATGCGTCGGGAGCCTGCCATCGTAGGCCATGGATTGGCGTCAACGCATCGAGCCCTTCACCCGGCCGCTGTTCTTTCTCGTCTCGCGCCTGACGCGCGGCATGACCCTGGGCGTGCGGGTTGTGGCGACCGATCCGCGAGGGCGGGTCATGCTGGTCAAGCACACCTATCTGGCCGGCTGGTGGCTGCCGGGCGGCGGGGTCGATCGGGGCGAGACCACGCCCGATGCGGCCGTGCGCGAACTGCGCGAGGAGACGGGCCTGGTCGCCACCACCCCGCCGCGGCTGGTCTCGATCCATTCCAACGAACGCTTCTTTCGCGGCGATCATGTGTTGGTCTTCGCCGTGAACGCCTTCACCGTCAGCCAGCGCACCAGCCATGGCGAGATCGCCGAGGTCGGCTGGTTCGACCCCGCCGACCTGCCGGACGACGCCCATCGCTCGACGCGGGCGCGGCTGGCGGAGATTTTCGGCGGGGCGCCCGTCGATCCGGCCTGGTGACGGGGCTGAGACGGGATTTCGGCGCGACGGCGTTGAACCCGAACAAGCCATCTGTTTCGCCTCGCCGGAGCGCCCTCATGTCCCTGCCTGTCCTTGACCGCCGCCTCCTGCTGATCGGCGCCCTGACCCTGGCGACCGCCCCGGCAGCGGCCCAGACGACGGCGCCATCCGCAGACCGTCGCCCCAGGCAAGGCGGCAGGCTGGCCGCGCGGAGGGGAGCGGCGGCGTCGAACATCCCGCCCGCTCGCAGCCTGAGCTACGGGACCGATCCGCTCCAGTCGGTCGATCTCTATGCCGACCCTGGCTCCGGACCGATCCTGATGTTCGTCCACGGCGGCGGCTGGTCGCGCGGCGACCGGCGGATGGTCAACGCCCTGCCGGACTATGCGACACGGCACGGCCTGATCCTGGCCTCGGCCGGCTATCGGCTGGCGCCCGCGGTCACGGCGCGGGAGGCGGCGATGGATGTCGCGGCGGCGGTGGGGGCGCTGCGGCGCGCGCTTCCGGGACGACCGATCTTCCTCGTAGGCCATTCGGCGGGCGCACATCTGGCGGCCCTGGTCGGCGTCGATCCGGCCTATCTGGGCGCCGTCGGAATGAAACCCTCCGATCTGGGCGGGGTCATCCTGCTGGACGGCGCCGGTTATGACGCGACCGGGCCGAGAGGCCCCGGCGTCGTCGGCCGGGCCCTGGACGCCATGTACGACCAGGCGTTTGGGCCCGAGGGCGGTTCGGAGCGCGCCGCCCTGTCGCCGACCCTGCGTGTGGAGGCGGGGAGGGCCTATCCGCCCTTCCTGATCTTCCACGTCGCCGGCCGACAGGATGCAGCCGCCCAGAGCCGGGCGCTGGCCGCCGCCCTGACCGGAGCGGGCGGTCGGGCCGAGGTGGTGTCCGCGCCGGGAGAGACCCACATGACCATCAATCGCGACTTCGGCCGGGCCGATGATCCGGAAGGGGATCGCGCCGCCGGCTTCATCGCGATGAACGCAGGCGCGGCCTCTCGCTGACCTCTTCGGGCCATGCTAACCGGGCGGGATGAACTCCTCCTGGCTCACTCTCGGTCTGATCATCCTGGCGGGCGGCGCGACGGCGCTGCAGGCGCCGACCAACGCCAAGCTCATGGGCGCCGTCGGCTCGCCGGTGAATGCGGCCTTCATCTCCTTCGCGGTCGGGACGCTGGCGCTCGGCATCGCCGCGGCGGTGATGCAGGTGCGGCCGGACGGGGCGGCGATGCGGGCGCTCCCGGCCTGGGCCTGGATCGGGGGGCTTTACGGCTGCATCTTCGTGATCGCCGCCGCTTGGTCCGTGCCGCGCTACGGCGCCGCCCTGACCATCACCCTGATGGTGGCCGGCCAGTTGATCGTCAGCCTGATGCTCGACGCCACCGGCGCGTTCGGCGTGCCGAAACAGCCGCTGAGCCTCAGCAAGATCGCCGGGGTGGCCCTGGTCTTCGCCGGCGTGGTTCTGGCCCGGCGCGGCTGAGAGGCGAAGTTCGACTGCCGCCATCGCCCTGACCGGCGACGTGCCTATATTGCGGGACGATGGCCGAGACGGACGAATCGATTTCTGAAGAAGGCTCCACGCAGGGCGCCCTGACGGCCGCCGCCCTGATCGCGGACGAGGCCCGGCGCGCGCCGGACAAGCCCGGCGTCTATCGCATGTACGGGGAGGACGGGACCTGCCTCTATGTGGGCAAGGCGCGGTCGATCAAGAAGCGCATCCTCCAGTACGCCCAGGGCCGGTTCCACACCCAGCGCATCGGCCTGATGGTGTCCCTGACCCGGTCGATGGAGCTGGTGGTCACGGCGTCCGAGACCGAGGCGCTTCTGCTCGAATCCAACTTCATCAAGAAGCTGAAGCCCCGCTTCAACGTGGTGCTCAGGGACGACAAGTCCTTCGCCGAGCTGATGATCCGCCGCGATCACCGCGCGCCCCAGGTCAGGAAGCACCGCGGGGCCCACACGATCAAGGGCGACTATTTCGGCCCCTTCGCCTCGACCTGGGCGGTGAACCGGACCCTGACGACCCTGCAGAAGGCGTTTCTGCTGAGGTCCTGTTCGGACAGCGTCTACGAGACGCGCACCCGGCCCTGCATGCTGCACCAGATCAAGCGGTGCTCGGCGCCCTGCACCGGCCTGATCTCGCTGGAGGACTATGGCGAGCTGGTCGGGGAGGCCGAGCAGTTCCTGCGCGGCAAGTCGCGGGCGGTGATCGGCCGCCTGTCGGCCGAGATGCAGGCCGCGTCCGACGACATGGACTTCGAACAGGCGGCCCGGGTCCGCGACCGGATCCGCGCCCTGTCGGCCATCGCCATGGAGAACTCGGTCAGCGCCGAGGGGGTGGCGGAGGCCGACGTCTTCGCCCTGTTCTCCGAAGGCGGTCAGGCCTGCGTACAGGTCTTCTTCTACCGCGCCGGCCAGAACTGGGGCGGCCGCGCCTATTTCCCGCGCGTGGACCGGTCCGACACGGACCCGGAGGTCCTCGGCGCCTTCCTCGGCCAATTTTACGAAGACAAGCCGGTGCCGCGGCAGATCCTGTCGAATGTGGTTCCGCACGAGAAGGAGCTTCTGGAAGAGGCCTTCTCCATGATGGCCAAACAGACCGACGGGCGACGGGTGGTCTCGATCGAACGGCCCCTGCGCGGCGACAAGGCGGCCCTGATCGACCACGCCCTGACAAACGCCCGAGAGGCCCTGGGCCGGCGGCTGGCCGAGAGCTCGGCCCAGGGCAAGATTCTGGACGAAGTGGTCGAGGCCTTCGGTCTGGACGCCCGGCCCGAACGGATCGAGGTTTATGACAACGCCCACATCCAGGGGAGCAATGCGGTCGGCGGCATGATCGTGGCCGGGCCCGAGGGCTTCCAGAAGTCGCAGTATCGCAAGTTCAACATACGGGGCGAGGACCTGACCCCCGGCGACGACTACGGCATGATGCGCGAGGTCATGCGCCGTCGCTTCACCCGCCTGGTCAAGGACGAGGAGGAGGGCGTCGAGGACGTGGTCCGGCCCGACCTCCTGCTGATCGACGGCGGGGCGGGTCAGCTGGCCGAGGTGCAGTCCGTGCTGGCCGATCTGGGGCTGGAGGACATCACCGCCGTCGGGGTGGCCAAGGGGCCGGACCGGGACGCCGGGCTGGAGAAGTTCTTCATGCCGGGCAAGCCGCCCTTCATGCTGCCGCTGAAGTCGCCGGCCCTCTACTACATCCAGCGGCTGCGCGATGAGGCCCACCGCTTCGCCAACGGCGCCCACGCCACCCGCCGCTCCATGGACATCAAGAAGAACCCGCTGGACGAGATCGAGGGCGTCGGGCCCGGCCGCAAAAAGGCCCTGCTGCACGCCTTCGGTTCGGCCAAGGGGGTGGGACGCGCCTCGGTCGTCGATCTGGAAAAGGTCGACGGCGTCAGCCGGGCCTTGGCCGAGCGGATTTACGGCTTCTTCCATCCGGCGGCGCGCGGCTAGGATGTGTCATCGGAGGGCGCGGGCATGGGTGATTTCGCACAAGGCACCGTCCATATCGCCGGCGACGACCTGCGGGTCGCGGTCGAGTCCGAGTTGGACATCCTGGCCCTCTGGCAGAGCCTGACGCCGCTGGGCCGCAACGAGTTCATCTGCTGGGTCGAGGACGCCAAACAGGCGGCGACCCGCAAGCGTCGCATCCTGCGCACGACCGAGGAACTTCGCGAGGGCAAGAAGCGGCCCTGCTGTTGGGCCGGCTGCATCCACCGCACCGACAAGGCGCCCAGCGCCTGGCAGCAGGCGGTGCTGATCGACGGCAAGGCGCGCAAGGGCGGCCACAGCGAAATCGGATGAGCTGGGCGCAGTCCAGCCCGGCTCAGATTTCGCGCCAGAGACAGCCCCTCTCCCCGAAGCGGCGCCGATCGATTATACGGCCCTCATGACCGAGATCGACTCCGACGCCCTGCTGGCCGGCTATCGCCGCTTCCGTCAGGACCAATGGCCCGAGGCGCGGGCCGAGTATGAAGCCCTGGCCGAGGGCCAGAAGCCGCACACCCTGGTGGTGGCCTGTTCCGACAGCCGCGCCGACCCGGCCCTGATCTTCGATGCGGCCCCGGGCCAGTTGTTCGTGGTGCGCAACGTCGCCAATCTCGTGCCGCCCTATCAGCCCGACGGACAGCTCCACGGCGTCTCCGCCGCCCTGGAGTTCGGGGTCAAGGTGCTGGGCGTCTCCCGCATCGTGGTCATGGGTCACGCCTATTGCGGCGGGGTCAACGCCATGCTGAACGGCGCCCCCGACAACTGCCGGGACTTCGTCGCCCCCTGGGTGGCCCAGGCGGCGCCCGTGGTCCGGCTGGTCTGCGAGACCTTCCCGCAGGAGCCGGCAGAACGCCTGGCCGAAGAGACGGTGGTGCGGCTGTCGATCGAGAACCTGCGCACCTTCCCCTGGATCGCCGAGCGGGAGGCAGCGGGCGATCTGGAACTGACCGGCCTGCATTTCGGCATCGCCGACGGCATCCTGCGAGCGCTGAAGGGGCCGGGCCGGTTCGAACCTCTGGCCTGATTTGGCGAAAGTAGTGAAATCCACTATTGTGGGCCTCATGGAACGCTCGATCTCGGCCACGGATGCTAATCGCGAGTTTTCTCGCGTGCTCAAGGAAGTCGCAAACGGCGAAACCTATGTCGTCACCGCGCACGGCAAGCCGATGATCAAGATGGTCCCCGTGCCTGCGGACGAGGCCGACCGGATTGAAAGAAATCGAAGGAAGCGCGCCCTGCTCGACGAACTCGCCCGACAGCCGGCGATGAACCTCGGTCGGGTGACGCGCGACGACGGCTACGAGTGAAGGTCGCGCTGGACACCAATGTGCTGGCCTATGCCGTCGGCGTGAACGATGCGCTCCGGCAGGACAGGGCGAACGCCGTCATCGATGTGATCGACGCAGCCGATATCGTCGTCTCAAGCCAGGTCGCCGGCGAACTCTACAATGTGCTGGTCCGAAAGACGGGTCGTTCACAGGAGGCGGCCGCCGCCGTCGTCAGGGACTGGATCGAGATACTGACGTTCACCGTCCACGCCCCCGACACCTTCGCGGCGGCGCTCAACCTGGCCTCGGAGCATGACCTCCAGATCTGGGACGCCCTGATCCTCTGCACCGCCCAACAGGCGGGATGCCGTCTCCTGCTTTCGGAGGACATGCAGGACGGATTCGTTTATCGCGGCGTGACCGTCGCCAATCCGTTCGCGGAACGCCTTCACCCCCTGCTGGCTTCCATGCTCGACACAGTGTCAGGACCGCCCGAATGACCGCCATGCCCAAGGCCAATCCCATCCCCAATATCCTGACGGGCGTGCGCCTGCTGGCCGGGGTGGTGATGTTCCTGATCCTGGCGGGGGCGACGGGCGGGTTCGGACCCCTGTCGGCCTATCTGGATCCGGACGACCAGTTCGCCCTGTATCGCGCCGCCTTCTGGATCTTCGTCATCGCAGCCTCGACGGACTGGGTCGACGGCTATCTGGCGCGACGCTGGAACGCCACGACGCGATGGGGAGCCATCCTCGACCCGATCGCGGACAAGGTGCTGGTCACCGGCGCCATCCTGGGGGTACTCACCTCCGGCGCGGTGCAGCAGATCGTCATTCCCTGCGGCCTGATCCTGTTCCGGGAGTTCGCCGTCTCGGCCCTTCGCGAGACCACAGCGGGCACGGTCAAGCTCGACGTGACGCTGCTGGCGAAGTGGAAGACCACCCTGCAGATGGTGGCTCTGGCCGCCCAACTCCTGGCCCGCAACTGGGACGGTTTCGGTTGGGACTTCGAATATCTGACCTGGTTCCAGTGGTTCGCGGACATCCTGATCTGGGCCGCCGCCATCGCCACGGTCTGGACCGGTTGGCAGTATTTCTCCAAGGCGCGCCGCCAGATGGAGCAGCCGCCGGTCGAGCGACTGGACCCGCTCTAGGCGGGGTCAGAGCGGCTTCGCCAGCACCACGAACTCGAGCGTTTGCGGCGACAGGTCGCCGAAATCCCGAGCCTCAAGCGGGAAGGGCCGACGTTCGCCGGTCAGGGCATAGCCGCGCCGTTCGTACCAGGCGATCAGCTCGGACCGGGTGGAGATGACGGTCATCTCCATGCGCGGCGCGGCGAAGCGCGCGATCGCTTCCGTCTCGGCTGCGGCCAGCAAGGCTCGACCCAGACCCCCGGCCTGACGCCCGGGAGAGACGGTCAGCATGCCCAGATAGGTCGAGCCGTCGGCCTGTCGCATCACCCGCACGCAGCCGACCGCCTCGCCCTCGTCTTCGGTCATCAGCAGAACCTGATCTGGGTCGGCGATGATGCCGGCGAGTTCCGCGTCGCTGGTCCGGTCGCCGCCCAGCAGGTCGGCCTCGTGGGTCCAGCCGGCCTTGGCGCTGTCGCCGCGATAGGCGCTCTCGATCAGGCGGCGCAGGGTCGGGATGTCGACGGACGTGGCCGCGCGGAAGTCGCTCACCGGACGCCCAGCTCCGCCAGCAGGCCGTCCATGCCGTAGACGTCGCGCAGGGCGGCCGTCACCGCGCCGGTGGTGACGATGACGCTGCGGTTGACGTTGCGGTCGTAGCCATAGGCGTTGCGCTGGGTCAGCACGGTCGAGTCGAAATTGGCCCCGACGATGTCGCCCTGCGGCGTCACGACCGGCGAGCCGGAGGAGCCGCCGATGGTGTCGGACGACACCGCCATGTTCAGGACCGTGTCGGCCGGGATGCGGTCCTTCGCCGCCAGCAGCTTCGGGGCGACCACGAAGGGCTGGGCGCCGGTCGCCCGCTCCCACAGGCCGCCGAAGGTGGTGAACGGACCCCAGCGCTGGCCGGGCACGTCGGTTCCCTCGATCTGGCCATAGGTCAGCCGCAGGGTGCCGGTGGCGTCCGGATAGACGCTGTCGCCATAGGCGGCGAAGCGGGCGGCGGCGAGGGCCTCCGAAGCGCGGTCGGTCGGGCCCTGAACCTTTTCCTCCCATTCGGTGCGGACGGCGCGGGTCGGCTCCTGAATCTTCAGCAGATACTGGATCAGAGGGTCGTCGGAGGCCTGGATGGCGGCGAGACCGCCTTCCCACAAGGCGCGACGCACGGCCGGATCGGCCAGTGTCGTGCCTTCGACCAGACGCGCCGACAGGCCCTCGGGGCTCTCGTTTCCGAGCAGGGTCCGCACGCGCGGATCATCGACCGTCAGCCACTCGCGCGTCTTGGACAGCCACCATTCCATCCGCACCTGATCCAGCGCGGGATAGACCGGGCGTTCGGCGAACAGGGCGGTTCGGGTCGCCGCCAGACGGCTGTCGGCGAACTCGGGCAGGCGTTCGGCCGAGGCCTTTTCGCGTTCTTGCGCGCCCCGGACCAGGGTCCGCGCCCAGAGGAACAGCTGGGATCCGCCCGCGACCGGGGTGGTGCCGATGCCCGTGCCGCCCTCCAGCAGGGCGTAGGCCGGATAGAGTTCACGCAGCGTCGGCTGCAGCGCCTCCAATTCGCCCCACGGATCGGGGCCCTGACCGGGGTTGGCCGCCGCGTATTTCTGCATGAAGTCGATCTCGGCCGCCGCCTTCATCTGGATGAAGGACGGATCGGTCAGGGCCCGCATCCGGCCGAGGCCGCGCTTGTAGGTGTTCTCCAGCCCGACAATGGGGTCCATGGCCTCGAAAGCCTGGCGCTCGCCTTCCTGGGAATAGCGGATCAGCCGGCCGCGGAGCTCCGAGGCGATCAACTGGTCCATCGGCAGAACCACGTCACGGATCGAAGCGAGCTGGTCCATGGTCAGCAGGCGCTGGGTCGCGCCGGGGCTGCCCGAGACGAAGACGGGCGCGCCCTCGACCGGCTTGTCGGCATTCCAGCGGAAATGGGTCGGGGTCGCGGCGGGAGCGCCGTTCTCATACAGGCGGATGAAGGCTGCATCGATGGCGAAGCGGGGGAAGGAGAAGTTGTCCAGATCGCCGCCGAAGGTCGCCGCCCGATCCTCGGGCGCCCAGGCCAGCCGGACGTCGGAGTATTTCCTGTAGGTGTAGAGCTTGAACTGGCCGCCGCGATACAGGCTGACCACCTGACAGCGCTTGTCGGCCGCGTCGCCGCAGGCCTCCTGTTCGATCCGGCCCGCCTCGGCGTCGCGGGCGCGTGTGAAGGCGGCGCCGGAGAGGCCCTCGCCCGCCTTGTGCATCCGCTCGGTGACGTCGGTGATGTCGGTCAGGATCTCGGCCGAACCGCCGGGGCATTTCAGCTCCTCTTCGCGGGTCTTCGGCGTGAAGCCGGTCTCGGCGTAGTTCACCGCCTGGGTCGACAGATTGGCGACGCAGGTGGCCACGCAGTGGTTGTTGGTCATCACCAGGCCTGCGTCCGAGACTAGGCCCGCCGAACACCCGCCGAACTTCACCGACGACAGCCGCACCCGGTCCAGGAAGCCCTGATCGATGGAGGTCCCCAAGGTCTGGTTGGCGCGGGCGATGGGGAAGTTGTCGAAGGTCCACATCCCCTCTTCGGCCTGAGCGGAAGACGCGGCGAAGGCCAGGACGGCGGCGGAGGCGGCGAGGGCGAGGTGACGCATGGTGAACTCCACGAAGCGGGCGGCAACCTAATCCGACTTGGCGTCTCGGCAAAAGGCGGCGCGACGATTATCCTTCGGGCGAATGGAGGCGTGGCGCAAAATGACCGATCAGGAGTGCGCCTCGCCGCGGCCGGCCTTCGCCGATCCGTTGACCGAGCGGATCGCCGCCTTCCTGGACGAGATCGGCATCCCCGTCGTGGTCACGGCGCTCGGCGGCCATTGCGTTCTGCCGGGCATCCAGCCGGACCGAGGGCGTCTGCGGGTCGATCCGAAGCGGCTGCTCTATCCAGGCGATCTGCTGCATGAGGCGGGGCACATCGCCGTCATGCCGCCGGAGCGGCGAGGGCGGGTCGAGGCCGACGTCGGCGACGACGCAGGGGAAGAGATCGTGGCGATCACCTGGTCCTGGGCGGCCCTGGTTCACCTCGGCCTCGCGCCGGAGGTCGTCTTCCACCCGGCGGGCTACAAGGGCGAAGCCCAATGGCTGATCGAGCGATTCAGTGCGGGCCAATTCATCGGCCTGCCCCTGCTGCAATGGATGGGAATGACCGAGGACGCGACGACGGCCGCAAGGACCGGCGGGCGGCCCTATCCTCATATGCGGCGCTGGTTGCGCCAGACGTCCGCCGACCCTCAGGCTCAAGGATCGGCGGACGAGGCGGCGGCGGGTTAGCGGACGCCCAGTTCTTCAAGCAGGCGGGGCTGCTGATAGACGTTGCGCAGGGCCTCGGTGATGGCGGCGGTCGAGACCGTCACCGTGCGGTTCAGGGTCCCGTCATAGCCGAAGGAACCGCCGAGCGAGTGGATGTTGCCGTCGAAGGCCGCGCCGATGACTTCACCCTTGGCGTTGATGACGGGCGAACCCGAGTTGCCGCCGATGATGTCGTTGGTCGAGACGAAGTCATAGACAACGTCCTTGTTGATCCGGCCCTCGGCCTCGACGAACTTCTGCGCCGCGTTAAAGGGTTCCGACCCGGTCGCCCGCTCGTACAGCCCGCCCATGTAGGTGAAGGGCGGCACGGTGACGCCGCGCCAGGTCCAGCCCTCGACGGCGCCGTAGGAGAGGCGCAGGGAGAAGGTCGCGTCCGGATACTGGTTGGTGCCGTAAGCCGCGAAACGGGCCTGGGCGATCTTTTCGGCGGCCTTGCCGGTCGGAGCGGTGACGGCGGCGTCCCACTGGGTGCGGATGGCCTGGGCGGCGTCGTCATTGGCCAGGACGAAGGCGATCATCGGGTCGCCCGAGGCGGCCAGTTGCTCGGGTGTCATGGCGAACAGGCGAGTGCGTTCGGCCGGATCGGCGAGCTTCGTGCCGGCGACCAGACGGTCGGCGATGTCGGCCGGGGCCTCCTTGCCGAGCATGGCCTTCACGTCGGCGTTGTCGACGGTCAGGTATTCCCGCGTCTTCAGCATCCAGTGGGTCAGATAGAGCTCTTCCAGACCCGCATCGATCGGAGCCGACTGCTCCAGCCGGCGGGCCATCTGGGCGAGGGCGGCGTCGGTATAGCCGGCGCGGCGTTCAGCCACGGGCTTGGCGCGCTCCTTCGACGCCCGGACGATGGCGCGGGCGTAGTTGTAGAGGGTCGAGCCGCCCCCGGCCGCGCTTTCCAGCTGACGGTAGGGCAGGAACAGGTCGCGGGCCGCGGTCTGGACCGCGTCGAGCTCGCCCCACGGGTCGCCGATGCGGGCGGCCACGGCGGGATCGGCGGCGACGCGGGCGCGCAGGTCGGCCTCCTCTTCGCGCTTCTTCGCCATAAAGGCCGGATCGGTCAGGGCGCCCTGCTGGCCGTACCAGACCTTGAAGCTGTTCTCGAGACCGAACAGGGGGTCGACCGAGACCCGCTTGGCCTCTTCCGAGGTGGTCGCATACTCCTGGATCCGGCCGCGAAGCTCCGAACCCTGGATCAGGCTGATCGGCAGCTGCTGGTCGCGCAGCCGCTCCAGTTGCGACATGGTCAGAAGGCGCGAGGTCGAGCCGGGGTTGCCGGCGACGAAGACGGCCTCGCCTTCCTTCGGCGCACTGGCGTTCCAGGTCAGGTGGTTGGGGGTGGCGACGGGCTTGCCGTCCTCATAGAGGCGCAGGAAGCCGGCATCGAGGGCGTAGCGCGGGAAGTTGAAATTGTCCGGGTCGCCGCCGAAGAAGGCCGCCTGGAACTCGGGCGCGAAGGCCAGCCGGACGTCTTCGTACTTGCGGAACTTGTAGAGCTTGTACTGGCCGCCGCGATAGAGGCTGATGACCTGACACGTCAGCTTGCGGTCGTCGCCGCAGACCTCGTCCTGGATCTTGGTGATCTCGTTTCCGCGCGCCTGGACGAAGGCGGCGCCCTCGGTTCCGGCCCCGGCCGCCAGAACCCGGTCGGTCACGTCGGTGATCTCGGTGAGGATCTCGGCCGTCTGGCCCGGGCACTGTTTCTCTTCCTCGCGGGTGGCGGGCATCCAGCCGTTCTTGACGTAGTCGTTCTGGGCGTCCGACAGGTCCTGGACGCAGCCGATGACGCAGTGGTGGTTGGTCAGGACCAGACCTTCGCCAGAGACCAGCGAGGCCGAACAGCCCTGCAGGCGGACGGCGGCGTTGCGCACCCGGTCGAGCCAGGCCTGGTCGATGGACGTGCCGTATTTCGCGTTCACCGTCTGGATCGGGAAGTTGTCGAAGGTCCACATGCCCTCGTCGGCGCGGGCCGGGCTGGAGGCGGCGGCCGACAGGACGGCGATCGAGGCGCCGACAGCAAACATGGAGGCGGTGAAGCGAAGCGACATGAAGGACATCTCCTGAGGCCGGGGCCCGTCGCCGCCGTTGCCTGTTACTTTATAGCTAGACCTGTGGACGGCCCGGAAGCAAGCCGCCTTCGTCGCGGCAGGACGCGGCCGCGTCAAGACGACGGCCGTCGCGCCTTACCCCGATTTAACTTGGCCGGAGCGATGGGCGCCGTCAGATAGCAGCGTATTCGGGGTTGAAACTTTCCTTCATGTCGCTCGCACTTTCCACGCTGCTGTTCGAGTGGCGGCGCTATATGGCCGCCGTCATGGCCCTGGCCCTGTCCGGCCTTCTGGTCCTGGCCATGACCGGGGTCTTCATCGGCATCGGCAAGGGCTTCACCGCCACCATCGAGCGGTCCAGCGCCGACATCATCGTCATGCAGCCGGGGGCCAAGAGCCTGATAGGCGGGCCCTCGGGCGTGCCGCGCCGCTTCATCCCCCAGGTCTACAACAACCCCGCCGTGGTCGAGGTCCAGCCGCTGGACGGCGCCGGCGGCACCTTCCAGTCGGTCAAGAACGTCGATCCGACGATCTCCCAGGCCGAACGCGCCAAGATGAAGGCGCCGCGTCAGGAGTTCGTCCAGGCCATGGTGGTCGACACCACGCCCGGGGCGGTCACCATCCCGACGGACTATTCCCCTGAACTGGTGGACGCCCTGCGCCAGCCCTACACCGTCGCCGTCGATGAGACGGCCCTGCCCAAGCTGGGCGTCAAGCTGGGCGACCGGGCCCTCTACAACGGCCAGACGGTCACGGTGGTCGGCATCACGCGCGGCTATCCCAACATGATGCAGTCGACGGTCATCATGTCGCGCGACACCCTACGGATGCTGGGCCAGGCCGACACCGGCCCGCGCGTCGGCCCCCTGATGGTCAAGCTGCGCGATCCGGCGCGGGCTCCGGCCGTCGCCGCCGAGCTGAACGCCCAGGGCAATGGCCAGTGGATGGCGTGGACGCGTCAGGAACTGGCCGACGCCAACGCCGGCGCCATGTTCGAGGAAGGCATTCTGGTCATCATCATCGGCGGCTGCGTGGTGCTGGGCACCATCATCGGGGTGGCCATCACCTGGCAGACCCTGCGCGGCGCCATCATGGCCAACATCAAGGAGTTCGCCTCGCTGCGGGCCCTCGGCGTCGGCATGGGGTCGCTGAACCGGATCGTCATGGAGCTGAGCTTCTGGGTCGGGTGCGTCGGCGTCATCGCCGCCATCGGCCTGACCTGGCTGGTCAGTCTGTTCGCCGCCGCCAACGCCGTGATCATCGCCCTGCCGCCCGTCCTGCTGATCGTGGTCGGCGGGGGGTTGATCCTGATCGCCGTCCTGTCGGGCGCCCTGTCCCTGGGCATCCTCAAGAACAGCCAACCCGCGGACCTCCTGCGATGAACGCCCAGCATACCAAGGTTCACGGCAAGCACGGCGACTATGCGATCGAGGCCAAGGGTCTGGTCAAGCGGTTCAAGTCGGGCAAGAGCTTCGTCGAGGTGCTGAAGGGCGTCGATTTCGACGCGCGCCACGGCGACCTGACCATGGTCATGGGGCCGTCGGGCTCGGGCAAGTCGACCCTGATCGCGGCCCTCAGCGGCCTGCTGCGTCCGGAAGAGGGGCGGGTCGACGCCCTGGACGTGGACGACCTGTGGAAGCTGTCCCTTGGCCGGATCGACCGGTTCCGCCTCGCCCACTGCGGCTTCATCTTCCAGGGCTTCAACCTGTTCCCGGCCCTGACGGCCCTGCAACAGGTGACGACGGTGCTGAAGTTCCAGGGCCTGTCGTCGGCCCAGGCGACCAAGCGCGCGACCGAGGCCCTGACCGAGGTGGGGCTGGCCCATCGCCTGCATCAGCGTCCGGCCATCCTGTCGGGCGGCGAGAAGCAGCGCGTCGCCATCGCCCGCGCCCTGGCCAAGGACCCCAAGATCCTGTTCGCCGACGAACCGACCTCGGCCCTGGACGGCGAGAACGGCCAGGTGGTGATCCGCCTGCTGCGCCGGGCCGCGACCGAACACGGGGCGGCGGTCATCTGCGTGACCCACGACCCGCGCCTGGAGGCCTGGGCCGACCGCGTCATCCATATCGAAGACGGCGTCATCATCTCCGACGAGCGCCGCACCCCCAATCCCGACGCCCAGCTGGCGTCGCACTGAGCTCCCTGAAGGATACGAGAGAATGCCCGGTTTCCTGAAACTCAAGCGGACATGGGCCGCCCTGATCCTGGTGATCCTGCTCGGCGTCGGCTTCGTCGTCGTCAACAAGCAGGGTGAGGCCAAAAAGGCCGAAGAGGCCAAGGCGGAGGCGAACAAGCCGGTCAGCCCCTATGCCGCCATCGCCAACGGCAAGGTGGATATCGAGGGCGGGATCATCCAGGTCGCGGCGCGTCGCGGCGGGGTGGTGCGCGAAGTGCTGGTTCAGGAGGGCGACCGCGTCACGGCCGGCCAGATCCTGGCCCGTCAGGAGGATGACGAGGCCCGGCTGTCGGTCCAGACCGCCCGCGCCTCGGTCAATCAGGCCGAGGCCCAGCTGGCCCAGATACATGTCGACATCCGCACGGCCGAGCGTGAGTACGAGCGGCTGCAGGGGCTGGTCGCCACCAACTTCGTCGCGGCCCAGCGCGTCGATCAGGCCCGCGACGCCATCGCCGGCGCCCGCGCCCGCCTGGGCTCGCAACAGGCCGCCGTCCAGACCGCCCGCGCCCAGCTGGCCAGCGCCGAATACAATCAGGAATTGACCGTCATCCGCGCGCCCGCCAACGGCCGGATCGTGCGCCGCTACGCCAATCCCGGCGCCGGCGCCTCGACCCTGAACGTGTCCAACATGTTCGATCTGGAGCCCGACGCCCCGCGCATCGCCCGCGCCGAGATCGTCGAGAGCGACATCCCGAACATCACGCCCGGCCAGAAGGTCGAGATCACGCCCGAGGGCGATCCGTCCAAGGTCTATGTCGGCGAGGTCATGCGTCGCGCCGCCGTCTTCGGAGCCCGTAAACTGGCCTCCGACGATCCCTCGCAACGCACTGACGAGCGCGTGGTCGAGGTCGTGGTTTCGGCGGGGAATGCGCCGCTGCTGATCGGCCAGCGGGTGCTGGTCAAGTTCATGAAGCCGGGTGAGGTCGCCGGCGCGCCGCGCACCGTCTCTCCGGGCGTGCCCGCCAACCGCTCGATGCAGACGCCGCCCAAGGCCGGCTGAGGCTGACCGCAAAGAGATCTGACGGCCCGGATGCGAAGGCGTCCGGGCCGTTTGTCTGTCCGGACCGCGCCCGAAATCAGGGGTTGGTGGACGGCGACACCCGCCAGATGACATTGCCGACGTCGTCGGCGACCAACAGGGCGCCGCGCGGATCGGTCTGAACCCCGACGGGCCGTCCCCGCGCCTCGCCGTCGTCATTGAGAAAGCCCGTCAGGACGTCCTGCGGCGACCCGTTGGGCATGCCGTTGGCGAAGGGGACGAAGATCACCTTGTAGCCGTTGGGCGGCTTCCGGTTCCACGACCCATGCTGACCGACGATGGCTCCGCCCCGCCAGTTCGGCATGAGGTCCCCGTCGTAGAAGGTCAGGCCCAGAGACGCCGTATGGGCGCCCAGGGCGTAGTCGGGTCGGATGGCGGCTGCGACCCGCTCGGGGTTGGCCGGCTTAACCCGTTCATCCACCGTCTGGCCGTAGTAGCTCCATGGCCAGCCGTAGAAGGCGCCCGGCGTCACCGAGGTCATGTAGTCGGGCACCAGGTCGTTGCCGATCTCGTCGCGTTCGTTGACCGCGACCCACAGCTTGCCGCTCTGCGGGTTCCAGGCCATGCCGACCGGATTGCGCAGGCCCGAGGCGTAGATGCGTCGCGCCCCGGTCGCCGGATCGATCTCCAGCACGGCCGCCCGCTCGACCTCCTCGGCCAGACCGTTCTCGGCGACGTTGGAGTTGGAGCCGACCCCGACATAGAGGCGCGATCCGTCCGCCGAGGCGACCAGGCTCTTGGTCCAGTGGTGATTGCGGCCGGCGGGCAGGTCGGCGACCTTGACCGGGGCGGCGTCGATCCGGGTCTGGCCGGTCTGATAGGGTACGGCGACCACGGCGTTGGCGTTGGCGACGAACAGACGGTCCCCGACCAGGGCCATGCCGAAGGGCGAATAGAGGCCGGTCAGGAACGCCGTCTTCAGCTCGGCCACCCCGTCGCCGTCGGCGTCGCGCAGCAGGGTGATGCGGTCGGCGCTCTCGGTGACCGCCCCGGCCTTCTTCATGAACAGGCCCTGGAAGAAGCCGCGCACGCCGCCGGATTTCTCCTTCGGCTTGGGCGGGGCATTGGTCTCGGCCACCAGGATGTCGCCGTTGGGCAGACGATAGAGCCAGCGTGGATGGTCCAGACCCGAGGCGAAGGCCTGAACGCGCAGCCCCTGCGCAGGCGTCGGCGTCTCGCCTTCGGCCCAGCCGACAGCGGGCGCGACCTTCACGGTCGGGAAGAGGGCGTTGCGGGGCGCGGGCAGTTGGGGGTCCGGCCCGAAGCCCGCCGAGGACGGCAGGGATTCGCCGCTGCCGCAGGCGGCCAGAAGTACCGCGAGCGAGACGGCTCCGGCTGCAGCCGCCCTGGAATGGAAGCTCGAAATGGAAACGCGGGGGCGCATGGTGGGTCTCATTCGTTCAGGCGGGCGGCGGTGGCGGGAACGTCGGCGGCCGCCAGGGGTGCGGGAAACTCGAGCCTGGTCACATCATAGCCGAGGGCGGTCACCCGGGCCTTCAACCGATCGAGGGTCGCCGCGTCCGGGGCGGTGCGGGTGTAGATCCACAGCCGTTCGAAGGTCGGGTCCGCCGAGATGAACCAGCTATAGTCGGCCGCCCGGTCCAGAATCCAGAACTCCCAGGTGATCAGGCCGCCGATGTAGCGGGCGCGGAACTTGGCGTTGGTCCCGGGGTCCAGGATGGTGGCGCGGGCGCCGAGGGCCTTTTCCTTGCCTTGGGGCGTGTCGGCCCGGCAGGCGTCGCGCAGGGTCAGGCGGTCCGGGCCGTCCAGGCGATAGGTGGTGGTGCCCGCGACGCAGCCGTCGGTCAGCTTCATCGGCGTTCGGCCGATCTCCAGCCAGAGACCGTCATAGAGGCGTGCGGCGTCCACGGTCTGGGCGGGTTGCGGCGCCCGGTAGTCGCGCGGCGATGGCGCTGTGACGCAACCGCCCAATGCGGCGCCGAGCAGTCCGGTGGAGAGCAGGGCGGCGAGGGCGGTGTGGCGGACGATGGGCATTGAAGCCTCCGTGGCAGGGACAGAACCTCTCCCCGCTACGCTGGTTCCGCCCGCCCGGTTTTTGGCGGCGGCCGGCCGTTGATTTGCAGACGGCTCTTGAGCGTCGCGCCGGGCGGCCCATATTGCCGCGACAGGCCGTCGCACCTTCCTCTGGGCGATCGCGAGGGGAAGACGCACACCATGACGACGGCGATCGCCATCGAGGGTCTGACCAAGACCTACAAGTCCGGCCATCAGGCCCTGAAAAAGGTCGATCTGACCATCGAGAAGGGCGAGATCTTCGCCCTGCTGGGTCCGAATGGCGCGGGAAAGACGACCCTGATCTCCATCGTCTGCGGCATCGTCACCCCGACGACCGGGACCATCACGGCCGATGGCCACGATATTCTGGGCGACTATCGCGCGGCGCGGACCGCCATCGGCCTGGTGCCCCAGGAACTGACCACCGACGCCTTCGAGAGCGTCTGGGCTACGGTCACCTTCAGTCGCGGCCTGTTCGGCAAGGCGCCGAACCCGGCCTTCATCGAACAACTGCTGCGCGACCTCAGCCTGTGGGACAAGAAGGACGCCAAGCTGCGCACCCTGTCGGGCGGGATGAAGCGGCGGGTGATGATCGCCAAGGCGCTGTCGCACGAACCCGACATCCTGTTCCTGGACGAGCCGACGGCCGGGGTGGATGTCGAACTGCGGCGCGACATGTGGGGCCTGGTGCGCCGGCTGCGCGATCGCGGCGTCACCATCATCCTGACCACCCACTATATCGAGGAGGCCGAGGAGATGGCCGATCGGGTGGGGGTGATCCTGGGCGGTGAGCTGATCCTGGTGGAGCGCACAGCCACCCTGATGAAGAAGTTGGGCAAGAAGACCCTGACCCTCAACCTGACCGACGGCCTGACCGCCATCCCCGCCGAACTGGCCGACTGGACGGTCGAGCTGAAGGGCGACGGCCATGAGTTGCAATACAGTTTCGACGCCAACGCCGAGGACACCGGCGTGCCCTCCCTGATCCGGCGGCTGGAGCAGCTGGGGATCGGATTCAAGGATCTGAACACCCGCCAGAGCTCGCTGGAAGACATCTTCGTCAGCCTCGTTCACGCCGAAAAGGACGCCGCCTGATGACCCTCAATTATCGCGGTATCTGGGCCATCTATCGTTTCGAGATGGCGCGCGCCCTGCGCACCCTGTGGCAGAGCGTGGTCACCCCGGTGATCACCACGGCCCTGTACTTCGTCGTCTTCGGCGCGGCCATCGGCGGGCGGATGACCGAGGTCGACGGGGTCCAGTATGGCGCCTTCATCGTGCCGGGCCTCATCATGCTGAGCCTGTTCACCCAGTCGATCTTCAACGCCTCCTTCGGCATCTACTTCCCGAAATTCACCGGCACCATCTATGAGATCCTGTCCGCGCCGGTGTCGCCGCTGGAGATCGTGGTCGCCTATGTCGGGGCGGCGGCGACCAAGTCGGTGGTCCTGGCCCTGATCATCCTGGCCACCGCGGCGATGTTCACCCCGCTGGAGATTCTTCACCCGGTCTGGATGCTGCTGTTCCTGGTGCTGATCGCCACCACCTTCAGTCTGTTCGGCTTCGTCATCGGCATCTGGGCCGACGGGTTCGAGCAGCTTCAGGCCATTCCCATGCTGATCGTGACGCCCCTGACCTTCCTCGGCGGCGCCTTCTATTCGATCGACATGCTGCCGGGCGTCTGGAAGACGATCAGCCTGTTCAACCCCATCGTCTATCTGATCTCCGGCTTCCGCTGGACCTTCTACGGCGCGGGCGACGTGGGCGTGGGCGTCAGTGTTCTGGCGACCCTCGGCTTCCTGGGCCTGTGCCTTCTGGTCATCGGCTGGATCTTCAAGACGGGCTACCGGCTGAAGAACTGATCCCCGTCAGTCGGAGCGCGCCATCAAAGCGACCCACTGGCGGGCCAGCCTGACGCTCGACTATGGTCGTCGCCCGCCCGCCCGCTCGCAGCGGCGCGGACCCGACCCCAGACCCCCGGAGGCGCAGTGGCGCGAAAACCCGTAGACGTTGAAACTGCGGCCAAGGCCGCGAAGACGCCCAAGACCACGCCGGCCGCCAAGACGCCCGCCGCCAAAGCGAAGCCGACCGCGAAAGCGAAGGCCCAGCCCGCGATGGAGCAGGCGGCGAAGCCTGCCGCCAAGGCCAAGCCGGCCCCCAAGGCGAAGCCTCGGGCCAAGGCCGCCGCCGCACCGGTCGTCTCCGAGGCGGCGCCCGCCAAGCCGCGTCGCGCTGCGAAGGCGGCTGCGGCGTCGACTGCGGTAGAGACCGGCACCGCCGCGGCTCCGGTCGCCGCCAAACCTGTCGCCTCCGCGAATCCGCCCGCCGAGGTTCAGGCGGAGGCGGCTCCGGCTCCCGCTCCGACGCCGGCCCCGACCGCTGCGCCCGTCCCAACCGCTGCGCCCGCCGCCGCCTCTCGGCCGCCGCTGGGTCGAGCGCCGATCCAG
>NZ_JBQVNM010000023.1:0-36583 GCF_052436175.1 Brevundimonas sp. | reverse complement strand
GGCCAACCCGGAGCCGTTCCAGTTCATCAAGGACGTGCCGGTCGACTGGGAGGAAACCCGCGTCCTCGCCGCCGAACTGGGCGACCATGTCGTCATCGCCCGCAAGGAACGCGGCGGCGACGTCTGGGCCCTGGGCGCCATCACCGACGAGAACCCGCGCGTGCTGACCGCGCCGCTCGACTTCCTCGACGCGGGCCGCACCTATCGCGCCGAGATCTATCGCGACGGCCCCGACGCCGACTATCGCGGCAAGCGCGAGTCGATCGTCATCGAGCAGAAGATCGTCACCTCGGCCGACGTCCTGACCCTGGCCCTGGCCCCCGGCGGCGGACAGGCCATCCGCTTCGTGCCGGTCGGAAGGGCGCGTCGGTGATGACGACTACTCAGGCGTATTCCCTGTCGTCGAATTCATCGCCGAATTCGTCGTCGAATTCTTCCACGCGCATCACCCCCCTTCCGTCATCCTCGGGCTTGACCCGAGGATCGGGTGATCCGCCGCTCGTGCGAACGGGCGAGGCACGAACCGCTCGACGTCCGAGCCGGGGTAAACGCCGTTGTATGACGGCGACTGAGGGAGGCAAGGCATGACCCTCCTCTCCCACCGGCCGCGACTGTCGCCGCTGGCGATCTGGAACATGTGCGTCGGCTTCTTCGGCATCCAGATCGGCTTCGGCCTGCAGAACGCCAATACCAGCCGCATCTTCCAGACCCTCGGCGCCGAGGTCGACAGCCTGGCCATCCTGTGGATCGCCGCGCCCCTGACCGGCCTGCTGGTCCAGCCGATCATCGGCCATTTCAGCGACCGGACCTGGACGCCCCTGGGCCGCCGCCGGCCCTATTTCCTGGTCGGGGCGATCCTGACCACCCTGGCCCTGATCGCCATGCCGAACAGCCCGTCGCTGTGGTTCGCCGCGGCCATGCTGTGGATCATGGACGCCTCGATCAACATCACCATGGAGCCCTTCCGCGCCTTCGTCGGCGACAACCTGCCCGAGGAACAGCGCACCACCGGCTATGCGATGCAGAGCTTCTTCATCGGCGCCGGGGCGGTGTTCGCCTCCTGCCTGCCCTGGGTTCTGTCGAACGTCTTCAACGTGGCCTCGACGGCGGCGGACGGCGTCGTGCCCCTGTCGGTCAAGATCGCCTTCTACGTCGGCGCCTTCGGCCTGTTCACGGCGGTGCTCTGGACCGTGCTGACGACGAGGGAATACAGCCCCGAACAGATCGCCGCCTTCGAGCGAGCGCGCGCCGTGGCGCGAGTGGACGATGCGCCCGAACCGCCCGCCCGGTCGGTGCGCGGCTGGATGGGGTCCGGTCTGGTCTGCGCGGCGCTCGGCGTGCTGGGCCTCATCCTGATCGGCCTCTTCGATCTGGAGAAGGAGTTGCTGGTGCTGGCCGGCTTCTTCGTCGGCTTCGGCCTGCTGATGATCGCCGTCGGCATGATGCAGGGCCGGGGCGTCAGCAACGCCGCGACCGAGATCTTGAACGACATTTTCCGCATGCCGGAGACCATGCGCGGCCTGGCCGTGGTCCAGTTTTTCAGCTGGTTCGCCCTGTTCGCCATGTGGATCTACACCACCGCCGCCGTGACCAGCGTCCACTATGGCGCGACGGACACCACCTCGGCGGCCTATGCGGCCGGCGCCGACTGGGTGGGCGTCCTGTTCGGCGTCTACAACGGCGTCGCGGCCCTGGCGGCCTTCGCCCTGCCGCCGCTGGCGAAGCGTATCGGCAAGCGCGCGACCCACGCCCTGATGCTGGTGCTGGGGGCGCTGGGCCTGTTCGGGGTCTTCATGATCCGCGAGCCGGGCCTGTTGTGGCTGCCCATGATCGGGGTCGGCTTCGCCTGGGCCTCGATCGTCTCCATGCCCTACGCCATCCTGGCGGGGGCCGTGCCGGACCGGAAGATGGGCGTCTATATGGGCGTCTTCAACATTTTCATCGTGGTGCCCCAACTGCTGGCCGCGACCGTTCTGGGCCTCATCCTGAAGTCGCTCTTCGACGGCCAAGCCATCTGGGCCCTGGTGCTCGGCGCGGTCTCGTTCGTGCTGGCCGCCCTGGCGGCGCTCCGGGTGAAGGAGGCGGCATGAACCGGCGCGCTCTCCTCGCCCTCGCGACGGCGGGGCTGGCCCTGCCCGTCTTCGTCCGCGCCGCCGAACCCGCGAAAGGACGGCTGATCCGCCTGTCCGCCGTGCCTTCGGCCCATGTGAAGCCGCGCGACGTCACGGTCTGGCTGCCGCCCGGCTATGACGCCACCGACGACCGCTATCCGGTCCTCTACATGCATGACGGCCAGAACCTGTTCGACCCCGCCACCGCCAACTTCGGCGAATGGGGCGTGGACGAGCATCTGGAGCGGCTGATCTCGGGCGGTCAGGTCCGGGCGCCCATCGTCGTCGGGGTCTGGAACACCGACCTGCGGCTGCGCGAATACATCCCCGCCGACCTGCTGGCCGCCCTGCCTGACGACATGCGCGGCGAGGTGCAGGCCATCTACGGCGGCCCGGCCCTGTCGGACGGCTATGTCCGCTTCCTGACGGAGGAGCTGAAGCCTCTGATCGACGGCCGCTTCCGCACCCTGACCGGCCCGGCCGATACGACCATGTCCGGCTCCAGCATGGGCGGGCTGATCTCGATGTATGCGGTGATGAAGCGGCCCGACGTCTTCTCGGCCGCCGCCTGCCTGTCCACCCACTGGCCGCTGAAGGTCCAGGGGCTGGAGGCCGGGCCCCAACTCGACGCCTGGCGCGAGCGGCTGGTCGCCGCCTGGACCGGGGTGATCGAGCGCGGTCTGCCGGCGCCGAGCGCCCACCGCTTCTATTTCGACCGCGGCGACGAGACCCTCGACAGCTTCTACGCCGAGTTCCAGACCGAGGTGGACGCCGCCTTCCGCCGCAAGGGCTATGGGCCGGACCGGTTCACCAGCCTCGTCTTCCCCGGCGCCCAGCATAACGAGGCGTCCTGGAACAGCCGCCTCGATGTGCCCCTGATTTTCCTTCTGAACCCGACCCGCAGTCCCGCGTAGAGAGGCCGACAATGACCCTCAAGATCCGCCCGAGCCTGAAGCTCGCCGCCTCCGCCGCCGTCTCGGCCCTCGCCCTTTCCGCCTGCGCCACGACCGAGGCCGCGCCGCCCGTCGTCGCCGCGCCGACCGTCCAGACCTCCGCCGTCGCCCCCGGCGCGCCGGGGGCGGCCACCTTCTGGGCCAGCGCGGCCAAGACCGGGGCCGGGTCGTCGTATGAAGCCTATGTCGATGGCCGCTACGCCGACGGCGGGCCGACGGGCGCGGTGTCGAGGGTCTGGTTCTCCCTCGCCGACGGCGTCCTGACCGAGACCATGTACGGCCTGATCCATGAGGCCCAGATCAAGGATCTGCGGTTCGTCATGGCGTCCGAAGGCGGGCTGTCGATCGAGGGCGAGAACACCTCGGCCCGGACGGAATACCTGCATGTGGACGCGCAGGGTCGGCCCCTGTCGCCCGCCTACCGGGTGACCACCACCGACGACGCCGGCGGGTATGAGATGGTCAAACAGGTCTTCACCGACCCGGACCGCAACGCCCTGGTCGTGCGGGTAACCATCAAGGCCCTGAACGGCGACGTGACACCCTATCTGGTCCTCGAGCCGCACATGGCCAACACCGGCGGCGGCGACCGGGCCCAGGCCTCGGCGCACGCCCTGACCGCCTCGGAGGGGAACACCCATCTGGCCCTGCGGCCCAGCGCGCCGTTCGAGACCGCCAGCGCGGGCTTCCTCGGCGCCTCCGACGGCCTGGCCGACCTGAAGGCCAACGGCCGCCTGACGAAGGCCTACGCCTCGACCGGCGAGACGCCCGGCGCCGTGGTCCTGACCGGCGCCCTGCCGACCGTGGCGGCGGGCCAGACCCTGACCCGCGACTTCGTCATCGGCTTCGGCCATAGCGCCGCCGAGGCCGAGGCCGCCGCCGACGCCGGCTTCTCGACCGGCCTCGACGAGGTTCTGGCCCGCTTCAACGGCGAGGGCGAACGGGTCGGCTGGGAAGACTATGTCGCCAGCCTCGACCAGCTTCCGCGCATGGCGGATCAGGCGATGGACGGTGGCAAGCTGGCCTATGCCTCGGCCCTGATGCTGAAGGTGCAGGAGGACCGCACCCACGCCGGCGCCCTGATCGCCAGCCTGTCCAACCCGTGGGGCGAGACGGTCGACGCCTCCAAACCCTCGACCGGCTACAAGGCCGTCTGGCCGCGAGACTTCTATCAAGTGGCCATGGCCCTGCTGGCCCTGGGCGATGAACAGACGCCCGCCGCCGCCTTCCGCTACCTGCCCCAGGTCCAGGTCCGCGCCGACACCCCCGGCAATACAGGCGCGACCGGCTGGTTCCTGCAGAAGACCCATGTGGACGGCGAGATCGAATGGGTCGGGGTCCAACTGGACCAGACCGCCATGCCCATCATGCTGGGCTGGAAGCTGTGGAAGGCGGGCGTCGTGTCTGACGCCGAGATGGCCGCCGCCTACGCCCGCATGATCAAGCCCGCCGCCGACTTCCTCGTGGACGGCGGCAAGGTCGGCCTTCTGTGGAACGACGCCACGATCAAGCCGCCCTACAGCCAGCAGGAGCGGTGGGAGGAACAGGACGGCCATTCGCCCTCGACCACCGCCGCCGTGATCTCGGGTCTGGTGACCGCCGCCGACATCGCCCGGGCTTCCGGCGACGCGGCCTCGGCCGATCGCTATCTGGCGGCCGCCGACGACTATGCGGGCAGGATCGAGCAGCGGATGTTCACCACCGAGGGCGCGCTGGGCGACGGCCGCTACTTCATGCGCCTGTCCAAGACCGAGAACCCCAACAGCCAAGCCCTGATGGGCGACAACAACGGCCAGCCCGGCCAGCCGCAGGACAAGGTCGTGGACGGCGGCTTCCTGGAACTGGTCCGCTACGGCGTGCGGGCGGCGGACGCCCCGTCGATTCTGGCGACCCTGCCCGAGTATGACGATCAGTCGTTCCCGGAACTGTTCCGCGTCCGCTACGACTTCGGTCCGGCGGGCGACACCACCCCCGGATGGCGCCGCTACGGCGTGGACGGATATGGCGAGGACCATGTGACGGGCGCGAACTACGGCATCGGCGGCCAGATGGCGCCGAGCCAGCGCGGTCGGGTCTGGCCCTTCTTCACCGGCGAGCGCGGCCACTATGAACTGGCGGCCGGGACCGACGTCCAGACCGTCCGCCGCACCTATGTCCGGGGCATGGAGCGGTTCGCCGCAGACGGTCTGATGCTGCCCGAACAGGCCTGGGACGGCGTCGGCAACCCCACCCCCCGCAACTATCGCCTGGGTCAGCCGACCGACTCGGCCACGCCCCTGGCCTGGACCCATGCGGAGTATCTGAAGCTGCTCCGTTCGGTCGCCGACCGCCGGGTCTGGGATCGCTACGAGAGCGTCGAGGCCCGCTACGCCCGGCCCTGACCGCTGAAGATCGGGCGCCGCTGCCCCCGCTCACGGCCTCCAGCGGAGGGTCAGGCCGACGGTGCGGGGGCGCAGGGGCGTCGTGGCCAGGGCCTCGGGTAGGCGGAAGGGATCGCCGAAAGCGAAGGTGTTGGCCTCGCTGTCGAACGGATTGTCGATGAAGGCCGTCGCGGACCAGTGCTCGGCCTCCAGGGCCGCCGAGATTCGTCCGTCCACGTAGTCGCCCATGCGATAGCGGCGGCGGGCGTCGAAGGTCAGCCGCGAGGAGCCCACATAGGCGACGTTGCTGCTCGCCACGACCTCGATGTCGCGCCACAGCGGCCGCCGCCACTGGATGTTGAGATTGGCCGACGCGGCCGGGACGCCGGGCAGGCCCGCGTCGCCGCGCGAGTTGAAGTTGGGGCTGGGGCGGGTGATTTCCGGATCGGCCAGCAGGGCGTTGGCGCGGATGACCAGATGGTCCGTCGCCTGCCAGTTGGCCTCGATCTCGATCCCCTTGTTGGCGGCGTCGCCGACATTGACCGCATAGGCCAGGCCGCTGGGCAGGAACTGGTCGCTCTGGATGTCCTTCCATCGCGCCATGAAGGTCGCGATCCGCGCCTGCACCCGTCCGTTCCACAGCCGCGCCTTGGCGCCGACCTCATAGTTCCAGAGGGTGTCCGGCGTGTACTCGCGCGCCGGCTGGCCGACCGCGCCGGTGAAAACCTGGTTCACGGGACCGGCCGTGTTGAAGCCCCCGGTGCGGTGCCCCTGGGTGATCTGGGCGTAGAGGTTGAAGCGGTCGTCCGCGCGATAGGCCAGGGCGAGCTTGGGCGACAGGCCGGTGTTGCGGCCCGTTTCGTCGAAGGGTCGAATGATGTCGGACTGCTCGACTTCCGAAACCGTGCGGTAGCGGAAGCCGTAGAGCCGGCCGCCGACGATCGCCGTCAGCCGGGGCGTCAGGTCGTAGGCCGCCTCGCCGAAGACAGCGACCTCGTCCAGATCATCCCTACGCACTTCGCGATAGGCCTGGAGCTGAAAGGGTCGCAGGGTCGCCAGCGTCGTTTCGGCGTCCGTCGTACCCGTCGATACGAAGGCGCCGACCAGCCAGCGCAGCCGCGAGGCGCGGGGCGACAGATAGGTCGCCTCTCCCACCAGAAGACCGATGTCCTTGCCTTCGTCGAGCGCCCCGATCCGCCCGGCGGAGCCGAAGGCCGGAAGAGCCGAGGAGGCGTCATAGCGGCTGTCGAACCGATGCTTCACATAGGAGATCGAGGCGTCCAGACGCCCCCAGCCGCCCTGCCCCGCCAGATTGACATAGCCGTGGTCGAAGGCGTTGGCATGCGGCTCGCGCACCAGGTTGGCGCGGCGCAGACCGCCCAGAACGCGATAGACGTAGTGAGTGTCCTCGGTGTCGATCTTCTGGTGGACATAGCCGGTCGTGACCGCCCAACCGGGCGCGAGCGAGACCAGCGCGGCCACCCGCCCGCCGCGCCGCGACCCGTCGTTGACCCGGCGCAGGTTCATGCTGACATCGTCGATATAGCCGCCGAACGCCTCCTCGTAGATCACGCCCCGAACGGCGGCGCGGCCGTTCAGCAGGGGCAGGTTGGCGGCCAGGGAATAGTCGCTGTTCTCGGCCCCGCCCCGGGTCAGCGAACGGGTCAGCGACAGATCGAAATCCTTCGCCGTCCGGTCCGGCCTGCGCGTCACCAGCCGCACCACCCCGCCGATGGGCCCGGTGCCGTAAAGGGTGCCCTGGGGCCCCCTCAGCACCTCGATACGGTCCAGATCGACCAGCTTCAGGTCGGGGTCCGGCGCGCTGTAGGTCAGGGGCGCCTGGTTCAGATAGAGGGCGACCGTCGACTGGGTCAGGCCGGTGAAGGCGCCGTCAGACATGCCGCGCAGTAGGATCTTGTTCCGTCCCGACCCCAGGTTGGTGACGGTCATCCCCGCCACCATGGAACTGAGATCGTTGGCGTCGGCCAGGCCGTTCTCGATGATCTGTTCGCCCGACAGGGAGGTCACGGCGGCGGGCGCCACCTGTGGCGATTCAAGCCGTCTTTCGGCGCGAACAATGACGTCGCTGAGCTCGGCGACATCTGCGTCGGGCGCCTCCACGTTGGGGGCGGTTCGCGGGGTGGCCGGGGGCCTGGGAGGCCGTGCGGGAGCCGTCCAGAAAGGTCGGGCCCGCCGGATGATGATCGAGCCGCTGGGCCGGACGACATAGGTGCAGCCGGATCCCGCCAGGATCCGGTTCAGCGCCGTCTCGAGCGACATGACGCCGTGCAGGCCGGCTGTCGTTCCTCGACAGGCGCCGATCTCGCCGCCCAGCGACACCCGCGCCTGGAACGCCAGGGTCAGCAGGGCTTCGTCGATGGGTTGGGACGGGATATGCAGGGCCTGGACGCGCTCCGTCGTCGCCCGCGCCGGAGCGGCGAAGGCCAGACAGCACAAGACGGCGAGGGACGAAGAGGCGAAGCGCCCGGCAACCGCCGCCTTGCGGCGAGATGATCCCCTAGCGGGCCTCACGCGCGGTCAGGCGCACATCGGCGTCGGATCGGGCGGCGTGTATGGGGACGAAGTCCTGAAGTTGGTCGAGCATGGTGGCCTCATCGCCCACTCGCAAGGCGCCGGTAAAGCGCAGTTTCTGGGCGGATACGGACACAATAACCGGCTTGTCGAAATAACGCGACAGATCGTCCCCGACCTCGGCCAGATCGGCGTCATGATAGATGAGAACGCCGCGCCGCCAGGCGGAAGCCTCATCCGCCGCGACCTTCGACAGCACCGCAGGGCCGGACCCGGCCTGTTCGACGCGCTGGCCGGCGATCAGGCGCAGATCGCTCGTCGCCCGCGCAGGACGCACAGCCACCACGCCCCGCTCGACGCTGACGGCGAACTGGCCGTCGTGATGAACCAGGTTGAAGGCCGTGCCCAGCACCCTGACGTCGTGATCTCCGGCCGCGATCTCAAAGGGTCGGGCCGCATTGTGCGCCACGTCGAACGCCGCCTCCCCGTCTCTGAGAGTCACCAGGCGGCGGTCGCGCTCCATACGGACGCTCAGGTCCGTGTGGCGGTTGAGATAGAGGATGGAGCCGTCGGAGAGGGTCACCGTCTGCGGCGTGTCGCCGGTGCTGTAGGTCTGCCCGGCGCCGACGCTGAACTGGCTCCAGACGCCGAGGGCCACCACCGCAGCAGCCGCCGCGGCGAAAGAGGGATAGAGCCAGGCCGGGCGAGAGCGACGCCGACCGCCGACCGTGGGCGCGTCGTCGTTGGCGGCCGGCAGGGTCGGGGCCGATTGTTCAATCTCGACCCAGGCCTGTTCGACCCGATCATAGGCGCGCGGATGGGCCGGATCGGCTTCCAGCCAGGTCTGAAACTCCAGCCAGGCGGATTCAGGCGCGTCGGCGTCCTGGAGGCGGACGAACCACCCCAGGGCCTGCGCCTCGATCGGTTCCGCCGTCGTCATGGGAATGAACACCGATTTCCGGGCCCGCGACTGGGCGTCCGCTCCTTAGACGCCGCCGACAAGACGCCACCTTCCGAAAAAATCGCCCGAGCGGTGAAAAACTCTGCGGTCATGGTCGCACCTTCGTCGAGAGAAACCGGAGCGCATCCATCATGTGCTTCTCGACGGAGCTGCGCGAGATTCCCAGTCGCACCGCCACCTCGGCGTAGCTGAGCCCGTCCAACTTGTGCAGGCGGAACACGGTCTGGGTTCTGTCCGGCAGACGCATGAGGGCGGCGTGCAGGGCCGCCAGTCTCTGGCGCCCCGCCACGACTGTCTCTGCCGAGGGGGCATCGACGCGGTCCTCGGCCCCGTCGGTGTCATGGGCGACCATGCGCCAGGCGCCGTCGCGCGCGGCCGCTCGGCGCTCCGATCGCCATCGATCCATCATCAGATTGGACGCCAGCCGATAGAGGTAGGCGCGCGGATCACGGACCTCGGTCCGGGCGTCCAGGGCCACCACCTTGAGATAGAGATCCTGAAGCAGGTCCTCGACATCCCCGTCGGCGCCCAGCCGCGCCCGGAAGAAGCGCGCCATCGCCTCGCGCTGGGCGAGGTAGGTCGGGATCAGAGGATGCGCGTCCGGCGCGGTCAATGAAGGGCGATCTCCCACATCTGCGATCGCGGCGACGCAGCGCCATCGTTCATGCCGCGCGAATTTTTTTGAGGCAAGCATCAGACGGCGCCGTCTTAACCACGAACGACCGTGCGCGCCCACGGGCGCGCAGGCGAAACCCTATCCGGTCCGAGCGATCTGACCGTTGGACACGACGTGATGAAGACCTCGACGCCCAAGTCCGCCTATCTGGGCTGGCTCTCGACCGCTCTGACGCCCGATGGACGCGCGCCGCGCGTCATGGCCGCCCCGGACGATCTGGTTCTGGGTTACGCCACCGGCTACGATGCGGCGATGATCGCCCCCTTCGTGCGGTCTCTGCGCGCGGTATTCGACGGCCCCGTCGCCCTTGTTGTGGACGACCGTGCGGACGTGCTGGAGCTTCTCGCCGACAACGGGGTCGAGGCCATCCATCCCGAGGTCGCTTCCGGCTGGGAGCCACATCCGGTCATGGCCCGGTTCGCGGCCTATGTTCGACTGATCGAACGCTTTCCGAACGCCGTTGACGTTCTGCTGACCGATGTGCGCGACGTGGTCTTCCAGGCCGAGCCGTTCGGACCGCCGCCGCGTCGCCTGGAGGTCTTCGTCGAGAACGAGGACGGCGTCCTGGGCGACCACGCCTTCAACATGAAGCACCTCACGGCCCTGGTGGGCGAGGAGATGGCCGCCTCGGTCGCCGAAAAGCCCTGCATCTGCGTCGGCACGATCATGGGGCCGCGCGAGGACGTGCTGCGCTTCTGCCGGACCCTTCTGATGCTGGCCGCCATTCCGCGCTCGGAGATCGGCGGAGCCTTCGGCGCCGACCAGGCCGCCTGCAACCTGGCGGTCCACCTCGGTCTGGTGAAGGCGGAGATCAAGGACAATTTCGGCCGTGTCGCCACCCTCGGCATGACGCCGGGCGACCGACTGAGCTTCCGGGACGGCAAGGTCATCAACCCCGACGGCGGCGTCAGCCCCATCGTCCACCAGCACGACCGCCATCCGCATCTGGCCCGGGCCCTGCATGAACACTGGGGCCAGGGCCTGCGCCTGTGCGAGCGCGTCCAGCCCAGGACCGCCGCGGATCGGGGCCGGAAGCTGCGCCAGTCCCTGATGCGGCGTCTGCCGGAACTGCGCTGAACCGGCCAGGGTCTCCAAATGTATGATCTCTGGCGCGTCGGCTTCATCCGACGCCCTTTGGCCCAGGTCGCGGCTGCTCCGCTGAACCGGGCGGAGATCACCTGGATCGCCCCGCCGGCGAAGACCTTTCAATTCATCGCCGACCCCTTCGGCATCGAGCGCGACGGGGTGCTGACCGTCTTCGTCGAGGCCTTCGACTATCGGGTGCGACGGGGCGAAATCCACTTCTACCAGTATGATCGGGAGGATCGCCTGGTCGGTCAGGGCATCGCCCTGGCCGAGCCGTTTCACCTGTCCTACCCATGCCTCATCGAGGACGGCGGCGACCTCTACATGCTGCCCGAAGGCTACAAGAGCGGCGGCCTGACCCTCTATCGCTGCGCCCGCTTCCCCGACCGGTGGGAGCCGGTACGACGGATCCTGGACGTCCCCGCGATCGACGCCACCGTGATCCGGCACGACGGGCGCTGGTGGATGTTCCACGCCCTGCCCGGCGCGGCGGATCGGGCGATGCGGGAGATGCACGTCCAGTACGCCGACGCCCTGCTCGGACCCTGGACGCCGCATGCCGCCAATCCGGTGAGAACCGGCTTCCACACGTCGCGCCCGGGCGGGTCGGCCTTCGTGCAGGACGGGGCCCTGTATCTGCCGGTCCAGGACTGTCTGGACACCTATGGCGCGGCCATCGACCTGTTGCGCATCGACGGACTGACGCCGACCGATTTCCGCGCCACGCGGGTGCGCCGGTTCGAGCCGAACGGCTTGCTGGAGGGGTTCGGGGACGGCCTGCACACCCTGTCCGGTCTGGGGGACGTCACCTTCATCGACGTCAAGGGCCTCCGCCGTTCGCCCGCCGAAGGCTGGATGCGGACCGTCTACAAGCTCAGGCGGCTGCTGAAGCTGAACGGCCCCCGGCCCGGCGCCGGGAGCCAGATCCTGGCGGAAACGGCCTGACCATGCGGATCGCCGTCGTCATGCCTCGCGGCTGCCTGATGTCCCGCGCCACGGCCAACTCCATGGAGACGGTGGCGGCCGTCATGCACGCCAACAGCGGCCTGCGGTCGGCGACGCGGGTGTTCTGCGACGGCGGGGCCCTCGACCCGCTGACGGCGGACCTGACCATCGTGCCCCGGGGTGGCAAGAGCGACTGGATACGGTCCATGTCAAAGGCGCTCGACGACTATGCGCCCGACATCGTCGAATACCACCAGCACCTCGGCAATGCGGCGGTGCTGGCGCGACGGCGTCCCGGTCGGATCAATGTCCTCTATCGCCACACGCGCATCAAACGCCCGCGCAATCCCTTCGAGCGATGGCGCTACGGTCGTCGGCTGAAGGCCTTCGACCGGCTGATCTTCGTCAGCCGGGCCGCCTGCGACGAGTTCATCGCGGACTATCCGGCGCTGGCCGACCGGGTGTCCTCGGTTCCCAACCCCATCGACATCGACGCCTGGCGCGGCGAACCGGAACGGAAGGAAAGGTTGGTCCTCTTCTCCGGCCGGGCGATGCATGAAAAGGGGCTGGACGCCTTCTGTCAGGCGCTGGCGGCGGCCCTGGATCAGGCGCCGGACTGGCGCGGCGCCCTGATGCTCGGCGACTGGGACAAACACCGCCTCTGGGCCGAGCCGCATCTTGAGCGACTGAAACGGTTCGGCGACCGTGTCGAAATCCGCAAGTCCGCCCCTCTGTCCGAGGTCCAGGCCGTGACCCGCCGGGCGGCCATCGCCGTGACGCCCTCGCGGGTGGCCGAGGCCCTCGGCCTGACGGCCCTGGAGGCGCACGCGGCGGGCGCGGCCCTGATTTCCTCCGGCCGGGGCGGTTTGAGGGAAGCCAGCGGCGACCACGCCGTCTATGTCGATCCGCCCGAAGCACCTGAACTGACCGCCGCCCTGATCGGCCTGATCGACACGCCCGTGCGCCGCCTCGACCTGGCGCGCGCCGGCCAGTCGCGCGTGACCCAGCTCTATTCCCCGGCCATAAGGGCGGCGGAACTCGACGATCTGCGGCGTCAACTGATCGCGACGCGGACCTGATCCCGACGGGAGGCCCCATGGGCGGACGCAGCTTTCTGACCCGACTATTCCTCGGCGAGGCCGCCGCCCGGCGACGGCTGGAGCGTCGCACGCGCGGCATCCGCGACCTGCCTGATCGTCGCCTGCTGGCCGAGGCCTATCTGCCTGCCCTGGCGGCCGAGGGCGGACGCATCCTCTGGGTCGGTTGCCGCGCCTATACGGCGACCGACTACGAAGTGCTGGAGCGCCAGGGCGGCGAGGTCTGGACCACCGACATCGACCCGGACGCGGCGCGCTGGGGCGTGGCGGGCAGGCACCGCACCGGCGACGTGTGCGAGATCGACGCGGTGTTCGGCGACATGATCTTCGACGCCGTCGTCTGCAACGGCGTGCTGGGCTACGGCGCGGATTCCCTGGACCAGCAGACGCGCGCGCTGAAGGCCCAGGCGCAGATCCTCAGGCCCGGTGGTCGCCTGCTACTGGGCTGGAACACCGACAAGATCGACGATCCCCTGGCGGCGGGTCTGGCCGCACCCTGGTTCGAGCCGGTCGCCTTCGCCGGCCAGCCCGCCCGCGTGCGCTTCGACACCGTGACCCACGTCTACGACAGTCTGGTCCGGCGCTGATCAGGGCCGGACGTCGATGACGACCCGGCGGTAGCGGGTGATCGGCGGCTCGCCCCGGTCGGTGACGGCCAGGATCACCTGCATCTCCCCCAACCGGAACAGGCGGCTTTCCGGCACGGTCAGACGAGCGAGCGCCTTGTCGGCGTCGTCGATGCGGACCGGCGCGCCGGTCCGGCCTTGAGAGGTCACGAAGGTTCCGGCTTCGTTGTAAACGAACCAGTTGTAGGTCAGGTCGTCGCCGTCGGGATCAGTAGAGCCCGTCGCACTCAGTTCCACCACCTGACCCGGCTTGGCGGACAGGCTATCTGGATGGCCTAGCCGCGCGACTGGCGGGTGGTTGGCCTCTGCATAGGGTTTCACCGTCCACTGCATCCGGGCCGCGAAGTCGTTCTGATAGGCCTCGCGCCAGCGCCAGATCGTCTCCTGATTGCCGGTGTGCCAGGCGCCGTCGACGCCTATCACCTCGTCTTCGGCATTGGTCCAGAAGGGGCGGGTCTCGGGCGACAGGAACCAGGCCCGGGTGCGCGGCGTGTAGAGCTCGTAGCGACCGCCCCAGCCCCCGAGGTCCGGCCGCTCCGGGTCGCTGAGGCCATTGTCGATCAGGTTCAGGAAGGACGGAGTGTCCCCCTCCATGATGAACTCGGTGTGGGGATACTGGGCGCCGAGTGGCCCGAACGCGCGGACATGCGTATCCAGCCAGGGGTTGTCGACGATGGCGTGGTCGGCGCCGGCGAACCGGCCGTGGAACCGGTCCCCGCTGATCCCGGACCAGGTCGAGGCGTGATAGCCGCCGCCTGCATGCACGCCCGGGCTGGCGATGTAGAAGAGGTCGGGAAACGCGCTGCGGATCCACGGACCGGAATCGTCCTGGTCGGAGATGGTGTAGACTCGCAGGCGGGAGACGAAGCGTTGCAAGGCCTCGGGCGACCGGTTTTCGCGCACGGTCCACAGCGCCTGAGCCAGGGTGTTTGGACCGCCCCAGCCCAGCACCCAGACCGGACGCGGATCATCGCGATCCACGGCGTCGATGATCAACTGGGCGCCGGGCGAGATCTTGCCCTCCCCGATCGCAGCCAGGCCATAGGCCGGCTGCCCGTCCCGCACGACCGACCGCAGATGCTCGGCCGTGGGGAAGCCGGGCTCATGGAGCGTAAGGTTGTCGCGAACCTTGGCGTAGGCTTCGACGATCTCGCGGATGCGCCACGAGGCGGTGTGGTCGCGCAGATGGATCGAGGTCGTGGCGACCAGCCCCTCCACGTCCCACTGGTTCGAATAGACCAGAAACCGGACCAGCGACTGGGCGTCGTCGGGCTCGTTCTCGATATCCGTCAGGACGATGACGCGTGGCCGATCCCTCGGCTCGTTCTGGGCCAGAGCGGCCGTCCCGGACAGGAGGCCGAACAGCAGCATGACGCAGAGAGCCGACGCCCGGGCGACCCATGTGCGAAGGCGGGACGTCATGGCCATGCTCTGGGTCCGAAGACCTAGCGCTTCGCGGCTCGCGCCTTGCCCGAGCCCTTGGGCTTGCGACCGCCCTGGCCCAGACCCATCGACTTGGCCAGTTCCGAACGGGCCCTGGCGTAGTCGGGGTGGACCATCGGGAAGTCGCTCGGCAGGCCGAAGTGGGCGCGATAGCTTTCGGGCGTATAGCCGTGCGTCGTCAGGTGCCGCTTCATCGACTTGAACGGCTGCTGGGTGATCAGGCTGATGATGCCCGAGGGCGTGATCAGGCGGCGGATCTGCGCGGCCGTCAGGCGTTCGGGCCGGGCCTCCGGCTCGGGCGCGGGCTCTCCGCCCAGGCTGGAGAGGCTGGAATAGACGGCCTGGATCAAGCCCGGCACCGCCGCCGCCTCGACCTTGTTGCCGCCGACGTAGTTGGCGACGATGCCCACCGTCATGTCCAGCAGCGCGGCGTTGTCCTGCGTTCCGTCAGCCATTCTCATCTCCAGGGTGAAGGCGCGACTATAGGGCCTGCGGCGGCGCTGAAAAGCCGTCTGTTCACGCCGTGATGTCAGAGATGAGTGGCTGGCGGATCAGGCCACCGCGCGCTTCGGGCGCGCGTCGCTGGCCAGACTGTCCGAGATCTGGCGCGCGACCTCCTGGGCCTGAACGCGAAGGTCGGGCACCGAGGTCATTTCCCAGAAGGCGCCGCGGCTGAGCGGGCCGACGACGAACAGGGACCGGCTCTCCTCGCGCGTGGACACCAGTCGCCCGTCAGGGCCGACGTGGAACCCCAGGCCCAAGGGGTCGGGTTCGACGAACCGCCGCCTTAGAAGCTGCACGATCAGAGGATCCCGGCTCTGGGCCAGTCGCCCCAATGGGCCGGTGCAGTTGACCACGGCGTCGAACTGGCGGCTCGACGGACCACGCTCCCGACGCGGGCGATAGGTCGCCTTGATGCCCCGGCCGGAGAGGCGCAGCGCCACCAGGCGCGCCGGGATGACGCTGAGTTGGCCAGACGCGATCAGACCGGACACCCGACGCGCCACCGCCGGGGCCAGACGGTGGCGGTGCACCTCCCACAGGGGGCGCAGATGGCGAAGGAAGCGCAGCCGCTCGAACTGGTCCCAGTCCCGCCACAGGCCGCCGGCCTGGGCGCGCAGGGCGTCCATCACGTCGCGCCAGTCCCGATCCCGCGCCAGGTGTCTGACCTGCCCCAGAACCTGGGCGGGCGACCCGGCGAAACGGGCCGTCACCGCGCCCGCCGCCCCGGAGGCGTGGGCGCGGGGCAAGAGCCCATGCCGGGACATCATGGTCACCGTCCGACCGGACCGCTCCAGTGTCAGGGCGACGTCCACCGCCGTCAGGCCCGAGCCGATCAGCAAGACCTTTCGGGCGCTGTCGGGCAGGTCGTTCGCGGTCCAGGGGTTCTCGACATAGAGGGGCGACCGACGCACCTCGGCCTCCACCCCCTCCGGCGTGGCGGGCTCCTGATTGCCGACCGCCAGCACCACCGCGTCGGCCGCGAGCGCCTCGCCCCCGGCCAGGGACAGCCGCCACGCCCCCTCGCCGCGGTCCAGGGCCGCCACCTCTCCGCGCACCAGGTGGAACCGGCCGGGATTGTCGGCCAGGGCCTCGTCCAGCAGTTGCATCAGATAGGCCCCGAAGGCGCCGCGCGTGATGAACTGGCCGCTGGCCTGCCACGACGGCTGGCGCGCCAGCCAGTCCGACAGGTGACCCGGCTCGTCCGGGAAGGCGCTCATGTTGCCGAGGCGCACGTTTAGCAGGTGGTCGGCGTTGCCGGTGTCATAGGCCGTACCGGGTCCGAAGGCGGCACGGCGCTCCACCAGGGTCACGCCCACGCAGGGCGATTGTCGCAGAAGCTGGATCGCGGTCAGCAAGCCGCTGAAACCGGCTCCCACCACGACGACTTTCGGACAGTCGGACGACATTGGCTCTTCCATGCCTGCGTCAGGGCGCGACGGCCGCTGGGTCTATTCGGTAGCGCGGCCCGGAGCGGATGGCGAACCAGCATTTCTGCCGGTCCGACGAGGCGAGCTCACAGGCCGTCATTCCCGTCGGCGACACCCAGGGCGTCGGACCGGCTATTCCGTCCAGCCGGTGGGACGCCAGCCGCTGAGCAGGGCCTCGACCGCGACCTGCACCGGGCCGCTGATGTCGCGCTTGCCCAGTTCCATCTCCCGCACGCGCGCGGCCGCCTTATCCGGGGTTCCGGCCAGACGCAGGGCGCGCGCCATCGTGGCCTCGTCCCAGCCGAGGATCATGCGGGCGGCTTTGAGTTGGGGTCCGAAGGTCATGATCCAGGCTCTTGAAGGCAGGCCCTCTTAGAGCAAATGCTGCGCCGCGTCATGCCCGGACCGGAACGGCCTCGGTCCAGGCGTCCAGGTTGGCCTCGCGCCCGATGAGGGCCAGGCCGGAGGCGATGGATTCGAACTCCCCGCCGCTCTCGATACGGTCCGGGCCGAACCGGCGCAGGAAGATGTCGCGCACGGCGGGCACGAAGGAGGTGCCGCCGGTCAGGAAGACGCGGCCAATGCCGTCCGCCCCCAGACCCGAGCGGGTGACCGCTTCGTCCACGGCGCCCTCAATGGCGGCCAGTTCAGGCGCGATCCAGCTCTCGAAATCGGCGCGGGCAACGGACTTTTCGATGCGGACAGACCCTGCCTCGAACCGGAAGGTCGCCTCTTCCTGTTGCGACAGGGCGATCTTCAGCGCCGAGACCGAGCGGTAGAGTTCATAGCCGTGGTTGTCGTCGAGGATCTCGATCAACCGGTCCAGCTTTTCGGGCTCCAGCGCGGTGCGGGCCAACGACCGGATGTCGCGCATGTCCCGCGACGCGCGCAGCAGGGCCAGTTGGTCCCAGCGGGCGAAGGCGCTGTAGTAGCGCGAGGGAATGGGCAGGACCTTGCCCGCACTGCGATACTGACCGCCCTTGCCGAGTTCCGGCGAGACCAGATGGTCGATGATCCGGTAGTCGAAGGCGTCGCCCGCCACCCCGACGCCTGACCGGGCCAGAGCCGTGGAGCTCAGCCCCTGTGGCGACGGCTCGAAACGGACGATGGAGAAGTCGCTGGTCCCGCCCCCGAAGTCGGCGACCAGAACGGTCGCCGCCCTCGTCAGTTTCCGCGCGAAGAAGAAGGCGGCGCCGACCGGCTCGTGCGCATAGCGGATGTCGGTGAACCCCAGTCGGGCGAAGGCGGCCTCATACCGCTCCAGCGCTAGGGCTTCGTTGGGCGACGACCCCGCGAAGGTGACGGGTCGCCCCACCACGACCCGCGCGGGCAGGGTCGCCATCCCCTCCCCCGCATGATGGCGCAGCCGCAGCAGGAAGGCGGCCAGCAGGTCCTCGAACCGGTAGCGACGGTTGTCGATCGTGGTCTCGGTGAACGCGGCGCTGGCGGCGAAGGTCTTGAACGACTGGATGAACCGGGTGTCGAGCGGATCCTCGACATAGGCGTCGATGGCCCAGGGCCCGGCCTCGACCACCCGCTCGGGCGTCCGGCCGTCCGCGCGGGGATGAAGCTGGAAGCTGAGGGTCGACCGAAACGCCGTCAACTCGCCCGTCGGCGCGTCGAAGCGCACGACCACGGCCTCGCCCCGACCGTCGGTCAGGGCGACGACGGTGTTGGTCGTGCCGAAGTCGATGCCGAGGGTCGGCGCCGCAGAGGGGATCATGGGGGAGGCTCCGCGCTGGGCGGGCGTTCCTAAAGGATTTCAGGCCCGGATCAAGGGACGACGGCGCCAGGTCTCGATGGGTCAGGCCGGCGCAGCGATCCGTCCGCCCAGATGGATGCCGCATTCCGTCTTCTCCGCCCCCGACCAACGGCCGCTGCGGGCGTCACCCCCGGCTTCCACCGCCCGGGTGCAGGGCCAGCAGCCGATGGAGGGATAGCCCTGCTCGACCAGGGGATGGGCCGGAAGGCCTTCGGCCTTGATCCAGGCCTGGAGCCGATCCGTGGTCCAGTCGTGCAGAGGATTGACCCGGATCCGGCCCTCGAACAGCTCGAAGGGCCTCATGTCCGACCGCTCGACCGTCTCATGCCGAGTCCGGCCCGTGATCAGGGCGTCCGCGCCGCCCAGGGCGCGCTGAAGCGGCCGGACCTTGCGCAGGTCGCAGCAGGCGTCGGTGTCGCTGCGCCACAGGTCGCCCTTGGGGTCCAGTCCAGCCGTTTCCTCCGGGGCCGGAACGACCAGACGCACCTCCGTCAGGCCCAGCCGTTCCGACAGGCTCCTGCGATACGCCAGGGTCTGGAAGAAGTGCATGCCGGTGTCGAGGAAGACGACCGGCATCGTCGGATCGACCCGGGCGACATGGGCCAGAAGCACAGCGGCGTCCGCGCCGAAGGACGAGAGCACGACTGGGTTCAGACCGGCGGCCGCCGACAGGGCCAGCCTCAGAACCCCGTCCGCATCCAGCCCCGCGGCCTGCCGGTTCAACCGGTCGATCAGATGGGTCGTCACAGCACCTTCGCCTCCGCCCGGCCGCGACGACGCCATACGGGCGCGACTGGATCGACCGCAGGCTGATAGGCGGCGCTGAAGGCCGCATCCATCCGCTCCCAGGCCGAGACGTCGGCCCCCTCGCCCAATACCACGGCGTCGAAACCGGAGCGACGCAGGTGCCGCGCCTGATCCGGCAGCAGGGCGCCGTCGGCGATCAACCGCCCCTGATAACCCCGCTCGCGCAGGACCGAGGCCAGGGAGAAACCCCGTCCGTCACGGAAGGCGGGGAATTCCAGCACGATGGTCTCGGCGCCGACGGCGGCCATGGCCTCGACCTCCTCCAGCGGCGTGGTCACGGGCAGGCGGACGCCCTCGGGCGCGGTTTCAAGCCACTGCATCGAGCGTCTCATAGATGGCCTGACGGAAAGGATCGGCGCCCAGACGACGCACGGTGTCGATGAACCGCTCGCCCTCGGCGCGGATTTCCAGATAGCGGTCCAGGGCGCGCTGGATGGCGGGCGCGACCTCGTCGGCGGGCAGGCTGCGTCCGACGATCTCGCCCAGGGCCGCCCGTTCGTCCGGGGAGCCGCCGACGGTGATCTGGTAGTATTCCTCGCCCTTGCGATCGACGCCCAGCACCCCGATGTGGCCGATGTGATGGTGGCCGCAGGCGTTGATACAGCCGCTCATATTGATGCGGACCGGCCCGACCTTCTCCTGCCACTCCATATCGGCGAGGCGTTTCGACAGGGCCTGGGCGACCGGGATCGATCGGGCGTTGGCCAGCGAGCAGTAGTCCAGCCCCGGACAGGCGATGATGTCGGTGACCAGATCGGCGTTGGCGGTGGCCAGACCCGCCGCCAGCAGTTCGCGCCACAGGGCCGGCGTGTCGTCGAGCCGGACGTGGGGCAGGACGAGGTTCTGCTCATAGGCGGCGCGGACCTCGTCGAACGAATAGCGCTCGGCCAGATCGGCGACGACCTCCATCTGGGCGTCGGTGATGTCGCCGGGCACGCCGTCCACCGGCTTCAGCGAGATCACCACCGAGGCGTAGCCCGGCTGTTTGTGCGGGCGGATGTTGTTGCGGCTGAAGCGGGCGAAGTCGGGGTCCGCCAGAACCGCACGATCGAACGGTCCGCTGACCTTCGGCAGGTCCGCGAACGGCGGCGGGGCGAAATAGGCTCGTATGCGGGCCAGTTCGGCGTCCGGCACCCGCAGGTCCTCCCGGCGCAGGGTGGCGAAATGGGCGTCGACCTTCTCGCGGAAGGCGTCGATGCCGAGCGAGGCGACCAGGATCTTGATCCGCGCCTTGTGGATGTTGTCGCGACGACCCTCCAGATTCCAGGCCCGGATGATCGCGGTCAGATAGGCCAGCAGGTCGCGGCCCGGCACGGCGGAGGCGATCTCTTGACCGATGTGGGGCAGCCGCCCCTGCCCGCCCCCGACGAAGACGCGGAAGGCGGTTTCACCGTCTTCACCCTTCACGATCTGCAGACCCACGTCATGGGTGCGGATGGCGGCGCGGTCGGTCTCGGCGCCGATGACCGCGATCTTGAATTTGCGCGGCAGGAATGAGAACTCCGGGTGGATCGTCGACCACTGGCGGATGATCTCGCACCAGGGCCTCGGATCCTCGATCTCGTCTGCGGCGGCGCCGGCGAAGACGTCGGTGGTGGTGTTGCGCACGCAGTTGCCCGAGGTCTGGATGGCGTGCATCTCGACCTCGGCGAGGTCCGACAGGATCGCCGGCAGGTCGGTCAGGGCGGGCCAGTTGAACTGGATGTTCGATCGGGTGGTGAAGTGGCCGTAGCCCTTGTCATAGGTGCGGGCGACATGAGCCAGCCGCCGCATCTGAGCGCCGTTCATGACGCCATAGGGCACGGCCACGCGCAGCATATAGGCGTGCAGTTGCAGATAGACGCCGTTCATCAGCCGCAGCGGCTTGAACTGGTCCTCGGTCAGTTCGCCGGAGGCCCGGCGCGCGACCTGGTCGCGGAACTCCTCGACCCGTTCCCGGACCAGGGCGGCGTCGAACTCGTCATAGCGATACATCAGGCGGTCTCATGGGCATGGAGGCTGTTGCCGACCGTGGGTCCGGTCGAACGGATCGTCTCCTTCAGCCGGTCGCGGCCGGACGGCGAGTGACCGGCGACCTCGACGAGATAGGGATTGACGAAAACGGCAGGGTTGCGAGCAGCCTCAGCCAGGACGACCTCGGCCGCCTCGGGCTCGAACACCCCGGCCAATGACAGGCTTTCCACGGGCGCGCCGTTCGCGTCGGCATAGATGACGCGCCCGTCGGACAGGCGGTTGGCGGTGACGATCTTCATGCGACCAACTCCGCCCGCACATCCAGTTCCGCCGCGCTGAACGCCGCACACTCGCCGACGAACAGCAGGGCCGGACCAGTCAGATGGGCGCGGGCGACCAGATCGCCGAGGTCGGCCAGGGCGCCGTTGATGACCCGCTCGTCCGGGCGGCTGCCGTTCTCGACGATGGCGACGGGGGTCTGCGGATCGCGCCCGGCCTCGATCAGGCGGGCGGCGGTCTCGGCCGCACGGCCGGCGCCCATATAGATCGCCAGGGTCTGGTTCGGTCCGGCCAGTCGCGACCAGTCCGGCGCGACGCCCCCGGGCTTTTCCTGGGCCGTGACGAAGGTCACCGACTGGGCGTGATCGCGGTGGGTCAGGGGGATGCCGGCCGAGGCCGCGCAGCCGAGCGCGGCCGTGATGCCCGGCACGACGAAGACGGGCACCCCCGCCCGACGCATGGCCTCCAGCTCCTCGCCGCCTCGACCGAAGACGAAGGGATCGCCGCCTTTCAGACGGACGACCCGCTGCCCCTTGCGGGCTTCCTCAACCATCAGGGTCTCGATCTGGTCCTGGGGCACCGAATGGTTAGAGCGGCTCTTGCCGACATAGAGGCGGTGGGCGTCGCGGCGGGCGCGGTCGAGGATGGCCTCCGGCACCAGCTTGTCGTGAATGATGACGTCGGCGTCCTGAAGCACGCGCAGGGCCTTCAGCGTCAGCAGTTCGGGATCGCCCGGACCGGCGCCGACGATGTGGACCACGCCCTGTTCGGGGGCCGCGACGTTCAGCAGACGCAGCATCTCGCGGCGGGCCTCGGCGGGGCGGCCCGAGGCGGCGAGATCGGCGGCGGGGCCCCGGAAGGCCTTTTCCCAGAACCGGCGCCGCGCCATGAAATCGGGAACCGAGGCGATGACGGTCTCGCGCAGGTCGCGGGCCAGTTTCGCCACCTGGGTCAGGCCGGCGGGCAGGACCGCCTCGATCCGGCTGCGCACGTCGCGGGCCAGGATGGGGGCCGATCCCCCGGTGGCCACGCCGATGACCACCTCGTCGCGGTCGATCAGGGCCGGGGTGTGAAAATCGCTGAGGGCGGGCCGATCCACCACGTTGACCTGCGCCCCCGCCGCGCGGGCCAAGGCGGCGAGTTCGACGGCCAGATCGGCGTCATCCACAGCGACGAAAACCAGCCGCGCCCCCCTCAGGTCCTCTGCGGTCGGGACGCGGACGATGGCTTCCGGGCCGCCCTGCAGGGCGCCCGGTCCGGTCGGGGCGCCGTTGGGCGCGAACCAGACCAGGTCGGCCGGCGTCTTGCCGAACAGCCGCAGTTTCGCCAACGCCGCCTCGCCGTCGCCGACGACGACGACGCGGGCGTCGTCCATGGGGATGGAGGCGAGAAAGACGCGCATGGATCTCTTCCGGGCAGGGAAAGCCTGTGGGAGGTGACGGGGTAGCGAGGCCCGCCCGTGCGCGACAAACGAGTTTGTCTGGAGACGCTGACAGGTTTTCTATCGGCCGCGGCAGCGCGCCGGGCGTGTGCAGTTTTTCTGAAAGCGAACCGAGAAGAAGTCGTTGGCGATGCGCGCGTCGCCTCGCCTATCCCGGCCTCCCGTTTCGGAGGCTTCCTTGTCCGACACCCTTGCTCTCGACCGTCCCGGCTCCGTCACGTCGGCGCCCGCCATCGCCGCGAAGTCGCCCTTCCATGCGGCGCGCATCCTGTGGACCCGGCGCTGGACGGACCGGCTGTTCAGCTTCGCCGTCGAACGGCCCGAGGACTTCCGCTTCCGCTCGGGCGAGTTCGTGATGATCGTCCTGCCGGATCCGGACGGCGGCAAGCCGACGCTTCGCGCCTACTCCATCGCCAGCCCGGCCTGGTCGGAGGAACTCGAATTCTATTCGATCCACGTCCCCGACGGCCCCCTGACCTCTCGCCTGTCACAGCTCGAGGCCGGCGACGACATCCTGCTGGGCCGGAAGCCGACCGGCACCCGGGTGCTCGACGCCCTGACCGGCGGCGAGAGGCTGTTCCTGATCGCCAGCGGGACGGGCCTGGCCCCCTGGCTCAGCGTGCTGCGCGACCCGGAGACCTGGGAGCGGTTCGAGCAGGTGATCGTCACCCACACGGTGCGCGAGGTCGCCGACCTGGCCTATCGAGACGTCCTGACCCGCGACCTGTTCGACGATCCTCTGGTCGGAGAGGCGGCGGCCGGGCGGCTGAGCTACTATCCGACCGTGACCCGAGAGGCGGTCTCGACGCCGGACCTGAAGACGGGACGCATCACCGACCGGATCGACAGCGGCGCCCTGTTCGCCGACCTCGGACTTTTACCCGGCTTTGACCCGGCCCGCGACCGGGCCATGCTCTGTGGCTCCACCGCCATGATCCGCGACGTCGCCGCCCGGCTGGAGGCGGCCGGACTTGTCGAGGGCTCCAACGCCGCTCCCGGCGACTATGTTCTGGAGCGCGCCTTTGTCGGTTGAAGCCTTGAAAACCCGCACGCCCCAAGTCGTCGAAACGCCGCCGCCCGCGCGCGCGACCTCGCCCCTGTCGCCCCACCTGAAACGGCTTGAGGCCGAGGCGATCGAAATCTTCCGCGAGGTGGCCGCCACGGCGCGCAACCCGGTCATGCTCTATTCGATCGGCAAGGATTCCGGCGTCCTGCTGCACCTCGCCGCCAAGGCCTTCTGGCCGGCCCCGCCGCCCTTCCCCCTGCTGCACGTCGACACGACCTGGAAGTTCCGCGACATGATCCGTCACCGCGATGCGGTGGCCGAGACCTATGGCGCGCGGCTGATCGTGCATGTGAACGAGGACGGGGTGCGGCGCGGCGTCAGCCCGGTCGCCTCGGGCTCCTCGGTCCATACCCAGGTCATGAAGACCGACGCCCTGAAACAGGCGCTGGACCTGCATGACTTCGACGTGGCCTTCGGCGGCGCCCGGCGCGACGAGGAGGCCAGTCGGGCCAAGGAGCGGGTCTTCTCCTTCCGGGGCGCGGGCCACGTCTGGGATCCCCGCAAACAGAAGCCCGAGTTGTGGCGTCTGTGGAATTCGGCCCTGATGCCGGGCGAGAGCCTGCGCGTCTTTCCCCTCTCGAACTGGACTGAACTCGACGTCTGGACCTACACCCGCGCCGAGGCCATCCCGGTTGTGCCCCTGTATTTCTCCGCCCCCCGGCCTGTGGTGGTGCGCGACGGGGCCCTGATCGTGCGCGATGACGACCGTCTGCCTCTGCTGCCCGGAGAGACGCCGCAGCTGCGTCGCGTGCGGTTCCGCTCCCTGGGCTGCTACCCCCTGTCGGCGGCGGTCGAGTCCGACGCGGAGGACATCGACGCCGTCATCGACGAACTGCTGTCCACCCGCTCGTCGGAACGCAGCGGCCGCCTGATCGACGCGGACGAAACCGCCTCCATGGAGCGCAAGAAGCGCGAGGGGTATTTCTGATGGACGGCGAGGTTCTGCCTCTGCGCGCGCATCGCGGCTTCGGCGAGCACGCCGCCCGCGATCACCTGCGTTTCCTCACCTGCGGCTCGGTGGACGACGGCAAGTCGACCCTGATCGGCCGCCTGCTGCATGACACCGGCCAGATCGCCGACGACCAGCTGGCGCGCCTGCATCGTGACAGCCGCCGTTTCGGCACGGCCGGAGAGGGCCTGGACTTCGCCCTCCTGCTTGACGGGCTCGAGGCCGAGCGCGAACAGGGCATCACCATCGACGTGGCCTGGCGCTACTTCTCGACCGCACGGCGCAACTTCATCGTCGCCGACACCCCCGGCCACGCCCAGTACACCCGCAACATGGCCACCGGGGCCTCGGGCTGCGACGCCGCCGTCATCCTGGTGGACGCCACGCGCGGCCTGACCGAGCAGACGCGTCGGCACAGCCGCATCGTCTCCCTGTTCGGCATCCGCCACGTCGTCCTGGCGGTGAACAAGATCGATCTGGTCGACAACGACCCGGCCGTCTTCTGGGCCATCGCCGAGGACTACGCCGCCTTCGCCGCCGACCTCGGTTTCCGCACCGCCGTGCCGGTGCCGATCAGCGCCCGCCATGGCGACAATGTCGCCGGCCGCTCCCCCGCCCTCGCCTGGCACCAGGGACCGACGCTGATCGAGGCGCTGGAAACTTTGCCCGTCGAGGACGACCGCCTGACCCGGCCGTTCCGCTTCGCCGTCCAGTACGTCAACCGACCGGATGAGACCTTCCGGGGCTATGCCGGCACCGTGGCCTCGGGCCGCATCCGCGCCGGCGACCGCATCGTGGTCAATCCGTCAGGTCTGTCGGCGACGGTATCGCGCATCGTGACCTGGGACGGCGACCGCGCCTCGGCCGAGGCAGGAGACGCCTTGACCCTGGTGCTGGACACAGAGATCGACGTGTCGCGCGGCGATGTCCTGTCCCTGCCCGACAGCCGTCCCGCCGCCGTCGAGAAATTCTCGGCCACCCTGCTGTGGATGGACGAGCGGCCGTTCGCGCCGGACCGCGCCTATCGACTGCGCATCGGCGCCCGCACGATGCCAGTGCGAATCAGCCGCCCCGTCGAGGCGACGGAGGCCCTGACCCTAAACGACATCGGCGAGGCGGTCGTCGACCTCACCACCCCCCTCGCCTTCGACGCCTTCGTCGATGATCCGGCCCTGGGCGGCTTTGTCCTGATCGACCGCGAGACGGGCGCCGTGGCCGCTGCCGGCGTCGCCCGCGCGCCGCTGGATCAGGCCCGCAACATCTACCGGACCGCCGGCGCCGTCACGCCCGAGGACCACGCCCGGCTGAACGGCCATCGCGGCGGCGCGGTCTGGCTGACGGGCCTGTCGGGCTCCGGCAAGTCCACCATCGCCGCGGCCCTCGAACGGCGGCTGCACGCGCGTCAGGTCCGCACCGTCCTGCTGGACGGCGACAACCTGCGTCACGGCCTCAACCGCGATCTCGGCTTCTCGAGCGCCGACCGCGAGGAGAACGTCCGTCGCACGGGCGAGGTGGCCCGTCTGTTCGCCGATTCCGGGGTCATCGCCCTGTGCGCCCTGATCTCGCCGGCCGCCGCCGGACGCGAGGCGGTGCGCGAACGCCTGACCCCGGACCGTTTCCTGGAGGTCTTCGTCGACACCCCGCTCGACGCCTGCCGCGCCCGCGATCCCAAGGGCCTCTACGCCCGCGCTGAGGAGGGCCGGATCGCCGATCTGACCGGGGTCGGCTCGGCCTACGAGGCGCCGTCTTCGCCGGATTTGACGATCGACACGACGCTGGCCACGCCCGACGCCGCCGCCGATCTGATTCTCCGCACCCTGATCGCACGGGGTTGGCTTCCGGCCTGGTGAAGCGCCGCAAAGGCACGCAACCCTGACGCGTCGAGCTCAGACGAAGGCGCAATTTTCGTCCTCGAAGACGCGGAAATCCGGCCCCTTCGCGCACGATCCCTCGACCTCCGCCGCCTCAGCCGCTATGGCCTCCCTCCCGGCCTGAACTCCCTCGTGCGCCGGTCAGTTTCTTGCCTGCCCGAAGGAGACGCGGCGATGCTGCGCGACCCGTCCGTCAAATACCGCCCGTTCCCGCAAGTGAACCTGCCCGACCGTCTCTGGCCGTCGCGCACGATCACCCGGGCGCCGCGCTGGCTTTCGACGGACATGCGCGACGGCAACCAGGCCCTGATCGACCCGATGAACGCCGAGAAGAAGCAGCGCTTCTTCGACCTGCTGGTGAAGATCGGCATCAAGGAGATCGAGGTCGGCTTCCCCTCGGCCGGCGCCACCGAGTTCGACTTCATTCGCGGCCTGGTCGATCGCGACGCCATCCCCGACGACGTCATTCCCCAGGTCCTGACCCAGGCCCGGGCCGACCTGATCGAGACCACCTTCAACAGTCTGGACGGGGCGAAGACCGCCGTCGTCCATGTCTATAACGCCGTCTCACCCGCCTGGCGCCGCATCGTCTTCGGCATGGACCGGTCCGAGGTGAAGGGCATCGCCCAGACGGCGGCGAAGCTGCTGCGCGACCAGGCCGCCCGCCGCCCCGGGACCGACTGGCGCTTCGAATACAGCCCCGAGACCTTCTCCACTGCCGAACTGGATTTCTCCATCGAGTGCTGCGAGGCGGTCATGGACATCCTCCAGCCCACGCCGGACAAGCCGCTGATCCTGAACCTGCCGGCCACGGTCGAGGCGGCCACGCCCAACATCTACGCGGACCAGATCGAGTGGTTCGGCCGCAACATCCCGCGCCGCGACAGCGTCGTCATCTCGGTCCACCCGCACAACGACCGGGGCACGGGCGTGGCCGCCGCCGAGCTGTCGATCATGGCCGGGGCCGACCGGGTCGAGGGCTGTCTGTTCGGCAACGGCGAGCGCACCGGCAATGTCGACTTGGTGACATTGGCTCTGAACCTCTACACCCAGGGCGTTGATCCTGAACTGGATTTCTCGGACATCGGCGAGGTCGTCAAGACCGTCGAATACTGCAACCAGCTGCCCGTCCATCCCCGCCACCCCTATGCGGGCGAGCTGGTCTTCACCGCCTTCTCGGGCAGTCACCAGGACGCGATCAAGAAGGGCTTCGCCGCCCAGGCCGCGCGCAACGACGAGCTGTGGGATGTCCCCTATCTGCCCATCGACCCGGCCGACATCGGCTGTTCCTACGAGGCGGTGATCCGGGTCAATTCCCAGTCGGGCAAGGGCGGGGTCGCCTGGATTCTGGAGCAGGACAAGGGGCTGAAACTGCCCAAGCGGCTGCAGGCCGACTTCAGCCGCCCGGTCCAGGCCCTGGCCGACAGCCTCGGCCGCGAACTGAACGCCGCCGACATCTGGCAGGCCTTCGAGACCGCCTATCACCTGAACGGCGACCAGACCCTGAAGCTGATCGACTATCAGGAGGGCGCGGTCGTCGGCGGCGAACGCGTCTTCTCTGGCCGCATCAGCCTGGACGGCGAGGAGCGGCATGTGTTCGGTCGCGGCAACGGCCTGATGTCCAGCGTGCTCGACGCCCTGCGCGAGGGCCTGGGCGTCGATCTCGACATCGCCGACTATCAGGAACACGCCATCGGCAACGGCGCCGACGCCCAGGCCGCCGCCTATGTCGAATGCCGCACGCCCGCCGGGGCGACGGTGTTCGGCGTCGGGATCGACGCCGACGTGGCCACCGCCTCGGTCAAGGCCCTGCTCAGCGCGGCGACCACGGCGCGGGCCTGAACGCCGTCACGACGCCTCCCTTCTCGGCGTGAACAGGGCCGCCAGCACCGGCAGGACGATCAGGGTCAGCAGGGTCGCGGTCGTCAGGCCGCCGATGACCACCGTCGCCAGCGGCTTCTGCACCTCCGCTCCCGGGCCGAAGGCGAAGGCCATCGGCACGAAGCCCAGCACCGCCACCAAGGCCGTGGTCAGGACGGCCCTCAGTCGGCTGACCGCCCCCTGAAGCGCGGCCTCCAACGGGGGCAGACCCTCGTCCAGCCGCTGGCGAATGGCCTGGATCAGCACCAGTCCGTTCAGCGTCGCCACGCCCGACACGGCGATGAAGCCGACCGCCGCCGAGATCGAAAGGGGCATGCCCCGGAGCGCCAGAGCCAGCGCCCCGCCCACCAGCGCCAGAGGCACCCCGGCGAAGACCAGGGCCGCGTCCCTCCATGACCGCAAGGCCAGAACCAAGAGCAAACCGATGGTCAGGACCACGATCGGCACGATCAGGGCCAGCCGGGCCGAGGCCCGCTCCAGATTCTCGAACTGCCCGCCCCAGTCCAGCCAGCCCCCCGAGGGCGGGGCGACCTTGCTAGCGATCGCGGCTTGCGCCTCCGCGACGAAGCCGCCGAGGTCGCGACCGCGCACATTGGCCTGGACCACGATGCGGCGCTTGCCGTTCTCGCGACTGATCTGGTTCGGCCCCTCCGCCACGTCGAACCGGGCCACGGCCGACAGGGGCACAGTGGGCGCGCCGGAGGCCGCATCCTCGGGCATCACCGGCAGGCTGGCCATCACCGCCGGATCGTTGCGCAGGTCGTCGGCCAGACGCACGACAACGTCAAACCGGCGGTCGCCCTCCAGCACCTGACCGGCCTCGCGACCGGCCAGACCTATGGCCAGGGCGTGGGCGGCGTCGGAGGCGTGCACTCCCTGCGCCGCGGCGATGGTGCGGTCGACGCTGGCGGTGATGGTCGGCTGGCCGCTGATCTGTTCGACGCGGACGTCGGCGGCCCCGTCGATGCCGCGCAGGATCGCGGCAACCTGTTCCGCCGTGCGGCTCATGGCGGCGAAGTCGTCGCCGTAGACCTTGACCGCCACATCGGAGCGGACCCCGGCGATCAGTTCGTTGAACCGCATCTGGATCGGTTGGGTGAACTCGTAGGAATTGCCCAGAAGCTTGCCGAGTTCGGTCTCCATTCGCCCCACCAACACAGCCTTGGCCAGACCCGGATCGGGCCACTGGTCGCGCGGCTTCAGCATGACGAAGGTGTCCGAGATCGACGGCGGCATGGGGTCCGACGCCACCTCGGCCGTGCCGGTGCGGGTGAAGACCCGTTCGACCTCCGGCATGGCCTTCAGGGTGGTCTCGACCCGGAACTGCATCGCCTGGCTCTGTTCCAGCGAGGTCGAGGGCACGCGCAGGGCCTGGACCAGCACATCCCCCTCGTCGAGCTGGGGCACGAACTCCCGGCCCAACATCAGGAAGGCGATGACGCCCGCGGCCAGGGCGACGCCGCAACCGGCCAGAACCGCATGCGGCCGGGCTAGGGCCGCCGCCAGCAGCGGCGCATATCGGGCCTTGGCCACACGGGTCAGGCGGGTATCCTCGTGATGGGCCTTCGGCTCCCCGACCCACAGGGCCGTCATCGCCGGAACGAAGGTAAAGCTGAGGACGAAGGCGGCCAGCAGGGCCAGCATGACCGTCGCGGCCATCGGCCCGAACATCTTGCCCTCGACCCCCTCGAACATCAGCAGGGGGGCGTAGACCAAGAGGATGATCGCCTGACCGAAGGCGGCCGGACGGGCCATCTCCCGCGCCGCTGTCGCCGCGACCGACAACCGCTCGGCCACGGTCAGGGGCCGACCGGCCTCGTTCCGTTTCAGCCCCAGCCGCCTCAGGGTGTTCTCGATCACCACCACCGCGCCATCGACGATGAGGCCGAAGTCCAGCGCCCCCAGGCTCAGCAGATTGGCGCTGATGCCGAACCGGTTCATCGCCGAGGCCGCGAACAGGAAGGCCAGGGGGATCACCAGGGCGGTGATGATGGCCGCACGCACATTGCCGAGCGCCAGAAACAGCACGGCGATGACCAGAGCCGCCCCCAGAGCCAGGTTGTGCTCCACGGTGCGAATGGTGGCGTCCACCAGGGCGGTGCGGTCCAGCACCGCGCGGACGATGACGTTTGGGGGCAGGCTGGGCGCGATGGCCTTCAGCTTTTCGCCGACCCGATGGGCGACGCGACGGGAGTTCTCGCCCTGGAGCATCAGGGCGGTGCCGACCACCGTCTCGCGGCCGTCCATGCTGGCCGAACCCAGACGCGGGCCATGGCCGATCTCGACCGTCGACACGTCGGAGACGCGGATCACCTTGCCGCCACGATTGAGGATCGGGGTCTGGGCCAGTTCCTCCAGGCTCTTCACCCGGGCGTCGGCGCGGACGATATAGGCCTCGCCCGCGCGATTGACGTAGCCGGCGCCGGCGATCCGGTTGGCGTGCTCCAGCGCCTCGACCAGCTGAACCAGACCGACGCCGTAGGCCGACAGTCGGGCGGGATCGGGATGGACGGCGTATTCCTTGACGTAGCCGCCCAGGACGTCGATCCCGGCGACGCCCTCGACCGACTTCAGCTGGGGCGCGACGATCCAGTCCTGAACGGTGCGCAGATAGGTCGCCTTCTGCTCGTCGGTGACCAGCCGTTCGCCCTCGGGCGTGACATAGGGGACGCCCGGCCGGGCCGCCTCGCCGGTGAATTCCAGCGTCCAGATGTAAACCTCGCCGAGCCCCGTGACGACCGGCCCCATCGACGGGGCCAGCCCCTCGGGCAGATCCTCGCGCGCCGACTGGATCCGCTCATTGACCAGATTGCGGGCGAAATAGATGTCGGTGTCGTCGGTGAAGACGGCGGTGATCTGGGAAAAGCCGTGGCGGGACAGGGAGCGGGTCTCGGTCAGGCCCGGCAGGCCAGCCAGGGCCGTCTCCATCGGGAAGGTGACCTGGCGCTCGACCTCTTCCGGACCCAGGGCGGGGGCGACGGTCGTGATCTGCACCTGTCGGTTGGTGATGTCGGGGACGGCGTCGATGGGCAGTTTCAGCAGGTCGCGCCCGCCCAGCACGGCCAGGACGACGGCGAGGCCAACCACCCACCAGCGGAACCGCACGGAGGCGTCGATGATCCGGTCCAGCATGATCAGTGTCCGTGCTCGGCTTCGCCCTTGGCCAGTTCGGCCTTGAGCAGGAAGGCGCCGGCGCCGGCGATACGCTCGGACCCGGTCAGGCCGCTGAGAATTTCGGTGCGGCCGTCCGACACCCGTCCGGTCGTCACGGGTCGGGCGCGGAAACCCGCCCCCTCGGCCACGAAGACCGAGGCGGCGCCGTCCACGGTCTGGACGGCCTCGGTTGGCACGACCAGCCGCCCGTCCCCCGCCCCCGTGGCGATCCGCGCCGACAGGATGGTCCCGGCCGGGGGAACCGCCCCGGTCGGGCGGGCCCTCAGGGTCACGGCGCCGGAGGCGTTGGCCGGGGACAGGGCGACGATCGCACCCGCGACCGTCTGGCCGTCTGCCGTGCGGCCGTTGACGACATCTCCGACCTTGACCCGGCCGGACACGGCGGGCGCGGCCTCGAACACGAGTTCCACGCGCGAGGCGTCGGCGATGGCGGCGACCTCCTGATCCTCCTCATGCAGGACCTGACCGGGCGAGGTGGTCAGGCGGGTCACCACACCGACCACCGGACTGCGGACCACCACCAGACCGTCGGCGCCGGGCGCGCCATAGGCCTGCCCCCGGGCGCGGGCGGCGCGGACCTCGGCCTCGGCCCGCCGCGTCTCCGCCTCGGTGATGTCCAGACGGGCGCGGGCGACATAGCCCTTCTCGAACAGGGTCCGGTCGCGCCGTTCGGCCGCGCGGGCCGCCTCGACGGTGGCCTGGGCCGCGTCGATCGTGGCGCGTGACGCCGCCCCTTCCGGACTGCGCAGGGTGACGAGCGGCGTCCCGACCGAGACCCGGCCGCCCACGCCGACATGGACGCGCAGCACCGCGCCCGGCAGGGGCGCATCCACCACAGCCTCCGCGCCCGGGGCGAAGTCGACGCGTCCGGGCAGGGTCAGGTCGCCCCCGCCCCCGCGCTCCACAGCCACGACGGAAACGCCCGCAGCCGCAGCGTTTGCGAGGCTCAGGGCCACTACACCTTCCTCGGCGCCTTCGCCCCCGGCCTCTTCGGCGTGGCCGTCCTCCGCATGGGCCTCGGGGACGGCGGGCGGGTCCATCAGTCGGGCGGCGCCGAAGCCCGCGCCCAGGGCGACGACCACGGCGGCGCCGGTCATCAGCCAGTGTCTTTCGATTTTCATATGTCAGGGTCTCGCGCAGCCCGTCGCGGCGTCGCCGTCGGTCGGGCCGGATTGCGGATCAGGCCCGTCGCCCGGTCAGAAGACCGTGACGCGAACCCATGGACAGGTCAGGGCGCGCCTCAGGGGCGCGGGCCCGCTCAGCCTCTTGGAGGGCGGTCCGGTCCGTCCGGCGTGCGCGCGACGAGATGGGCGGCCTGGCCCACGCCGCGCGGGATGGCGATCCGGTCCTGGCGGGGCGTGGGCGCAGAGGCGGCCGGCACGGCCACATGCGGAGCATGGCAGCAGCCGTGAGTGCAGGCGGCGCCGCAATCGCCGCACAGACCGGCGTCACAACCGTCCGCATCGACGACGACTGCGGCGGCGGTCAGATCGGGCGAAGGCGCACAAGCCTGGGCCTCGGCCGACGGCAGCACGACGGCGAGCATCATCAGCAGAACGCTGACGAGACCCAGTCGCCGAAGCCAATGTCGCGTGGCCTTGATCATCGTCGGCCCGGATAGCATGCGTCGTGATCGCTGTCGCCCCTGCCGGTCCCGTCGCCCCTGACGAAACCGTGCGGGACGCATCCTGCGGTTGACGCCGGGGGGATGGCCGCTAAGGCTGGGGCGTGCCCTCCGCTGACGGAACCCTTCCTATCGAGCCCCAGGCCGGGGCTGCGGACGCCGCGCGGGAGACCGCCGTTCTGGCCCGCGCCCACGCGCGCCTGCTCGAGGACGACACGCTTCAATTCGACCGCACCGGCTTCACTCCGCCCGAGGTTCCCGCCTGGCTGGAGGCCGTCCGCAACGCCCTGCGCGCCCTGGGACCGCTGCTGGAATACGTCTTCTGGGGCGGTTTGATCCTGATTGCGGCCGGTCTGGCCTGGCTCATCATCCGCGAGGTGCTGAAGCTGCGGATGCCCCGCGCCAAACCGAAGACGGCGGTCGTGGCGACCGAGCCGGAGTGGCGGCCCGATGCGGCGACGGCGCGCAATCTTCTGGCCGGGGCCGACGCCCTGGCGGCCGAGGGACGCTATGCCGAGGCGGCCCACCTGCTGCTGCTGCGCAGCGTGGAAGACATCGAGATCAAGAAGCCGCGCGCGCTCAAGGTGTCGCTGACCACACGAGAGATCGCCGGTCTGGCGGGCCTGCCCGAGGCGGCGCGCCCGGCCTTCATCCGCATCGGTCAGGTGGTCGAGCGCAGCCTGTTCGGCGGCCGACCTGTCGATGCGGCCGACTTCGCCGAGTGCCGCCGCGCCTATGAGGCCTTCGCCCTGCCCGAGGGGTGGCGCGCATGAGCCGGCTGTCAGGATCGGCCTCGGGCGGCTTCTCGCCCCTGACCATGATCGTGGTCCTGTTGGTCGGGGTGGTGTCCCTGGCCGGGCTGGGCGTGCTGTCGGCCTATCAGCCGCAGTTGAAGTCCGGCAACGACGGCGGCGGCCACGCCCTGTCGAAGTCGTCGATCGGCTATGGCGCCCTGCCCCGCCTGTTATCGAGCATGGGCCAGACGGTGATCCTGAGCCGCGGCCCCTTGGGCGAGAACGGGGCCGACAGCCTGCTGGTCCTGACGCCGGCGGCGGGCGCGCCGCCCGAGCAGGTGGACGACCTCTACCACGGAGGGGCGACCCTGATCGTTCTGCCCAAGTGGCACGCCGCCCCCTATCGCGAAAACCCGGGGTGGGTGACCACCCTGGGCGTCAACCGTCCGGACCAGGCCCTGTCGGTCATGCCCGACGACCTGCGCGAGGGTACGAGCCTGACCCAGACGTCCGGCGCCCAGCGGGTGGTCCTGAGCCAGCCGAACGGCCGGGCGTTCGGCGCGCCCGTGACCGTCGAGACGCCTCGCCGCATCTCCGGCGCCCAATGGATCCCGGTCGTCGTCGATGGCAGCGGCGCGCCCGTCCTGGTGCTGCATCGCGACAGCCTGACCTATGTGCTGGCCGACGCCGATCTGGTGAACACCCAGGGGCTGAAGACCCTGAACGGGGCGAAGACCGCCGTCGCCCTCATCGACATCGTCCGGACGGACGGCTCACCGGTCGCTTTCGACCTGGCTCAGCATGGCTTCCAGCGCACCCGAAACCTGCTGCGGCTGATGATCGAGCCGCCCTTGCTGGGCCTGACCCTGATCCTCGCGGCCCTGGCCGCCTTCGCCGGTTGGCAGAGCCTGATCCGCTTCGGCCCGACCGTTCAGGGCGGCCGGGTCGTGGCCCTGGGCAAGCGGGCCCTGGCCGACAACACCGCCGGTCTGGTCCGCATGACCAAACGTGAACACCATATGGCCTCGCCCTACGCCCTTCTGGTGCGCGGGGCGGTGGCGCGGGCCATCGGCGCCCCGCGCAGTCTGGACGGCGCCGAGCTGGACGCCTTCCTCGACCGCGTCGGCGCGACCCTCGGCGCCGCCCGCCCCTATACCGTTCTGGCCGCAGAGGCCCGGATGGCGAAAACCCCCGGCGACCTGATGCGTGTCGCCCGTGACCTCTATCGCTGGACCCAGGAGATGACCCGTGCACGTCAATGAGGTGAAGGCGCTCGCCGAGCGGCTACGCGCCGAGATCGGCAAGGCCGTGATCGGTCAGGACGGCGCCGTCGACCTGTTGCTGACCGCCCTGTTCGCGGGCGGCCACGTCCTGCTGGAGGGCCCGCCGGGAACGGCCAAGACCCTGCTGGCCCACAGTTTCGCCCGGGCGGTCGGGCTCGACTACGGCCGCATCCAGTTCACGCCCGACCTGATGCCCGGCGACATCATCGGCTCCAACCTGTTCAACTTCCAGACCTCGACCTTCACCCTGACGCGGGGTCCGATCTTCTGCGAGCTGCTGCTGGCCGACGAGATCAACCGGACGCCGCCCAAGACCCAGGCCGCCCTGCTGGAGGCCATGCAGGAGCGCCAGATCACCATCGACGGCGAACCCCACGCCCTGGGCCGCCGCTTCACCGTGGTCGCGACCCAGAACCCCATCGAGCAGCAGGGCACATACCCCCTGCCGGAGGCCCAGCTGGACCGGTTCCTGTTCAAGCACCTCCTGGCCTATCCCACCGCCGAACAGGAGCGCGCCATCATCGCCGCCCAGGGCGCTCGCACCGGCCAGATGGACCCGGCGGCCTTGGGGGTCGAGACCGTGGCCGACGCCGCGACCATCGACGCCGCCGTGGACGCCGTCGCCGACGTCCGGCTGACGGACGAGGTTGTGGCCTATGTCGCCGATCTGGTCCGGGCGACGCGGGATTCGGCCGATGTGGACACCGGCGCCTCGCCCCGGGCCGGCGCCATGCTGGCCGTCGCCGCCCGCGCCCGCGCCGCCCTGGACGGCCGGGACTATGTCATTCCCGACGATGTGAAGGCCCTGGCCGCGCCCGCCCTGCGTCACCGCCTCGTCCTGTCGCCCGCCGCCGAGATCGAGGGACGGCGCGTGGATCAGGTGCTGGCTGGTCTGGTCGAGCGGGTCGCGGCGCCCCGGTGATCTATCCCACGCGGCGAGCGGTGATGCTGATGGCGGTGGGCGCCCCCGTGGCCCTGCTCGTCGGCGTGCTGACGCCCTGGGGCTGGCTTGCCGGTCCCGCCTGGATCGCCGCCCTG
>NZ_JBQVNM010000022.1:0-36825 GCF_052436175.1 Brevundimonas sp. | reverse complement strand
GAACAGGGGCTGGCCCTGGGTCACACGGTCGCCGGGCTGGACGAGGACGCTGCGGACCACGCCCGGAACCTCGGCGGCGACGGCGATCAGCTCGGACTGGGGCTCGATGGTCCCGATGCCCGCGACGACCGAGGCGGAGGCGGCGCTGGGCGGCGTGGCGGGCGGGTCGGCGCGGGTGCGCTCGGGCCGGATCACGGCGGCGACGGCGAAGACCAGGCACCCGCCCGCGAGCACGGGCAGGACGAGGCGCGAAATCCGTTGGCGAAGATTAGTGGGCATGGAGTCCCTCCGGGAGTGTTCCAAGGCGGCTGTCTCCGACGATCCGGCCGTCTTCCATGGCGACGATCCGGTCGGCGTAGCGGTAGATGCGGTTGTCGTGGGTCACGACCAGGACGGCGCGGCCAGGGCCGGCGGCGGCCTCCTTCAGCAGCTCCATGACCTGGCGGCCGGTCTCAGCATCCAGCGCGGCGGTCGGTTCGTCACAGACGACGAGGTCGGGTTCGTGGACGATGGCGCGGGCGATGGCGACGCGTTGCTGCTGGCCGCCCGACAGCATGCGCGGCAGCTTGTCGGCATGCGGCCCCATGCCCAAAGTCTCGAGCACCGCGCGGGCCTTTTCCGCCGCCGTCTTCAGCGGCATGCCGTCAGCGACCAGCGCCATGGCGGCGTTCTCGGCGGCGGTCAGGGCAGGCAGGAGGTTGTACTGCTGGAAGATGAAGCCGATGCGCCGCCGGCGCAGGATCACCTTCTCGGAGTCTTTCATCCGGGTGATGACGTTGCCCATCACCTCCACGTCGCCGCCGGTGGGCTTGAGCGTGCCCGACAGGATGGACAGCAGGGTGGTCTTGCCGCAGCCGGAGGGGCCGACAAGCATGGTCAGCTCTCCGGACGCGACCTCCAGGTCGATGTCGAACAGGACCTGGGTCTTCAGGCCGTTGGAGCCGAAAGCCATTTCGATGTCGCGGGCGATCACGGCGCTCATGGCGATCAGCCCCGGAACACGATGGCGGGATCGACGCGGAACACCTTGGTCAGGCTGCCCAGCACCGAGATCAGGATGATGAGGAAGACCACCACGCCCGTGCCGACCAGCACCTGCCAGGGCAGATAGAAGCCCTCCAGCGCCGCCGTGCCCCGCACGAAGGTGAAGAAGGCGGCGGCCCCGCCCATGCCCAGCCCATAGCCGATCAGCCCGACCACGCCGGCCTGCAGCAGCACCATGCCGGTGATCTGGGCGTTGGTCGCGCCGATGGCCTTGAGCGCCCCGAACTGGCGCAGGTTCTCGATGACGAACAGGTAGAAGGTCTGGGCCGTGACCGCCGCGCCGACGATGAAGCCCAGCATCACCGTGATGCCGAAGTTCACCGGAATGCCCGTGCGGGTCAGATAGTACTGGACCGAGCGCCAGGCGAAGCTGTCCCAGGTCAGGGCCTGATAGCCGGTCTGTTCTACGATGCGTTCCGCCAGAGCCTTGTGATCCACGCCGTCTCGCGCGCGGACCAGGACGAAGGACATCTTGTTGCGCTGGGGCGGGGTGAAGCGGATCGCCTCCGAATAGCGGGCGTAGGCCAGGGGGAAGGTGATGAAGGAGGGCGCCGTGTTGGCGATGCCGGTCACCACCACGCGGCGATCGTTGATCTCGGCCTCGGTCCCGACCTTGGACAGGGGGTCGTCGTCGGGCCAGATGAGGGTCGCGCCTTCCTTGTCGAAGACGATGCTGTTGGGTTGACGAAGCGCCTCCAGATCGCCCGCCAGCCAGGTGCGCGGGGCGCCGACCAAGGTCTCGTCGTCGACGCCCAGGATGTTGATCTGGTTGATCAGCCCATCGCGGGTGCGGAAGATGGCGTTGCCCTTGAACAGGGGCGCGGCCCATTCGACGCCCTCGACCGAACGCACACGCCCCAGCGCGGCGTCTGGCATGGGCTCGACCTCGTCGACGTAGCGGACGCGCGGGTCCATGACCCAGATGTCGGCCTCGCGCACCTCCAGCACCTGGTTGGCGGTCCGGGTCATCAGGCCGATGAAGATCGAAACCTGCTGGCTCATCAACAGGGTGGCGAAGGCCACGCCGAACACCAGCGCCAGATATTTGGCGCTGTCGCCCAGCAGCATCTTGAGCGCGACATATCTCATCCTCGGAATCCTGTGATCCGTGGTTGGGGTTGCGCCGGGGCTGGCGCGTCGGGGTAAGCTGGGGTACTGTTCGAATAACAATACTGGTCGGTTCAGTATGTCAAGTGATGGAGTGATGACAATCGCCGACGGCCCTTCATCCCGGCGCGGGCGCCCCCGAGACGCCGCCAAGGACGAGGCGATCCTGATGGCGGCCGGCGACCTGTTCATGGACCGCGGCTATGAATCCGTCAGCCTCGACGCCGTGGCCCAGGCCGCCGGAGTGTCCAAGGCGACCATCTATGCCCGCTATGCCGACAAGGACGCCCTGTTCGCCGCCGTCCTCCGTCATGAGTGCGAAGGGGCCGTGTCGCCCGACAGCTTTCGGCCCGCCCCGGACGCGCCGGTGAGGGACACCCTGATCCTGCTGGCGAAACGCTTCATCGATCTGGTGACCGGGGAAAAGGCGATGCAGATGAACCGCATCCTCGTGGCAGAGACGAACCGGGCGCCCCGGATGGCCGAGCTGTTTTTCGAAACGGCCGTGCTGTCCTTGAAAGACCGGTTCGCCGCCTGGCTGGAAGAGGAGACCCTTCAGGGCCGCCTCAACGTCCGGGATCCGCATGGGGCCGCATGGCGGTATCTGGGCGGCGTCAAGGGCGAGGTGCACCTGAGAGCGTCGTTCGGCCTGCCGCCCGTCGAACCCGCCCGGCTCGAGGCCCATATCGAAAACGCCGCCGACGAATTCCTCCGGGCCCATCGGCCAAACGACTGAGGAAAAGCCCGGACGAGCGGCCTTGACGCCGCGCAGGCGAGCCTAGTCTAGACTGTATCTGTGGGGATTTCTGGGGGGAACATCTTGGCTTCGCCGCCCAAGATGTTGAAAGGAATGGTGGACGCGACAGGGATTGAACCTGTGACCCCTACGATGTCAACGTAGTGCTCTCCCGCTGAGCTACGCGTCCGCCGTGGCGGTTCCGGCCCCGCGAGAAGCGGCTCCGGAACGGGAAGGCGCGGTCTATAACCCGCAGGGGTCGCGGACCGCAAGGCCAATTCCGCAGTCCGTCCAGCGGCGTGCGACGGCCGCCGCCCGCGCGGTCGGTCCGCCTCCCTGATGGAATCGGCGCGCGACGAAATCCCGCCCGAAACCCGCACACAGCGCTTGCACCGTCCCGATTGAGCCGCTAGATACCCGCCCTCGCCGAAAGGCCTACGCACCCGTAGCTCAGCTGGATAGAGCACCAGACTACGAATCTGGGGGTCAGGAGTTCGAATCTCTTCGGGTGCGCCACTTTCCTTCCAGACATTGCGACGCCTTGCCCTGACCGGCGGTCTGGGGCATTGGCCTGACCCATGTCCGAGACTGAAACTTCCGCCTATTCCGGCCCGCGCCGCATCCTGTCCGGCATCCAGGCGTCCGGCGCCCTGCATCTGGGCAACTATCTGGGGGCGCTGAAGCGGTTCACGGCGCTGCAGGACACCGCCCCGACCTTCGTCTTCGTCGCCGACATGCACGCCATCACCGTCTGGCAGGACCCGGCCCTGCTGACCGCCCAGACGCGCGAGATCGCCGCCGCCTATCTGGCCTCGGGGCTGGACCCGAAGAAGACGGTGATCTTCCCCCAGTCGGCCGTACGCGCCCATGCCGAGCTGGCCTGGATCTTCAACTGCGTCGCCCGCCTCGGCTGGCTGGACCGGATGACCCAGTTCAAGGAGAAGTCGGGCAAGCACAAGGAACGGTCCTCGGTCGGCCTCTATACCTATCCGGTGCTCCAGGCGGCCGACATCCTGCTCTACAAGGCCACCGACGTGCCGGTCGGCGAGGACCAGAAACAGCATCTGGAACTGACCCGCGACATCGCCGCCAAGTTCAACAACGACTTCGCCGCCCCCGGCTACTTCCCCCTGCCCGATCCGGTGATCCAGGGGCCGGCGACGCGGGTCATGAGCCTGCGCGACGGGGCGGCCAAGATGTCCAAGTCCGATCCGTCGGACCAGTCGCGCATCAACCTGACCGACGACGCCGACACCATCGCGGCCAAGATCCGCAAGTCCAAGACCGACATGGGCGTCATGCCCGAACCCGGCGAGGCCCTCGACGACCGGCCTGAAGTCCGCAACCTGATCGCCATCTATGCCGCCCTGTCGGACACGACGCGCGAAGAGGTCACGGCCGAGTTCGCCGGTCAGGGTTTCGGCGCCTTCAAGCCGGCCCTCGCCGATCTGGCCGTCGAGGCCCTGGCCCCGGTCACCGCCGAGATGCGCCGGTTGATGGACGACCCGACCGAGATCGACCGCGTCCTGAAGGACGGCGCCCAACGCGCCGCCGCCGTGGCCGATCCCGTGGTGGACGAGGTCAAAAAGATCGTGGGCTTCTGGCGGGCCTGAACGGAGACACCGACATGAGCGCACACGGGGCCACAATCGAATGGAGCCGGGGCGACCAGCCCTTCACCGACAAACGCTACAGCCGGCTGCACCGCTGGAGCTTCGACGGCGGCCAGATCGTGCCGGGCTCATCTTCGCCCGCCGGGGTGCCGGTTCCCATGTCAGACCCCTCTGCCGTCGACCCGGAAGAGGCGATGATCGCCAGCCTGTCGAGCTGCCACATGCTGTGGTTCCTCGCCTTCGCGGCCGGCGCCGGATTGGTGGTTGATCGCTATGTCGATGCCGCCACGGGCGAGATGGGCCGGAACGAAGTGGGCCGCAGCTGGCTGGCGAAGGTGACGCTGAACCCCGTCACCACCTTCTCGGGCCGCCGCCCCGATCAGGCCGAACTCGACGCCCTGCATCACAAGGCGCACGAGCATTGCGACATGGCCAATTCGGTGAAGACCGATATCGTCGTGCAGGCGTCGTTCGGGGACTGAAGCCGGCGACGGCGATCAGGCGGCCGCCGCCTCCTCCTCGATCAGGGACCGGAACAGGGCGTGGGCGGCGATCATGCCGTCCGAGGTCGCCAGGGTGATGTTGGAGGCGGCGCGGGCCACGTCTCCGGCCGCGAAGACGCCCGGCTGGCTGGTCTGCTGCAGGGCGTCCACCTTGATCACCCGGCCCATGGGGGTGTCGTTCATCTCGCAGCCCAGGCTTTCCGCGAACCCGTTGGCGACGCGGATATGGGCGCCGACGAAGATGGCCTTCAGAGGGGTGAACCGCCCGTCCGCCAGCCGCGCCCCGGTCAGGGTCGGCGCCTCGCCCTCCAGCCGTTCGATGGGCGTCGGTTCGATCGTCACGCCGCGCCGATAAAGCAGGTGCGCCTCTTCCTGCGACAGGGGGAAGTCGGGATCGACAAACAGGGTCACATCGCCCCACTCGGCCACGATGGCGGCATACTGCACGGCATGTTCGCCGCGCCCGAGGACGCCGATCAGCCCGCCTCCGATCTCGTAGCCGTGACACCAGGGACAGTGCAGGGCTGTGCGTCCCCAGCGTTCCCTGACCCCCGGGATCTCCGGCGGCGTGTCCTCCACCCCGTGGGCAAGCACAAGGCGGCGCCCCTGCGTCTTCGTGCCGTCGGCGAAGGCGATGGAGAAGCCATGCTCGATCCGCTCGACGTCGACCGCCTCGGCCTGACGGAAGGCCACGGTCGGATAGGCGGCGACCTGGGCGCGGGCCGTGGCGGCGATCTCCGATCCCGGGCGGCCGTCATTGGCCAGGACGCCGTGGGCGCGGGCGGCGAAGCGATTCCTCGGCCGGCCGTCGTCGATGATCAGCACCCGCCGCCGCGCCCGCGCCAGCTGCAGGGCGGCCGACAATCCGGCGTAAGAGCCGCCGATGATGACGGCGTCATGAGGCATGGGGGCGTCGCCTGTGGGCATGGGCAGTATCTCTCTTCGGGTGGAGGGCCATCCGGCGCGAGAAGTCCGCCGCCAGATCGGCCAGGGTGATGGCGTTCAGCCGCGCCTCCAGCAGGGCGCGCGCCTGGGCGTAGGTGTCAGACAGGGCGTCATTGACCGCCGCCTCGACCAGACAGCCCTCGGCCTCGACCGGCGGCGCGTCCGGGATCAGGCCGGTTCCTCCCAGGGCGTCATGCACCTGGCCCAGGGTCACCTGATCCAGCGGGCGGGCCAGTCGCCAGCCGCCGCCGTGGCCCTTCTCCGACGAGACCAGCCCCTGTTCGCGCAGGCCCGCCATGGTGCGGCGCACGACCACCGGGTTGGTCGACAGGCACAGGGCCAGCTGGTCCGAGGTCATGGGTTCGCCCGTGCGCGCCTCATGGTCCGCCATGTGGAGCAGGGCGTGGAGGATGTTGGAGAGCCGGCTGTCGCGCTTCATGTAACTTCAATTGTTACGTGATGGGCCGCCTGTCAAGACCCGCAGGATGGGAGGGCTCAGGTCGATCAGATGTGAGGGGCGGCGTCGGTCAGGAAGGCCTGAAAACGCCGCAGGGATTCCTCGGTCAGGGCCGCATCGTGGCGCATGGGACCATTGTTGGTCGGCTCGTCGAAGGCGTGGGTGCCGTCGGCGATCCAGCTTTCGACGTCCGCGCCGCAGTTGCGGATCATGGCGTTGACGACCTCGGCGTTGCGGACGGTCGTCAGGTGATCTCGCCGCGCCGTCAGGGCCAGGACCTTCGGACAATGCCGCCAGGGCTTCATCCGGTTCGGGGCGAACAGACCGATATAGGGATAGGCCAGCCAGGCCGCCTTGACCCCCGACAGATCGACCGAGGCCGGATCCGCCACCCCGAAGGTGCCGGGACGCGGGTCGCCGCTCATCATCTCCATCATGGCCCAGCCGCCATGGCTCCAGCCGGCCAGGGCCAGGGTGGAGGCGTCCACGTCGGGTCGGGCCGAGACGCCCTGGATCGCCGCCAGCACGTCGCCCGCCCGCTCGTAGCCGCGCAGGGCGACGCCCGTGCAGACAGCCGCCAGGGTGAAGGTCCGGGCCCAGCCGCGCGGGGCGTAGGAATCGACGATGAAGGCCCGCCACCCTGCCGCCTTCGCCGCCTCGGCGTAGCGCGGCAGATGGGCCCGCATTCCGCCGCAGCCGTGGAACAGCAGCACGGCCGGGCGCGGCCGGTCATCCTCGGGTCCGACGACGACCGTCGCCGGTTTCAGCCAGTCCCAGCGTTGGGTGATCGTCTGCATGAAGGTCCGGTCTCACGCCCTGGAGGGGTGGAACACCCGCTACACGCGCGGGCCGCGCGGCTCAATGTCCGGCGCCGGAAGACGACCGCCCGCGCCAGACGCCGCCGTCAGTTCCTGGCGGCCTCGGCGCCCGAGGTCACGGCCTGACCGGCGGCCTTCACGTCGCGACCGACGCCGGCGACGGTGTTGCAGGCCGAGACCGTCATGGCGGCGGTGATCAGGGAGAGAACGACGATCTTGCGCATGCCAGCGCTCCTCTGAGATTGAACCTGAGCCGTAACGACAAGCGTGGCCATACGGTTGCATGGCCAAGTCGCCCGCGCCTCTGCTAGGTCAGCGGCATGACCCAGACCGCACAGATTCCGGCCGGACAGGCCCCGTCCGGCCGCACCGCCGCCCAGCGCCTCGTCGATGTCCTCGTCGCCAATGACGTCAGCCACGTCTTCTGCGTGCCGGGCGAGAGCTATCTGGCCGTGCTGGACGCCCTGGGCGACGTGGCCGACCGCATCAAGGTCATCACCTGCCGCCACGAAGCGGGCGCCGCCAACATGGCCGAGGCCTATGGCAAGCTGACCGGCAAGCCGGGGATCTGCATGGTCACGCGCGGGCCGGGCGCGACCCACGCCTCGATCGGGGTTCACACCGCGCATCAGGATTCGACCCCGATGATCCTGTTCGTCGGCCAGATCGCCGTCACCGACCGGGGCCGGGGCGCGTTTCAGGAGGTCGATTACCGCGAGGTCTTCGGCGGCCTGGCCAAATGGGCGACGGAGCTGGAGAGCGGCGAACGCACCACCGAGGTTCTGGAACGCGCCTTCGCCACCGCGCTTCAGGGGCGCATGGGGCCGGTGGTCGTCGCCCTGCCCGAGGACGTGCTGATCGCCGACGGCGGGCCGCCGCCGGTGCGCCCGGTGGTCCCCGCCCGTGCGGCGCTGGACCCCGCCGTCGCCGCCGAGATCGAACGCCGTCTGGCCGCCGCCGAACGCCCCCTGCTGGTGCTGGGCGGGTCCGGATGGACCGACGAGGCCACGACCGCCATCGGTGACTGGGCCGAGCGGCTGGGCCTGCCCGTCGCCCTGTCCTTCCGGCGCAAGGACCTGATCTCCAACGACCGGCCCAACTATGTCGGGGACCTGGGTCTCGGCCCCAATCCGAAGCTGCTGCAGCGGGTGCGCGACGCGGACCTGATCCTGACCATCGGCGCCCGCCTCGGCGAAAACCCGACCCAGGGCTATACCCTGCTGGATCGCGACCGCACGGCAGAGACCCTGATCCACATCCATCCCGGACCGGAAGAGGTCGGCCGCGTCTGGGCGCCCCTGATCGGCGCGACGGCCGACAATTCGCTGGCGGCCATCGCCCTGTCGAAGCTGGCGCCGGGTCGGACCTGGAGCGATCAGGCGGCGGCCGGCCATGCCGACTTCGTCGCCTTCAACAGCCGGGTCGAGGTGACGGGCGATGTGAACATGAGCGAGGTCATCGCCCACATCGACGCGGTCACGCCCGAGGATGTCGTCTTCACCAACGGCGCCGGCAACTACGCCGCCTGGCTGCACCGCTTCGTGCGCCATCGCGCCCGGCGCACCCAGCTGGCCCCGACCTCGGGCGCCATGGGTTACGGCTATCCCGCCGCCGTGGCCGCCAAGGTCATCCAGCCCGAGCGCGAAGTCATCTGCATCGCCGGGGACGGCGAGTATCTGATGACCGGCCAGGAGCTGGCCACCGCCGTCCAGTACGGGATCGCCACCCTGACCGTCATCGTCGACAACGGCACCTACGGCACCATCCGCATGCATCAGGAGCGGTACTATCCGAACCGGGTGGTGGCCACGGACCTGAAGAACCCCGACTTCGTCAAATACGCCGAAGCCTTCGGCGCCTTCGGTGTGCGCTGCGAGCGGACGGAGGACTTCCTCGCCGCCTTCGAGGCGGCCCGGGTGGCGACCCGGGCGGGCCAGCCGGCCATCGTCCACCTGATCACCTCGCCCGAGGACATCGCGCCGGGCCGGACCCTGACCCAGTTGCGCGGCGGATAGGTCGCGGCCTTTCGCCTTGCACCGGACAGGCGGCCGGGGAAAGGTGCAGCCCTGTTCCGTATTTGGGGGTTCCATGCGCCGTATCCTGATCTCGTCCGCCGCCGTCCTGGCATTGACCGCCGTTGATCTTCCCGCCACGGCCCAGAGCGCCCCGGCTGCGGCCCCCGCCGCCGCGCCGGCCGAAACCGAGGACGCGCGGCTGAACGCCTTCTTCGAGCGCGCCTTCCAGGCCCGCATCGCGCTGAGCCCGCAGCAGATGACCTCCCTGGGGCTGAAGACCGACTACGACAAGCTGGACGACGTGTCCGACGCCGCCGCCGCCCGCAGCCTGGCCCTGCAGGAGGCGCAACTGGCCGAGATGAAGGCGAGCTTCGATCCGGCCAAGCTGGGTCCGCAGGCGAAACTGTCCTGGCGGATGTTCGAATACGGGGTGGATCAGGCCCGTCTGTCGAACCGCTGGCGCGACTGGGGCTTCCAGTTCGCGGCCAACGGCAATCCGACGACCTCCCTGCCCGTCTTCATGATCAACAACCACCGGGTCTCCAGCGTATCGGACGCCGAGGCCTATGTGGCCCGCCTGACCGAAACCGAACGCTATATGGGGCAGGTGGCGACGACCCTGAGGGCGCGGGCGGAGGCCGGGGTGGTCTCGCCCCGCTTCGTCTTCCAGCCCTCGATCGAGAACACCCGCGCGGTCATCACCGGCGCGCCCTTCGACGGCGGGGCCGACAATCCGGTCTGGGCGGACTTCCAGAAGAAGGTCGGGTCGCTCGACACGGATCAGGCGACGAAGGACCGGCTGCTGAGCGAGGGGCGCGCCGCCCTGACGGGCCCGTTCAAGCGCGGTTTCGACGGGGTGCTGACCGCCCTGGCCGAGGTCCAGACCAAGGCGGACAGCGACGGCGGCGTCTGGCGGTTGCCCGAGGGCGAGGCCTATTACAACGCCCGGCTCCAGCTCTCGACCACGACCGACCTGACCGCCGACCAGATCCACCAGATCGGTCTGGACGAGGTCGCCCGCATCCAGCGCGAGATGGAGACGATCAAGACCAAGGTGGGCTTCACCGGCTCGCTCCAGGACTTCTTCGCCTTCCTCAAGACCGATCCGCGCTTCCAGTATCCGAACACGCCGGAGGGCAAGGAGCAGTATCTGTCCGACGCCCGCACCTTCATCGCCCAGGTGATGGCGGTGGCGCCGCAGTGGTTCTCCAACCTGCCCAAGGCCGCGCTGGAGGTTCGCGCCGTCGAGCCCTTCCGCGAGGCGACGGCCTCCATCGCCTTCTACAACTCGCCGGCCCCCGACGGTTCGCGACCCGGCATCTACTATGTGAACCTGTCGGACATGACCCAGGTGCTGAAGCCCCAGATCGAGGGCATCAGCTATCACGAGGGCGCGCCCGGCCACCATTTCCAGATCGCCTATGCGCAGGAGATCGAGGGCCTGCCGCGCTTCCGCCGCTTCGGCGGCTACGGCGCCTACGCCGAGGGCTGGGGGCTCTACGCCGAACAGCTGGGCAAGGAGATGGGCTTCTATCAGGACCCCTATTCCGACTTCGGCCGGCTCTCGACCGAGCTGTGGCGGGCGGTGCGTCTGGTCACCGACACCGGCCTGCACGCCAAGCGCTGGAGCCGGGAACAGGCGATGGACTATTTCCGCCAGAACTCCCTGCTGTCGGAGCGCGACATCCAGAAGGAGGTCGAGCGCTACATCACCAACCCCGGCCAGGCGACCAGCTACAAGATCGGCGAGTTGAAGATCGAGGAACTCCGAGCCCGCGCCGAGGCCGCCCTGGGCGACCGGTTCGACATCAAGGACTACCACGCCGTCGTCCTGGGCTCAGGCTCGGTCCCGCTCGACGTGCTGGAGGATCAGGTCGACGCCTGGATCGCGGCGGGCGGCGGGGCGCCGGCGACCTGAACGGGCGGCGATCGGGCGGGGCGGAGTCGGATTTCTTCGACTTTCTGGTGTATGAGCCGCCGCCATGCCCTTTTCCGTCTCCGTTCTGACCATGTTCCCCGAGGCCTTTCCGGGGCCGCTCGGCGTGTCGCTGATCGGCACGGCCTGGCGCGAGAAGGGTCTGTGGAGCCTGGATACGGTTGACAGTCGGGCCTTTTCCACAGATACGCGCGGCTTCCTGGTCGACACCCCTGCGGGTGGCGGCCCGGGAGCTGTGCTTAAGGCGGACGTGGTGGCCCGGGCGGTGGATAGCCTGTCGGGACCGCAGCGGCCGCTTTTGTACATGAGCGCCCGGGGTCGGCCCCTGACCCAGGCGCGCGTCAAGGAATGGGCCAAGGCGGACGGGATCGTCGTGCTTTGCGGCCGTTTCGAGGGGGTGGACCAGCGGGTGCTCGACGCCCGGGGGTTCGAGGAGGTCTCCGTTGGGGACGCGGTGCTCGCCGGCGGCGAGGCGGCGGCCATGGTGGCGATCGAGGCTTGCGTAAGACTGATCCCCGGGGTGCTCGGCTCAGGCGAAAGCCTGTCGTCCGAGAGTTTCGAGGACGGGCTTCTGGAGCATCCGCAGTACACGCGACCGCGGACGTTCGAAGGGCTCGACATTCCCGACGTGCTTCTGTCGGGCGATCACAGGAAGATCGCCCAGTGGCGGGAGGCGCAGCGGGAAGAGACCACGCGGGAACGGCGTCCGGACCTCTGGGCCGCGCATCTCGCAAACCAGCCTGCGGAGGTCTCCTCCGCCAATTCACAGCTAAAGGGCGCAAAAGCCCGAGGAGAATAGAGACATGTCCAACATCCTTCAGACGCTCGAAGCCGAAGAAAAAGCCCGCCTGATCGAGACCCGTTCGATCCCCGACTTCCAGCCCGGCGACACCCTGCGCGTCATGGTCAAGATCAAGGAAGGCGAGCGCGAGCGCGTTCAGGCCTTCGAAGGCGTCTGCATCGCCCGTGACGGCGGCAGCGTCAACGAGACCTTCACCGTCCGCAAGATCTCGTTCGGCGAAGGCGTCGAGCGCAAATTCCCCATTCTGTCGCCGAACATCGAGTCCATCGAAGTGAAGCGCCGCGGCGTCGTGCGTCGCGCCAAGCTCTACTACCTGCGCGACCGTCGCGGTAAGTCGGCCCGGATCGCCGAGCGCCAGACCGTCCGTCCGGCCAAGGGCGTCCAGGTGCCGGTCACCGGAACCGCCGAGGCCCCCGGCGAAGAAGACTGAGCCTTCCTCCCGACCCAGACAAAAAGGCCCCGGACGATGTCCGGGGCCTTTTCAATTCCGGGCCTGCTGACCACCGAGTTCAGCTCGGGAACAGCGGTGAATCGGCATCCCGGCGGCTGTCCAGACTGCGTCTCAGGTCGTGGACGTCCTCGCGTTCAATGTGGAGGACGGCGTGGAGGCGGCGAATGACCTCGCGCGTGGTCGCCGCCAGTTTCGGATCGGCCAGAGCCGCCTCGTACTTCCGGTCCAGCGCCGCCTCGCCGTCGTCGGCGGCATGGGCCAGACCCGCCTCGTCGCCGAGCAGGGCGTGGCGCGCATCCATCACCGCCCTCTGGGCCTTGGCCAGGATGGAGCCCCCCGCATCGGGATGACCGCCGAGGCTGATGATGGCCGTTTCCAGCGTCTTGACCATCTCGCGGCGCTCGTCCGCCAGACTGGAGAACAGGTCGCGATGACCCTCGCTGTCGCTATCGCTCGTCACGCGCGCCAGCCGGTCGGCGCTGTCGGCCGTCGCGCTCAGCAGGGTGTTAAGCACATGGATGTCGTGCTTGTTGGCGCTGCGGTTCGCCGTGGCGTCGGGCGACGCTGCGGAAACCGGATTGATGACGCCGCCGTGGTCGTCGGGCATGGAAACCTCCATCACTACGCCCCTCTCAACGGCCACGCTGACCTTAGGTTGCGGCGAGATCGGGACCGCGAAATCAAAGCTTCGTGCGCAACGACCACAGTTCGGGGAAGCAGCGCTTCTCCAGCGTGGTCATCAGATAGGCGGCCCCCTCGGTGCCGCCGGTGCCGGGGCGGCGGCCGATGATCCGCTCGATGGTCACCACATGCTTGTGACGCCAGGTCAGCAGGGCGTCGTCCAGATCGACCAGCTTCTCGGCCAGCTGGTAGAAGGTCCACCACCGCTCGGTGTCGCGATAGACCTCCAACCAGGCCGCCTCGACGCCGGGCGAGGGCTGGTAGGGCCGGCTGACGTCGCGCTCCAGCACCTCGGCCGGAATCGGCAGGCCGGCTTTGGCCATCTGGTGCAGGGCGTCGTCATAGAGGCTGGGGGCCTCGATCGCCGCCCGAAGCGCCGCATGGGCCTCGGGCCGGTCCTCCTGGAACTTCAGGAAACGCGCGTCCTTGAGCCCCAGCATGGCCTCGAACCGGCGGAACTGGTCGCTCTGGAAGCCGGAACTCGTCCCCAGCACCGCGCGGAACCGCAGATAGTCGGCCGGGGTCATGGTGGCCAGGATGTCCCAGCTCTGGGTCATCACCGCCTGGATGCGGCTGACCCGCGCCAGGGACTTGTAGGAGGCGGCCAGATCGCCGGCCCGCACCAGAGTCTGGGACAAAGCCACCTCGTGCAGGATCTGCTTGAGCCACAACTCCTTGGTCTGATGGATGACGACGAACAGCATCTCGTCGTGCTGGTCGCTGACCGGGTGCTGGGCGGACAGCAGGCGATCAAGGCCCAGATAGCGGGCATAGGTCATGGGGGCGTCGGTCATGGGGTTCTATCGCCCCGAACCGTCCCTGCGCGCAACTATCCGACCAGAACGGGTCGGCCTCCAGACGCCGCGCCCGCGCCGGGACAGGTCACGTCGTGAACCACCACATCCGCCTCGCCGAGCCGAACGCCCGCCAGATCCAGCACGGTGTCCAGCACCCCGTCGAGCACGGGCGCCACCGGGGTCAGCAGCAGGCCCAGGGCCCGCACCAGATCACCCAGCCCCAGCCCGAGCCCCAGGACGTGGACATCGACCTGCATCCGCCGGACCAGGCTGGCGACGATCCCCTGGGTCAGACCGGTGGCGTGGACGGAGCGTATCCGTTTCGCGGCGATGTCGTCGGCTGAAAACGTTAGGGGCGTGAAGCTTGTGTCGGCCGCCTCGATCTTCGATGTCGCTGTGATCCGCACCACGCCGAGCACGGACAGCAGGGTGGCGGGCGAGGGCGCCAGCGGACGCTTGAAGTCGTTCAGACGCCCCTCGTCGATCGTCCCGATCGCAGCCGAGGCCAGTCCGGGCCGGACCTCGATCACGACACGCGGTCCGGCGTCGCAGTCGATGGTCTTCAGGCGGGCCTCCGACGCCGCCAGTTCGACGAGGATAGGCAGGTCCACCTGGGCCAAGCCGGACAGTTTCTGGGCCGTTCGCGCCTTCAGATAGACGCGGGTCTGGGCGGTGCGGATGACCGGCTCGGCGCGACTGCTGACCGTCATCCAGGGCGAGTGGTTGGGCCGTTCGCCGATGGCCACCAGAGCCTGAACGTCCGCCAGTCCGGTCCGGGCGCCGAGGTTCAGCCGGACCTGCCGATCGCCGCCGGTCTCCAGCAGAGCCATGACCAGGTCCTGGACCGAGACCTGGGCGTCCAGCGCATCGGCCACGCCGCGCGCCGAGGCCGCGTCCACCCCGACCACACGGCCCAGCCGCACTTTCACGCCGAGGGCCGCGTGCGAGAGTTTGGACAGGGCGCTGTCGGCGTCGCCGCCCGCCACCCGCTCCAGCACCTTCAGGGCGCGGCCGGCGTCCAGATCGTGGGTCAGAAGCGCGTCATAGTCGCCCGCCTCAAGGTTCGCATCGACCGCCAGGGCGTCGAACCAGGTCAACAGGTTCACGTCCGCCGCCGCCAGGGCGTTGTAGTCCATGACATTCAGGGACACCGAACTTCCCGTCAGACCCGACAACAGCTGGTTGGCCAGTCCGCCGTCCAGGGCCGCCAACCGCGATCCGATCGAAAACATCGCGCGTGGCGTCCGGCTCGCCGCCGCCGCTGTGGCGCTGCGCGTCAGCCGCACCGTGTCCCGCCCCAGGACAAGACGGCCGAAATAGATCGGGGCGGCGTCGGACAGCGTGACCTGCACCGCGTCAGGGTCGGCGTCCCCGGGGGTGAAGCGCTCTGCGGGCCGGAGCGAGGCGTCCGCCACATAACGCCCCCGAACGATGCGGCTCTCGACCGTTTCGCCGAGATTGGCGACCGCCGTCGCTCGTCCCGCCGGCGCCGCCCGCTCGAGGTCCGCTGCGGCCGCCATCGCCGCCAGGTCGGCCGCCCCCTGCAGCTTGCGTGCATGCAGGGCCAGGGAGCCCAGATCGACGGCCAGGGCGACGAAGGCGCAGATCAGTCCGCCGGACACCGCAGCGATCACAGCGACCCCGCCTCGACGGTCCCCTGAAAACCTTCCGACGCCCCCACGCATCGGCACGGCTCAGTATCCGCCGGTCCGAACCACCGCCGAGCGGGCGATGGTCGCCGGGGGTTTGGGCAGGGGGCCCGCCAGCAGGATCAGGGGGTGGTCGCGAACGTCGTAGGCGATCCTGACCCTGAGCGACTGACTGTCGCGGGTCACGGTGACGGTCGCCAGCCGGGGGTCCAGACCCACGACCTGTCCGGCCTGGTCGGCGACGAAACCCTCGGCCAGTCGCCGCTGCTCGGCCTCGTCCAGCCCGCCGAGGGCCGCCCTCGCGCTCTCGGACGCCAGCGACTGCACCGACTGCGCCAGCCAGAACCAGCCGCCATAGACGACGATGGCCAGCAGCAGGCCGATGAAGAGGGGCGCCACCAGAGCGAACTCCACGGCGGCGACGCCCGCGCGCGCCTTAGACTCGGCCATATTTGAAATACGATTTTGCATTCTTTATCGCCTTTCAATGGCGATAATCAGCCCGAGCTGTTAAAGAAGTCTTGGCGACCCGCGCTCGGATCTGCGGGCTGGACGCGAATGTGAAACATCGTATCGCGGCCGGTCCTGTCGCAATCGTGTCGCGATCCACAGCCAAGCTGCGGTCTGGATTTCCGAGGAGAACAGACATGGGGCTTCTGGACAGCGTCACTAGCGCACTTGGCGAACAGGCGGGCGGCGGTCTTGCGGACCTGCTGAAGGGTCAGGGCGGCGTTGGCGGTCTGGTCGAGAAATTCGGCGCCAACGGCCTGGGCGACGTCGCCGCCTCCTGGGTGGGCAAGGGCGGCAACCTGCCGATCTCGCCGGAACAGATCGCTGCCGTCATCGGCCACGGCCCGATCGCGGATTTCGCCAAATCGGTCGGGATTTCGCCGGAACAGGCGGCCGAGACTATCTCGGGCCTGCTGCCCGAAGCCATCGACCGGCTGACGCCGGGCGGCGAGGTGGCGGGCGGAGACGACCTGCTGGGTCAGCTCACCGGCGCTCTGCCGGGCGGGCTCGGCGACATGATCGGCGGCTTCCTCAAGAAGTAGTCGATCGCGCTAGGCGGCGTCGGGATAGTCGACGCCGGTCAGATACAGGCCTGCGGACGGGGCGACCGGTCCGCAGGCCTTTCTGTCTCTGGCTTCGAGCGCCGCCGCGACGTCATCGGGCGTCCAGCGGCCAAGGCCGACCTCGACCAGGGTCCCGGTCATCGACCGGACCTGACGATGCAGGAAGGCCCGCGCCTCGAAGACCAGATGCACCTCGGCGCCCACGCCCTCGACCCGCGCCACATCCAGCGTCCGCATCGGCGACTTCGCCTGACAGGCCAGGTCGCGGAAGGTGGTGAAGTCGTGATGGCCCAGCAGCCTGTCCGCCCCCGCCTGCATGGCCTTGATGTCCAGCGGCCGCTTCACATGCCAGACCTGACCGTCCAGCAGGGCCGGCGGACCGGGACGGTTGAGGATGCGATAGAGGTATTTCCGTCCTTCGGCCGAAAAGCGCGCATGCCAGTCGTCGGGCGCGACGGCCGCGTCCAGCACGCTGACCGCCTCGTTCAGCAGATGGGCGTTCAGGGCGTTCATCACCGTGGCGGCCGGCCAGTCCCGCTCCAGATCGACATGGACGACCTGGGCGGTGGCGTGAACGCCGGAATCGGTGCGGCCGGCGGCGACGATGCGGACGGACTGACCGCAGAAGGCCGTGATCGCCGTCTCCAGCGCGCCTTGCACGGTCGGCTGGCCGTCCTGGGCCTGGAAGCCGTTGTAGGGGCCGCCGTCGTATTCGATGGTCAGGCGATATCGGGGCATCAGCCCAGCACGGTCCCGGCCGGGATGGGCAGGCCGTTCAGCATCTCGGCGGCGGGCTGGGCGGCGCGGCCCTCGCGCTGGACCCGGATCAGACGGACGGCCCCGGATCGGCAAGCGACGGTCAGGGCGTCGTCGAGCGCCGCGCCCGGCGTCCCCTCGCCCTCGGCCACGGCCGACATCAGCACCTTGATCCGGCCGCCGTCCGGGCCGGTGAACCAGGCGCCGGGGACGGGCGACAGACCCCGGATATGGGCGTCCACCTCGGCGGCCGGACGGGTCCAGTCGATGCGGGCCTCGGCGGGGGTGATTTTCCTGGCATAGGTCGGCTCGCCGGTCTGGGGCGTCTCGGTCACCCCGCCGCGTTCGATGGCGGCGAGCGCCCGGGTCCAGAGGGTGGCGCCGGTGACCGACATCCGCTCCGACAGGCTGGCGGCGGTGTCGTCCGGGCGGATGTCCAGAACCTCGCTGAGGAGGATGGCGCCCTCGTCCAGACCCTCGGTCATGCGCATGATCTGGACGCCGGTCCGGGCGTCGCCCGCCATGATCGCCCGCTGGATCGGCGCGGCGCCCCGCCAGCGTGGCAGAAGCGAGCCGTGCAGGTTGAAACAGCCCAGGCGCGGCGCCTCCAGCACCTCGGCCTTCAGGATCTGGCCATAGGCGACCACGCAGGCGGCATCCAGATCCAGCGACTGGAATACCTCAATGGCGTCGGCGGCCTTCATCGTTTCCGGCGTGAACACCGGCAGGCCCATGGACTCGGCGAAGGCGTGCACCGGCGACGGCGTCAGCTTCTGGCCGCGCCCCTTGGGCCGCGGCGGCTGGGAATAGACGGCGACGATCTCGTGCCCCGAGGCGATCAGTTCGGCCAGGGACGGCACGGCGAACTCGGGCGTGCCCATGAAGGCCAAGCGCATGGAAGTCCTCTCGAAGGCTCAGACAGGCGCTCAACGCCGCCGATATGCGATGCACAACGCCCGATCCTCGGGTCAAGCCCGAGGATGACGAAGTTAGGGTTATGCGCTCAAGTCGTGAGCGACCGCGTCGCGAACATAGCGCGGCGCGAAGCGCTTTCCGCTAGGAAGGATCGTACCAGCGCGAGGCGACGCCGCCGCCCTCGTCCCACTCGCCGCCCGCGTCGAGCGCCGTGTCGAAATCGAGCAGCCGGTCGATGATCAGACCCGCGATCAGCCCGACAAGGGTGATGCCGACGACGGTGCCGACGCTGCCGATGCCGATCTTCTCGGCCCGGGTCAGGCGGCGGCGGCCCGTGGGATCAATGATGGTGGTCTTGCGGTGACGGGCACGGGACATCAGGCGTCCTCTCTCAGGCGCATGGTCTTCTTGACCTTGGTCACCGCCCGGTCGCGGCGCAGACGCGACAGGTGGTCGATGAACAGGACGCCGTTCAGGTGGTCGAGCTCATGCTGGAAACAGACGGCGTAGAGGCCCTCGATCTCCTCCTCGATCCGCTCGCCCTCGCGGTTCAGATAGGCGACGCGGACGCGGGCCGGACGTTCGACCTCGTCATAGTATTCGGGAATGGAGAGGCAGCCCTCCTCGTAGCAAAACTGCTCGTCGGAGGCCCACAGCACCTCGGGATTGGCGAAGAAGCGCGGATTGGGCCGACGCGCGGCCTCTTCCTCGGAAGCGGGCTCGCCGCCCGCCTCGCCGTCCGGAGCGGGACCGTCGCCCAGATCCATGACCACGACCCGAAGCAGATCGCCGATCTGGACCGCCGCCAGACCGATGCCGGGCGCGGCGTACATGGTGTCCAGCATGTCGTCCATCAGGGCGCGGACGCTGTCGTCCACGGCCTCGACCGGGGTCGAGACCCGCTTCAGGATCGCCAGATCGGCGGCGTTGTCGATGGTGAGGATGCGCTTGACGGCCATCCCCGTCAGGTAGGCCGCGAGGCCCTCCGGGTCAAGATTTCCGACCTTCGGGGCCGGTCACGCCTGATCCGGAAGCGGACGAGGTTTGCGGTCAGGCCCGATGGCCACATAGGTGAAGACCCCTTCGGTCACCCGGCTGATGTCGTGGCCAGAACGCGGCCGCTTCCAGGCCTCGACATGGACCCGGACAGAGGTCCGCCCGACGCGCAGGACGTTGGCGTAGAGCGACACCTCGTCCCCGACCTGGACCGGCTGGTGGAACACCATGGCGTCCACCGCGACGGTGGCGCAGCGACCGTGGGCCAGATCGAAGGCCGGAGAGGCGCCCGCGAGGTCCATCTGGGCCAGCAGCCATCCCCCGAAGATGTCGCCCTCGGGATTGGTGTCGGCCGGCATGGCGATGACCCGGCCGACCAGTTGGCCGGACGGAGCGGAAAGCGGGGTCTCTGGCGTATCGGTCATGGGCGAACTCAATCGAGGGCGTTGCGGACGGCCGCCGCGCCCGCGAAGGGGGCGATGACGGCGGCGAAGAGGACATAGGCGGCCAGCAGGGCGAGGGCCGGCAGGGGGCTGTCGCCCTCGGCCGCGCGGATCAGGGCGCCCGAGCCGAACACCACCGGCGGAATGAACAGCGGCAGGACGACGACCGCGATCAGCAGCCCGCCCCGCTTCGCCCCCAGGGCCAGGGCGGCGCCGAGCGCGCCGGTGAAGGCGAAGCCCAGTCCGCCGATCGCGGCCGAGACGGCGGTCAGGACCAGCAGGGACGGCGACTGGCCCAGGGCCAGGGCCGCGACGGGCGCCGTCAGGGCCAGGGGCAGGCCGACGGCGACCCACTGTCCCAGCGCCTTGAGAATGAAGACCGCCTCCAGCGACAGATGCCCGCCGGCCAGCAGGTCCAGCGCCCCATCCTCCAGATCCCGTTCGAACAGCCGCTCCAGCGACAGCAGGGAGGCCAGGGCCAGAGCCAGCCAGGCCACCCCCGCCGCCACCGGCTTCAGCGTCGCCGGGTCGCCCCCCGCCGCCAGAGGCAGGATGGCCGTCAGGCAGGCGAAGAAACCGCAGGCCAGCAAGGGCCCGCCGCCTCCCCCCCAGGCCATCGAGAGTTCCCGCTCGAACAGAACGCGGGTCGCGCCGCGCATGCCCGGCGCATGCGGTTCCGGCGCGCCGGGTTCGGGCGCCTGAGGGTCGCGTTCGTCCCAGCCGGGGAGCCTGCGCCCGCTCATGCGAACCCTCCCAGATCAAGCGGCCGGGCCGGTATGGGCAGGGCGTCGTGGACGGCGGCGAGGATCAGGCCGTCGGCGTCCAGATGGCGGTTCATGGCGGCGGCGAAGGCCTCGCGCCAGCGCACGTCGAGCGGCCCCAGCGGCTCGTCCAGCAGCCAGAGGGCGCGTGGCGATCCGACCAGACGGCCCAGCGCCAGCCGCCGCCTCTGGCCCGCCGACAGCTTGCGCACCTCCAGATCCAGCAGCGGCTTCAGGCCGAAGGTCTCGACCGCGTCGTCGAACCCGTCCTGGGTGTGGCCCAGCCAGTCGCACTGGAAGGCCAGCTCCTGCCGCGCCGTCCGGGCGCCTTTCAGCCCGTCGAGGTGGCCGATCAGGTGGACTTCACGCGACCGGGCCTGATCCGGATCGATCCGGTTGCGGTCGCCGTCATGGAAGGCGATCTCGCCCGCCGCCGGCCGCATCAGCCCCGCCACGGCCCGCAGCAGGGAGGTCTTGCCCACGCCGTTGGCGCCGGTGAGGGCGACGGCCTCCCCCGCCTTCAGCTCGAAATCGAGATCGCGAAACAGGGTGCGCTCGCCACGCGAAAGAGACAGGCCGGACAGGGCGACGGCGTGGATCATCTGCGACCCGTTCTCAATGTCCCCACGCCCGACGCGGATACATGGACTGGACCCCGGAGCGGAGCTATAGGCACGGTCGCCGCAGCAGGCTTTCGACGCGCGCGGCGGGGACCTGTGCGCCCCGCTGCAAGCCGCGCCAGAGTGCAACCGGATTGTCGGGCGGCGTACACCAGAGGAAAACTCTCCATGCCGTCGATCGACAGCCTCAAGACCCGTCAGGACCTTTCCGTCGGGCGCAAGAAATACGCCTATTACAGCCTTCCCGCCGCCGAGGAAGCCGGTCTGGCCGGGATTTCCCGCCTGCCGCGCTCGATGAAGGTTCTGCTGGAGAATCTGCTGCGCAACGAGGACGGGGTTTCCGTCACCGAAGCCGACCTCAAGGCCGTCGCGGCCTGGATCGAGAACAAGGGTTCGGTCGAGCACGAGATCGCCTTCCGCCCGGCCCGCGTCCTGATGCAGGACTTCACCGGCGTGCCCGCCGTCGTCGACCTGGCCGCCATGCGCGACGCCATGGCCGCCCTGGGCGCCGACGCCACCAAGATCAACCCGCTGGTCCCCGTCGATCTGGTCATCGACCACTCGGTCATGGTCGACCACTTCGGCACGGCCAAGGCCTTCGGCCAGAACGTCGAGCGCGAGTACGAGCGCAACATCGAGCGCTACAACTTCCTGCGCTGGGGCTCGTCGGCCTTCAACAACTTCCGCGTCGTGCCCCCCGGCACCGGCATCTGCCACCAGGTGAACCTCGAGAACCTGGCCCAGACGGTCTGGACCCTGGAAGAGGGCAAGAAGACCGTCGCCTATCCCGACACCGTCGTCGGCACCGACAGCCACACCACCATGATCAACGGCCTGGCCGTCCTGGGCTGGGGCGTCGGCGGCATCGAGGCCGAGGCCGCCATGCTGGGCCAGCCGATCCCGATGCTGATCCCCGAGGTCATCGGCTTCAAGCTGACCGGCAAGCTGCCGGAAGGCGCCACTGCCACCGATCTGGTCCTGACCGTCACCCAGATGCTGCGCAAGAAGGGCGTGGTCGGCAAATTCGTGGAGTTCTTCGGCGACGCTCTGGCCGGCATGACCCTGGAAGATCAGGCCACCATCGCCAACATGGCCCCGGAATACGGCGCCACCTGCGGCTTCTTCCCCGTCTCGGCCGCCACCATCGCCTATCTGACCGCCACGGGCCGGGACAAGGCGCGCGTCGCCCTGGTCGAAGCCTACGCCAAGGCGCAAGGCCTGTGGATCGACGAAAACTCGGAAGATCCCGTCTTCACCGACACGCTTGAGCTGGACCTGGCCTCGGTCGTCCCCTCGCTGGCCGGACCCAAGCGCCCGCAGGACAAGGTCGACCTGACCACCGCCGCCCCCGAGTTCGAAGGTCACCTGACCGGGACCTTCGGCCGTCCCGCCGACGCGCCCCGCTATGCCGTCGAGGGCGAGACGTTCACCGTCGGCGACGGCGATGTCGTGATCGCGGCCATCACCTCCTGCACCAACACCTCCAACCCGTCCGTCCTGATCGCCGCCGGTCTGGTGGCGCGCAAGGCGCATGCGCTCGGCCTGAAGCCCAAGCCCTGGGTCAAAACCTCCCTGGCCCCCGGCTCGCAGGTCGTCACCGACTATCTGACCGACGCCGGCCTGACCAAGGATCTGGACGCGATCGGCTTCAACCTGGTCGGCTACGGCTGCACCACCTGCATCGGCAACTCGGGCCCGCTGGATCCGGCGATCTCCAAGTCGATCAACGACAACGCCATCGTCGCCACCTCGGTCCTGTCGGGCAACCGCAACTTCGAGGGCCGGGTGAACCCGGACGTCCAGGCCAACTATCTGGCCTCGCCGCCTCTGGTGGTGGCCTACGCCCTGGCCGGCTCGATGCGGATCGACATCACGAAAGACCCTATCGGTCAGGACAAGAAGGGCAACGACGTCTTCCTGAAGGACGTCTGGCCCACCACCCAGGAAATCGCCGACATCCAGAAGAAGTCGGTCACCCCGGCCATGTTCGCCAAGCGCTACAAGGACGTCTTCAAGGGCGACAAGCATTGGCAGGCGATCAAGGTCTCGGGCGGCCAGACCTACACCTGGGACGACAGCTCCACCTATGTCGCCAACCCGCCCTATTTCGAGGGCCTGTCGATGGAGCCGAAGCCGGTTCAGGACATCGTCGAGGGGCGGGTGCTGGCCATCTTCGGCGACTCGATCACCACCGACCACATCTCCCCAGCCGGTTCGATCAAGAAGACCTCGCCCGCCGGCGTGTGGCTCACCAACCACGGCGTCGATCCCCTGGACTTCAACTCCTACGGCGCCCGTCGCGGCCACCACGAAGTGATGATGCGCGGCACCTTCGCCAACATCCGCATCCGCAACAAGATCACGCCCGACATCGAGGGCGGCGTGACCAGGCACTTCCCGTCGGGCGACGTCATGTCGATCTATGACGCGGCCATGCGCTACCAGTCCGAAGGCCGGCCCCTGGTCGTCTTCGCCGGCAAGGAATACGGCACCGGCTCGTCGCGCGACTGGGCGGCCAAGGGCACCAACCTGCTCGGTGTCCGCGCCGTCATCGCCGAGAGCTTTGAGCGCATCCACCGGTCCAACCTGATCGGGATGGGCGTGGTGCCGCTGCAGTTCAAGGCCGACGGCTGGCACAAGCTGGGCCTGACGGGTGAGGAGATCGTCACCATCCGCGGCCTGACCGACGCCAACACCGGCCGTCTGAAGCCGCGCCAGGACCTGTGGGTCGAGCTGTTCCGTCCGTCGGACGGCAAGATGGCCCGCTTCCCGGTCCGCTGCCGCATCGACAACCAGACCGAGCTGGAATACCTGCGCGCCGGCGGCGTCATGCCCTACGTCCTGCGCAACCTCGCCGGCGGCGTGGCCAACGACCCGAACCCCGAACCGGAAACGGAAGCCGTCGCGGCGGAGTAGGAACTGCGCTCAAGTCGCGAGCATAGCGCAAACGGAAAGAGGCCCGGCGGAGCGATCCGCCGGGCCTTCGTCTTTCAATCCTGCTGCATGGCCTCGGCCAGCAGCCGGGCCTCGGCGGCGCGGCTGGAGCCGGTGCGCCAGGCGACGACGATCTCGCGCGACGGCGCGGCCCGGTCGCCGCGCGGGGCGATGCGGCGCACCACGACCGAGGGATTGTCGGCCAGCCCCGCCTTGACCGCCATCTCCGGCAGGAAGGACACCCCCAGCCCCGATCCGACCATCTGGACCAGGGTGTGCAGGCTGGTGGCGGCGAAGATGTCGTCGCCCTTGGGCGCCTCGATCTCGAAGGCGGCCAGGGCCTGGTCGCGCAGGCAATGGCCGTCTTCCAGCAGGATCAGGTCCTCGGCCCTGAGCGATCCCGGCTGGATGGCGCCGGGCGCGGCCAGGACGTGATCGGCGGGGGCGGCGGCCAGGATCTCGTCGTCGCCGATCCGCGCGTGTTCGATCCCGGCGCTGGCGTAGGGCAGGGCGATGACGGCGGCGTCCAGCTGACCCGCCTTCAGGCCCGCGATCAGCCGGGGCGTCAGATCCTCGCGGATGAACAGGCGCAGGGCCGGATAGGCGGATTTCAGATCCGGCAGGGTCGCGGGCAACAGGAACGGCGCGACGGTGGGGATGACGCCCAGCCGGAACCGGCCGGACAGGGGCTTGCCCGCGTTGCGTGCGGCCTCCACCAGATCCTCGGTGCGGGCCAGAACGTCGCCCGCCCGCTTGACCGCCTCGGCGCCGACGGCGGTCAGCTGGACGTTGCCGCGCGTGCGCTCGACGACGGGGGCGCCCAGGATCTTCTCCAGTTCCTGGACCCCGGCCGACAGGGCCGGCTGGCTGACATGGGCCGCCTCGGCCGCCCGGCTGAACGAGGCGTGCTCGGCCAGGAGCTTGAGATACTGGAGCTGGCGCAATGTCGGGAGCATGAGGCCGGACATAGGCGCTCCCTATCGAGCGAGCAAAGACTATCGGGCAGGGTTGGTGAAAAGTGCTTGTGAGCGAAGAGGTGAGCGGGACGGCGAACCGTCCGCGATCGCGCTCACCCCTTGCTCACCAGCACGCCTCACACTTTGAGATCGAACCGGTCGTTGTTCATCACCTTGACCCAGGCGGCGATGAAGTCCTTCACGAACTTCTCGCCGGCGTCGGCCGAGGCGTAGACCTCGGCCAGGGCGCGCAGCTGGGAGTTGGAGCCGAACACCAGATCGGTGCGGGTCGCCGTCCAGAGCTGTTCGCCGGTGATCCGGTCCGTGCCGAGGAAGGTCTCGTCGGCGCTGTCGTCCACCTGTTTCCAGCCGGTCTTCATGTCCAGCAGATTGACGAAGAAGTCGTTGGACAGGATTCCGGGACGGTCGGTCAGGACGCCGTGCTTCGACCCGCCGTGGTTGGCGCCCAGGACGCGCAGGCCGCCGACCAGAACCGTCATCTCCGGTGCGGTCAGGCCCAGAAGCTGGGCCCGGTCGATCAGAAGCTCCTCAGTCGGGACGTTGAACCGCACCTGAAGATAGTTGCGGAAACCGTCGGCCTTGGGCTCCAGCACCGCGAAGCCCTCGACGTCGGTCTGGTCGGCTGAGGCGTCGGTCCGGCCCGGGGTGAAGGGAACCTCGACGGCATGACCGGCCGCCTTCGCCGCCTGTTCGATGCCGACCGAACCGCCCAGCACGATCAGATCGGCGATTGAGACGTTAAGACCCGAGGAGGACTTGATGTCCTCATAGACCGCAAGAACCTTGGCCAGCTTGGCCGGTTCGTTGACGTCCCAGTCCTTCTGCGGGGCCAGCCGCAGCCGTCCGCCGTTCGCGCCGCCGCGATGATCCGAGCCGCGGTAGGTCGCCGCCGAGGCCCAGGCGGTCGAAACCAGTTCGGCGACCGAAATACCCGACGCAGCGATGGCCGACTTCAGGCTCGCGATGTCGGCGTCGGTCAGGGCGGGACCGGTGTGGGCCGGAATCGGGTCCTGCCAGATCAGGTCTTCGGCGGGCACTTCCGGGCCGAGGTAGCGGACCTTGGGGCCCATGTCGCGGTGGCACAGCTTGAACCAGGCGCGGGCGAACTGATCGGCGAAATAGGCCGGATCGGCGCGGAACTTCTCCATGATGACCCGGTATTTCGGATCGACCTTGAAGGCCATGTCGGCGGTCGTCATCATCGTCGGCACGCGCTTGCCCGGCGTATGGGCGGCCGGCGCCAGGGTGTCCTCCGGGTTGCCGACCGGCTGCCACTGCTTGGCCCCGGCCGGGCTGCGGACCAGCTCGTACTCGTGGTCCAGCAGCATGTCGAAATAGGTCATGTCCCAGGTGATCGGCGTGGGCGTCCAGGCCCCCTCGATGCCCGAGGTGATGGTGTGGTCGCCGACACCGCTTTCGTGGCCGGACATCCAGCCGAACCCCTGCTGGGCGATGTCGCCGCCCTCGGGCGAGACCCCCACCAGCTTGGCGTCGCCGGCGCCGTGGGCCTTGCCGAAGGTGTGGCCGCCGGCGGTCAGGGCGGCGGTCTCAACGTCGTCCATCCCCATGCGGGCGAAGGTCTCGCGGATGTCGCGGGCGGATTGCAGGGCCTCGGGTACGCCGCCGGGGCCTTCGGGATTCACATAGATCAGGCCCATCTGGATGGCGGCCAGGGGCGCCTCCAGCGCCATCTCCTTGTCGGGCTGGATGCGGGTCTCATTGCCTTCCTCGCCGACCCACTTCTCTTCCGTGCCCCAGTAGACGTCCTTCTCCGGCTCCCAGACGTCGGCCCGGCCGCCGCCGAAGCCGAAGACCGGCCCGCCCATGGATTCGATCGCGACATTGCCGGCCAGGATCATCAGATCGGCCCAGCTGAGCTTCGACCCGTACTTCTGCTTGATCGGCCACAGCAGACGACGGGCCTTGTCCAGGTTGCCGTTGTCCGGCCAGGAGTTGAGCGGGGCGAACCGCTGTTGTCCCGCGCCCGCGCCGCCGCGCCCGTCGCCGGTGCGATAGGTGCCCGCCGAGTGCCAGGCCATGCGGCTGTAGAAGGGACCGTAGTGGCCATAGTCGGCCGGCCACCAGGGTTGGCTGTCGGTCATCAGGGCGGTCAGGTCGCGCTTTACGGCCGCATAGTCGAGGCTCTTGAAGGCCTCGGCGTAGTCGAAGTCGTCGCCCATCGGGTCGCCCGACTTGCCCTGCTGATGGAGGATGTCCAGGGCGATCTGGTTCGGCCACCAGTCGCGGTTGGTGCGTCCCAGCAGGGAACGCAGCGCCGCCGGCTCCTTCTTCGGATCGTTGAGGGGTGTAGCTCCGCCCGCGTGACCGTCCATGATTTCCTCCTTGGGACCAGGGTTATCACCCACCCTAAGCCCGGAGGGCGACAGAATGAAAATCGATAAACCTTGTCGTTAGAAGCAACAAAATCTATACCACTTGCTATAATCGTCCGCCTTCGGAGTGTGCAGGGACCATAAGATCAATCTATTCGCACTTGCGAAATGATCGATTTGACTTCGCGCCTGCGAAGGACCATCTGGGCCGCAGCGGCGTCCTCCCCCTTCGCCGCATCCCTATTTTCCTCCCCACTTTCCAGGAGCAGCCTCATGCTGGGCGTCGGTCAAAAACTGCCTGATTTCAAGATTATCGGCGTCAAGCCGGGCTTCAACAGCCACGAAGAAAACGGCGTCTCGGCCTTCGAGGCCCTGACCCAGGACAGCTTCAAGGGCAAGTGGAAGGTCATCTTCTTCTACCCGAAGGACTTCACCTTCGTCTGCCCGACCGAAATCGCCGCCTTCGCCAAGCTGGGCAAGGATTTCGAGGACCGCGACACGATCGTCCTCGGCGGCTCGACCGACAACGAGTTCACCAAGCTGGCCTGGCGCCGTGACCATGCCGACCTGAACAAGCTGCCGATCTGGCAGTTCGCCGACAATGGCGGAAAACTGGCCCGCGCCCTGGGCGTGCTGGATGAAGAAGAGGGCGTCGCCCTGCGCGCCACCTTCGTCGTCGATCCGCACAACGTCGTGCAGCACGTCTATGTGACCAACCTGAACGTCGGCCGCGCGCCGGAAGACACCCTGCGCGTTGTCGATGCGCTCCAAACCGACGAACTGTGCGCCTGCAACCGCCCCGTCGGCGGCGACGTCCTGGCAGCCTAAGCGCCGGGTGAAGAGTGCTGGTGAGCGAGGGGTGAGCCGACGCTTGTCCCTTGCTCGCCTGTCACCTGACTGACTGAGAGCCGATCATGCGCGGCTTCGCTCACATCTTGCTCATTATTCACTTTTCACGACCGCATCTTCAGGCGGCCAAGGAATTCCCATGTCCCTCGACGCCCTGCGCGATCTCCTGCCCGCCTACGCCAAGGACATCTCGCTGAACCTGTCCTCCCTGGCCAACGAGACCCTGCTGACCGACCAGCAGAAATGGGGGACCTTCCTGGCCTCGGCTCACGCCATCGGCACGCCCGCCGTGGTGCGCCTGATCGAGGCCCAGGCCGCGACCGTCCTGTCGCCCGAGGCCATGAACGCGGCCAAGGCAGCGGCCGCCATCATGGGCATGAACAACATCTACTACCGGTCGCTGCACCTGATGCACAATCCGGAGTACCAGACCCTGCCGGCCCGCCTGCGCATGAACATCCTGGCCAATCCGGGCGTGGAGAAGATCGACTTCGAACTCTGGTCGACCGCCGTTTCGGCCATCAACGGCTGCGGCGCCTGCATGGACGCCCACGAAGGCGAACTGAAGAAGCACGCCGTCCCCTCGACCCACATCCAGGCCGCCCTGCGCATCGCTGCCGTCGTCCACGCCGCCAGCCGGATCGTGGCATCCGAAGCCGCCCTCGCGGGCTGAGCCGCTGCGCGCCGCGCTAACGCTCGGCTCGCGGAGCCTCGCTGCTTGAGCGCGTGATCTGTGCGGGAATGGGCCCGGTCGCGAGATCGGGCCTTTTCTCTATCCGCGCGCCATGACCCGCTTGATGAGCTGGGCCGAGCGCTCGGGGCCCAGGTCGTGGGCGAAGGACGAGCGGTAGCGGCCGTCCGGTCCCATCAGATAGATCGTGAGTGAGTGGTTCATCGTATAGGCCTCGCCCTCGCCGACCTTCTCGTAGAAAGCGCGGTAGGCCTTGGCGGCGCCCGCCACCTGATCCGGCGTGCCGGTCAGGCCGATGACGCCCTCGGGGAAGCCGTCTGACGAGAGATAGTCCTTCAGGGCCTGGGGCGTGTCTCGAGCCGGATCGACGCTGATGAAGACGACTTGCAGATCCTTGGCCGCATCCCCCAGTTCCTGCTCGACCGCCGCCAGGGTCGCCAGAGTCGTGGGGCAATAGTCGGGGCAGTAGGTGAAGCCGAAGAAGACCAGGCTCCACTTGCCGTTCAGGATCGTCTGGTCCACGGCTCGTCCGTTCTGATCGACCAGCTGGAAGGGTCCGCCCACGGCGGCCTGACCCGTGGCCTGCTCCGATCCCGGCGCGGCCGAGGTCGCGTCGCCGCGCAGGCCGACCACGGCGATGGCGGCGGCGGCGATGATCGCGGCCAGAACGACGCAGGCGGCGGCGAACAGAAGGATCGAACGACGGGGCATGATGGTCTCCAGACGCGTCGGCCGGATCAGACGCGGCGCGACGTTACGGGCGCCGACACGGCGTCCGGGGCGGTCTATAGGACGGTCGAGGTCGCGATTGAAGCCGCTGCGACATCAGGGCCTGACCGGCTCGACGGAGACGCCATGAGCGACAGCCCCGCCCGACTGGATATCGCCTCGGACACGGCGGGCACGCCCCTGTCGGACGGCCGGCGCGACCTGCCCCGGCGCGGGCGCGGCCTGTCTCTGCGGACCCTCATCATCCTGCGCTGGCTGGCCCTGCTGGGTCAGTCGGCGACGGTCTTCATCGCCCACGACCTGCTGCATTTCCCCATGCCCCTGATGGAGTGCATGATCGCCATCGGCGTGGGTGTGGCGGTCAATCTGACGTCCCTGTTCCAGCTCCGGCGCGCCGACAGCCGCCTGCCGGACGGACGGACGACGGCGCTGCATCTGGGCTTCGACATCCTGCAGCTCTCGACCCTGCTGGCCCTGACGGGCGGGCTGGAGAACCCCTTCTGTCTTCTGCTGGTGGCCCCGGTGACGGTGGCCGCGGCCTCCCTGCCGGGGCGTCAGGCGATCGGCCTGGGCCTGATGGTCCTGATGGCCACGGGTGTTCTGTCCTTCTGGTCCCTGCCCCTGCCGTGGATTTCGGGAACGGAGCTGGTGCTGCCGGGCCTCTATCGTCTCGGCCTCGGCATGGCCCTGGTGACCGGGGTCGTCTTCACCGCCGCATACGCCTGGCGGGTGGCGGCCGACGCCGAGAAGCTGGAGCTAGCCCTGGCCACCACCCAGGACGTCCTGCAGCGCGAACAGAGGCTGGCGGCCCTGGGCGGACTGGCGGCGGCGGCGGCGCATGAGCTCGGCACACCCCTCGCCACCATCCAGGTCGTGGCCAAGGAGATGCTGCGTGAGGCGCGGCCGGGCAGCGGCGTGGCCGAGGATGCGACCCTGCTGCTGCAGCAGGCCGACCGGTGTCGCGACATCCTGACCCGGCTATCCCAGCGCCCCGAGGACGGCGACCCCCTGTTCACGGAGATCGGGCTGAAGGCCCTGCTGAAGGAGGTGGTGGAGCCCCAGCTCGGCTTCGACCTCGACATCGACACGGACCTGATCGTCACGGACGGCGGCCCCGAGCCCCAGGTGCGCCGCCTGCCCGAGGTGGTCCACGGCCTGTCCGCCCTGGTCGAGAACGCCGCCGATTTCGCGTCAAGCCGGGTCCGGGTGACGGCCCGCGTCGATGCGGACGAGATCGAGATCGAGGTGCTGGACGACGGGCCGGGCTTCGCCGCCGACATCCTGCCCCGTCTCGGCGAGCCCTATGTGACCAGCCGCCCGCACGGCAAGGCGCGGCTGGCCCTGGCGGCCCAGATTCGACGCACGGCCTCGGGCGCGCGGCGCGGGGCGGCGGGCCGACGATCGCGCGCCGAGACGCCGGAGCCTCCCATCGCCCCGAGCCAGGGCGGCATGGGGCTGGGCTTCTTCATCGCCCGCACCCTGCTGGAACGGACGGGGGGCAAGGTGGTGGTTTCGGCCGGAGACGGGCCGCCCGGACCGACGCGCGGCGCCCGGGTCTGCGTCCGCTGGCCGAGGGCGGCGCTGGACCTGCCGGAGGGCTGAGCAAACTCGCGACAGATCGCCGCGCATCTTGACCGCACGGCCCTTCGGGCCGACTTGGGAGCCATGACCGAGACCCTGACCACGATCGAAGATCGCATCGCCGCCCTGCCTGACCGCAGCCTGCTGCTGCTGGACGACGATCAGGCGCTGCGCACCCGCCTGGGCCGGGCGCTGGAATCGCGCGGTTTTCAGGTGACCACCGCCGGTTCTGTGGCCGAGGCCTCGGACGTCCTGCGCACCCTGTCCCCCGCATACGCCGTGCTCGACATGAGGCTGGATGACGGCAACGGCCTGAAGATCGTCGAGGCCGTGCGCGAAAAGCGCGACGACGCGCGGGTGGTCATGCTGACCGGATACGGCGCCATCGCCACGGCCGTGGCGGCGGTCAAGGCCGGCGCCGTCGACTATCTGTCCAAGCCCGCCGACGCCGATGACGTGGTCAAGGCCCTGCTGGCCGTGGGCGACGAGACGCCCGAGCCGCCGGAAAACCCGATGAGCGCGGACCGTGTGCGCTGGGAGCATATCCAGCGCGTCTATGAGCTGTGCGACCACAATGTCTCGGAGACCGCGCGCCGCCTGGGCATGCACCGCCGCACCCTGCAGCGCATCCTCGCCAAACGCGCGCCGCGGTAGAGCCAAGCCGGCACGCGCTCAAGCAGCGAGGCTCCGCGAGCCGAGCGGTAGCGCGCCCCCGAACAACGCGCTCAAGTCGTGAGCGACCGCGTCGCGAACATAGCGCGGCGCGCCGGGGCGCCCCTCTCTAGAAAGCGCTCTCACCCGTGATCGCCCGGCCGAGGATCAGGGCATGCACGTCATGCGCCCCCTCATAGGTATTGACCGTCTCGAGGTTCATGGCGTGGCGCATGACGTGGAGTTCGCCGGTGATGCCGGTGCCGCCGTGCATGTCGCGGGCCTCGCGGGCGATGGCCAGGGCCTTGCCGCAGTTGTTGCGCTTCATCATCGAGATGGTCTCGGGGATCCAGTCGCCTGCATCCAGCCGCCGTCCGAGCGCATAGGCGCCCTCGAAGCCGAGGAAGATTTCGGTCTGCATGTCGGCCAGCTTCTTCTGCACCAGCTGGCGCGACGACAGCGGCCGGCCGAACAGCATACGCTCCGACACATAGTCCCGGGCTGCGTGCAGGCAGAATTCGGCGGCCCCCATGGCGCCCCAGGCGATGCCGTAGCGGGCCTTGTTCAGGCAGCTGAACGGCCCACGCAGACCCTTCACGCCCGGCAGGAGGTTGGCCTCGGGCACGAAGACGTCGTTCAGTCCGATATCGCCGGTGATCGAGGCCCGCAGGCTCAGCTTGTCGCCGATCTTGCCCGTGGTGAACCCCTCCATGCCGCGCTCCACGATGAAGCCCCGGATGACGCCGTCCAGCTTGGCCCACACAACCGCCAGGTCCGAGATCGGCGAGTTGGTGATCCAGTATTTGCCGCCGTTCAGCTTGTAACCGCCGTCCACGGCCACGGCATTGGTCTTCATCGACGCCGGGTCCGATCCGCCGTCCGCCTCGGTCAGGCCGAAACAGCCGACCAGTTCGCCTGCGGCCATCCGGGGCAGGAACCGCATCTTCTGCTCCTCCGAGCCGAAGGCGTAGATCGGATACATGGCTAGGGACGACTGCACCGACATGGCGCTGCGATAGCCGGAATCCACCGCCTCGATCTCGCGCGCGATCAGACCATAGGCGACATGGCTGACGCCTGATCCGCCGTACTGTTCCGGCAGGGTCGCGCCGAGGAAACCCATCTCGCCCATCTCGGTCATGATGGCGCGATCGAAGGTCTCGTCACGGAAGGCGGCGACCACGCGCGGCAGAAGCTTTTCACGGGCGTAGGACCGGGCCGCGTCCTGAATCGCGCGTTCGTCTTCGGTCAGGCGGCCGTTCAGGTCGAACGGATCGTCCCATTTGAAGGTCTGCTGCGGTGTCGTGGCGCCGTCGGCCATGGGTTTCTTCCCGATTGTTACGGGGCGATCAGCGGATCGTGACGCAACGCGACGATCAGGCCCCTGTTCTGGGCGCCGGTTTAGGACAGAATGGCGTCATCGGGTAGGGGCGCGGCCCCGTGGTTCAGGCGCGCATATGATCGGTCCGCTCAAAAGACTGTTCACCGACCACCCGCGCGAGGTGGGCGAGAGCTATTTCGAGCATCTGGGCCAGGCCTGGACCTTCGGCTTCCGTCTTCTGCGTCTCTCGGGCGCGGCCTTTCTGCACGGCGCGACGCCCGGCGTCTGCAAGACCACGGTTTCTGACGGGATCAAGGAGATGGCCGGCGAACTGGGCGGGCGGGCCGAGGAGGCGCGGGACACGCGCATGCGCGACGCCGGGGTCTGGGATCCGGGGCTGTAGCCGGCGAGTGGCGAGTGGCGAGTTTGTCTCCGCCCCGCTAGACATCAGATCGCCTGACGCCTTCGCCTCCTGGACGCCGCCGTGCTCGCCACTCGCCACTCGCCACACGCCACGCCATCCGCCCCCCTCACCGGCGTTCGCGTTCTTGACCTCAGCCGCGTCCTGGCCGGCCCCTGGGCGACCCAGACCCTGGCGGATCTGGGCGCCGAGGTGATCAAGGTGGAACGGCCGGGCGCCGGCGACGACACCCGTCTGTGGGGCCCGCCCTTCACGACCCGGGCCGACGGCTCGCGCGGCGACGCCGCCTATTTCATGGCCGCCAACCGGGGCAAGAAATCCGTCGCCCTCGACATCGCCACGCCGGAAGGGGCCGAGGTCGTGCGGCGACTGGCGGCCGACAGCGATGTGGTGGTCGAGAACTTCAAGACCGGCGGTCTGGCAAAATACGGTCTCGACTACGCGGCCCTGTCAGCGATCAATCCTCGGCTCGTCTACTGCTCCATCACCGGCTTCGGTCAGGACGGCCCGGACGCCGCCCGGCCCGGCTACGACTATATGATCCAGGCCATGGGCGGGCTGATGTCGATCACCGGCCAGCCCGACGGATCGCCGGGCGCCGAGCCCATGCGGGCCGGGGTTGCGGTGATGGACCTGTTCACCGGGATGACGGCCGCCAACGCCATCCTCGCGGCCCTGCTCCATGCCCGGGCGACGGGCGAAGGGCAGCATATAGACGTGGCCCTGTTCGACGTGGCCGCCAGCATCCTGGCCAACCAGGCGGCCAACTATTTCGTCTCCGGCGAATCCCCGGGACGGATGGGCAACGCCCACCCGAATCTCTCGCCATATCAGCCTTTTCCGTGCACGGACGGTTCGGTCATCGTGGCGGTCGGAAACGACGGCCAGTACCGCGCCCTTTGCCGCGCCCTCGGTCGTCCGGAACTCGGCGAGGACGAGCGTTTCGCGACCAACGCCGCCCGTCTGGCGCATCGGGACCAATTGGCCGAGACCCTCGCCGGTCTGACCTCCGGCTTCAGCATGAGGGAACTGATGGCGACGCTGGAGGCGGCGGGCGTGCCCTGTGGTCCGGTCAACTCCATCGCCCAGGTGTTCGAGGAGCCCCAAGCGGTGCACCGCGAACTGGTGATCGAACAGGTGCGCGCCGATCTGGCCGCGCCCATCCGCACCGTCGCCTCCCCCATCCGCCTGTCCAAGACCCCCGTCGCCTACGACCGCCCGCCCCCGGCTCTGGGCGCGGATACGGAGGCGGTGCTGAAGGCGCTCGACGGGGGCTGAGCCTCAGCGCAGGGCCCCATCCATCGCCAACCACACCACCGCCAGGGTCGCCAGGGTATAAAGGCCGAAGGCCTTGATGGTGGCGGGCCGGCCATAGTCCTCGGTCCGCACCGCCCAGAGCAGATAGACCGCCTGCGCCGACCAGCACAGGCCGAAGGCGACTACGGCCCAACGGCTGTGCAACAGAAGGACAGCCCCGGACAGGATCGTCAGAACGGCGCCCGTCAGCATCGCGGCGCCCGCGATCCGGTCGTCCCTCGACGTCGCCTCCAGACTGATCTGGGCCAGGGCCTTGTCGAGGAACAGGTTCATCCGCGCCTGACGCAGGGCGACCAGCCCGCCGAACAGGTAGAAGCCGCCGAGGGTGAGCGCGATCCAGTTCATGACCTCAGGAGAGCACGAACCGCTCTCGAATGAACCTGTCGAAATCCAACCGGTTAGTAGCCGAGCAACATCCCGAAGCAACTCGCCAACGGGAAGACGACAAAGGCGAGAAGGATGACCACCACCCCGGCCTTCTTGATGTGGCCGAGAACCCCGCTGATCTCCCCCTCATCCAGTTCGCCGACCTTGCCGGGCACGGCGTCGATCATCCAGTCGCCGTCCGCGTCTTCCGCCTCGGTGAAATCCCCGCGCCGGACCCGGGCGATCAGATCGCGCGCCTCGGCGATGCGATCAGCGGCGGCGACCACACGCACATTGCCGATGGCGATCAGAAGATCGGGATTCATCGTCGCCATGTCCCGGTCGGGCAGGCGCGCCTCAATGCCGTGGCGGCGCAGGATGGCGACCGCCAGTTCGCCCTCGGGAATGGTGGAAAAGCGGGCGACTTCCAGAACGTCCATCGCCCGCTGACCGGATTACAGATCCAGCAGGGCCCGCTGCGGGTCTTCCAGCAGTTCCTTGACGCGGACGAGGAAGGTCACCGCCTCCTTGCCGTCGACGATCCGGTGGTCGTAGCTGAGGGCCACATACATCATCGGGCGAATCTTGACCTCACCGTTCACCGCCATCGGGCGCTGGACGATGTTGTGCATGCCCAGGATGCCCGACTGGGGCGCGTTCAGGATCGGCGTCGACATCAGCGAGCCATAGGTGCCGCCGTTGGTGATGGTGAAGGTGCCGCCCTGCAGCTGGTCCAGGGTCAGTTCGCCGTCACGTGCGGCCTTGCCCAGCGCCCCGATGCCCTTCTCGATGCCCGCCAGCGACAGGACGTCGGCGTCACGCAGGACCGGAACCACCAGACCCTTGTCGGTGCCGACGGCGACGCCGATGTCATAGTGGTTCTTGTAAATGATGTCGGTGCCGTCGATCTCGGCGTTGACGGCCGGGATTTCCTTCAGGGCCGCGACGACGGCCTTGGTGAAGAAGGACATGAAGCCCAGCTTCACGCCATGGCGCTTCTCGAACACGTCCTTGTAGGCGGCGCGCAGGGCCATGACGTTGGACATGTCCACCTCGTTGACGGTGGTCAGCTGGGCGGCCGTGTTCTGGGATTCCTTCAGGCGGCGGGCGATGGTCTGACGCAGGCGCGTCATCTTGACCCGCTCCTCGCGCGGCTGGTCGGGGCGCGGCGCGGCCGGAGCCGCAGCGGGCGCAGCGGCCGGAGCCGGGGCGGCCGAACCGATGGCGGCCAGGGCGTCACCCTTGGTGATGTTGCCCTTCGGCCCCGTAGCGGCGATCGCCTTCGGGTCCAGATTGTTCTCGGCCACCACGCGCTGGACGGCGGGCGACAGGGTGTCGTTCTTCGCCACCTGGGCCGAGCCCTTGTTGGCGGAGGCGGCGGGCGTAGCCGGGGCGGGGGCCGGCGCAGCGGCGGCCGGCGCAGCGGCGGCGCCCGAACCCGACACCGAGCCGATCTTCTGGCCGGGCGTCACGGTGGAGCCTTCCTCGGCCAGGATGGTCAGGACGCCGTCGGCGGGGGCGGACACCTCGACGGCCA
>NZ_JBQVNM010000021.1:0-37662 GCF_052436175.1 Brevundimonas sp. | reverse complement strand
AGGACGTCGGCGACCGGCGTATCGACGGCGACCCGGCCTTCCTCGACCAGCATCATGAAGGCCAGGGAGGTGATCGGCTTGGTCATGCTGGCGATGCGGAACAGGGAGGTCTCGTCGATCGGCCGGTCCGAGCCTTCGCGCGCGCGGCCCTGGCTGCTGAAGTGGACGATCTCGTCGTTCCGGCTGATCAGGATCTGGGCGTGCGGCAGGCGGCCATTGTCGAGGTAGCGCTCCTTCAGGAAGGCGTCGACACGACGCAGGCGCGCGGGATCAAAACCATGCGCTTCTGGGGAGGCCGTGATCATCCGGGTGTCCTTGATGTTTCCTCGGTCCGGCTCTGCGGCCGACTTGCCGATATCCATAGCAACTGCCGAGGTTGACGCCAGCAGGCGTTACCCGGGCAGGTCTTGACGCCGACCTGTGTAGCACCAGAATTCAAAGATTGTCGTACAAAATTTTTGACTCCTGAGCGCTGGCGAGGGAATACGGGCGCAGGGAAGCGCGAAAAGCGACGACGGGAATCGATCGGGAGGAGATGGCGGGATGATTGAGCTCTATCACTGTGCGGACGCGCGGTCGTTCCGGGCTCTGTGGGCGCTGGAGGAGCTCGGACTGCCGTACAGGCTGCACATCCTGCCGTTTCCACCCCGCGTTCATCAACCGGACTATCTCGCACTGAATCCGCTCGGCACGATCCCGCTGATGATCGACGGCGACGTCCGCATGACCGAGTCGGCGGCCATCCCCCAGTATCTGGCGACGAAACATGGGCCGAGCACTCTGGCGGTCGGGCCGGAGGAGGCGGACTACGGCCTTTGGCTGGATTGGCTGCACCGCAGCGAGGCGACGCTGACCTTTCCGCTGACCATCGTGCTTCGATACAGCCGGCTGGAGCCTGAAGAGCGGCGGCTGCAACAGGCCGCAGACGACTATGCGCAATGGTTCCTGTCGCGACTCCGGCATCTGACGCGGGCTTTGGGCGATCGTGACTGGTTGTGCGCCGGTCGTTTCACCATGGCGGATCTTTGCGTCGGTTACGCCCTCCTGTTCGCCCGCACCCTGAACCTCGAACACAGGTTCAGTCCGGAAATCCGGGCCTATTGGGAGCGGCTGTCGATCCGTCCCGCCTTCATCGCCGCGCAGAACGCCCAGACCGGAAAGGGAGACGTCGCATGAGCCAGGTTCAACAAACGCCGCTGACGGCGCGTCCCGCCTATGCCCGGTTGGTGCTGGCGATGCTGCTGATCGTCTACACCTTCAACTGGCTGGACCGGCAGATTCTCGGCATCCTGGCCCCGGCCATCAAGGCCGATCTCGGTCTGACCAACACTCAGCTCGGGGCGCTCGGCGGGATCGCCTTCGCGGCGCTTTACTCGACCCTGGCCATCCCGCTGGCGCTCGTGGCGGACCGTACGAGCCGGACGTGGGTGATCACCGGGTCGCTGGCGGTATGGAGCGCCTTTACCGCACTGTGCGGGGTCGCCACCGGCTTCTGGCAGCTGTTCATGTTCCGCGTCGGGGTCGGCGTGGGCGAGGCGGGCGGCGTGGCGCCCAGCTACGCTCTCATCTCTCAATATTTTCCTCCGGAGCGCCGTGGACGGGCCCTGGCCATCTATTCCATGGGCATTCCGGCCGGTCTGGCGGCGGGCGTACTGCTAGGCGCGGCCATCGCCAAGGCTGTTGACTGGCGCGCGGCCTTCATCGTCATCGGCCTGGCGGGGGTCGTGATCGCCCCGATCTTCCGCCTCGTGGTCAAGGAGCCGCCGCGTCAGGCGGTCACCGGCCAGAGGGTGGCGGTCAGCGAGGTCTTCGCGATCCTGGCGCGCAAGCCCAGCTTCTGGCTGTTGGCCTTCGCGGCGGCGATGAGCAGCCTGACGGGTTACGGCCTGGCCTTCTGGACGCCGTCGATCGCCATGCAGACCTTCGGCTTCGACCTGGCTCAGACATCGCACTTCTTCGGCTCTTTGCTGCTGATCGGCGGCGTCACCGGCGTGCTGGGCGGCGGCGTTCTGGCCGACCGGTTGGGCAGGGCGGATCGCGGCGCCTACGCCAAGGTTTCGGCGGTCGCCTGGTTGATCACCATGCCGCTGTTCGTGCTGGGCTTCCTGTCGCCGTCGCCCGTCGTGGCCTGGCTGCTCCTTGTGGTCCCTAACGCTCTGACCCTGGTCTTCGTCGGTCCTATCACCACGGCCGTGCAGCATCTGGCGCCGGCCCATATGCGGGCGACGGCGGCGGCCTGTTTCCTGTTCATCAACAACCTGGTCGGGATCGGCGCCGGTTCCTGGCTGATGGGCGGCGTCAGCGACGTGATGACGCCGCACTTCGGGGCAGACGCCCTGCGTTACTCGGCCGTCGCCGTGACCGGCCTCTATCTGGCCGCCGCCGCCCTGGCGCTTCTGGCTATCCGCCCGCTCCGCAAGGACTGGGTGGACGACGCCGCTTCCCAACCGAACTGACAGACCAAGAACAAGGGGGATTCCCATGCCGCACATCGACCTTTCCGGCCGCGTGGCCATCATCACCGGCGCGGGCGCGGGCCTGGGCGCGGCTCATGCGGTCGCCCTGGCGCGTCGCGGCGCCAAGGTGGTGGTTTCGGATATGAACGGCGAGGCGGCCGAGACCGTCTGCGCCGGGATCGTCGCCGAGGGCGGCGAGGCCGTCGCCATGGCGGTCAGCGTCACGGACCGGGCTGGCGTTCAGGCCATGTGCGATACGACACTGGAGCGCTGGGGGCGGATCGACATCCTGGTGAACAATGCCGGCATCCTGCGCGACAAGACCTTCGCCAAGATGGACCTGGACGATTTCCAGCTGGTTCTGGACGTGCACCTGATGGGCTCGGTCATCTGCACCAAGGCGGTGTGGGAGACGATGCGCGGCCAGAACTATGGCCGGATCATCTTCACCACCTCGTCTTCGGGTCTCTATGGCAACTTCGGCCAGTCGAACTATTCCGCCGCCAAGCTCGGCCTCGTCGGCCTGATGCAGACCCTGGCGCTGGAGGGCGAGCGGTACGGCATCCGGGTGAACTGCCTGGCGCCGAGCGCGGCGACCGGCATGACCAACGACCTCTACACGCCGGAAGTGCTGGCGGGGCTGGGGCCGCATCTGGTGAGCCCGGCCGTGGTGGTTCTGGCCGGCGAAGAGGCCCCGACCCGGGCGGTGATCCTGGCCGGCGCGGGCGCCTTCGAACAGGCGCATGTGACGATGACTCAAGGGGTGTTCCTCGGCGCCGGTGAAAACGTGGCCGACCGTCTGCTCGACCAGATGGACGCGGTGGCCGATCGCAGCGGCGAGATGGTGCCCGCGAGCGGCGAGGCCCAGTATCGCCACGAGATGTCCAAGCTGGTCGATGAGAAGGCTGTGGCATGAACGCGACCGTCCATATCGTCGCCGCGCGCCGGACGGCCATCGGCAGCTTCGGCGGCTCGCTGAAGGACTGCGAGCCGACCGACCTCGCGGCCCATGTGACGCGAGCGGCGCTGGAAGCCGGAAAAGTCGATCTGGCCTCGGTCGGGCATGTGGTGTTCGGCCAGGTGATCCCGACCCGTCCGCGCGACGCCTACCTGGCGCGGGTGGCCGCGCTGGAGGCGGGGCTGTCGCAGGACACCCCGGCCATGACCCTGAACCGCCTGTGCGGCTCAGGCCTGCAGGCCGTGGTCTCGGCCGCGCAGATGCTGATGCTCGGCGACCTCGAGGTGGCGGTCGCCGGCGGCGCCGAGGTGATGAGCAAGGCGCCCTATTTCGCGCCTTCGGCGCGCTGGGGCCAGAAGATGGGCGACGCCATGCTGGTCGACGGGCTGAACGGGGCCCTGACCGACCCCTTCGGCGGTGGGCTGATGGGGGTGACAGCCGAGAATGTCGCCGAACGTCATGGCGTGGATCGCCAGCGGCAGGACGAATATGCGGTGGAGAGCCACAGGCGGGCGGCGCACGCCCTCGCCGAGGGTCGCTTCACGTCCCAGATCACGCCGGTCGAGGTGCAGGCCGGACGGACGACCAAGCTGTTCGACACGGACGAACATGTCCGCGCGGACGCTGAAATCGCCGACCTGGCGAAGCTGCGCACCCTCTTCCGCGAGAACGGGACGGTCACGGCCGGAAACGCCTCCGGCATCAACGACGGAGCTGCGGCGCTGGTGTTGGCGAGCGAGGCCGCCGTCGGGCGACTGGGCCTGACCTCGATGGCCCGCATCGTCGCCTATGGGCATGCGGGGGTGGATCCGAACTATATGGGCATGGGGCCGGTTCCGGCGTCGCGCGCGGCGCTGGCGCGAGCCGGTCTGACGGTCGCCGACATGGATGTGATCGAGTCGAACGAGGCCTTCGCGGCGCAGGCCTGCGCGGTCTCGGACGAATTGGGATTCGATCCGGCCCGCACCAATCCGAATGGCAGCGGCATATCGCTCGGGCACCCCGTGGGAGCCACCGGCGCGATCATCCTGACCAAGCTGGTCCATGAACTGGACCGGATCGGCGGCCGCTATGGTCTGGCGACCATGTGCATCGGCGGCGGTCAGGGCATCGCCGTCGTGGTGGAGCGCAGCTGATCAGGGCTTCGGTCTGTTTTCCGGCCAAACTGTGGGCCGCCGGGCAACCGGCCGGCGCGCTTTCTTTTGTCAGGCGCCGTAGGCGGCGCGCAGGCTGAGCTTGTCGATCTTGCCGGTCGAGGCCAGCGGGATCGAGGCCAGGCGCACGACAGCGTCCGGCACCCACCAGGAGGCGACCTGGCCACGAATCGAGGCCAGCAGGGCCTCGTCCGAAATCTCCATGCCGTCGCGGATCTCGACGAGCAGAATGGGGCGTTCGCTCCATTTGGGATCGGCGCGGCCGATGACGGCGGCCAGGGAGACCTCGGGCAGGGCGCAGACGATGGACTCGATCTCGGCGGGGTTGATCCACTCGCCGCCTGACTTGATCAGATCCTTGGCGCGGCCGGTGATGGTGAGGTTGCCGTTGTCATCCAGACGGGCGAGGTCGCCTGTGTCGAACCAGCCGTCAGCGTCGACGACAGACTGGCTCTGGCCGAAGTAGCGCTCGATGACGGCGGCGCCGCGGACGTGGAGGCGCCCCTCGTGGCCACGTTGTTCAGGCAGCGGAACGCCGGCCTCGTCCAGCAGCCTCAGATCGACGCCGAGCGCAGGTTTGCCGGAGATGGAGGCCCTCCGGTCCGGATCGCTGAGGACGCCAAAGACGCCGACAGGCGACAGCTCCGTCATGCCCCAGCTGTTCTGGACGGTGACGCCGAGCTGGCGCTCGATGCGGTCCATGAGGGCCGGGGGCGTGGGTGCGCCGCCCAGGATGATGCGGTCGAGCGACGGAAGCGTCGTGCCGGTCGCGTCCAGATATTCGCACAGACCGAGAAAGACGGTCGGAACGCCGACGGCGATGGTCACGCCCTCGGACGCGATCAAACGCGCGAGGCTTTCGCCGTCCGTGCGACGGCCGGGTAGAACCATTTTCGACCCTGCGGCCGGCAGGGCGAAAGGCAGGCCCCAGGCGTTGGCGTGAAACAGGGGCACGATCGGCAGGACGATGTCCGTCGTCCGGGCGCCGAGCACATCGGCCTGCAGCAGCTTCAGCGTGTGCAAAAAGCTGGAGCGGTGGGTGTAGGTCACGCCCTTGGGCGCGCCGGTCGAGCCGGATGTAAAACAGAGTCCGGATGCGGAGGTCTCGTCGAAGCCGCCCCAGGCAAAGGTCTCCGAGGCCGCCTCCACCATCGGCTCAAGAGGTTCGACGCAGGCGCGGGGATGGGTGAGCCTCGTCTCGCCGTCGATGACCAGAACGCGCTCGACACCGGGCGCCTCGTCCACCGCTTCCAGCGCCAGCTTCACGAGATCGGAACTGACGATGATGATGCGGGCGCCCGACTGGCCGAGCATCCAGGCGAGCTGGGTCGGGGTCAGGCGGGGGTTGAGCGTATGACAGACCGCGCCCATGCCCATGATGGCGAACCAGGCCTCGACATGGCCCTGGGTGTTCCAAGCGAGGGTGGCGACACGATCGCCGCCCGTGACGCCGAACCCGGCGAGCACGCTCGAAGTCCGCTTCGCCCGGATCCGCAGTTCGGCGTAGGTGACGCGGGCGTTGGCGAGACCTTCGCGCGCCGTCACGACCTCGGCGCGATCATGCCACTTGGCGGCATGGTCGAGGATACGGTCCAGCGTCAGGGGAAAGGATTGGATACTGCCGTCAATCATGGGTGGTCCTGTAAGCAAACATCGCCGGGTCGCGCAGCGAGGCGGCCACGAACGTTCGGAGCGGCGTCAGCCGATCAGGGGCATCAACCGCAGCCAGATCTGCTGGTCGAAGTCCCGATCGGTCGCGGCGGCGCCCGTGCGCACCACGATCAGTTTGCGGCTGGGTACGACATAGAGGCGGCGGTCGAACGCGCCGAGAGCGGCGACGAGATCCGCCGGGGCGGCGGGGATCAGCTGGCCGGGGGCGCGGCCGATCTGGGGGCGAACCACATAGTCGCTGCCGTTCAGCCACCACAGCCGCCCATAGGCGGGGTTGGTTTCAGATCGGTCGAAGAGGGCGTGCAGCTGTTCGGCCGACACGACCCGCGTACCGTCCGCAGACAGACCGCCCGCCAGCACCATCGCTCCGAAGCGGGCGACGTCCTGGGGCGTGGTGACGAGGCCGGTGTCGTTGCCGACGGAGGCGAGCGCGGCGGGACGGCGACGCCAGGCCGTGTTGGACATGCCGAGCGGCGCGGTCAGCCAATCGCGGGTGACGGCCTCGATCGGCTGTTTGGCGGCCGCCGCCACGATCTGCTTCGAGAGGGCGTAGACCGGGGTGTTGTAGAAGAAGGTCGTCCCGGCCGGAGCGGTGTAGCCGAAGCGCTCGTCCAGGCCGGAGCTCATGGTCAGGACGTCGATCACGCGGATCGAGGCTTCCTGTTCGGCCGAGGCCTTGGACCAGCCCTGTCCCAGGTAGGTCGAGACGGGCGCGTTGACGTCGATCAGCCCCTTGTCGATCGCGATCGCCACCAGGACCGCGACGAAGCTCTTCTGTTGGGAGGCGACGTCCTCAAGCAGGGCGCCGCTGGCGGCGTGCCCATAGACGAAGTTGGCGAACAGACGATCCGTCGAGGGCGCCGGCCAGGACTGGTCGACGATGACGGTTCCGTCCTGGATGACGATGAAGCCCGTGCTGTTCTGACGCTGCAGGTAGCCCAGTAGGTCGGCCATGGCCGGGGAGGGCGCCGTCTGTCGGGCGGCCGGCCGCGGCGGCTCGGCGCAGGCGGCGGGGGCGAACCCCATGAGGACGGCGGCGGCGACAAAACCTGCACGGACTTCGGGCTTCATCTGGGACTGTCTCCGGGTGGGCGTTTCCTGCGCGCCGGTTGCTTCGGCGCTTGCGTCTCGACGTCGCTGCGCGCGCGGGGGCCTCGCGCCAGCATGATGCGGGCGACCTCGCCCTGCATGAAGTAGAGGATGTCGCGCGCGGCCTGGCTGGCCTTGTCCGGATCGCGCTCCAGAAGCCCGGCGCGGACGTCGCGCCAGTGCTCATAGGGGCCTGGACCGTTGGCGTTGATGGCCAGGGCGACATAGGAGAAGTGGAAGCGCGTTTTGCGGCGCACCGCTTCGGTCATGCGCTGGGCGTCGGCGCTGCCGCATTCGATCATGCTGCTGAAGATGGTCTCGGAGAGAGCGATGATGTCTTCGGCCGGCATGCCGCTTTCGGCGGCGGTGAGCATCTGGTCGATCTTGCCCACGATCTTGCGGATGCGCGCCTCGGACGCGCGCAGGCAGGCGAACCGCGCCGCCAGGCCGTAGAGGGCCGCGCGCACCTCATAGAGGTCGAACACCTCCTCGACCGTGGTGGCCGAGACGCGGGCTCCCCGATTTTCCTCGAGTTCGATCAATCCGTCGTCGGCCAGGGTGCGAAGGGCGCGACGCACGGTCGAGCGGCCGACGTTGAACTCGCTGCAGAGGCGCGCCTCGCGAAGCCACTCAGCCGGTGCGATCTCGCTTTTCTGGATGCGGGTTCGCAGAACCTGGGCGATGTCGTCCGCGCTCAAGGACGGGGTGGTTTCCACGTCGGCTCGGGTCGTTCCTGCTTGTTTCACCAAAGGCCTGCCCTTCGCAGATTGCAGGCGCGTCTCCGCGAGTTGCGGGCGCGTCGCTTGCCATTCCCTATGAGTGTGACGTTCGTCGAGCAAGCGGCTTGTCCGGAGCGGTCTTGGTATTGTTGTACAATATTCGTCGCCCGTCGGACGGGTCGCGGCGGACCACGACAGGTCTCTTTCCATCGTGGTCGCCGCTTGCCGACGGAGGGCCAACGTCAGTCTCACCAGCGGTAGGTCGCCGTAACGCCGAAGGATCTCGGGCGGCTGTAGCGATTGGCCAGCGGGATATCGACCTGCTGCAGCTTCAGCACCGGCACGATCTCGTTGGTCGCGTTCTTGACGAACAGGGCGACCTCGGTGCGCCGGAACTGGACGCCCCACCGCAGGTCGACATTGTCGATGTCTTCCAGCGGAATGAAGGGTGACGTGGCGGTGACGGTATCCTGGCCGCCGCCGCGCTGACCGTTGTAGGCGATGTTCGCGAAACCGAAGAGGCCCGGGCCCATTTGGCGGCGATAGTTGAGGTTGGCCGAGAAGGTCCATTCGGGGGTCTGGGCGACCATACTGTCCAGAACGGGGGCGCCGGCCACCGAGGCGACCTCGACATAGCTGGCGTCCTGACGGGCGCCGTTGACGCCGACGGCCAGACGACCGCCGCCGATGTCGTAGACGGCGTCGATCGAAGCCTCGACGCCCTTCACCTCCATGGTGCCGCCGTTGATGTTGAAGTTGGTTCCCGCCTGGCCGCAGGCGTTGGCGGCGGTGCAGCCGTCCGTCACCAGGGCGATCGCATCCTCGGTGCGAGAGGTATAGGCCGAAAGGCGCAGGAAAACGTTCTGCGCGACATTGGTCTTCAGGCCCAGCTCATAGGCCGTCGTGTTCTCGTTGCCGTAGGTCGGCTGGAGCGGGTTCGGAGCAGCGGCGACGACGGTCCCGTTGTTCACGCCGCCCGCACGATAACCGGTGCCGGTGCGGAAGTAGATCAGCGAGGTGTCGTTCAGCCGGTAGCTGGCCGAGGCGGCATAGGCGAGATTGTCCTCGTCGAAGTCATAGGTCGAGGGCGTGCCGATCGGCGTCGTCGTGTAGAGCCGGAAGTCGCTCTGAGATGCGGTCTTCTGATCCCGGGAGTAGCGCAGCTCTCCGCTCAGAGAGAGGGCTCCGATGTCATATTTGAGCGAGCCGTAGACGGCCCCCGATTTGTAGTCCGACGGGACGATACGGCGGCTGCCGAACGCCAGCGGGAAGGTGGCCGGACAGTTCACCGCCGTCGGGATCAGTCTGTAGCAGACCGGCGTGGTCGGCGTGCCGCCGCAGATCGACGAGGTGGCGGTCAGGACGCAGGGGTTGGTGCGCGCGTCCCGGGTGTAGTTGTCCTCCTGGAACAACGCTTCGACGCCGCCCAGCCACTGGAGGCGGCCGTCCATGGCGTCGCCGGTGATGTGGATGTCCTGATAGAAGGTCTTGTCCTTCACATCCGTCGTGGTGCCGCCGAGGGGATAGAGGCCGATCTGGCCGGAGGCCTGGAACCTCGCCTGGGTCGCCAGGTCGACGGCTGCGGCGAAATTCTGCCTGGAGTGATACTGCATCCCCATGGTGGTCGAGGTGAGCTCGCCCCAGCCGAGGTCGTATTTGACCGTCAGCATGGCGCGCTGGACCGTCTGATGCAGGTCGTTGGCGACATCGGACGGCACGTCGTAGCGCGGGCCGGTGTAGCCGAGCGGAATGGTCGGCAGGCGACCGGCCGGCACCACCCACTGGTTGACGAAGGTCGGCAGGTTCATGTCCTGCGCGTCCAGCATCAGGTTCATGTCCAGCGGACCGTCCATGTAGCGGATCTGCGCGCGGGCCAGATAGCCGTCGGTGTGGTCGTAGTATTTGTTCTGGTTGGGGTTGTAATAGACGCCGTCGCCTTGGCCCGTTACCTGGGCCCCGACGCGCACCGCGATCTTGTCGTTGATCTGCTGGTTGACGATGCCGTCGAGACGCAGCTGGCCGAGGTCGTCCGTGTAGGTGGCCGAGACCCGACCGCCGTTGCGGAACTGGGGCTGGGCCAGAACGATGTTGACACTGCCGAACTCCGAGTTGCGGCCGTAGAGCGCGCCCTGGGGGCCCTCGAGGACTTCGACGCGGGCGATGTCGAAATAGTCGATGCGCTTGAAGTTGCGTCCGCCGAGGGTGCTCGAACCCGCATAGGCGCCGTTGACGAAGAGACCGACGGCCGAGTCGGCGCTCGTGGCCCGCTGCGTGCCGGATCCACGCACGGAAATCTCGGCGAGGTTCTCGCTCTGGACGCCGTTAAAGCGGACGCCAGGGACGGTCTGAAGCAGATCGCCCACGCCCTCGATCGGGCTCTTCTGTTCGAGGTTTTCCGCCGAGAGCGCGGTGATCGTCGAGGGCACGTCGCGGACGGCCTCCTCGCGACGGCGCGCGGTGACGACGACGTCGCCGACCCGGGTCGCCGGGCCTTGTTGCTCTGTGGCTGGCGGCGTCTGTGTCGTGGTTTGGGCCCAAACGAGCCCGGGGGCCGCCACCGCGATCAACGCGGCGGTCGAGCACGCGATGTTGCGCACCATCCTGATCCTCTCCCTGATGTTTTGTCGTCGTTATGGTCGCGACAGGGGGATCATCGACGCGCCGAACCGACGTGTCAAGATTGTACGACAATGTGTTTTAAATTGCGTGACGGCAACTCCCCGAACGGTTCCTTTAAGATTCAACAAAACTCCAAAAGTTGTCGTACAATCTTGACAGCGGTGAACGACGCGCTGAGGTTTGGTCGAGAGCGTCAACAAAAGCGCCGCGAGGAAACAGATGCCAGACACACAGGCGGGCGACGATCGGGGCTTGAAGATCGCCGTCATGGCGTCGGCCGGGGCGGCCGTCGAGTGGTACGACTTCTTCATCTACGGCACCGCCGCGGCCCTGGTCTTCCCGAAGCTGTTCTTCCCCGCCGACCTGCCGCCTTTCGTGGCGCTGATCGCCTCTTTCAGCACATTCGCGGTGGGGTTCGTGGCGCGACCGCTGGGCGGGATGGTGTTCGGGCATTTCGGCGACGTGTATGGGCGGAAGCGCGCCCTGGTCGTCGCCATGTTCGTCATGGGGGCTTCGACCACCCTCATCGGGCTTTTGCCGACCTATGCCCAGATCGGCGTCCTTGCCCCCCTGTTGCTGGTGGTCATGCGCTTCGCACAGGGTCTGGCCGTCGGCGGGCAATGGGGCGGCGCGGCCCTGCTGGCCATCGAAAGCGCCCCGCCTCATCGGCGGGGCTTCTACGGCAGCTTTGTGCAGGTGGGGGTGCCGCTCGGCGTGGTGCTGGCCAATTCCGTCTTCCTGGTCGTCAGCGCCCTGACGGCGGAGGACAGTTTCATGAGATGGGGCTGGAGGATCGGGTTCGTCGCGAGCGTCATCCTGATCCTGATCGGCTATGTGATGCACCGCAGCGTGGAGGAGGCCGTCCATCGCGAGGACGTGTCGCCCAGCGCCGCGCCCGCAGCGGCCCGTACAGCAGCGACCCGGTCGCCGTTGGCTGAGGTTCTGGTCAACCACTGGCGCACAGTCCTGTTGGCCGGCGGGGCCTTCGTCGCCAACAACGTCTGCTTCTACATCGCCATCACCTACGCCATCGCCTATGGCTCCACGACCGTGGGCATGTCGCGTGACGTCTTGCTGGCGGCGGTAATGGCGGGGAGCGCGCTGATGATCCCGGTGCTGCTGGCTTGCGGCGCCGCATCCGACCGGTTCGGTCGACGGGGCGTGTTCCTGGTCGGCGCCGCCTTATCGGGTCTGTGGGCCTTCGCGGTGTTTCCGCTGCTCGAAACGGGATCGGGCGTGGCGGTGTTCGTCGCCATCACGGTCCAACTGCTGTTCGTCAGCATGATGTACGGGCCCCAGGCCGCCCTGTTCGCCGAACTGTTTCCGAAGGCGATCCGGTACTCCGGAGCGTCTCTCGGCTATCAGATCGGCGCGGTAGTGGGGGGCGGCTTCGCGCCCATCGTCGCGACGGCGCTGTTCGCCCGCTATGCGTCCAGCCTGCCCATCGCCATCTATCTGGCCGTGATGTGCGCCGTATCGTTCATCAGCGTGGTTCTGCTCGGGCGGGCCGTGCGGTCTTCAGCCAAGTGATACAGTGAGAGTGATGGGAGGCTTTCGATGATCGACACCAACAGGCGGGCGTTGCTCGGTGCGGGAGCCCTCATGCCGCTCGCGGGGGTGACGCAGGCCGCCGCATCGACGCCGCCGCCCGTGGCCGAACAGGTCGAAGCCGACCTTCTCAAGTATGTGAGCTTTGGTGAGAAGCAGGCGGGCGGACCCGGCGACACCGGCTGCGGACAATGGCTGGCGGGAGAACTGGAAACGGCCGGCTACGCTCTCCAGCGACAGGTTTTTTCAACGCCTTACTTCGATGTGCGCAAGGCGGAGTTGTCGATCGAGGGTGCGACGGCCGGAGTCTACGCTCAACCCATCGTCATCCCGACGGGCGGCGAGGGGGTGTCCGGACCGCTCGTGCGAGTCGACGCCGTCGGTCGGTTCGCTGGATCGCTTGAAGGCGCCGTGGCCCTGGTCGACATGGCCTTCTCGCGCTGGTCGACCATGCTGTCGCCCGGGGCGAGAGGGCCCGTCGAGGCGGCTTTCGCCGCGGGGGCGCGGGCCGTGGTCGCCATCACCAACGGCCCTACGGGCAAGGTCATCGCCCTGAACGCTGATGGGCGGGCGCCGATGTTCAAAGGACCGGTCGCGTTGCTGGCGCCGAAGGCGGCCGGACCCTTCCTGGCTGCCGCCTTCCAGCGACAGACGGCGCGGCTGGTTCTCGACGGTCATGGCGGGACCCGCGACGCCTTCAACTTCGTCGGGCGGATGGATCGCGGCAAGGGGCGCTGGATTGCGATCTCCACGCCGCGATCGGGCTGGTTCACTTGCGCGGCCGAGCGGGGGCCGGGCGTCGCCGCCTGGCTCGATCTGGCGCGCTGGGCGCCGACGGCCCTGCCGGATCACGATCTCGCCTTCGTCTGTAACACGGGGCACGAATACGAGTATCTCGGGGCGTCCGAAGCGATGAAGGAAATCGCGCCTCCGCCGGACCGTACCGCCTTCTGGCTGCATCTCGGCGCGAATGTCGCCGCTCGCGACTGGCACGAGACCCCCGGCAGGCCGACGCCCTTGCCCAGCGTGGATAGTCAGCGGTTCCTCTCGATTTCGCCTGACCTCCTGCCCACGGCGCGGGAGATTTTCAGGGGCCAGGTCGGTTACGAGCAGCCGGTGTCGAGCGCGGTTCTGGCGGCCGGAGAATTGGTCGAGGTGATCAAGTCCGGGTACGCGCCGGCCGCCGGAGTGTTTGGCATCCATCGCTATCATCACGTCGCCGAAGACGACGCCCGGTGCCTCGCTCCCGTCGCCACCGTCGCGGCGATCGAAGGGTTCCGGAAACTGGTCTCGTCGGTCGTGTCGACGTAGCGGTTCGTCGCCGGGAACCTCGATTCGCCCGTCGCGGTACTGGCGCAAGCTGGAGTCGATGGGGCCAACTGCAGCGATACAGGTGATCTTGGGGCGATGTCCGCTTCGTGAAAGGGGGCGGGCCGCCGGGATTGCGCCAGTCTGACGCTTGGCGGTGTTTCGTAACATGCGCTCGTGGCCGAATGATCCTTCACGCAGGTAGGACAGCCATCCGGCAGTCCTCGGTGAAGGCCGAGGCGCCCTCGCCGATCACCAGAGTCTGAAAGCCCTATCGCCGCCGCCAAGCAATCCGTATATCGCGGTTGTCTCGTCGAGGTGACCGATGCGATTACGTTTCTCGAGCGATGCGTTGCCGGACCCTTTGCGCAAGGAGGGTATCGAAGCGGCGTTTGGACTGCATGTCGTCGGCGGCATCGACTTTCAGGCCGATACGCCCGCCCGCGTTTCGCTGGACCTGTGCGCCATCGGCAGTGTTCACCTGGCCAATATCGAGGCCTCGCCGATCCGGCTGGTGACGCCTTCTGCGGACGACGGGCTGGTCTATCTCAGCATCACCGCGGCCGGGGGCGGCGTGGTGGCGGCGGGCAAGGCCGAGCGCGAGGTGCATGCCGGCGACCTGAACGTCATGCCGCGCAGAGGGCGCTGCACAACCATCATCGCCCGGTCGAGCCGCATCCTCTCGATCGCCGTGCCGGCCGCCCAGTTGGTGCCGCGACTGGCCGAGGAGGACTGCCTGATCCATCCCCGGATGCGGTCACGCCCTGCCGCGCGCCTGCTTGAGGCCTATGCCGCCACCTTGCTGGACGAGGCGGACGGGCTGGAGGCGGACGAGCAGGCCATGCTGGCCAGCCATGTCGTCGATCTGACGGTGATGGCCCTGGGCGCCCGGCGCGACGATGCGGTGCGGGCCAGCCGTGGCGGCGTGCGCGCCGCGCGCCGCGCCGCGATCAAGGCCGACGTCGCGGCCAACCTGGGTGCTCTGGAGCTCTCGCTGGACTGGATCGCCCGCCGGCATCGGGTCAGCCCGGCCTATGTCCGCGCCCTGTTCTATGACGAAGGGACCAGCTTCACCGACTATGTGCTGGACGCGCGGCTGGCGCATGTCCGCACGCTGCTGGGCTCGCCCTATCTGGCCCACCACACCATCGCGACCCTGGCGCTCATGGCGGGGTTCAGCGACATTTCCTGGTTCAACCAGGCTTTCCGACGGCGCTTCGGCGTGACCCCGTCGGACATGCGGCGTCAATCCGCCTGGAGTAGCGCAAAGCCCTAGCTCCTGGCCCAAGACGCGCGCCGCGCCCGATCCTAGCCTGCCGTCGTTCGCCATTTCGTGGGGTCGATGGATGTTGCGTGCTCGAAGTTTCCTAGTGGGTCTGGGCCTGGTGGTCGCTGCCGCGCCCGCCGTCGCCCAGGACCTGGCCCGGCCCAATGCCAGGGGCGAACTGACGGTCGAATACGTCTATGAATCCGAGGGCTCAGAGCGCCAGCCGGGCAATACGGGCCATGTGACATGGCGCGCCAAACGCAATGCCACGATTACGGCCGACGTCTATGCTCAACCCCCTGCCGACATCCCGGTGCTGCATGAGCAGGCGGCGGCGCTGGCTGCCGCCCAGGGCCGCGTCGACCGGGCCTTCGGCGTCGGCAATCGCGTGTCGACGATGATGGAGGCCGCCGAGGCGATCGGCGAAAGGTGCGGCGACGACGAAGCCTGTTTCGAGCGTGAAGGCATGAAGCTTGCGCAACAGTCCCAGGCGAACGGCCAGACCCAGACGCTGATGAACTCGCGCGAGGACATCGAGGCCCAGATGCAGCCCGGCGACCACTATCAGTACTGGGGAGGTAATTTCGGCGCCGGCCGCTACGCGATCAATGAGACGATCGAGGTCACGGTCATCGATCCCGGTTCGGGGGCCCCCTACACCCAGACGATCCGGCGCGAGGGCAGCGGGGGGCTGCCGGCGTCCGTGGCGGGCGTGTCGATCCCGACCGACGGACCCGGCATCCTGACCGGCGTCGAGTTCGACCGAAACAGCCGTATGCTGGCGCTGAAACTGCCGGTGCCGGGGCTGACGCCGGGGACGGAAACGATCTCGGGTCAGGACTCCGACGGGCGGTCCGACGACAATGGCTCCGAGGACAAGATGCTGGAGTTCCCGGTCCGCCTGGGGGACGACCAGAAACCGATGATCGTCGAGGTCCGGGGCCGGAACTGGCGCGACCAGTCGGGCGAGGAGACCATCTATTTCACCGAGGGTCGCTGGCAGGAGAAGGGCACGCTGACGATCCGCTGGCGCTTCCAGGCCCGCTGACCCCATGCGCCGCCTGATCCTCGCCATCGCCGCGACGCTCGCCGCCACCCTGGCGCTCGCCGGTTGCGAAAGGTCGGCGAACGCGGAACTGCAGCGCGAGGTCAACGCGCTGGTCGACCGGATCGACCTGCCCGAAGAACCCGCCTTCCCATCGCTCAACGCCGACACCGTTGCCTGGCTGAGCCGCGATGTTCCTGAACTGGCCGCCCACCGCGCCGCGATCGAGGCGGCGGACAAGGCGATTCTCGCGCGCGCCGTGGCGCAGATCGGGTCCACCGACCTTTCCGTTTCCGCCGCCTCAGGTCCGGAGCCGGTTCAGCCCGGCGCTTTGCGCACGCCGGTGTCTACCGTTCGGCGGCCGATCGGCCTGTTGGACTGGGTCGCCCCGCCGGCCCATGCGCAGGCTCTGGAGTCTACGACCGTCACGGCTGCGCTCTCGGGCATGTCGGGGGCTCGGATGGCCGGCGGCATCGTCAATAGTGGTGACGCGGGCACGGTTGGCTCCCGGACCGAGACGATCAATGGCGCCGCCGGCGAGAAGGCCACCATCACCATCTCCCGCGACGCCGACGGCCAGGTGACCACATCGCTGGAGAGCAATGTCGATGTCCCACCGCTCGGGCTGGTGGCGGGCGCCAAGACCACCTTCATCACCAAAGGGCTGTGCCCCGATGCTTCGGGGCGGGTCGAGTTCACCGTCAAGCTCAGTCAGGCCGGCAAGGCCGGCGCAGGCGGTGCGGCTGCGGTCGATTCCCAGGTCGAGGCCCACGTCGTCCTGAACGCCGATGACAATGCGGAGGTCGCCGATCAGGACATCCAGACCCGCTACAGCCGAAAATCCACGGGGAGGGACGGAACCGTCAGCTATCAGGGCGAGGTCGACTGGCAGCGGTCGGGTAGAGGAGAGTTCCGGCCCGGCGCCGAGCGCCGGGGAGCAGAGACGGGGGCCGTGACCGACGCGATGAGGTCCAGCGCCATGGTCCAGGCAGTGACCTTGGCCATCGGGGCCATCGAGGGCGCGCAATCGCACTGGAGCAGCGGGGCCTGTATCCGCATCGACGCCCAGTCTCCCGGCCGCGTCGATCCCAAGGCCAAGTCGGACATTCCCGTCGCGGTCATCTCCAGGACCGACGGGGCCGCTGTCGCGGCCCGGGTGACGGCGACGCTGACGGGCGGGGAATCGATCAGCCCCGCCGTGATTGATCGCACCCCCGGCACGATCGTCCACACCGCGCCGAATGAAAAGAAGGCGCGGATGTCGATCCGGCTCGACGCTGTGTCGCGGCGCGGCAAGGCGACACTGACGCTCGATCTGCTGATCAGCGAGGGGGCCTACAGCATCGAGGGCGGGGCCGACGAGTTCCACGGCACGGGCCTGATCTGCGACATCGGCCAGCCCTTCACGGTCGAGGGCAATGGGGTGACGGTCAACTTCACGCCCAGTTCGCCCCAGGGCGGTTCCTATCGATACTCAGGTTCGATGTACGGGTTCCGCCTGAGCGGCAACGGGACCTACACGGTCACCTACAACGGCGATGTGGCGACCGGCATCGTCGCGACCGGACCGGGAAGCGTCGGCACCGCCTATGGCGCAGTCAGCGGCTCGGGCGACGAGCACTACGAACTGACGCCCAGCCACAATTACAACTGCGAATAGGGCTCCACGCGATCCAATCGCAGCGCGGCGCCCGGGAGTATAGGAATGACCATGTCGCGTCCTCGCTTCAGCCGGGTTTCCGGCCTGGCCCTGCTGATCGCGCTCGGCTTGGCCCCGACGGCCCAGGCCCAGGACCTGTTCGGCCGTCTGCTGGATCGCGCCCGGGAGCGGGTCGAACAGGAGGCCGAGCGCCAAATGGATCGCGCCCTGCGTCCCGAAGAGCCGCGTCGCGACCCGGGTCGCTCCGACGACCGTCGCGGTCCGCCGCCCGGTCCGGCACAACGTTCAGCCCCGACGGCCCGGCTGGGCGTGGCGGGGCCGAGCGCCACGACGATCGTGTCGTCTTCGCCCCAGCCCCTGTGGCTCAATGTCGGCCGCGGCCAGAAGTTCGAGCCGGTCGACGGCCCGCCGCAGCTTCTCTCCACCAACCCCTATCTGGCCCCCCCGGCCTTCCTGTTCGAGCGGATCGGCAGCATGGCCTGCGCGCCGGATGGCGGCCTGGTCGTCTCGGGCCGCAGCTTCGAGACCGGCACGGACGGGCCGGTCGGCTGGTGGCGGATCGCCGCCGACGGCGCGGTCACCCCGATCGCCACCTATGACGCCGCCCGCCGGACCACAGAGGCCCCGTATCATGAGTTCAGCCTGGCCGGCGACGGCAGTCTATTGAGCAGCAGCGCCTATGCCCTCTATCGCGTCCGCGACGGGGTCAGTGAGCGGATCGCCGGGCCCGAGGGCGAGACATCCGGCTATCGCGACGGCCCGGCCTCGGCCGCCCTGTTCGACCGGCCCGGCGTGCCGATCGAGGACGGCCAGGGCAACATCTGGGTCGCCGACCAGAACGACTGCGTCCTGCGCCGCATCACGCCCGACGGCCAGGTCTCCACGGTCCTCGGCCGCGATCGAACCGCCTGCGAAGGCGTGAACAGCGATGATGTCGTGTCCGTGAGAGCGATCGTTTGGGACGCCGCGAACGCAGAGATCGTCGCCGCCGGCATCACCGGTGTGGCCAGCGGCGCGCACGACTTTCAGACCATGATCTGGCGCATCCGTCCCGATGGCTCGATGCGCCGCGTCTACCAAGCCTACAAGCGCGGCAGTGGCAGCGCCAGCGGCCAGACCATGGACGGCGTCCAGGCCGTGGCGGTCGAGCCGTCGGGCGCCATCGTCATCGCCTCCCGGGACATGGACGCCTATGCGCGCCGCCAGCTGCTGCGCCTGGACGAGAGGACGGGGCGGCTGACGGCTCTGACCGGCAGATCCTATAGCCGCGACGTCGCCCGACCGGGCCTGGAGGAGGATCCGTACGACGGCCCCGCCGCCCGCGCCAACTTCCGCGACGTCCGGGCCCTGTGCCGCGGGCCCGACGGCACGCTGTTCGCGCTGGACGAACATCTCGTGCGCCGCCTGAATACCGACGGAACCGTCCGGACCTGGGTGTACTGACCCACACCCGGCAGGTCCCAGGCAGCCCCGCTCATCCTCGACGACCGTGTCGGTTCCGACGCCGATGCGCAAGCTGGTCTTGGCGGAGACCATTCGTTGATCGATACCTTACAGAGGTCTCGTATCTGGCAATGACCAAAGTTCCGCTCTCGGCGCATCTCCGCTGTCTGAAGTGTAAGCTGGGGTGGGGGCGTTGATCGTGGGAGGTGGCCATGCGCCAGCCCGGTTCATTTGCCTCGCAAGCCTTGGAACGCCGATCGAATGACCGGCCCCGAGGCCCCTCTCAAGCCAAAGCACATCTGGGCGATCCGGCAGCATCTCAAGTCGGTTGGATCTATCCGGGTCCGTCCCGCCACGGCGGGGTTTGAGCCCGGCTTCTGGTCACTATCTGGTCACCGGAACGGAGCAAATCGGAGGATAGAGCGGCGACCTCGGGCAATCGCCCATTACCCTGTTCATGCCAGCAAAACAGGCATCTGGGCATAAATGGGAAACACCGGGAAACCCTAGGGTTCGAGCTCGATGTCCCAGTAGAGGTAGTCGAGCCAGCTCTGGTGCAGGTAGTGCGGCGGGAAGCGGCGGCCGGCTTCCTGAAGCTGATACGCGTTCGGGCGGTGCGGGAGGCGGCGGACCGGCATGTGGGCCTGGCCCGGGGTGCGGCCGCCTTTCTTCAGGTTGCAGGGCGAACAGGCGGCGACGATGTTCTCCCAGGTCGTGCGGCCGCCCTGTGAGCGGGGCAGGACGTGGTCGAAGGTCAGTTCGGCCGTGTCGCCGCAATACTGGCAGGTGAAGCCGTCGCGCAGGAAGACGTTGAAGCGGGTGAAGGCGGGGCTGCGGTCCTGATCGACATAGTTCTTCAGCGCGATCACGCTGGGCAGGACCATCTCCATCGACGGGCTGCGGACGACCTTGTCATAGACGGACACGACATCGACACGGTCCTGATAGACCGCCTTGACCGCCTCCTCCCACGGCCAGAGCGACAGGGGATAGTAGGACAGCGGCCGGAAATCGGCGTTCAGCACCAGGGCGGGAAACCCGGATGGCGGACGGGTGAGAACCTGCATCAGGCTCTCCCGATCATTCGGAAAAGGGGTGAGGCGACAGGACTGAAGACCGGCTCCTTCCTTATCTGTGGTTACAGACTACGCCTGATTCGAGAGCGCCGCCACGACGGATCGGGGAAGGTTTGATGACGGGGAGGGAAAGGGGCGCAGTTCTGAAAGCGTCATTCGGGAACCATGGCTCATGGCGCCGGCATTGGACGAATCCACTTGATACCCTCGAGTCCTGCAGACTTCAGGTCGATATGGCCGCCTGACGGCGTGCAGTACTGGAAGCCTTCGAGATACGCGGGGTAACCGTCTTTGAGCGACAGAATGAAGCCCATGAAAAGAGCCTCGCCGCAGACTTCAACCTCTGCATCTGGTCCGTCAACGATCGTCGATGGCCACTCGAGGGGAGCTTTGGATCGATCCGCGTCGAACGATGTGTAGAAGCCATGGCCGGTATTTTCGCGATCGAGAACACGCGCAGTTTTCAGTAGCTTGCCGAGCGACGCAGCTATCTCGGGTTGGGCCTCACAGGTCGCTTTGAATACCGCCTGCTCCAGCGCCGTGAACTCTAGCATTTCACCGCACCCGCCGATCCGGGAAGCCCGGCAGGCTCCAGCCCCAGGCGAGGGCGCCGGCGCGGAGGCCGAAGCCGAGGAGGGCCGCGACCACGGCGGCGGGCCAGGAGCCGATCTCGAAGGCGCGCAGGAGGACATAGGTGGTGGCGGCGACGAGGGCGGCGGAGATAGTGATCTCACGCCTCAGCAGGATCGAGGGTTGGCCGGCCAGCAGGTCGCGGATGATGCCGCCGAAACAGGCGGTCAGGGCGCCCATGACGATGCAGATCAGGGGGGCGGCGCCGATGGCCTCGGCCTTGGCCGCGCCGAGGACGCCATAGGCGCCCAGACCCAGGGCGTCGAGCCACAGCAGGGCGCGGAACCGCCAGTCCCTCTGGCCGATCAGCCAGATCGCCGCCGCCGCGCCGAGGCAGACGGCGATATAGCGCCAGTCGTTGACCCAGAAGACCGGCAGGCCCAGCAGGACGACGCGCAGGGTGCCGCCGCCCACGCCCGTGATGGCGGCGAAGAAGGCGAAGGTGACCAGATCGTGCTTCTCGCGCGCGGCGGCCAGGGCGCCGGTGGCGGCGAAGACGGCCACCCCGGCGAAGTCGAGCGCGCCCAGCACGGCGACCGGATCGGTCAGCACCCGCGCGGCCTCGGCGTCCACCAGTTGCGTCACAGGTCGTCCCCCGCCCCCTGGGCGTCGAGCAGAATCTCGCCGCGCTTCACGCCACCATACCATCCCCACAGCAGGTGCGCCGCCACCCCGCGATGGGGACGCCAGATTTCGGCGCGGGCCCAGGCCTGTTTCTCCGTCGGGCGCAGCACGGCGCGGTCGGCCCAGCGCATCGCCTCCTGCAGCGCCACGTCGCCGCCGGGGAAGATGTCGGTGCGGTGTTCGCAGAACATGAGGAAGGTCTCGGCGGTCCATCGCCCCACCCCTTTGAGCGCCAGAAGGGCGGCGAGGGCCTCCTCGTCGGACAGGCGCGACAGGCCGTCGAATTCGATGCGGCCCTCGATCTGTGCGCGGGCGATCTCCTGCGCATAGCGGGCCTTGGGCAGGGACAGGCCGAAGCCGCGCAAGGTCTCGATGTCGCGGGCCAGCACGGCCTCGGGGACGACGGCTCCGCCGAGGCCCTGGACGGTGCGGGCCCAGATGGCGGCGGCCGAGGCCAGGGAGACCTGCTGATAGACGATCAGATGCAGCAGGCCCTCATATCCGCCGGGGCGGCTGCGCCATTCGAAGATCGGGGTGGCCGCATGGGCCCGGGCCAGAGCCGGATCAAGCCGGGCCAGTGCGTCGCGCGCGGCGGCGATGTCGGCGGGAGAGGGCGGCGCGGGCATGGCGCTGGATCGCATGTCGGCGGAGCGCACGCCAGACGCCGGGGGCGTCCACGGCCGAAAGCCGCCACAGGGCTGCGGCGGCCAGAGCTGGGCCACAAAACAGGGCCGGATTAGAAAACGGGCGCGGACCTGAAAGATCCGCGCCCGTTGCCTTGTGTCGGTTTAGAGGACCTTGAGGTCCACCGCCGAGGTCTTGCCGCGCTGGGTTTCCAGCTCGTACTCGACCTTGGTGTTTTCATCGAGACCGGCGAGGCCGGCTTTCTGAACCGCGGTGATGTGGACGAAAACGTCCGAACCGCCGCCATCGGGCTGGATGAAACCATAGCCCTTGGTCGGGTTGAACCACTTGACCGTACCGGTCGCCATATCTGCGTCTCCGTAAACGCGCTTTGCCAGGCAGGCGCCCCGCAGGGTCGCCCGTCAGCCCATCTGGACACAGCTCGTTCAGGCGAAGGAGCGCCACATGGGTTTGGACCCCACGCAAAATCCGGACTGCAAGGGCTTTGTCACCCGGCTTTCCGCGACGGTCAACCGGAATCGAGTCGGCCGCCGCGCACGATCCATGCGCGGCTGGTCAGGCGGACGCGGGCTTTGCGCGGCTCAACCGGCGCCGGGCTGGACCGTTCGCGATCGCGACGGCCCCGTGGCGCAGAGCCGATACGGGGCGCCGTCCAGATGCAGATGGTCGGCATGGGCGGCGTTGTAGTCGGGCGTCAGGACCGTCGAGAACAGGCGACAGCCGCCGTCGCGCATGGCGCGGAGGAAGGCCGCCCCCGGCGCGCCGGCGGGACCGGTCCCGTCCCAGTCGGCCAGCACCGAGACGCGCCGCCCGTCGGTCAGGGTGACGCCCGCCACATCCAGCGCATTGGCCCGGGCGTGCTCGCTGGGGCGCTCCGCCACGTCGGTGGAGCCGTAGATCCGGCGACAGGAATAGGAGCCCATGTTGTCCACCCGGGCGACGCGGGATCCGAACGCCCGCTCGGCCTCGGGCCGCAGAACCTGCCGGTCCCAGATGACGTAGCGCACCGCCAGCGGGCACTGCATGACCAGGCCGCCAGGCGACAGGGGGGTGACGTCGCCGCCGGTCAGGCGCACCGCGCCGCGCACGACGCAGAAGCCGCCGTCATTGCGGTCTTCGGCTCGCTGGACCTCGACCCCCGCGTCGCGCAGGGCGGACATGCAGGCCTCGGTGGCGCCCTCGACGGCCTCGGGCGCGTCGTCGGGTCGCACCTCGAAACCGGCCACCTTGGCGGCGGTGGCGCTGCCCACCGGGCGGTTCAGGTCCAGTGGCTTCCAGAACAGGTCCTGGGGCGGGGCGAAGGCGTTGAGCAGGGCGAAGCCGGCGCAGAGGGCCAGCCCCAGCTCCCACAGCAAATTCCAGAAGTCCGCGAAGTCCCGCTTCATGCCGCCTCGGCCTGGCCCGTGCGGCCGCATACAGCAACGCCTGAAACGGCGCGCGGTGGCAGGGACCGGACGCCGCAGGGCGAAAATCACTCCGGCGCCGGTCGCCTCGCCGCCGATTCCGCATTAGCGTCCGCCGCCATGAAAACCGTGATCCTCGCCTCCCTGCTCGCCGCCGTCGCCGGTCAGGCCGCCGCCCAGACCCCCGCGCCGTCTTCCGCCGTCGCCGATCCGTCGATCCTGACCCCCGAGCGGGTGTTCGCCAATCCGTCGCTGAACGGCCCGGTGGCCCAGGGTGTCAGCCTGTCGCCGGACGGGGAGCTGGTCGCCTTCCTGCGGGCGCGGCCGGACGACGTTCAGGTGCTGGACCTGTGGGCGGCGCCGACCGGGGCGGGCGAGCCGTTCAAGCTGGTGGACGCCCGGGCCCTGGTTCCCGACGCGGGCGAGTTGTCCGAAGCCGAGAAGGCGCGGCGCGAGCGGATGCGGATCTCGCAGCGCGGGGTGGTCGAATATTCGTGGGACGAGCAGGGGCGCTACATCCTGGCCCCGCTGGAGGGCGACATCTATCTGGCCTCGCGCCCGACGGCGGGCGAGACGTCCGGCGCGGTGCGGCGTTTGACCCAGACGCCCGCAGACGAGATCGACGCCAAGGTCAGTCCGAAGGGGAACTTCGTCTCCTTCGTGCGCGACCAGAACCTGTTCTTCATCGACCTGGCCTCGGGCGCCGAGACGGCGGTGACGACCGAGGGCAAGGACCTCATCACCTGGGCCACCGCCGAATTCATCGCCCAGGAAGAGCTGGATCGGGACACCGGCTACTGGTGGAGCCCGGACGAGAAATACATCGCCCTGCAGCGCACCGATGAATCGACGGTCGACGTCATCCCGCGCCTCGACATCACCGGCGGCGGCGCCCGCACCATCGAGCAGCGCTATCCCCGCGCCGGGCGGCCCAATGCGGTGGTCGACCTCTATGTGCAGGACCGGGCGGCGGGGACGCGGGTCAAGGTCGATCTGGGAGCGAACCCCGACATCTATCTGGCCCGGGTCAACTGGTCCGACGACGGCCGGACCCTCTATGTCCAGCGGCTGAGCCGGGACCAGAAGACGCTGGACCTGCTGTCGGTCGATCCGGCGACGGGGGCCAGCCGGGTGATCGCCAGCCAGACGTCGGACGCCTGGGTGTCGCTGAACCACGACTTCAAGGCGCTGAAGGACGGGAGCTTCATCTGGTCGAGCGAGGAGACCGGCTGGCGGCACCTGTATCTCTACGACCGGAACGGGCGGCGGCTGCGGGCGATCACGCGCGGCGAGTATCCGGTCAAGAGCCTGAACGGCGTCAATCAGACGACGGGCGAGGTCTTCTTCACCGCCTCGATGAAGGACGGCAAGGAACAGCCGATCGAGCAGCAGATGTTCCGCACGTCGCTACGCCGCACGACGACGCCGGTGGCGGTGACCTCGGCCGGGGGCTGGTGGGGCGTGTCGATGAACCGGACGGCGACGGCCTATGTCGGCAACTACACCGACCTGACCACCCCGCCGCAGTCGGGCCTGTACCGGGCCGACGGGACCTTCGTGCGCTGGATCGAACAGAACGAACTGAAGGAAGGCCACCCCTACTGGCCCTATGTCGCGCGGCGTCAGGAACCGACTTTCGGCACGCTGGACAGCCATGGCGAGACCCTAGTCTGGATGATGACGACGCCCCCCGGCTTCGATCCGTCCAAGCGGTATCCGGTGGTGATGCAGGTCTATGGCGGCCCGTCCGGCGGCGGGGTCAAGAAGGGCTGGCAGCCGGCGACGACCCAGTTGCTGAACGAGGCCGGATATATCGTCTTCCGTCTGGACAACCGGGGCGAGGGCGACCGCTCCGCCGCCTTCAAACAGGCGCTGTATCTGAAGATGGGCCAGCCGGAGGTGGAGGATCAGGTCCTAGCCGCCGACTGGTTGCGCAGCCAGCCCTATGTGGACGCCGACCGGATCGCGGTCATGGGCTGGAGCTATGGCGGCTTCATGAGCCTGATGATGGGGACCGAGCCGAAGATGGGACTGGCCGCCATCCTGGCCGGGGCGCCGCCGACCGAATGGAGCCTCTACGACACCGCCTATACCGAGCGCTACATGTCGACGCCCGAGGCCAATGTGGAGGGCTACGCGGCGTCGGACGTCATCCCCCGTCTGGGGAACCTGACCGGGCGGCTGCTGCTGATGCACGGCATGGCCGACGACAACGTCATCCTGGAGAACTCCACCCGGGTCATCGACGCCCTTCAGGCCCGGTCCATGCCGTTCGAGCTGATGCTCTATCCGGGCCAACGCCACGGCGTGCGCGGTAACGAGCGCCAACTGCAGCAGTGGCGGACCTATCTGGACTTCCTCGATCGGACGATCGGGGAGAGGTCGCGGTAGGGGACTGGCGCCGGGTTCCGAATGACGTCGATGACGTCGGTCAGGCTTGGGGCGCGGACATTGCCCGACGGCCTTCGGGGTGCAACTTTGCGCTATGTTTGATGAAGCCCCAAAGGCGCGCGCCGACATGATCGGCGGGTCCGTGTATGCCTTGAGCGGAGAACACGGGTGGCTCTACTATGGTCAGGTGACCCCCGATAGGCGGGTCGGATTTTTCCGGGTCCGCACCAACCAGATCGCCGACATTGCGGACATATTGGCCGCTCCCGTGATGACGGTGATTTCGGTGGGCATTGCCAGCATCACTTCAGCCCTGAGGAGTGGTCGCTGGAAAAAGCTAGGTCGCTATAGCGTCGTGCCTGCCTTGGTTGAGCCTCGCCCTTCGGTGCAATGGCCGGTCGGGAGTCTAACCGTCACCGTCTGGACGCCAAGTCGGACTTGGAACACGCGCGTTGAGGATCCGGCTATTCAGGACATGGAAATCACGGCTGCTTGGGATGCCGAGGCTCATGTCCCGGCCCGTCTGGCTGCCGACTTCGGTGAAGAAGAAGCATCCTGGCACGTAGGCGGCCCCATACGCCGCGAGCGTCTCATCAAGCAGGAGATGGCGGCTCGGTTTCCGGATGCGCCGTGGCATCAACTCCCTGATGACTGGGTCCCTGTAAACGTCTCCTGACGCTCGGCAGCAGTCGCCAGCCTCTGCCCGCCCGCCGACACAGGAACCGCCGCCAAGCGTGGCCGTTCCGCCCGGATGGAAAAGCTGTTCATCCGTTTCGCCACCCTGACCGCCAAGATCGCGGGCAAGCCGTGGACCTTCATCGCCTGCGTGGCCATCGTTCTGGTCTGGGCCCTGTCGGGGCCGATCTTCAGGTTCATCGAGTGCTGGCAGCTGGTCAGCAACACAGGCACGACCATCATCACCGTCCTGATGGTGTTCCTGATCCAGAACTCCCAGAACCGCGACGGGGCGGCCATGCAGGCCAAGCTGGACGAGCTGATCTATGCGGTCCGGCGGGCCGACGCCCGGTTCATCGGCATCGAGCACCTGACCGAGCGGGAACTCGACAAGATTCTGGAGGAGGTCGAGAAGCGCGGCCTCGAGGTGCACAGCGGCAAGCCCGCCCGGGCCATCAGGGGCAAGCCGGCCCTGCGCGCCGAGGACGTCGAGGCGGCCCAGCCCAAGGCGGCGACGCCGGCGAAGGAACGCAGCAAAACCTCTTCCACGCGCAAGCCGGCCGCGAAATGAGCGACCTCATCGCAAATGTCGTCGGCACGGCGGCGGCCCTGTGTTCGATCACCAGTTTCGCGCCCCAGATGATCAAGATCTGGAAAGAGAAGGACGCCTCCTCGGTCAGTCTGAAGACCTATTCCCTGACCGTGACCTGTTTCGTGCTGTGGGTCGGCTATGGGGTGCTGACCGGCGCCTGGCCGATCGTGGTCGCCAATGGCTGCGCCTTCCTGATGGCCCTGGCGGTGCTTATCATGAAGTGGCGGTTCGGGCGGGGTTAGAGACGGCCCCGGACATCCACCATCTGCCCGGCGGCCGTGGTCTCGATGATCGCCTCGACGCCGAAGGCGCGGCGCAGGACGTCGGGCGTCAGGGCCTGATCCGGCGGCCCGTCGGCGAGGACGGCGCCCTGCGACAGCACCACCACCCGGTCGGCCAGCCGCAGGGCCAGGGTCAGGTCGTGCAGGGTCAGGACCACACCCAGCCCCCGATCCGCCAGCGACCGGAACAGGGCGGCGGCGTCCAGCTGATGCGCCGGGTCGAGGCCGGTCAGGGGCTCGTCGGCCACCAGCCATTCGGGCTCGCCGGCCAGGGCGCGGGCGATCAGGACGCGGGCCCGCTCGCCGCCGGACAGGGTGGTGACCAGTCGGTCGGCGAAGGCCGTGACGCCGGTGGTCTGCATGGCCTGATCGACGGCGGCGTGGTCGGCGGTCGTCAGCCCGCGCGCACCGGTGAAGGGGGTGCGGCCGAGGCCGACCAGTGTCCGCACCGTCACCGGCCAAGCGATCTCCGGCGTCTGGGGCAGGACGGCGAGGCGGCGGGCGCGCTCGCGCGGCGAGAAGCCGGAGAGCGGGCGGCCATCGAGGGCGGCGGCGCCCGAAGTCGGCTTCAGCAAGCCGGCGAGGGTGGAGACGAGGGTCGACTTGCCGGCGCCGTTGGGGCCGACGATGGCGGTGACCTGACCCCGGGACAGGCTGAGGCTGACGCCGTCGAGGATGCGGCGGCCGCCGAGATTGACGCGGAGATCGGCGCCTGAAAGGCCCGCTGTGCTGAAACCGCTCATGACAGTCGGCTCCGGTCTCGCAGAAGGACGATGAGGAAGAAGGGGGCGCCGACGGCGGCCATGGCGACGCCGAGCTTGATCTCGACCGCCGCCGGGACCAGCCGCACGACGATGTCGGCCGCCAGGGTGACGACGGCGCCGCCGATGGCTGAGGGGATCAGCAGGGCGCCGGGGCGGGCGCCGACCAGGGGCCGGACCAGATGGGGGGTGACCAGTCCGACGAAGCCGATGACCCCGGTCACCGCCACCGCCGCCCCGGCCGCCAGACCGACGCCCCCGGCCAGAAGGGCGCGGGTGCGGGACATGGAAACCCCGAGCGACCGGGCGCCCGCCTCGCCGAGGGTCAGGGCGTCGAGCGCCGGGCCGGTGGCGAGCAGGAGGCCGCAGCCGAGGACGATGAAGGGCAGGGCCAGCCGGACCTCCTCGAAGCTGCGGTCGGCCAGGGAGCCCATCAGCCAGTTGACGATCTCGGCCACCGCCCAGGGATTGGGGGCGAGGCTGAGGGCTAGAGAGACGCCCGCGCCCGCGATGATGTTCAGCACCGTCCCCGCCAGGATGAAGCCGACGAGGCTGGCCCCCTTTCCGGACAGGGCCAGAAGCACGCCCACGCCGAGCAGGGCGCCGGCCATGGCGGCGGCGGGTTGCACCCAGGGACTGACGACGGTGGCGCCGTAATAGAGGGCGATGACGGCGCCGAGGGCCGCTGTGGACGAGACCCCCAGCACTCCGGGGTCGGCCAGGGGGTTGCGGGTGTAGCCCTGAAGCGCCGCGCCCGAGAGACCGAGCGCCGCGCCGATCAGAACCGCAAGACAGGCCCGCGGCAGGCGCAGTTCGAAGACGATGGCCCAGCGCGGATCGAGGTCGGGCGTCGTCCAGGCGCTGAACGGGACCCAGACGGGTCCGGCCATCAGGCTGAGGCCGAACAGCAGGGCCAGAAGGCCGAGCAGCAGCGGATAGAGAAGGGCGGGTCTCATGTGCGGGCCTCCAGCACGCGGCGGCGGGCGGCGGCGAGGGTGCGGGCGCTCTGCATCAGGACCGGTCCGCCGCAGAACAGCAGCCGCTCGGGGAAGACGGCGCGGCGCATGCGCGATGACAGCCGGTTCAGGGCCGGATGCTCCATGGTCCGCTCGGCCCAGCCGGGCGCACCGGGGAAGGCGGCTCCGGTCAGCAGCAGTTCGGGCGGGTCGGCGATCAGCCGCTCCAGCGGCACGGACATGGAGCCGGTCAGCCCGTAGCGGGCCGCGACATTGGTCAGGCCGCAGCGGCGCATCATCTCGTCCATCAGCGTGCCGGGGGCCGAGGCGAAGCCGCCGGGCATGAAGACCAGGGCCGGGATCGGCCGGTCGCCGGGGCGGGGCGCGCATTGCGCCAGCGTGGTCTCGATGGAGCGGACCAGGGCCTCGCCCCGCTCCGGATGGCCGACGAGGGCGGCGACGCGGCGGACCTGGGCGAGGCTGTCGGCCACGGTCGAGGGCACGTCGAACCGCTCGCCCCGGACGCCGACGCGGGCGAGGGCCGCAGCGGTGCGGTCGCCGCCCCACTGATCCGCCAGAACCAGATCGGGCGAGAGGGCCAGAACCTCCTCCGTCGTGCCGCGGGTGAAGGGCAGGCTGCGGGCCTGATCGGCGATGGTGGAGCCGTAGCGGTCGCGCGAGTAGCGGCTGAGGGCGGCGATCTGGCTCCGGTCGGCGACCCGGATCAGGATCACGTCGAGACAGGGATTGAGCGAAACGATGCGGCGCGGGCGGGCGGCGGCGAGGGCGCTTGTCGGCGCGAGGGCGAGGGCCGCCGCGCCGGTCAGGACCGCACGACGATGCGGCTGGGGGTCAGAAAGGGGTGGCGGCATGGCGGACCTCGAGCGACAGACGGACGTCGTCGGCCGGGCGAAACCCGCTTCCCCCGACACACCCCGGCCGGACGAAGGACGACCGCGACGGGCAGGTCTCCTGACTCGCGGGTCACGGCCCCGAAGAACGCCGCCTTCCCGGACCGGGGTCCAGTGGCTGTCGGCGCGGGCTATCCGCCTACAGTTGCGGGGGCAGTCCGGGCATTTCCACCCGAGTTCCCTTTTCATCCCCTCGGCCGAAGCCTCGAGGAACCTGTCGCGCGGACAGGGTTAGTCGAGGACCGGGGCGGGGGCAATCGCGCAACGCCTGGGACGTGTCTGGTGCGCGGACCTCCGGTCCGCCCTTCGGCGTCCGCAGAGCGGACCTGGAGGTCCGCGCTCCCGACTTCAGCTCCGCATCGCCTTTGCCGCCCGGCCCAGACGGTCGACGGCTTCGTCGAGAACGGCGTCGGCCTTGGCGAAGCACAGGCGCAGGACGCCGATGGTCGGGCCGGACTGGAAGACCGAGACGGGGATGGAAGCGACGCCGAACTCGCGCACCAGCCGGTGGCAGACGGCCTCGTCGTCGGCCGGCAGGCCGGAGGCCGGGAGGTCGATGCAGAGGAAGTAGGTGCCCTCCGACGGCGTCACGACGAAGCCATGGCGGGCCAGGCCGTCGGCCAGCCGGTCGCGCGAGCGTTGCAGGTCGGCCCGCATGTCGCCGAACCAGTCGTCGGGCCAGTCCAGCCCCTCGGCGACGGCGGTCTGGAGATTGGGCGGGGTGGTGAAGGTCAGGAACTGGTGGGCGCGGGCGACGACGTCGATCAGGGCCGGGACGCCGCAAGCGAAGCCGACCTTCCAGCCGGTCAGACCGAACATCTTGCCCGCAGAGCCGATCTTGATCGTGCGGTCCGCCATGCCGGACTGGGCCAGAAGGGAGGCGAAGGTGCGACCGTCGAAGAGGATATGTTCCCAGACCTCGTCCGAGACGGCGATCAGGTCGTGGCGGATGCAGACGGCGGCCACGGCGGCGACTTCGTCGGCGTCGAAGACCCGGCCGGTCGGGTTGTGCGGATTGTTGAGGATCAGGGTGCGGGTGGCGGGGGTGATCGCCGCCTCCAGCGTCGCCTCGGTGATGCGCCAGTCGGGCGGGGCCAGACGCACGGGCTGGACGATGCCGCCGCTGCGCCGGATCAGAGGGCCATAGGCGTCATAGGCGGGCTCGATCACCACTACCCCGTCGCCGGGCCGGACGACGGTCAGCAGGGCGGCGGCGATGGCCTCGGTGGCGCCCGAGGTGACCAGTACCCCGGCCTCCGTCAGGTCGAGGCCCTGATGGCGGCCGTAGTGGCGGGCTACGGCGCTGCGAAGGGCGAGCAGGCCGCGTGACGGCGGATACTGGTTCGGCCCGTCGAGCACGGCCTGGGCCGCCGATTCCAGCAGGGCGCGGGGGCCGGGGGCGTCGGGAAAACCCTGTCCGAGGTTGATGGCGCCGAGGTCGCGGGCGAGGCCCGACATGGTCTCGAACACCGTCACGCCCATGTCGGCATAGACCGGGTTGAGACGTGAGGGATCGAGGCTCATGGGTCGGCTACTTGCCCGTAAACACCGGCTTCCGCTTCTCGACGAAGGCGGCCATGCCCTCCTTCTGGTCGTCGAAGGCGAACAGGGAATGGAACAGACGGCGCTCGAACTGGACGCCCTGGGTCAGGGTCGTCTCCAGCGCGGCGTTGACCATCTCCTTGTTGGCCATGACAGCCAGTGGGCTCTGGGCGGCGATGCGGGCGGCGATCTTGCGGGTCTCGTCCAGCAGGGTCTCGTGTGGGAAGATGCGCGAGGCCAGACCGGCGCGCTCGGCCTCCTCGGCGTCCATCATCCGGGCGGTCAGGCACATGTCCATGGCCTTTGACTTGCCGACCAGCCGGGTCAGGCGCTGGGAGCCGCCGATGCCTGGCGCGACGCCGAGATTGATCTCGGGCTGGCCGAATTTGGCCCTGTCCGAGGCGATGATGAAGTCGCACAGCATGGCCAGTTCGCAGCCGCCGCCGAGGGCGAAGCCGTTGACCGCCGCGATGATCGGCTTCCTGAACCGGGTGATCCGGTCGTGGCCGAGGGCGAAATAGTTGCCGCGATACATGTCGGCGTAGGACTGGTCCGCCATCTCCTTGATGTCGGCGCCGGCCGCGAAGGCCTTTTCGCCCGAGCCGGTCAGGATCAGGCAGCGGACGCTGTCGTCGTGTTCGACGCTGTCGAGGAAGGCGGCCAGGTCGGCGAACAGGGCCGAATTCAGGGCGTTCAGCGCCTCGGGCCGGTTCAGGGTGACGACCGCATAGCCGTCGGCGTGACGCTCGATCAGCAGGTTGTCGTAGGTGTCGGCCATGATGCGCGCTCCGGAAACTTTGACGGCTCCGGCATACCCGGGTCGATCCCGAACGCAAAGCGGGCGGCCCCGCGATTTCGCGAGACCACCCGGGGTGGAAAGCGCGGAACGGCGGACGGCGGTATCACTGCGAGGCGTCAGCCTCCTCGGCAGTGTCGGGCGTGGACAGGCCCGTGTCGCCCTCGTCGAACAGGCGGAACTCGTGCCAGAGGCCGTTGAGGATGCCGAAGCCGACCGCCAGGCCCAGGCCGAGAATCCAGGAGAAATACCACATGGGAAAATCCTTTCAGGCCGGCTCTAGTAGAGGTCCGGGTTGGTCTTGAGCGCCTCGGTCGAGGTTCGGCCCCACAGCACCTTGTAGACCCAGGCGGTGTAGAGGAGCACCAGCGGCAGGAAGATCACTGTGCAGATCAGCATGATGAACAGGGTCAGGTGGCTGGACGAGGCGTTGAAGACCGTCAGGCTGGACTGTGGGTGGATGGAGCTGGGCAGGACGAAGGGGAACATCGACAGGCCGACGGTGGAGATGATGCCGACGGTGGATAGTGACGAGCCGCTGAAGGCCATTGGCGCCGAACGCTTCCACAGACCGACCAGGGCCAGAAGGGCGCCCGCGAAGCCGAGGGCCGGGGCGATCAACATCCAGGGATAGCGGCCGTAGTTGTCCAGCCAGGCGCCGGGTGCGGCTTCAACCGTCGTGCGCAGGGGGTTGGAGAAGCCGTTCGGGTCCAGCACGCCGGTGACGCGGAAGCCCAGGTCGCCGAAGGCGACATAGAGGCCGCCGGCCGCGAACAGGACCAGGCTGAGCACGCCCGCGATCGTACCGAAGCGGCGGGCGCGATCGACCACGGGGCCGAGCTCGCCCTTGACCGAAATCCAGGCGGCGCCGTGCAGCACCAGCATGGCCACCGACAGCAGCCCGGAAAGCAGGGCGAAGGGGGTGAACAGGCCCAGCAGGTGGCCTTCGTAGAAGGAGCGCAGGTCCGCATCCAGCCGGAAGGGGGCGCCGATCAGGACATTGCCGACCGCCACGCCGAAGACCAGGGCCGGGACGAAGCCGCCGATGAACAGGCCCCAGTCCCACAGGGTCCGCCAGCGCTTCTCGGGACGCTTGGAGCGATACTTGAACGAAACCGGCCGCAGGATCAGCGCCGCCAGGACCAGGAACATCGCCAGGTAGAAGCCCGAGAAGCTGACCGCATAGACGAAGGGCCAGGCGGCGAAGATCGCGCCGCCGCCGAGGATGAACCAGACCTGGTTGCCTTCCCATGTGGCGCCGACGGTGTTGATGACCATGCGCCGCTCTTCATCCGTCTTCGCGACGAAGGGCAGCAGGGCGCCGACGCCGAGGTCGAAGCCGTCGGTCAGGGCGAAACCGATCAGCAGCACGCCCAGAAGGGCCCACCAGATCAGCCGGAGGGTGGCGAAGTCGAGGGGGAGTTCCATGAGGGATGTCCTTTCCGGATCTGGGCGTCAGGCCACGGCCGGAGCGGGGGAGGGCGCGGGCTGGGCGCCGGACTGGTCGGGATCGGGCGCGCCGAACTCTTCCTGTTCGGCGAACGGGCCCTTCTTGATGGCGCGAAGCAGGAGCCGGACCTCGACCACGGCGAGGGCGCCGTAGAGGAGGGTGAAGCCGATGATGGTCGCCCAGAGCTGGGGCACGGTCAGGGAAGAGGCGCCGAGGAAGGTCGGCAGCACGCCCTCCACCGCCCAGGGCTGGCGGCCGAACTCGGCCAGAACCCAGCCGAACTCGATGGCGATCCAGGGCAGGGGAATGGCCAGGACCGCGAGCCGCAGGAACCAGCGGGTCTCGTGCTTGCCGAGGGTGCAGAGGACGAAGGCGGTCGCGAACAGGCCGATCATCAGCATGCCGATCCCGGCCATGACGCGGAACACCCAGAACATGACCGGGACGTTCGGCACTGTGCCCCAGGCCGCCTGATGGATGATCTCGGGCGTGGCCTGACGCGGGTCGGCGACATAGCGTTTCAGCAGCAGGCCGTAGCCCAGGTCGCGACGGTGGGTCTCGAACTGGCCGCGGGCGGCGAGATCGGTCGGGTTCGCCTTGATCTTCTGCAGGGCGTCATAGGCGAGGACGCCGGATTCGATGCGGGTTTCGGCCGTGGCGACCAGTTCGAAGATGCCCTCGACCGGCTTGTCGATGGTGCGGGTGGCGATCAGACCCATGACCCAGGGGATGTGGACGGCGTAATGGGTCTCGCGGTCCTTCAGGCTGGGAATGCCGATCAGGGTCAGGGCGGCGGGCGCGGGCTCGGTGCGCCACATGGCCTCCAGCGCCGCCAGCTTCATCTTCTGGTTGTCGGTCAGGGCGTAGCCGGACTGGTCGCCCAGCACCACGACGGAGAGGGAGGAGGCGAGGCCGAAGGCGGCGGCCACCGTCATCGACCGCTTGGCGAAGCCGCGATGCCTGCCCTTCAGCAGGTAGAAGGCCGAGACGCCGAGCACGAAGACCGAGGCGCAGACATAGCCGGCCGAGACGGTGTGGACGAACTTGGCCTGGGCCACCGGGTTGAACAGCACGGCCATGAAGTCCGTGACCTCCATCCGCATGGTGTCGGGATTGAAGGCGGCACCGACCGGGTTCTGCATCCAGCCGTTGGCGATCAGGATCCACAGGGCCGACAGGTTGGTGCCGAGCGCGACCATGAAGGTGACGAACAGGTGGGTGACCGGCTTCAGCTTGCCCCAGCCGAAGAACATCAGGCCGACGAAGGTGGCCTCCAGGAAGAAGGCCATCAGGCCCTCGATCGCCAGGGGCGCGCCGAAGATGTCGCCGACGTAGTGGCTGTAGTAGGCCCAGTTCATGCCGAACTGGAATTCCATGGTGATGCCCGTGGCCACGCCGAGGACGAAGTTGATGCCGAACACCACGCCCCAGAAGCGGGTGATGGTCCGCCAGATCGGCCGGCGGGTCATGACATAGATCGACTCCATGATGACCAGCATGAACGACAGGCCGAGCGTCAGCGGCACGAACAGGAAGTGGTACAGGGCCGTCAGCGCGAACTGCAGACGGGACAGGTCGACGACCGCGTGGTCGATCATGGCATGGCTCCGGAACGGCCGATCCGGGAGGAGCGGCGATGAGGCGGGACTAGACCCCGATCAGACGCCCGGCATTGATCTGGATCAAGGCGCGTGTGCGCATCCGCGCGTAGGGGGGGCGGCATGAGCAGCGAGATCCTCGAGGCCGGGTTCGACGCGCGGGCCTGGCTGAAGTCTGCGGGCGACGTCGCCCGGCGCGAGCGGATGCGCGCCTCGGCCCTGACGGTCGCCGACGTCGTGCCGGCCGTGGCCTTCGCCGCCGGGCTGGCGCTTTCGGTCGATGCCCTCACGCGCGGAGCGGCCACGACGGCGCTGGGTTGCATCGCGCTGTCTGTCGTCGCCCTGATCGTGCGCGGACTTCTGGCCCGGATTGCCGCAGATGCGGGGATCGAACTGGCCCGGAGCGTCAAGGGCCGGACGCGGCGCGCTGTGCTGGTCGATCTGTTCACCGGGAGGAGAACGGCGGAGGCCGGAATGAGCGGGGCGGTGGAGGGCGTCGAAGCCCTGGACGGCTATTACGCGCGGTTCGCCACGGCCCGGGCGGCGGCGGTGGTCGTGCCCCTGATCGCCATCGCCGTGGTCGCCGTGGCCAGCCCGGTGACGGCGGGTGTCCTCTTGTTCACCCTGATGACCTTTGCCGCCGGCATGGCTCTGGCGGGGATGGCGGCGGCGGATGAGAGCCGGCGCCAGTTCGACGCGCTGGAGCGGCTGTCGGGCCTGTTCCTGGACCGGGTGCGGACGCTGCCGGCCATCCTCGCCTTCCAGGCGGAGGACCGCACGGCGCGGGAGGTGGCCGGGGCGTCTGACGAGTTGGGGCGGCGCACAGGGCGCGTGCTGCGGATCGCCTTCCTGTCGTCGGGGGTGCTGGAGTTCTTTTCGGCCCTGTCGGTGGCCCTGGTCGCCGTCTACTGCGGGTTCAACCTGCTGAGGCTGCTGCCCTTCCCCGTGCCGGAGCAGCTGGATCTGGCGCGGGCGTTTTTCGTCCTGGCTCTGGCGCCGGAAGTCTATGCGCCGATGCGACGGCTGGCGGCGGCCTATCATGACCGTCAGGCGGCGGAGGCGGCGGCGCCCAGGTTGGCGACGGCGCCCGTCATGGCGCGCGCGTCGGAACGGACCCTGCTGAGCGACGCCCCGGCGATCCGTTTCCGCAAGGCGACTGTGGCCTATGGGGCGGCGGCGCCGGTGCTCAACCGGTTCGATCTGGAGGTTCGGCCCGGACAGATCGTGGCCATCACCGGCGCCAGCGGGGCGGGCAAGTCGACCCTGCTGCACCTGTTGCTGGGTCTGGCCCCCCTGAGCGGCGGATCGGTGGAGATAGATGGCGCCCCCCTGCCGGCGGAAGGCGGGTTCGCGGGTCAGGTCGCCTGGGCCAGTCAGGCGCCGATGGTGGTCCCGGGCACGGTGGGCGAGAACATCGGTCTGGCCCTGCGCGGGGCCTCGACGGCGCAGATTCTCAAGGCGGCCGGGGCGGCGGGGCTGAGCGGCGATCTGGACCGGATGCTGGACGAACGGGGCGGCGGATTGTCGGGCGGAGAGCGTCGGCGGCTGGGGATGGCTCGGGCCCTGCTGAAGCCCGCCTCGGTCCTGTTGCTGGACGAGCCGACCGCCAATCTGGATCCGGAGGCCGAACAGGCGATGCTGGAGGTGATCCGCGCCGCCGCCGTGGGCCGCACGACCCTGATCGCCACCCATTCGACGGCGGTGATGGCGCTTGCTGATCGCGTGGTGAGGCTGTGAGCGGCGCGGGACATCAGGCGTCCGTCGTCGGCCGGATGGTCGCCGAACAGCGCCGCGTCCAAGGCGCCCGGCTGCTGATCGCGGCGGCGGCGGCCGGGACGGTTTCGGCGGCGGCGGTTTGTCTCCTGGGCCTGTCGGGCTGGTTCATCACCGGCGCGGCCTTGGCGGGGGCGGCCGGGTCGGCGGCGGCCCAGAGCTTCAACTACATGATGCCGAGCGCCATCATCCGCCTGCTGGCCATCGTCCGGACCGGGGCGCGCTATGTCGAACGAGTGTCGGGGCATGAGGCGGCGCTGAAGGCGCTGGCGGCCTTGCGTCCGCAGCTGTTCCGCGCCTTCGCGGCCGGAGATCCGGCGCGGTCGCTGGGCCTGTCGGCGGGCGAGGCCTCGGCGCGTCTGGTGCAGGACGTGGACGCGATCCAGACCCTGTTCGTGCGCCTGTCCAGTCCGTGGGCGTTGGGCGTCGGGGCGGCGACGGCGGCGCTGCTGGCCGCCCTGGCCCATCCTCTGGCCGGGATGGCGGTTCTGGCGGCCATGGGGCTGGCGGTCGGCGGGGCGGTGGTCATCGGGCGTCGCGCCGAACCGGCCGGGCGCGCGGCCCAAACGGCGACGGGCGACTTCAAGGCGCGACTGGGATCGCTGGCGGCGGCGGCGCCCG
>NZ_JBQVNM010000020.1:0-38879 GCF_052436175.1 Brevundimonas sp. | reverse complement strand
CCTTCGGCCGGGCCGGCGAGAGCCTGACGCGGTCGCTGGCGCGGGCGGCTGCGGACGGGGAGGTGACCCTGGCCGAGCTTGCGCGGGCGGTGCTGGCGGCGGTCAACGCCGGGGTTGGCGGCGGACGCGGCGGAGGGCTGGGGGCGGCGATCACCGAGGCTGTCGGCGGTCTGTTCGGCGGCGCGCGGGCGGACGGTGGAGGGGTGACGGCGGGTGCGGCCTATCTGGTCGGCGAACGCGGGCCGGAGGTGTACCGTCCGGCCGGGGCGGGGAGCATCGAGGCGGCGGGCGCTTCGCCGGTGACGGTAAACCTCAGCATGACCGGTGGATCGCAGGGCTTGCTGCGCTCCGAGGCGCAACTGGCCCAGATGCTGGCGCGCGCCGTGAGTCTCGGCGCGCGCCGGCTCTAGGGCTTATTCGCCCTTGGGGTTGGGGCCGAAACGGTTGGTTCCCGGCTGCCCCGGCGTCAGGCCGATCCACAGCAGGAAGCCCAGGCCGACCAGGGCGATAATGCCGAAGACGCCGAAGGCCGGGCCGATCAGGGCCAACACGGCGGCGGGATCCTCGTTCTCGAGCTGTTCGGCGTTCATGATGGCGCCGAGACCCATCATGCTGAACCCGACGATCATGCCCACAATTGCGACTGCGTAGGGAATGGCGGCCAACCAGCCGCTCTTGCCCATGTCGTGCAGGCGTTTGACCGTGATGGCGAGGTTCGGCCAGATCAGGGCGATCGACACTAGGGTTCCGATCAGCGGGATCAGGCCCAGCACGAAGCCGGCGCCGAACAGGATCAGCCAGGCGATGCCGAAATGGCTGCGGCGGATGCGGCCATCGAAACTCAGCATCAGATGCTGCCAGTTGATCGCCTCGGGCGACGTCCCGACGCCAGACGACAGGCCGGCGGCCTGCTCGGGGATGGCCGCGAGGACGATGACCTGGGTGGCCTGGCCCGCTTCAGGCGCGAAATCGACGCGTTGGCCGGGAGCGGGTGTTCCGCTCTGGATGTCGGCGGCGCCGAACTCATATCGCTGGCCGTCGTCGCCGCTGATCAAGCCCGAGCCCGTCACGTGGTCGTGGCTGATGATTTCTCCGCGCATGCGGTCTCTCCCTGTCGCGCGACCCCTCCGGCCGTCAGCGGGACACTGAACCAGGGCGGCGCTCGCGGCAACCTAAGGAAAGATGACCATGGCGTTCGATGAGGTGCGATTGCCCGCCCGGCTGGCGTTCGGCTCGACCGGAGGCGTGGAGCGACGGACGGAGGTGGTGACCCTGGGGTCGGGTCACGAGCGGAGATCGACCCCCTGGTCCATGGGGCGGCGCCGGTATCTGATCGGGGCGGGGCTGAGGTCGCTGGACGACATGGCCGAGTTGACCGCCTTCTTCGAGGCGCGTCGGGGGCGGTTGCGCGGCTTCCGGTTCCGGGATTTCGCCGACTTCAAGTCGTGCGCGCCGGGCGGCGTGGTTTCCGCGACGGATCAGGTGTTGGGCGAGGGCGACGGGAGCCGCGAGCGGTTCCAGCTGACCAAGGCGTACGGCGATGCGGTGCGGGTCATCGCCAAGCCGGTGGCGGGATCGGTGCACGTGGCGGTGGACGACGAGGCACTGGCCCCCGGCGCCTTTGCCGTGGACGCGGTGACGGGCGAGGTCGTCCTCGGCGTCGCGCCGGAGCACGGGGCGACGGTCACGGCAGGATTCGAGTTCGACACTCCCGTGCGGTTCGACGCGGACCGGATCGAGATCACCCTGGAGAGCTTCGGCGCCGGCCGGCTGGTGGCCGTGCCCCTGATCGAGGTGCGGGTCTGAGATGCGCGACATTCCCGAGGAGATGGTCGCCGCGATCGAGAGCGGGGCGGCGACCCTGTGCCATGTCTGGATGCTGAGGCCGAAGGTCGGAGAGGCGCTGGGCTTCACTGACCATGATCGGCGGCTGGTGGTCCAGGGCGTGGAGTGTCGCCCGGCGAGCGGCTGGACGGCGGGGGCGGTCGAGGCGGCGACGGGGCTGGCACCCGGGGATGTGACGATCGGCGGCGGTCTGGATGAAGGGCTGGGGGAGGCGGACATTCTCGCCGGACGGTTCGACGGGGCGAAGGTCGAGACCTGGCGTGTGGACTGGACACAGCCGCAGCGCGCTGTGCGGATTTGGGTCGGCGCGATCGCGCGGGTCCGGCGTGACGGGGAAGCCTTCGTCGCGGAACTGGTGGGGCCGATGGCGGCGCTGGAACGGGTGGTCGGTCGCACCTATGGGCGGCAGTGCGATGCGGTGCTGGGCGACGGACGGTGCAAAGTCGATCTGACGGGGCGGGAGGGGGCGGCTTGTGATCGGCAGTGGGCGACCTGTGGCGCGGCGTTCGACAACCAGATCAATTTCCAAGGCTTTCCGGACATTCCGGGCGACGACTTCCTGACGGTCTACCCGGCGGTCGGCGGCGTCCACGACGGCGGGAGCCGCCGATGACCGAGGCGGTGACCGGGACGATGGCGGAGCGGGCGCGGCGGTGGCTGGGCACGCCCTATCGGCATCAGGCGTCGTTGAAGGGCGAGGGGGCGGACTGTCTGGGGCTGGTGCGGGGCCTGTGGCGCGAGGTCGTCGGGCCGGAGCCCGAGGCCGTTCCGCCCTATTCGCCCGACTGGGCTGAGACGGGCGGAGAGGAAATCCTGCTGGCCGCGTTGAGGCGATGGATGGTCGAGATCGCGCCGGAGGCGGCGGCGGTCGGGGATGTGCTGGTGTTCCGCATGGCGGGCGGGGCGCCCGCGCGTCACTGCGGCGTGTTGAGCCGGGGCGGGCTGACCCGCGGAGCCGGCGAGGCCCGGATGATCCACGCCTACTGGGGACGGGCGGTGGTGGAGAGCTGGCTGGGATCCTGGTGGCGGGCGCGGGTGGCGGCGGCCTTCGCCTGGCCCTGCGGCGCGATGACGAGAGAGGAGGCCTGAATGGCGCAGATGGTTCTGGGCGCCGTCGGTCAGGCGGTGGGCGGCGACATCGGCCGGGTGATCGGTTCGACCCTGGGCGGGATGCTGGATCGGGCGGCGATCAACGCCCTGACCCCGGCGCGGCAGCGGGGACCGAAGCTGGAGGGGTTGAGGATCCAGTCCTCGGCCGACGGAGCGCCGACGGCCTGCGTGTTCGGTCGGGCGCGGGTGACGGGGCAGGTGATCTGGGCCGCGCGGTTTCGGGAACGAAACACCGAACAAGGCGGCGGCAAGAGCGGGCCGAGGACGGTCGAAAGCGCGTATTCGCTGAGTTTCGCGGTGGCCCTGTGCGAAGGCGCGATCGACGGGGTCGGCCGTATCTGGGCCGACGGCCAGCCGATGGACCTGACGGGCGTCGCGTATCGCGTGCATCGCGGCGGGGAGGATCAGACGCCCGATCCGCTGATCGAGGCCGTGGAGGGAACGGCGCCCGCCTATCGCGGCACGGCCTATGTGGTGTTCGAGGACCTGGCGCTGGGGCCGTATGGCAATCGGCCGCCGCAGCTGAGCTTCGAGGTCTTCCGCCGCCTGGAGGGCGGGGTTCTGGAGGAGAAGCTGGAGGGGGTCTGTCTGATCCCCGGGGCCGGTGAGTTCATTCTGGCGACCGAGCCTGTGTTCCGGCGCGACGGCCTGACGAAGTCGACCGTCGAGAACGTGCACCAGTCGAAGGCCCAGACGGATATCGCGGTGGCCATCGATCAGCTGGAGATCGCCTTTCCCAATCTGAAGCGGGTCAGTCTGGTGGTCGGCTGGTTCGGCGACGACCTCAGGGCCGGTCATTGCCGGGTGAAGCCCGGCGTGGAGGGACGGGACAAGACAACGACGCCCCGGACCTGGTCGGTCGCCGGTCTGGACCGGGCGGAGGCCCATCTGATCTCGACCCATGACGGCGCGCCGGCCTATGGCGGGACGCCGTCGGACGAGAGCGTGCGCCAGGCGGTGGCGGCGTTGAAGGCCAGGGGATGGGAGGTCACCCTCTATCCGTTCGTCTTCATGGATGTAGCGCCGGGCAACGGCTTGGCGGACCCCTATGGAGGTGCGGAACAGGCGCCCTATCCGTGGCGCGGGCGAGTGAAGGGACGCGACGGCGCGGACGCCGCATCGGATGTGGTGGCCCTGTTCGGAGGGGCCGGCGACTGGGGTCTGAGGCGGCTGGCGCTTCACTATGCGGCGCTGGCGGTCGAGACCGGGGCGGACGGGCTGCTGATCGGCTCGGAAATGCGAGGACTGACGTGGACGCGGGATGCGGCGGGCGGCCATCCGGCCGTGGACCAGTATCGAACCCTGGCCGCAGAATGCCGGGCGGTGGTGGGGCCGGATGTGAAGCTCTCCTATGCGGCGGACTGGTCGGAGTACGCTTCTCACCGGCCGGACGACGGGTCGGGAACGGTGTCCTTCCACCTCGATCCGCTGTGGGCGGACCCGGCGATCGATTATGTCGGGATCGACTGGTACGCGCCGATGGGCGACTGGCGATCAGGCGAGGGCGGCGTGGACGCGGAGGTCTGGAAGGGGGCGGCCGATCCCGACTATCTGGCGGCGCAGGTTGCGGGCGGCGAGGGATTCGGCTGGTTCTACGCCAGCGACGAAGATCGTGACGCGCAGGCCCGGTCAGCCATCGTCGATGCGGCCCATGACGAGGACTGGGTGTTCCGGATCAAGGATCTGGTCGGCTGGTGGTCGCACGCACATCACGATCGGCCCGTCGGCGTCAGGCAGGCGACGCCGACGGCCTGGATCCCCGGGATGAAGCCGATCCGTCTGACCGAGTTCGGATGCGCGGCGGTGGATCGCGGGGCCAACTCCCCCAATCTGTTCCAGGATCCCAAGAGTTCGGAAAGCGCCCTGCCGCCCTATTCGACCGGCGCGCGCGACGACCGGATGCAGCGCCGGGCGGTGGAGGCGGTGCTGACACATTTCGATGATCCGGCGAATAACCCGGTATCCGGCGTCTATGGCGGGCCCATGCTGGAGGCGGCCGACGCCTGGTGCTGGGACGCGCGGCCCTATCCGGCCTTTCCGGCGGCGAAGACGGTCTGGGCCGACGCCTCGGCGTGGCGATGCGGCCACTGGCTGAACGGGCGGGCCGGCGGCGAAGGCGGGCTGTTGCTGGCGGCGATCCTGAAGCGAGGCGGGCTGACGGACGACGAATTCGAGATCGGGCCGACGACGGCCATGGTCGCGGGTTATGTCATCGACCGCCCGATGCGGACGAGAGACGCGATCGAGCCCCTGCTGGGCGCCCTGGCGATGACCGGATCGGAGCGGGGCGGGAAGGTCGCCCTGATCGGGCATGAGCCGCCGGTCGCGACCCTGATGCTGGACGATCTGGCGCTGGATGACGAAGCGTCGGCTCTGGGCCGGTCGCGTGGTCTGGAGGCCGGGCCGGATGCGGTGCGGGTGAGGTTCATCGACGAAACGACCGACTATCACACCGCGGCTGTGTCGGTGCGCGCCGGGGCGCAAGGCGGCGCGGGCGGGGTCGATCTGGACCTGCCCGTGGTCTGCGAGGCCGGCCTGGCGCAGGGACTGGCGTCGCGTGTCCTGAAGCAGGCGGAGGCGGTGGAGAGCCTGACGGCCAGACTGGGGCCGGTCGAGGCGCTGAAGCTGGAGGCCGGGGATTCGGCCTTCGTCGAGGGACGGGAAGGCGCCTGGCGGATCAAACGGCTGGCGATCGACGACGGCGTGGTCGCGACGCTGGATCCGGTGGTGGAGGGCGACGAGGTCGATCTGACGCCCGAATGGCGCATGCCGTCGCGACCGACTTTGCCGGGCGAGCCGTTTCTCGCGATTCTGGATCTGCCGCCCCTGCCTTCGTCGCCGTCAGATGAGCGGTTGCTGGCGGCGGTGGCGGCCGAACCCTGGGCGCCGATGCAGGTCTGGGGCGGGGCGTCTGCGGGCGCTTTGAGCCTGAGAGGGCAGGCGCTGCGGTCGGCGACGGTGGGGCGACTGCAGGTCGCGACGGGCGTGGGGCCGGTCGGGCGGTGGGACCGGGCGGCCGAGTTGGTCGTCGCCGTGGAAGGGGAAGCCCCGGAGAGCCGGAGCGAACTGGCGGTCCTCGGCGGGGCCGGGGCTCTGGCCGTGGAGACGGCCCAGGGCTGGGAGATCATCCAGTATCGTCACGCCGCCCTGGCGCCGGGCGGCCTTTGGCGCCTGACCGGTCTGTTGAGGGGTCAACAGGGGACGGAGGCGGAGATGGAAGCCGGCCTGGCCGAGGAGGCGACTGTGGTGTTCCTGACCGAGGCTCTGGTCCGGTTGTCGGGGCCGGAGGCGGAGCTCAACCTGCCTCTGGTCTGGAGGGCGGGCCCGCAAGGCGTGTCGGCGGGCGGAGCGGGCGTCAGCGAGGTGGAGGCGACGGCGCGAGGCGTCTGGGGTCGTCCGTGGCGACCCGCCCATCTGAGGGCCGTTCGGGTCGAGGAGGGGCTGCAGTTGCGCTGGCTCGGTCGGTCGCGGCTGGACGCCGACGGCTGGGGCTCGGAGACGGTTTCCTCCGATCCCGACCGATATCGCGTGCGGGTGTTCGACGGAGATACGATCCGCCGCACGATCGAGGTCGAGGCCGCCGAACTGTTGTATTGGGACGCCGATCAGGCCGTCGATTTTCCGGCCGGGTTCGGAAGCGGCGCGCAGATCGGCGTGGCCCAGGCGGGCGGGCGATGGAGCTGGGGAGCGGAAACGATCATGGCCCTGACAGGCTGATACCCATTGCGTTGAGCCCCGCATGGCTTAACTGACGCCTCTGGCATTGATGCGGAGCATGATCTGACGTGGCGGGCGATCCCTACAAGGAACTGGGCGTTTCCAGGGGTGCGTCGGCGGACGAGATCAAGAAGGCTTTCCGCAAGCTGGCCAAGGGCCTGCACCCGGACACCAACCCCGGCGACAAGGCGGCCGAGGACCGGTTCAAGCGGGTGACCGCCGCCTTCGACATCCTGGGCGACAAGGACAAGCGGGCCAAGTACGACGCCGGCCAGATCGATGCCGACGGCCGTGAGCAGTACGCGGGTTTCAATCCCGGCGGGGGAGGGGGCGCAGGCGGTTTCAGCGGCTTTGACTTCGGATCGCGCGGTCCGAGAGGACCCGGCGGCCCCGGCGGTCGGGCCAGTTTCGAGGATATCGACCTGGACGAACTGTTCGGGCGGTTCGGCGGCGGCAGCGCACGCGGCGGCCCCGGTCGCTCGCCCTTCGGCGGCGGCAAGGGTCAGGATGTTCGCGCGACCCTGGAGATCAGTCTGGAGGACGCCATCAGCGGGGCGACCCGGCGCATCCAGTTTTCGGACGGCCGCACCCTGGACGTGACCATTCCCAAGGGCGCGGCGGACGGCCAGACGATCCGGTTGAAGGGGCAGGGTTCGCCCGGACGAACCGAGGCCGGCGACGCCCTGATCGAACTGAAGCTGGGGGCGCATCCGGTCTTCACGGTCGAAGGGGCGGACCTGACCATGGATCTTCCGGTCTCGGTTCCCGATGCGGTGCTGGGCGGCAAGGTGCAGGCGCCGACGCCGGAAGGCCCGGTGTCGGTGACCATTCCGGCCGGGTCGAACTCGGGCCAGACCCTGAGGCTGAAAGGCCGGGGCACCTATGCGGGCGGCAAGCGCGGCGACCTGAAGGCCCGGCTGATCGTGACCCTGCCGGACACCGTCGATGACGACCTGCGGGCGGTGGCCGAAACCTGGCGCGCCAAGCGGCCCTATCGGCCCGGAAAGTAGGGGTCGAGAATGGGTGTGATCCAGAAGCCGGCGGTAAAGCCGCAACGGCCGTGGTTCTCCTCGGGACCGACGGCCAAGCGGCCGGGCTATGCCTTGGCCGACCTTCCGACCGATCTGCTGGGACGGGGCATCCGGGCGCCCGAGGTGGTGGAGCGGTTCGCCCACGCCCTGAGGCTGACGCGCGACCTGCTGGAGGTCCCCGAGAATTTCCAGATGCTCTATACGCCCGGCTCCCAGACCGGGGCGATCGAGGCGGCCCTGTGGTGCATGCTGGGCGAGCGGCCGGTCCAGGTCATGGCCTATGAGAATTTCGGCAAGCAGTGGCAGACGGCGGTGCAGGACCGGCTGAAGCTGGAGCCCGAGGTCCTGTCGGCGGATTGGGGCGATCTGCCGGACCTCTCCAAGGTCGATCCGAAGAAGGATCTGGTCTTCCCGTGGAACGGGACGACGGCGGGCGTGCGGGTCCCGAACGCGGATTTCATCTCGGACGATCGCGAGGGGATCGTGATCTGCGACGCGACCTCGGCGGCCTTCTCGATGCCGCTGGATTGGGCCAAGCTGGATGTGGTCGCCTTCTCCTTCCAGAAGGCCCTGGGCGGCGAGGCGGGGATCGGGGTCATGTGCCTGTCGCCGCGCGCCGTGGCCCGGCTGGACGGGTTCACGCCGGATCGCGCCATTCCGAAGGTTTTGAAGGTCACCGACGACAAGGGCCGGTTCGACCGGGCCTTGGCGACGGGGGTGGTCATCAACACCTTCTCGGTCCTGACCATCGAGGACTGGATCGACGCGGTCGAATGGGGCGCGCGGGTCGGGGGGCTGGCCGAGCTGATCCGGCGGACGGAGGCCAATTTCGCCGTCCTGGCCGACTGGGTCGAGCGGACGCCCTGGATCGACTTCCTGGCCGCCACGCCGGAGACGCGGTCGACGACCTCTGTCTGTCTGAAGTTCGTCGATCCCCGGATAGCGGGCCTGGACGAGGCAGGGCGCTATGCCTTCGTCCTGCGATTCAAGGCCCTGCTGGAGGAGGAGGGCGCGGCGTTCGATGTAGAGTCCTATCGTCGGGCGCCGGCCGGGCTGAGGCTGTGGTGCGGGGCGACGGTCGAGACGACCGACGTCGAGGCCGTGACGCCCTGGCTCGACTGGGCGTTCGAGACGGCGGTCGCGGAGCTGGCATAGGACGAGGCGCATAAATGCGTCGGACGGGACGACATCGGACGATTCCCCCGCTATAGGCTGCGCCCGCATTCAGCGGAGACAGCGCCTTGGCGAACGTAGCGGTGGTCGGAGCCCAGTGGGGCGACGAGGGCAAGGGCAAGATCGTCGACTGGCTGTCGAACCGGGCCGACATGGTCGTGCGGTTCCAGGGCGGTCACAACGCCGGCCATACCCTTGTGGTGGACGGCAAGGTCTACAAGCTGGCCCTGCTGCCCAGCGGCGTGGTGCAGGGCAAGCCCTCGATCATCGGCAACGGCGTGGTCGTCGATCCCTGGCATCTGGTCGGGGAGATCGAGAAGATCGAAGCTCAGGGCGTCTCGATCAGCCCCGACATCCTGACCATCGCGGACAACGCCTGCTTGATCCTGCCGATCCATCCTGCGCTGGATGTGGCGCGGGAGGCGGCGGCCAGCGCGCCGGGCGCCAGGATCGGAACGACCGGACGGGGCATCGGCCCGGCCTATGAGGACAAGGTGGGGCGGCGCGCCATCCGGGTGTGCGACCTGGCCGATGCGGACGACCTGAAGGTCAAGATCGAACGCCTCCGCTCGCACCACGATCCCTTGCGCGCAGGTCTGGGGCTGGAGCCGATCAATCCGGAGGCGCTGCTGAGCCAGCTGCTGGAGATCGCGCCGAAGATCCTGCCCTATGTGAAGCCAGCCTGGCGCGTGCTGGACCAGGCCCAGAAGGCGGGCAAGCGGGTGCTGTTCGAGGGGGCGCAGGGCGCGTTTCTGGACGTGGATCACGGGACATACCCCTATGTGACCTCGTCCAACACCGTGGCGGGGCAGGCGGCGGCGGGATCGGGCTTGGGCCCCCGCGGTGTCGGTTATGTGCTGGGCATCGTAAAGGCCTATACGACCCGCGTCGGCGAGGGGCCGTTCGCCTGCGAACTGCATGACGCGGTGGGCGAGCACCTGGCGACGGTCGGCCGGGAGGTGGGCGTCAATACGGGCCGGGCGCGGCGGTGCGGCTGGTTCGACGCGGTGCTGGTGCGCCAATCGGTGGCGATCAACGGCATCGACGGCATCGCCCTCACCAAGCTGGACGTGCTGGACGGGTTGAGGACGCTGAAGATCTGCGTCGGCTATCGCGTCGACGGCGAGGTGCTGGACTATCTGCCGTCCAGCCTGAAGGCCCAGGCCGCCGCCGAGCCGGTGTTCGAGGAGCTGGAAGGCTGGAGCGAAAGCACCGCCGGGGTGCGCAGCTTCAAGGACATCAACGCCAATGCGATCAAGTACGTGCGGCGGATCGAGGAGCTGATCGGCGCTCCGGTGGCTCTGCTGTCGACCAGCCCGGAGCGGGACGACACCATCCTGATGCGGGACCCGTTCCAGGGTTAGGGCGGACTCAGACCAACGAGAGAGGCTCAACGCGACCTTAACCTCGTCATGCCAGGGTCGCCGTGTCTATGGGGGCCATTCCTTGTTCGCGCTCGATTCCAAATCGCTTCACCGCATCGCTCCGACGGTCAGTCGGGTGGTCATCGCCGACCCCAACGTGGCGGCGGCCAAGTTGCTGGCCGATCTGATCAAGGGCATCGGCGGACGCGAGGTCGTGATCGAGGGCGATGAGGATCGCGCCTATCAGGCCGTGCATGACGTCGAGCCCGGTCTGGTCTTCACCGAGCGGTCCGGCCCGAGCCTGAACGGCGAGACCTTCGCGCGACGGATACGGAAGTCCACCTTGATCTGTCGCCGGGTGCCGATCGTCATGGTGACGGCGGAGGCGACCGCGAGCACCATCAAGGGGGCGCGGGACGTCGGCATCCACGAATTCCTGCGCAAGCCCTTTACGTCCACCGACCTGTTCCGCCGTATCGAGAACCTGGCCCTGAAGCCGCGCGACTGGATCGAGGGCGTGGCCTACATCGGCCCGGACCGGCGTCGCTTCAACTCGGGCGAATACACGGGGCCCAAGAAGCGCAAACAGGATCAGGCCGTGGCCAGTCCCGCCGCGATCAAGGATCAGGCCCTGCGTATTCTGGCTTCGGCCCTGGCCCAGTTCGATATGGACCCGACCCAGGCGGTGCGGTCGATCACCATCCAGGTGGAAACCCTGAAGGCGCTCGCCCTGAGGACGTCGGACACGACCCTGGCCGTCGCCGTCTCGGCTGTGGGCGAGCGGCTGGCCATGGGTCAGGCGACCCGGCTGAGCCTGTCCCAGCCGATTCAGGCCGTGCTGGCCCTGGCCGATCCGGCGCCGCAGCCGGTCGCGCGCGCGGGGTAACGCGCGCGACTTCAGCCTGCGTCAGGCGTCGACCAGGTTCCGCTCTTCGGCGGCGGCGCGCATGGCCTTCTGCAGCTTCTCGAAGGCGCGCACCTCGATCTGACGGACGCGTTCGCGCGACACGCCGTACTGGCCGGCGAGCTCCTCCAGAGTGACCGGGTCGTCCTTGAGGCGGCGTTCCGTCAGGATGTGCTTCTCGCGATCCGTCAGCTCTTCCATGGCCTCCTGAAGCAGGCCCATGCGCAGCGACTTCTCTTCGTCGTCGGCGAGCTTGGTTTCCTGAGACACCGCCGTGTCGTCGCTGAGCCAGTCCTGCCACTCGCTCTCGCCATCGACCCGCATCGGGGCGTTCAGGGAGGCGTCGCCGCCGAGACGGCGGTTCATGTTGACCACTTCTTCCTCCGACACGCCCAGCTTGGTGGCGATGGCCGAGAGGTGTTCCGGGTGCAGGTCGCCTTCCTCGAAGGCCGAGATCTGGCTCTTGGCCTTGCGCAGGTTGAAGAACAGCTTCTTCTGCGCGGCGGTGGTGCCCATCTTCACGAGCGACCAGCTGCGCAGGATGTATTCCTGGATCGAGGCGCGGATCCACCACATGGCGTAGGTCGCCAGGCGGAAGCCCTTGTCCGGGTCGAACTTCTTCACGGCCTGCATCAGGCCGACGTTGCCCTCTGAGATCACTTCGCCGATCGGCAGGCCGTAGCCGCGATAGCCCATGGCGATCTTGGCCACGAGACGAAGGTGAGAGGTGACGAGGCGGTGGGCCGCTTCGGGATCCTGGTGTTCGCTCCACCGCTTGGCGAGCATGAACTCCTCGTCCTTGGTGAGCATCGGAAACTTGCGAATTTCCGTCAGATAGCGCGACAGCCCCTGTTCAGGCGACATCACCGCGAGCGTGTTGTTGGCAGCCATTTGGTCCCTCCGACCGGTCATACGAGCGGGCTCATCGGTCCCGGCCACGTCGCGTGCGCCCTCGCCTGTCCCCTCAACCGAACAGTTAGTCATCGGTTGCCGACTTTTTTAGGGACGTCGGCGCGCACGAAAGCGTGACCGTGATTTCGGCGCCACTTGCACCGGACCGCAGGCATATAGCGCGACGTCAGTCCTTTTTCAAGACGGACTAGTGCGGCCTGGTATTGGAGCGCGCCCAGAATCTCTTGCACGCCGCCGCCTCTGGTCAAACCTGACGGCTTGCCTGTCCGGCCGCGTCATGACACCGGTATCAACAACGAGATCGGGGGAGGGATGCGGGATGGCGAACATGACGCGCAGAGGCGCTCTGGCGACGGGAGGAGCGATGGCGGTTGGCGTGACGGCGAACGCGGTGACGGCGCAGGCGCCCGCTGCAATCGAACGCTGGGGCGTGGCGGAACCCTGGTTCCGGGCCGCCGCGCCCGGCAACCCCTTCGACGTCATGCTCAAGGCAAGCTTCACGAACGGGACGACGACCGTCGTCGTCCCCGGCTTCTATGACGGAGACGAGGTCTTCCGGGTGCGGTTCAGCCCACCTGAGGTCGGAACCTGGAGCTGGCGGACCGAAAGCGATCTGGCGGCGCTCGACGGGCGCGAGGGCCGGTTCGAGGCGGTCGATCCGTCGCCCGGAAACCATGGGCCGGTCGGGGTGGTGGCCGGCTATCATTTCGCCCATGCGGACGGCACGCCGTTCCGCCAGATCGGCACGACCAGTTACGGCTGGCCGCACCAGCCCGAGGCGCGGCGTTGCCAGACGCTGGAGACGCTGAAAAAGACCGCCTTCAACAAGATTCGCATGCTGGTGTTCCCCAACACCTCGGTGGCGACGAACGAGCCCCTGCATCCCTATGAGCGGACCGGCGAGGGGGACCGCGACCACGATCTGACCCGCTTCAACCCGGCCTTCTTCCGGCGGCTGGACGACTGCGTGCGGGCCCTGGGCGACCAGGGAATCCAGGCCGACGTCATCCTTTTCCACCCCTATGACGGCAAGCACGGCTTCGACGAGATGACGCCGGAAGAGGATGAGCGTTATCTCCGCTATGTCGTCGCGCGGCTATCGGCCTATCGGAACGTCTGGTGGTCGCTGGCCAATGAGTTCGACATCCTGAAATCCAAGACCGACGAGGACTGGGACCGACTGTTCCAGGTAGTTCAGGCCGCCGACCCCCACGGCCGTCTAAGGTCGATCCACAACTGGCGGCGCTACTACGACAACGGCAAGCCCTGGGTGACCCATTCCAGCATCCAGAACGGTTCGGCCGTGCTCGATGACGTGCGGGCCGAGACCTATCGCAGCGTGTGGAAGAAGGCCGTGGTCTTCGACGAGGTCTGTTACGAGGGCAATCTCGACGAACGCTGGGGCGACCTGACCGGCGAGCAGATGGTTCGGGCCTTCTGGCACGGCCTGGTCGGCGGAACCTATGTCGGCCATTCGGAATGCTTCCCCAAGCCCGGAGGGACGGCCGGCGGCTTCTGGCTGGGCGAGGGCGGGGAGTTGCGCGGTGAAAGCTGGCCGCGTCTGGCCTTCCTGAAGTCGGTCATGGAGGCCGGGCCGACCCCGGGGATAGACCCCATCGACAAGTGGTGGGAGCAGAGGCTGGGCGGCGTCGCGGGCGGCTATTATCTGCGCTACTTCGGCGATGAGGCGCCGAGCGAGTGGACGGTGGACCTGCCGCGCGACGAACTGACGGGCGGCGAGCGTTTCCGCATTGATGTGCTCGACACCTGGAACATGACCATCACGCCGGTCGACGGCGCGTTCGTCATGCAGAAGCGGGCCGACACCAAATACTTCTTCCACGACCCGGCGCGACCGACGATCCCTCTGCCGGGGCGGAAATGGATGGCGGTGCGGGTGATGCGGATTGACTGAAAATCAGATGCCCAGGATGCCGCGATAGGTCGGATGCACCGCCTCGGCGTGCTCGGGGTGCTTCTTCAGATAGGCCGAGAAGAAGGGGCAGACCGGCAGGATCAGCAGTTCGCGGGCCTTGGCGTCGGCGAGTACGTGCTTGGCCAGGCGGCTGGCGATGCCCTGACCTTCGAGGCGTTCGGGAACGAGGGTCTCGGTGATCATCAGATTGGGCGGCGACAGGTTGTAGGTGACGACCGCCGTCTCGCCATCGACCGCCAGTTCGTAGCGTTTCAGCTCGGCGTTGTCGCGGATGTCGGGATCGAGCATGGCGGGCCTCAGAGGTCGGTGAGAAGCGTTTCGAGGGCCTGCATATCAGCAGGCGGCGGCGTTTCGAAGTGCAGGGCTTCGCCGGTGACGGGGTGGACGAAGCCCAGCACCGAGGCGTGCAGAGCCTGGCGGCTGAGCCCCGCCTCGGCGATGGCGATCTTGACCGGCGTGGCGGGACTGCCCGAGCCGTACACGGCGTCGCCCAGGATCGGCGCGCCCTTCGACGCCATGTGGACGCGGATCTGGTGGGTCCGGCCGGTCTCCAGGGTGCAGGCGACGCGGGCGGCTAGCGGCGCGGCGCCGGCCTTGGCGGGCGTGCCGAAGGCGCGCTGGACCACATAGTCGGTGATGGCTTCTCGACCGCCGGACTTCAGCACCGCCATCTTCTTCCGGTCCGACATCGAGCGGCCGATGCGGGTCTCGATCCGGCCGCGTTCCGGCGAAGGCGCGCCCCTCGTCAGGGCGATATAGGTGCGTTCGATGTCGTGGGTGGCGAACAGCTTCGACAGGCCCGCATGGGCCCGGTCGGTCTTGGCGGCGACCATGACGCCCGAGGTGTCCTTGTCCAGCCGATGAACGATGCCGGGACGGGCCACCCCGCCGATGCCCGACAGGCTGTCGCCGCAGTGGGCCAGTAGGGCGTTGACCAGGGTGCCGTCGGGCGTGCCCGGCGCCGGATGGGCGGCCATGCCGGCGGGCTTGTCGATGACGATCAGGTCGGCGTCCTCGTACAGGACGGTCAGTGGGATGGCCTGGGGCAGGGGCGTGGCCGACACCAGCGGCGGCAGGGCGACGACATAGAGGCCGGGTTGGGCCTTGGCTGAACCGTTCGTCACGGGCGCGCCGTCACGGGCCACCGCGCCTTCGGCCAACAGGGCCTGAAGCCGGGCGCGCGACAGGGTCGGGAAGGCGGCGGCCAAGGCCTTGTCCAGCCGGACACCCGGCGCGTCGAGCCTCGCCTCCAGCCGTTCGGCGGCGGTCTCTTCCTCGTCGTCGATCAGATCAGGGTCGGACACGACGGCTGCTTAGCATGCCCCGCCGACGACGCCAGACGAGGCTCGCTGTCAGGCGGCCTTGGACGTCGCCTTGCCGAAGTGGGGATTCAGTTCGCCGGAGGCGTAGCGCTTGGCCATCTGGGCGGTGGACAGGGGCTTGATCTTCGACGCTTGCCCCTCGCAGCCGAACTGCTGATAGCGCTCGATGCACAGCTTGCGCATCGCCTCCTTGGCGGGCTTCAGATAGGCCCGCGGGTCGAACTCGCCGGGCTTCTCGGCCAGCACCTTGCGGATGGCGCCGGTGATGGCCATCCGGTTGTCGGTGTCGATGTTGATCTTGCGGACGCCGTGCTTGATGCCGCGCTGGATTTCCTCGACCGGCACGCCCCAGGTCTGGGGCATCTGACCGCCGTACTGGTTGATGATGTCCTGCAGGTCCTGCGGCACCGAGGACGAGCCTTGCATGACCAGATGGGTGTCCGGCAGGCGGCGGTGGATTTCCTCGATCACGTTCATCGCCAGGATGTCGCCGTCCGGCTTCTTCGAGAACTTGTAGGCGCCGTGGCTGGTGCCCATGGCGATGGCCAGGGCGTCGACCTGGGTGGCGCGCACGAAGTCCACGGCCTGATCCGGGTCGGTCAGCAGTTGCGAATGATCCAGCTTGCCCTCGAAGCCGTGGCCGTCCTCGGCCTCGCCCATACCGGTCTCCAGCGAGCCCAGAACGCCCAGCTCGCCCTCGACCGACACGCCACAGGCATGGGCCATCTCGGTGACGCGACGGGTGACCTCGACATTGTATTCGTAGCTGGCGGGGGTCTTGGCGTCCTCTTCCAGCGACCCGTCCATCATCACCGAGGTGAAGCCGTACTGGATGGCGGTGGCGCAGGTCGCCGGGCCGTTGCCGTGGTCCTGGTGCATGCAGACCGGGATGTGAGGATAGAGTTCGGCCAGGGCGTCGATCAGCTTGGCCAGGACGATGTCGTTGGCGTAGTTCCGGGCGCCGCGCGAGGCCTGGATGATGACCGGCGCATTGACGGCCTCGGCCGCCTCCATGATCGCCAGACCCTGCTCCATGTTGTTGATGTTGTAGGCGGGCAGGCCGTAGCCTTCTTCCGCCGCATGATCGAGCAGCTGTCGCAGCGTGATGCGCGCCATGTGTAGTCCCCTGAACCGTTTGTCTTTTGCGGATCGCTTTAGACGAGCGGTCGGTCAAAGTCACGTGATGTAACAGGCCGAATGTAACGCAAGGCGTCAGGAAGTGACGGTCGCTCTGCGATCTGTCGTGGCTCAGACCGCTCGGGTCGTTTCTCCAAGCCAAGGCCGCCTGATGCCTCGTCTCGTCCTGATTCTGATCCTGTCCGCCCTCGGCGCCTGCGCGTCGGTGGACCTCGGCGATACGGAGGATCTGTGCCGTCGCTCCGACCGCTGTGCGCCGTCCTGCGGCAGCATGGCCACCGGCGCCTCCCCCGACTGCACCAACGCCGAGAACGGGGGGCGCACGCGGGGGTAGGTCAGACCTTCAGGGCCTCGACGCCCGGCAGGGGCTTGCCCTCCATCCATTCCAGGAAGGCGCCGCCGGCGGTGGAGACGAAGGTCATGTCGTTGACCACGCCCGCGTGATTCAAGGCCGAAACAGTATCGCCGCCGCCGCCGACCGCGACCAGCACCCCGGCCCTGGCCAGGGCCGCCGCATGGTGGGCGACCGCGACTGTGGCGGCGTCGAACGGCGGCACCTCGAACACGCCCAGCGGGCCGTTCCAGATCAGGGTCTTCGAGGCCGTCAGGGCCTCCAGCAGACGGGCGACGGTGGCGGGGCCGGCGTCCAGGATCTTGTCGTCGGACGACAGGGCGGCGCCGGCGATGACGGTGCGAGAGGCGGCGCCCGGCTTGACCTCTGTCGCCACCACGAAATCCACCGGCAGCAACAGCTGGCAACCGCGCGCCTCGGCCTCGGCCATGATCTCGCGCGCCGTGTCGGCCATGTCGCGCTCGGCCAGCGAGCCGCCAATGTCGACGCCTTGGGCGAACAGGAAGGTGTTGGCCATGCCTCCGCCGATGGCGAGGCGATCCAGCTTGCCGACCAGGTTTTTGAGCAGGTCCAGCTTGGTCGAGACCTTGGCGCCGCCGACGATGCCGATGACGGGCTTCTGCGGATTACCGAGGGCCGCATCCAGGGCTTCCAGCTCGCGCCGCATCGATTCCCCGGCATAGGCGGGCAGGTGGTGGGCCAGGCCCTCGGTCGAGGCGTGAGCGCGGTGAGCCGCCGAGAAGGCGTCGTTGACATAGAGATCGCCGAGGTCGGCCAGCTTCTGGGCGAAGACCGGATCATTGGCCTCTTCCGCCGCATGGAAGCGGACGTTTTCCAGCAGGACCACGCCCCCAGCGGCCAGATCGCGGATCGCCTCGACAGCGTCCGGCCCGATGCAGTCTTCGGCGAAGCGCACGGGCGCGCCCAGCACATTCTCCAGCGCCTCGACCACGGGCCTCAGGCTCATCGACGGCACGCGCTGGCCCTTGGGCCGGTCGAAGTGGGCCAGCAGCGCCACCTTGGCGCCCGCGTCCCGCAGCCTGTCGATCGTCGGAACGGCGACCCGTAGCCGGGTGTCGTCCGTGACCCGTCCGTCTTCCATCGGCACGTTGAAGTCCACGCGGACCAGGGCGGTCTTGCCCGCGAGAGGGCCGGCGTCGTCGAGGGTGCGGAAGGTCATAAATCTGCTCGCCTATATAACAGCTCGGATGCTTCGGGATCGCGTGCTGTCAACACGTCGGCCGTAGAGATCCAGTCGACATCTTCGCCTTCAATCATGGGCGAGATGTTCGCGGTGAAATCTTCCCATTCTTCCCCCAAGTCTCTGCCAGCAGCGATGTTGAACGACCGGAACGTGCGGCCGTCCGCCAACTGAAGAAGCGTCAGACGGCCATCACGACTTTCGAGAAGCTCAACCAACTCGATGCCGCGCCCCGGAACCATTTCGCCGAGCCCTTGCTCCTGGTACCGGGGGCTTCTCATCCTAGAGGAACTTCGCCATCACCAGCGCGGTGTCGGCCATCCGCGTCGCGAAGCCCCATTCGTTGTCGTACCAGGTCAGGACGCGGGCCAGCTTGCCGTCGACGACCTGGGTCTGGGGCAGGGCGGCGGTGGACGAGGCGGCCACGTGGTTCAGGTCGTGCGACACCAGCGGCTCGACGGTCGTGGCCAGCACGCCCTTCATCGGGCCGTCGGCGGCGGCCTGAAGCGCGGCGTTGATCTCCTCGACGGTGACTTCGCGGCCGGCGACGACCTTCAGATCGACGACCGACACGTTCGGGGTCGGGACGCGGATCGACGATCCGTCCAGCTTGCCCTTCAGTTCCGGCAGGACCAGGCCCAGGGCCTTGGCGGCGCCGGTCGAGGTCGGGATCATCGACAGGGCGGCGGCGCGGGCGCGGTACAGATCCTTGTGCATCGTATCCAGCGTCGGCTGATCGCCGGTGTAGGAGTGGATGGTGGTCATGTAGCCGCGCTCGATGCCGAACAGGTCGTGAAGGACCTTGGCGACCGGGGCCAGGGCGTTGGTGGTGCACGAGCCGTTGGACACGACGATGTCGTCGGCGGTCAGGGTCTCGTGGTTGACCTTGAACACGATGGTCTTGTCGGCGTTGTCGGCCGGGGCCGAGACCAGCACCCGCTTGGCGCCGGCCTTCAGGTGGGCCGAGGCCTTGTCCTTGGCGGTGAAGATGCCCGTACATTCGAAGGCGATGTCCACCTTCAGCTCGGCGTGCGGCAGGTTGGCCGGATCGCGCTCGGCCGTGACCTTGATCTTGCCCGTGCCGACGTCGATCCAGTCCTCGCCCGTCGTCACCGTGCCGGGGAAGCGGCCGTGGACCGAGTCGTAGCGGAACAGGTGGGCGTTGGTCTCCACCGGGCCCAGATCGTTGATCGCCACCACCTCGATGTCCGTGCGGCCATGCTCGACGATCGAGCGGAGGACAAGGCGGCCGATGCGGCCGAAGCCGTTGATGGCGACGCGGACGGTCATGGGCGGGATCTCCTGAAGCGGGCTGTTCTCGTTGCGCGCTTCAATGGAACCTCGCCGCCCGGGGATCAACCCCGTCGATGTCACATCGGATGAGGGACTGTGACGCTTGCCCGGAACCGGTGCGGCGCGTCAGCGGGCGAGCGGCAGGCTCAGCCGCGCGCTCAGCCCGCCCTCGGGCCGGTTCGACAGCACCAGATCGCCGCCGGACGCCCGCGCCGCCTGACGCGCGACGGCCAGGCCCAAACCCGCGCCGCCGGTCTCGCGGTTCCTCGACTGCTCGCCGCGCACGAAGGGCTCCAGCACGGCCTCCAGCTCGGCCTCGTCGAGCCCCGGCCCGTCGTCCTCGACCGTGACCGTCGCCAGCCCGTCGAGGATGCCGGTCGAGACACGGGCGGCCCCGCCGAATTTCACGGCATTGTCGATGAGGTTCGAGACTGCTCGCTTCAGCCCCGCCGGGTCGCCCACGACGTTCAGCCGCGCCCGCCCCTTGAAGGCGACGTCCACCCCCGTTTCGGCGAATCCGGCGGCGCAGGCCCGGGTCAGGGTGTTCAGGTCCAGGGACTCCAGCCGTTCGGGCGGGGTCTCGCCGCGCACATAGGCCATGGCCTGGGCGATCAGGGCGTCCATCTCCTCGATGTCGCCGGCCATCCGGTCGCGCAGGGCCTCCGGCGCTTGTTCGGCCCGGAACCGCAGCCGGGTCAGGGGGGTGCGCAGGTCGTGGGCGATGGCGGCGACGGTCTGGGTCCGCTTGCGGATATGACCCCGGATGGCGTCCTGCATCTCGTTGAAAGCGGCGATGGCGGTGCGCACCTCGGTCGGCCCGCGCGCGGGCAATGGCTCGGCGTCGGGGTCGGCGCCCAGCCGCTCGGCCGCCTCGGCGAAGGCCCGGATCGGTCGGGTGATCCTCTGCGCCAGGAACCAGACGACCGGCGCCAGCACCAGCATCGACACCAGCATGGAGAACAGGATCCGCATCTGCCAGGGCGCTATCACGTCGCGCGGCGGCTCGACCGTCGCCCAGCGGCCGTCCGGCAGTTTCAGGGAGGCGGAAAAGGGTTCGAACGTCACGCGGTCCGCCAGGACCGAGAACTGACGCGTCATGGTCTCGGTCGCTGTGGCGCCGGAGACGGTGGCGCCCGTCACGACGATGCGCCTGCCGCCCTCGATCGGTCCCCGACCTTCAATCTTCCAGTCCGGGGGGAGGGGCCCGTCGGCCCGGCGCTGGAACACGACCACATTGTCGCGACCATCCATCGATCCTCCGGGCGGACCGGGCATGGCCATCGGCGGGGGGCCGCGACGGCGGAACGGGCCGGGAGGCCCGCGTCGTTCGACCTTCAGCCGCACCGCCTCGGCCGGCACGCCGAGCTGGCTCGCCAGGGCGGCGCGCAGGGTCAGGGCCAGGGGATCACGGGCCTGCTCTTCCGGCACGGTGATCGGAGCGTCGCCGATGCGACGCGTCAGGGCGCGGCCATCGCCGGTCTCGGCAGGACGGCCGCTGAGGGCCTCGGCGGCGGCCTGTATCCTGAGCCCGGAGGGACGGGGCTCCGGCGCCAGCAGCAACACCACGAACGCGGCCGCCTGGGTCATCACCACGGCCAATGCCGCCAGTGCCGCGACCGAGGCCAGGACCGGCATGGACGACAGTCGCCCCAGGCCCTCGCGCCGGGCCGACCGAGGCTGGCCGGCGCTCATCGCCGCGTCACCTTCACGTCGAACATATAGCCCTCGCCACGCACCGTCTGGATCATCTCGAGGCCCGAGCCGTCATCCAGCTTCTTGCGCAGTCGGCTGATCTGGACGTCCATGGCCCGGTCATAGACATCGGCGTCCGCGCCCTTGGCGGCTTCCAGCAGCTGGTCGCGGGTCAGAATTCGCCCGGCCCGTTCGGCCAGGGCGCGCAACAGGCTGAACTCACCGCCCGACAGCCCGACCTGCCCGCCGTCCGGCCGGGTCAGTTCACGCCGCACCAGATCCAGCCGCCAGCCCGCGAACGTCAGGGCCGGCGCGGCGTCTCCGGGCGCCTCCTCGCGCGGTCGGCGCAACACCGCCCGCACGCGGGCCAGCAGTTCGCGCGGATTGCACGGCTTGGCCAGATAGTCGTCGGCGCCCAGCTCCAGCCCGACGATCCGGTCGGTGTCCTCGCCCATGGCGCTGAGCATGACGATGGGCGGCCCGGCGCGCCCCAGCCGGCGCACGACCGACAGGCCGTCCTCGCCCGGCATCATCAGATCCAGCACGATCAGGTCGATGTTCGAGGCCTGCAGCGCCCGGTCCATCTCGGCCGCCGAGGCCGCGCCCGTCGCTTCATAGCCATGCTGGCCGAGATAGTCGCACAGCACTTCGCGGATGCCGGGGTCGTCGTCGACAACGAGGATGCGGGCGGTGATGTCCAGGGTCATGGCCGCCCTATGCCGCAACAGAACGTCCGCATCATTTCAATCCTGAAACATTGGTCGGGTCGGCTGAAACACGCATGAAAGCCGGCCGTGGGAAAGCTCGGGCCATCATAATTCGGAGGGAAGTCCATGCTCATCGCTCTCAGCCTCGCCGCAGCCCTGTCCGGCCAGGACGCGCCGCCCGCCCTGCCACGGGTGGAGCGCGACGTTCGCCTCGTGCGAGCCGATGGCGCGCAAGCCGGCGGTCCGGCCCGCCTCGACAAGGACGGGGACGGCTTCATCACGCGTGAAGAAGGCTTCATCACGCGTGAAGAATATGTCGGTCCTTCAGATGAGGCCTTCCGCGTGCTGGACCGCAACAACGACGGTCGCATCTCGACCGACGAACTGGCCGAGGGCCGCAGCACCGCTCGCCTGATCCTGGGCGGCGGCGGACCGGGCGGTTCCGGGCCCGGCGGCGGCCTGGATCGCACGATCTTCATCGGCGGCCCGGACGGACCCGGCGGGCCCGAGGGCGCCACCCGCTTCCTGATCCGGCGCGGCGAGGGGGAAGGCGGCCCTCCCGCCATCTTCCGCATGGGCGACGACGACGGTCCGGGCGATCTCGACAAGGACAAGGACGGCAAGGTGTCGGAAGACGAGTTCCTCGCGCCCATGCGAGACGCCTTCCGCAGGATGGACAAGGACGGCTCGGGCGCGCTCGAGACCGGCGAGCACGGCCCGGGGTCGGACGTCCGCGTCTTTACCCGGCGGATAGAACGTCCCGCCGCCTGATCGCGGCCAGACCGACGGACTTCGCCGCGCGCCGCGTTCCGTGACTGGAGCGCGGCGCGCGTTCGTCTAGTGTGGGTTTCATGTCCGTTCCCGGTCGTTATCGCTCAGGTCTTTTGACGCCCCGCCGCCTCGCCGTGGCCGTCGCCGCCGGGATTCTGGCGACGCTCGCCCCGGTCTCGGGCGCCCTGGCCGAGGCGCCGACGGCGGCCGTCTCCGCTCCTGCCGCGCCGACCCCCGAACGGCGCGTTATGAACCAGCGCGTGTTCGACCGTGTCTGGGACGAGGTGCGGCGCGGCTATTACGATCCGAAACTGCACGGCGTGGACTGGGCGGCGGCCCGGACCGACTATCGGCCCCAGGCCCTGGCGGCGACCAACGACGCCGATCTCTACCGCGTGCTGGACCGGATGCTCGGGCTTCTGGACGACAGCCACGCCCGGGCCATGTCGCCCGCCGTGACGCGACGACAGGACGCCCTGCGCCGCCGTCGTCCGGTCCTGGGGGTGACGCTGAGTCCGGATCGCGAGGGGGCCTGGCGGATCGAACGGGTGCGCGAAGGCTCTCCGGCCGATGTCGCGGGCGTCCAGATCGGCTGGCGGCTGGCGGCCGGCGCGCGCGGCTGGTCGCCGGATCTTGAACTGGTCGAGGGACAGCCCCTCAGCCTGGACTTCACGGATGAGGTCGGAGCCGTTCGCGCCGTCGAACTGACGCCCCGGATCATGGACCCCTTGCCGCCGTTCGTGGCCGACGCTTCACGACCCGGCGTCCTGGTGCTGCGCGTCGAGGGGTTCGAGCCGGGTCTCGGCGACTGGATGGGCGCCCGGCTGGCCGAGGTCTCGCCGGAGACGGAGGTCGTCGTCGATCTAAGGTCGAACCCCGGCGGGCTGTTGCGGGAGGCCGACGCGGTCCTGTCCTGCTTCCTGCCCGATCGGTCGATGTGGGCCGTGCGCACCATGCGGTCAGGCCGGGCGGTCAATATGCGGATCCGGCGCGGCTGTGGCGATCTGGAGGCGCCGGCGCCCAACAGTCTGGCCGTGCTGATCGACGGCGCCAGCCGCAGCGCCGCTGAACTGACCCCCGCCGCGCTGCAGGAGTTCGGCCGCGCCGTGGTGGTGGGGGCCAAGACGCCGGGCGCGGTCCTGATCTCCCAGAACACCACCCTGCCCGACGGCGGCCGGCTGTCGCTGAGCCGGGCCGACTTCGTCACGGCGCGCGGCGTGCGGCTGGAGAAGCGTGGGGTGACCCCGGACATCGTGGCGGAGATCACGCCCGAGGATCGGCGCATCGGCCGCGACACGGCCCTGGAGGCCGCCATCGCCGCCCTGCGTACAGAGCGATCCGAAGCCGGGCCGGCTCCGAGCCTCTGAGGCTCAGCCGCGAACGACCCGGACCTTGCCCGCCGCTTCGCGCGCCCGTTCGCGGGCGTCCTCGACCGTCGCGCCCCGCGCCGTGGCCACCCCCATGCGGCGTCGCTCGAAGGCTTCGGGCTTGCCGAACAGACGCAGGTCGGCGGTCGGCACGGACAGGGCCTGGGCCACGCCCTCGAAAGCGACTCCTGCCGCCTCCATGCCGCCATAGATCACCGCGCTGGCGCCGACATCGCGCTGGCTGACGTCCACAGGCAGACCCAGGATGGCGCGGGCGTGCAGGGCGAACTCGCTCTGGGTCTGGGTGGCCAGGGTCACCAGGCCGGTGTCGTGAGGGCGGGGAGACACCTCCGAGAACCAGACCCGGTCGCCCTTCACGAACAGTTCGACGCCGAAGACGCCGAGCCCGCCCAAGGCCTCGGTCACCTTGCCGGCGATGTCCTGCGAGGCGGCGAGGGCGGCCGGGCTCATCGTCTGCGGCTGCCAGCTCTCGACATAGTCGCCCTTGACCTGACGGTGGCCGATGGGTGCGCAGAAATCCGTGACGACCTGGCCGTTTTGAAGGGAACGCACGGTCAGCAGGGTGATCTCGAAATCGAAGTCGATGCGGCCCTCGACGATGACCCGCGCCGTCTCGACCCGCCCGCCCGACTGGGCATAGCCCCAGGCGTCGGCGATCTCGTCCGGGTTCTCCACGAACGACTGGCCCTTGCCCGAAGACGACATCACCGGCTTGACGAAGCAGGGATAGCCGACGGCCTCGGCCCCCGCCGCCAGGTCCTCGGCCGAGCCGGCGAAGGCGAACGGGCTGGTCGGCAGGCCCAGCTCCTCGGCCGCCAGACGCCGGATGCCCTCGCGGTTCATGGTCAACTGGACCGCCCGGGCGGTGGGGATGACGGTCGCCAGACCTGCCGCCTCGATGTCGGCCAGAACCTCGGTGGCGATGGCCTCGATCTCGGGCACGATGATGTGCGGCGCCTCGGCCAGGATGACGCCGTTCAGCACCTGGGGGTCGGTCATCGGGATGACGTGGCTGCGGTGCGCCACCTGCATGGCCGGGGCGTTGGGATAGCGGTCCACGGCGATCACCTCGGCGCCCAGCCGCTGCAGCTCGATCGCCACTTCCTTGCCGAGCTCGCCGGAGCCCAGCAGCATGACGCGGACGGCGGTGTCGGAAAGCGGGGTGCCGAGTTTCATGGCTTTAGAGCCGCGCCTTCACCGCCGCGACGATGGCGTCGGAGGTGATGCCGAACTTCTCGTACAAGACCTCCGCCGGAGCCGAAGCGCCGAAGCCGGTCATGCCGACGAAGGCGCCGTCCTCGCCGATGAACCGCTCCCAGCCCTGTTTGATCGCGGCTTCGCAGGCGACGCGCACGGTGCCGCGGCCGATGACCGAGGCCTGGTAGGCCGCGTCCTGTTGTTCGAACAGCTCGAACGAGGGGACGGAGACGACGCGGGTGGGCACGCCTTCGGCCTCCAGCGTCTCGGCGGCCTTCAGCGCCAGGGCAAGCTCCGTGCCGGTCCCGAACAGGGTGGCCCTGGCCTCAGAAGAAGCCGCCTTGATTTCATAGGCGCCCCTGGCCGTCAGGTTCTCGCTGGATACCGCTGTCCGCACCGCCGGCGTCTTCTGGCGCGACAGGCACAGGGCCGAGGGCGTGGTCTTTGACGACAGGGCGATCTGCCAGGCCTCCATGGCCTCGATGGTGTCGGCCGGGCGGAAGACGTTCAGGTTGGGAATGGCGCGGAGCGCCGCCAGATGCTCGACCGGCTGGTGGGTCGGGCCGTCCTCGCCCAGACCGATGGAATCGTGGGTCAGGACGTGAATGGCGCGCACCCCCATCAGGGCGCCCAGACGGATCGCCGGACGGCTGTAGTCCGAGAAGACCATGAAGGTGCCGCCGTAGGGGATGACCCCGCCGTGCAGGGCCAGGCCGTTCATCGCCGCCGCCATGCCGAACTCGCGGATGCCGTAGTTGACGTAGCGGCCTTCATAGGTCGGGGCGTCGAGGATCGGCGTGCCGGCCACGAAGGTGTTGTTCGATCCGGTCAGGTCGGCCGAGCCCCCGACCAGTTCGGGGATGGCGCCGAACAGCTGGTCCAGGGCCGCGCCCGAAGACTGGCGTGTGGCCTGGGCGGGCTGGGTCTCGACCAGTTCGGCGATCTTGGCGTTCAGGGCGTCGAAGGCGCCTTCGGGCAGGTCGCCCTTGATGGCGCGGGTGAAGTCGGCCGCCTGTTTCGAGGCGTTCAGGCGCGCTTCCCAGGCCTTGCGGGCCTTGGCCCCGCGACGGCCGACCTTGCGCCAGGCCGACAGGATGTTTTCCGGCATCTCGAACGGGTCGTGATCCCAGGCGAGACCCAGCCGAGTGGCGGCGATCTCGGCCGCGCCCAGGGCCGCGCCGTGGGTCTTGTGGCTGCCGGCCATGGTGGCCGCGCCGCGCCCGATCTGGGTCTTGCAGGCGATCAGGGTGGGTTTGTCCTGCTTGATCGCCCACTGCAGGGCCGACTTGATCGCCTTCATGTCATGGCCGTCCACGGCCTTCACCGCCCAGCCGGCGGCCTTGAACCGGCCCTTCTGGTCGGTCGCGTCCGACAGGGACACCTTTCCGTCGATGGTGATCTCGTTGTCGTCCCACAGGACCGTCAGCTTCGACAGCTTCAGCCGCCCGGCCAAGGCGATGGCCTCCTGCGACACCCCCTCCATCAGACAGCCGTCCCCGGCCACGACCCAGGTCCGGTGGTCCACCAGGTCGTCGCCGTATTTGGCCGCCAGATGGGCCTCGGCCATGGCGAAGCCGACCGACGTGGCCAGACCCTGACCCAGGGGGCCGGTGGTGACCTCCACGCCGGGCATGTGGCCGTATTCGGGGTGACCCGCGGTCTTCGATCCCCACTGACGGAAGTTGGACAGTTCTTCCTTGGTCGCGGCCTTGTAGCCCGTCAGGTGCAGCAGGGCGTAGATCAGCATCGACCCGTGGCCGGCCGACAGGATGAAGCGGTCGCGGTCGGCCCAGTCGGGGCGACTCGCGTCGAACTTCAGGAATTTGGAAAACAGCACCGTCGCCACGTCGGCCATGCCCATGGGCATGCCGGGGTGGCCCGACTTGGCCTTCTCGACGCCGTCCATGGCCAGGACGCGGATCGCATCGGCCATCTGCTTGGGCGTGGCTTTGGCGAGGGCTTTGGCGTCGGACATGGGGTGGCCTTTCGGCGGAAGTCGGTGAATTGGGGGCGGCGCCGCTTTACCCCGGGGCGCAGTCAGGTTCTATATGAAATCTGGAGGATGATTGATGGCGGACGCCACCACCGCCGCCCGCGCCCGCATCGACCGGGCGCTGGCGGCTCTTGAGCGCAAGGTGAACGAACTCAAGGCGCGACCGGCGACGGCGCGCCCGATCGAGGACGACGACCTGTTCGCCATCCCGTCCGTGGACGGGGCGACCGACCGCGGGCTTCAGGCCCGCATCGCCCAGCTGGAGGCCGCCGGTCAGGACGCGTCCGACGCCCTCGGCCGCGCCATCGACGAGTTGCGCGCCGCCATGCTCCGGGACGAAGACCCGGAGATCGACGACGACGAAGAAGACGAGGACGACTGATGGCCACCGTCACCGTGGACGTGAACGGCCGTCCCTATTCCGTGGGCTGCGCCGACGGGCAGGAAGAGCGGGTCCGCATCCTGGCCAAGGAATTCGACGCCCATGTGCGCTCGGTCGCCGAGGACGTGGGTCAGGTCGGCGACCTGAAACTGTTCCTGATGGCGTCCCTGTTGCTGGCCGATCAGCTGCACGAGGCCCGCATGGCCGCCCAGAACGGCGAGCCCGTCCCAGCCCCGCCGGCCCTGCACCCCGCTTCGCCCGACGGCGTGGCCGAGGCGCTGAACGCCGTTGCGGCGCGCATCGAGAAGATCGTTCAGGGGATCTGATCTCTCACACCCCTCCGTCACCCTCGGGCTTGACCCGAGGGCCGGACGGTCCGCCGCTGGTGCGATGAAGGCGACGCACAGCCCGCATAACACCCGATCCTCGGGTCAAGCCCGAGGATGACGGCACCATTTTGGGGCTCAGGCCAGCTCCACCGCCAGGGCCACGGCCTCGCCGCCGCCGATGCACAGGCTGGCCACGCCCTTCTTGCCGCCCCGCGCCCGAAGCGCGCCCAGCAGGGTGGCCAGCACCCGCGCGCCCGAGGCGCCGATGGGATGACCCAGGGCCGTCGCGCCGCCGTTCACGGTCCGCTTCGCATGGTCGATGCCGAGGTCATGCATCGCGATCCTCGGCACCACGGCGAAGGCCTCGTTGACCTCCCACAGGTCGACGTCCTCGACCGACCAGCCGGCCTTCTTCAGCGCCTTCTGGATGGCGGGCACCGGGGCGGTGGTGAACAGGCCGGGCTCATGGGCGTGGGCGGCGTGGCTGACGATGCGGGCGATGACCGGCAGGTGCAGAGCCCGCGCCACGCTCTCGCGCGTCAGGACCAGGGCTGCGGCGCCGTCGCTGATCGAGGCGGAGGAGGCGGCGGTGATCGTCCCCTCCTTGTCGAAGGCGGGCTTCAGGCCCGGGATCTTCTCCGGCATGGCCTTGCCGGGCTGTTCATCGACCGAGACGGTCTCGACGCCCTTGCGGGTCTTGACCTCCACGGGCGTGATCTCGGCGGCGAAGGCGCCCGAGGCGATGGCCGCATTGGCCCGGGTCAGGCTCTCGACCGCATAGGCGTCCTGGGCCTCGCGCGTGAACTGATAGGACCGGGCCGCGTCCTCGGCGAAGGCGCCCATGGGCTTGCCGGGCGAATAGGCGTCCTCCAGCCCGTCCATCATCATCGAGTCCACGATCACGTCGTGGCCGATGCGGGCGCCGCTGCGGTGCTTGTTCATCAGATAGGGAGCGCCGGTCATGGACTCCATGCCGCCCGCGACGATGACGTCCGCCGATCCGGCCGACAGGGCGTCCGACGCCATCATCACCGCCTGCAGGCCCGATCCGCACATCTTGTTGACGGTGGTCGCCTCCACATGAAGACCGAGGCCCGCGCCCAGGGCCGCCTGACGCGCCGGCGCCTGGCCGAGGCCGGCAGGCAGGACGCAGCCCATATAGATCTGGTCGACCTTCTCCGGCGCAACGCCCGCCCGCTCGACGGCGGCTTTCACAGCGGCCGCGCCGAGGTCGGTGGCCTTCACGCCGCCCAGCGCGCCCTGGAAGCCGCCCATGGGCGTGCGGGCGAAGGCGACGATGACGATGGGATCGTGGGCGGTCATGGGCGGAACTCCTTGATACTCGGCAGGTCAGATCGGCCTTCGCGGCCAGTGATGCAAGCGGGCCGTCAGGGTCAGCCCTGTCCGGCGGCGCGGGTGGGAGACGCCTTCCGGCGCTGGCGGCCGATGGCCAGGGGCGTCCCGTCGGCGCCCCATACGGTCAGGTCGTCCACGGTCCAGCCCTTGCCGAGGTCCAGCATCTTGAACTCGAAGAAGGCCCAGCCGTCGGGCGCCGTCTCCGGCGTCGGATCGTTCAGGATGTCGTAGCGCAGGTCCACCGTCGCCATCCGCAACGGGCTGGAGGCCGCTACCCAGGCCGGTGGATAGAGGGCGTCCATCAGGTAGCAGAGGCGAAGTTCGTCCAGCGACGCGCCGTCCTTCGTTCGCATCCACAGCCGCTCGATCGCCTCGGGGCCGGGCTTGCCCCGGAGCAGGCTCGGGCCGGTCTCGAAGCGATAGTCGACGTGCTGGGAAAAGCGCGGCGCCAGCGGTCCCGACAGCGTCCGGCGCGGGTCCAGACTGTCCAGCGGCGGCGGCGGAACGATCAGAGCCGGGATCGACACGCCGCTGTCTTCGTCGGCGCCCCAGGTCGCCTGGGCGTGATGGGTCAGTCGCTCGCCCTGCCGCACCTCCAGCGCCGTATAGGCGATGGTCCGACCGCCGCGCAGCAGGCGGGGCTCGAACCGCACCGACGCCTCATAGGTCGCGGCCGCCAGATACTGGACCGACAGGCTGCGCAGAGGGGCGCTCAGGCTCAGCCCGTCGCGCATGGCCCTGGCCGACAGGGCCGCAAGCAGGCCGCCGAACGGAAACCCCTTCTCCGGTGGAGCGCTGATCTGGCCGTTCGAGAAGTCGCCGGTCAGCACCGCCGTCAGGACCCCATCCGCATCGGCCGTCAGGGTCAGGGCGTCTTCGAGGGTCTGGAGCGTCATCCGGTTCCGATACCGTCACAAGAAGGCGGGCGGAAGCCCGGCCTCCGCCCGCAAGTCGAGGAATGCAGGCGCAGGAACGGCCGGGAGCCCTTCGTGCGTTGCCAAACAAGACTGACCTAGAGCGTTCCGTTTGGCAACCCACTTGCAAAAAGACTGACGCGAGGTCACTTTCCCTGCATGGGCCGCACCGCAGACTATTCAAAACAAAGCTGTTCGATCGCCGCGACGCTGGAGGTCATCGGCGATCCGTGGACCCTCCTGGTCATCCGGGACGCCTTCAACGGCACGACCCGGTTCGAACAGTGGCAGGACCAGCTGGGCGTGGCCCGCAACGTCCTGGCCTCGCGGCTGAAGAGCCTGGTCCAGCATGGGGTGCTGGAGCCGCGCCTCTATTCCGAGCGTCCGCCGCGCAACGAATACGTCCTGACCCGCAAGGGGCGTGACCTTTCGGACGTCCTCATCACCCTGCACGGCTGGGGTTCCAAACACCTGTATCAGGACATCGACCCGGGCATCAGCTTCAAGCACGCGACCTGCGGCGCCGAACTCTCGCCCCGTCTGGCCTGCTCCTGCTGCGGCGAGATCGTCAATCGGCGTGACATCATCACCCACCGCATCGCCGACTGCCCCACGGTCGGCGAGGTCATGCCCAAGGATGAGGCGGCCTGAGCTTGACCGGCCCCATCACCGTCATCGGCAATCCGGTCTCGCCCTATGTCCGCAAGGTGCTGGCGGTCTGCAGGATGAAGGGGGTCGAGGTCCGGATCGACCCGATCACGCCGTTCCGGGGCGACGACGCCTTCGCCGCCCTCAGCCCTCTGCGCCGCATTCCGGTCTGGATCGAGGGCGACCTGACGCTCTGCGACTCCAGCATCATCGTCCAGTATCTGGAGGAGACGCGGCCCGCGCCGTCGCTTTGGCCGGACGATCCGGTCCAGCGCGCCCGCGCCCGCTGGATCGAGGAGTTCGCCGACACCCGCCTGTTCGACGTCCTGGGCTGGAAGCTGTTCTTCCAGATGGTGGTCAAGCCCCGCACCCTGAAGGAACCGCCCGAACGCGCCCTGATCGAAAAGGCGCGCGATGAGGAAGCGCCGGAACTGTTCGACTATCTGGAAAGCCAGATCCCGGCCGAGGGATTCCTGTTCGGCGAGGTCTCGATCGCCGACTTCAGCCTGGCGCCCGCCTTCCTGAACGCCCAGGTCGTCGGGGTGGAGCCCTCCGCCGACCGCTGGCCGCGCCTCGTCGCCTGGCTGGCGCGGATGGAGGCCGAAACGGTGCTTGGGCCTCTGAACGACCTGTCGCGCGCCTTCATGACCACGCCCTTCGCCCGGCATCGTGAGCTTCTGGGCGAACACGGCTGGGCCGCGACCGAGGTCAGCCACGACGCCGGTTTCGCCCGGCGGGGGCCGATGTCGCCGGTCTGAGGTCAGGATCGCGAAGGGGGGGTCGCCTCGTCGGACGTGTCGACCCCCATTCCGCCGCCGCCGCCCATTCCCATACCCATTCCGCCGCCACCGCTGCCGCCGCCACCGCCTCCGGCTTTGCCGCGATCGCCGCCCCTGCCGCCCGCGCCGGACGGGCGGGTCGGGCCCTGATGAGGAATGGCGATGTCCGCCGGCACGGGATCGAGGTCCAGAGCCGCGCGAATGAAGTCTCGCAGGGAGACGACCAGTTCATGGACATGGACCGGCCGGCCCCCCACCAGATCCCGCGCCGCCCGCTCGGCCAGACGGACCTGCTCTTCCGTGCCCAGAAGCACGATGTCCGCCAGGGCCGCCTCGACGGCGTCCCGGATGCGGCGCGGCCGGTCGGACGGTTCGCTCGCCCCGACCGCCTCGGGATCCGTCCCGGCGCGGATGTCGCGCAGGTGGCGCGGATCGACGGTCAGGTCGCCGGTGAAGGAGCCGCCAAGCACCTTGTAGGCCGCGATCAGGGTCTTCAGCCGCTCGTTGATTTGGCGGTTCATCCGCTCGCGGCGCTGCTGGATGGTGAACATCATCACCAGCCGTATGCCCATGCCGATCAGGGTGACCAGGGCCAGACCGATCAAGGTCGTCATCAGGCTCTGCCAGGAACTGAAGTCTATGCCGCGCATCGGTCGTCTCCCGCGAGAAGGGCTTGTGAGCCGACGATGGCGGAGACCGGGTCATTGGATCTCATACGCCTTCGTCCCGGGCCAGTTGGTCGATGACCCGGGCGTAACCTCCGCCGAGGTCGCTTTCCGGAAAGACCGCCATCTCGCGGGTCGGGAGTATTCCACGGGCTTCGTACAGTGCGCCCTGGGCGTCCAGCACCCGCTGATAGGCCATGGTCGCCATGAAGCCGTTGGGGAAGGGCTTGGGCAGCATGGACGACAGGATGCCTCGCGTCCGCCCTCCCATATGGGCGACATGGGGAAAGGCCCGCATCATCACAACGAAACACTCCGCCGCGCTGGCGGTGATCTCGCTGGTGACGAGGGTCACGGGTCGGGGATAGGCCGTCGCGCCTGGCTGAAGGTCGATGGTCTGGTCCGGCATGTTGCGGGTCGCATAGGTCAGAACGCGACGGGGCCGGTCCGCGAAATGCCGCGCGACCACCATGGCCGCCGCATCGTTGCCTCCGCCGTTGTGGACGACGTCGACGATGACATGTCGTGTCGTGAGGAAATCCGCCTCGGCCTGGGCCAGCGTCCGGGTCAGCGCCTCCACCTGCTCCTGCCGCGACGAGGCTCCGTCGAGAAAGCCGGAGAACCGGTTGATGCGGAGGTAACCGGAACGGCCGATCCGGCCCCATTCCAGGGCGGCATTGGCGCCCGACCGGTAGCTGCCCGGGTCAAGAAGGGCGAGGGTGGAGGATCGCGAATCCCGGCTCCAGCGCGATACGAAATCCTGTTCTGCGCCTTCCGAGCCCGCCGCCCGCCAGGACTGCCCCAACCTGTCGCGAAGGGCCGACTTCCCGGCGTTGAACTGAAGGGTTCCGCTGGACAGATTGACGTGGCCGTCGCCCAGCGGCGCCAGCATCTGGCTGAGGCGGTCAAACACCGCACGGTCATCGGCAAGGTCGGACGATGAGGCTCCCCGGGCTGCGTCCCAATCGACGCCGCGTTCGGGGAAGAAGGCGTAGTGCCGGTCGAAGCTGCGACAGATCAGGTCGAACACCTCGGCCGGAGACCGCCTGTCGTCCTGGGCGAGAACCGTGGGCGGCGGCATGGCGTCGGTTCTCTTCAACAGAGCCGGGGCCTGAAGAAGGAATGGCGTCGCGCGATAGTCGTAGGCCTGAAGCCTCAGGATATCGCCCTCGTGCGCGAACAGCCGAAACTCGGGTGTCAGGCCCGGGTCGCGGAACCAGACGTCGTCCAGTCGATGGAAGACCTCCGCCCCCGCCGACGATATCTGGACGACATGGCCGGTGGCCGTGTTCTCCCAGCAACCGTGCAGGTCTCGCCCGATCTGGTCGATCGGGCGCCACACAGGTCCTTTTCCCGGATCGACAACGAGAACGGCGGCGGAGGCGGACGCCAGAACGTCGCGGCGAGTGAGCAAGTCGAACCCTCCAGTCGCCACACGCGCCGCGGCGCCGGCCGTCATCCCCTCTATGGCGGAGGACGACGGCGCGGCAAGGCCCTACTTCCGCACGTGTTCGTCGAGGAACTTCAGATAGGCGTCCTGGGCGGTGATGCGGTTGTCGCGGCGGGTGAAGCCGTGGCCCTCGTTGGGGAAGAGGACGTATTCGACCGGCACGTTGTTGGCCCGGACGGCGGCGACCAGTTCGTCGCTCTCGACCTGCAGCACGCGGGGGTCGTTGGCGCCCTGGACCACCAGCAGGGGCCGGCGGATGTTTCCGGCATGGAACAGGGGCGAGATGCGGCGGTGGCGCTCGGCGTCGGTCGCCGGATCGCCCATCTCGTCGAACAGGGCGATGCGCTGGGCGCCCCACCAGGCGGGGATGGATTCCAGCGTCCGCACCCAGTTGGTCACGCCGAAGATGTTGACCCCGGCCTCGAAGGCCTCGGGGTGGAAGGCCAGGGCGGCGGCGGTGATGTAGCCGCCATAGGATCCGCCCATCACCGCCACCTGGTCGTCGGCGACCCAGTCCTGTTCGCGCAGCCACTGGCCCCCGGCGACGATGTCGCGCAGGTCCGCCTCGCCGTGCTTCTTGTCGTCCATGTGGAAGAAGGTCTTGCCGTATCCGGATGAGCCCCGGTTGTTGGCGCCCAGCACCGCATAGCCGTGGTTCACCAGATGCTGGACCATGGCGGAATAGCCGCGCCGCGTCTGGCCGCCGGGGCCGCCGTGGACCAAGACGATGGCCGGGGCCGGGTTGGCGGCCGAGGCGTCCCTGGGCTTGTAGAGCACTGCCGGGATCATCACGCCGCCCTCGCCCGGGTAACGGACGATGGTCGCCTCGACCAGATTGGCCTCGTCGATGGCCGGGTTCAGGGCGTGGGTCAGGCGGGTGGCCCGGCCGGTCGCGAGGTCGGCGACGAAGATGTCGGATGGGGAGGTGTCTGAGGCGACGGTGAAGGCCATCCGGCTGTCGTCTTCGGTGAACCGCACCGCCCCGATGTCGCCGTCCGGCAGACCGCTCAGGGTGACCGGCTGGTTGGTGGTCGTGTCCAGCAGGGTCAGCTCGGTCTTGGCGTCGGCGTTCAAACCCGAGACCCGATACCGTCCCGACGGCGAATAAAAGACGAAGCTGACATCCCAGTCGGCCTGGATCAGGGGGGTGTTCTGGCCGGTGGCGAGGTCGTGGCGGATCGCCTGCTGGAACTCGCCGTTCTCATCCGTGCCGATCAGGACGGCCTTCGAATCCGGGGTGAAGTCATAGGCGGTATAGGCGACGTTCCCCTCATGCGGCGTCAGCAGCTTCGGCTCGCCGCCCGCCTGCATCAAATCGACCAGATAAAGATCGTTGTTCGCGCTGGTCAGGGCCTTGTCCAGCACCAGCCAGCGGCCGTCCGGCGACAGGGCGGCGGGCGAGAAGCCGCCGGTGTTCTCGAAGGCGACGCGCTTCTCATAGGTCGCCGCGTCATAGGCGATCACGTCGAAGGCCGAGGCGTCGCGGGCGTTGGACGTCACATAGAAGGTCTTGCCGTCCTGGCTCCAGCCGAAGAAGTCGGCTTTTTCCTTCTCGCCGGGCGTCAGGTCCGTGACCTTGCCGTCCTCGGCGCGGACGAACAGATGGGTCAGCTCGTCGCCGCCGCCGTCCTGGCTGAACAGGATGCGGGCGTCGTCGGGGAAGTAGCTGACGCCGCGCGCGGCGCTGGTCGTCGAGGTCGTCAGCTGGACGGGCTCGCCGCCCGCCACCGGCTGGGCATAGGTGTTGATCACCCCGGTCTTGTCAGAACTGATCAGCACGAACCGGCCGTCTGGCGAGAAGGTGTTCGGTCCCCCGTTCGCCAGGCTGTAGCTGGTGGTGTCGAAGAACTGGGCCGCCGTATAGGTCGGCGTCGCCGCCTGGGTGCTCGCCATCGGGGCGCCGGCGCTTGCAGGCTCGGCCGCGAAGGTCGGGTGCGGCAGGGCCACGGCGGAAAGCGTCGCCAGAAGGGCGAAGGCGGATACGAGGTTGGCGGATTTCATCGGTGGCCCCATGGCGATTGATCTGACCGTTAGAGGCGGCAACAGACCACGGTGGATGCAGTCTGTCGTGCATTTAATGGAACCGCGTCATGCGGCCGCGCAAGGCTCAGCCGATCTCGTCGCCCCCGATCTCGTGAGCACGCGTGGCGATCAGGGGAATGACGATCTCCTCCTCATCGTGGAGGTGGCGCAGAACGCGCGGGCCCATCATCTCGATCACGTCGGCCAGGGCGCTGGCGCGGTCTGTGGCGGTGGGCGCGCCGCCCTGCAGGTCCTGGTGAAAGGCGACGGCCGCCTTGAACAGCCGGTCGAGATCCTCGTGGACGACGTCATGGTCGCGATCCAGCAGATCCACTCCGTGGGCGATGCGGGGATCCACCCGGCGGAAGGTCGGGAAGTACTGACTGCTTTCGATCCGGTGGTGCATGTCCAGGTGCTGGAGGAAGTCCTGCACCGTGGGGATCAGGCGGCCATGCAGGCCGCGCAGGTCGGAATGGCCCGCCCGCCAGTGATCGGCGATGGCGACCATATGGGCGTGATGCCGGCGGAAGTTGTCGTGTACGCCCAGCCAGAAGCGCGCCATCTCCGCCAGGGTCGGTTCGCCCCAACGTTCTTTCGGATAGTCGGCCAGAAGCACCCGCATGTCGTCGGGCAGGCCCGTGCGCGTGTGCAGGTGAAGCCGATCGCCTGACGCGGCCGCCAAAGGGACGTCAGGCAACCGCCGTTGTCCCCGTGATGAAGCCGCCGCCCAACAGACGGTCGGGATCGGCAGGGTCATAGAGGGCGCAGGCCTGACCCGGCGCCACGCCTTCCTCGCCCGTTTTGAAGGCCACCCCCACGACACCGTCCTCGAAGGTCAGCCGGGCCGGGGAGGGCGGACGGGTCGAGCGCACACGCGCCAGCACCGGCGCACCCGCACGGGCCGCGTCCTCGATGGTCGGCTGATCGCCCAGCCAGTTGGTCTCGCCCAGGGTCAGGGACGCGGTCAGCAGGGCTTCGCGCGGGCCGACGACGACGCGGCGCGTTTCGGGCTCCAGCTTGGTCACAAACAGGGGCTCGCCCACGGCGACGTTCAACCCCCGGCGCTGGCCGATGGTGTAGCCGGTGATGCCGCCGTGATCGCCCAGAACCCGGCCGTCAGTGTGGTCGATCTGGCCGGGCTCGGCGCCCTCGGGCCTCAGCCGGTTGATCAGGGTCCGGTAATCGCCGGACGGCACGAAACAGATGTCCTGGCTGTCCGGCTTGGCGGCGATGTTCAGGCCCAGTTCGGCCGCCACGCCACGCACCTGGGGCTTTTCCAGATCGGCCAGGGGAAAGCGCAGATAGTCGAGCTGCTCGGGCGTGGTGGCGAACAGGAAGTAGGACTGGTCGCGCGAGGGGTCGATGGCCTTCCTCATCTGGGCCTTGCCGGTCGGGCCGATCGCCCGGCGGACATAGTGGCCGGTCGCCATGGCCTCGGCGCCCAGGTCGCGGGCCACGTCCAGCAGGTCGCGGAACTTCACCGTCTGGTTGCAGCGGATGCAGGGCACGGGCGTCCGGCCGCGCAGATAATCGTCGGCGAACTGGTCGATCACCGCGTCGCGGAACCGGCTTTCGTAGTCGAGCACATAATGGGGGATGCCCAGGCTGTCCGCCGCCAGCCGGGCGTCGTGGATGTCCTGGCCAGCGCAGCAGGCGCCCTTCTTCTTCAGCGCCGCCCCGTGGTCGTAGAGCTGCAGCGTCACCCCGACGACGTCATAGCCGGCCTTGGCCAGCAGGGCGGCGACGACGGTTGAGTCCACCCCGCCCGACATGGCCGCGACCACGCGCGACCCGACCGGCAGACCGACCGCCAGACGCGCGCTCTCGATCGCCGCATCCATGTCGGCCGGAGACGACATGGGGGCGATGTCCGGGATCGGGCAGGCGACGGGCTCAATCAGGCTCATGGCCGCAATCTAGGCGTTCGGACGGGCGATTTCGAGGCCCCCACGCCGCATGGACAAATCCACCGGCCTCGGCGAGAGATTTGCAGCCGCGACCGCCGGATGTCGCTTCGCGTTTCATGGTGGGAATCCTGTTGTCGAACAGGCCGTTTGTATCGCTGCTGATCCTGGCCTTCGCCGTACTCCCGCCCTTCGCCGGGTCATCGGCGCGTGCCGCCGCCCAAGGTCCCGCCCGGACGTCCCCGCCCGCCGCCGCCCCCCTGCCCAAACCGATCTGCGGACTGGAAGGCGAGATCGGCGAGGGGCGTGGCCGCATCATCGCGCGGGGCCCCCAAGGCTATCGCGGCGAAATGACCATCCCCCTGGCCCGGAACCCGGTCGTGGTGCTGAAGGTCTCGTCTGATTTCGCGCCGCACAGGCCGGCGGTCGATCGCATCACGCTGGAGATCGGAGCGACGGACGACGCGACCGTCCCTCGCCGACTCAGCGGCGACTTCGGCTCCAGCAGAGGTCGTGCTGTCTCCGTGGTTCGCACCACGCCGCCCACGGCCCAGGACGCGGCCTGGTTCGACGCCCTGATGTCGGGCGCGACTCTGACCGCCACCGAAGGCGAGGCTTCGACCGCCGTGACCTACCCGGCCCGTCGGTTCGAGGACGACTACAACTACCTGCTGGATCTATTGCAACTGGTCGCGGGATGGGAGGTCGCTGACCTCTGCATCAACCGGCCCGCGACCTGACTCTCGACCAAACAAAAACGGCCCCGTCTTGCGACGGGGCCGTTCGATGTCTTCGACCACAGGCCTTAGGAGCGGTAGCTCTGGATGCGCGTGGTGCGCAGGCCCTGCATGCCCCATTTGTCGATCGCCTTCTGCCAGGCGATGAACTCCTCGGCCGTCAGACGGTACTTCTCGAGGGCGTCCTCGAGGGTCAACAGTCCGCCGCGCACGGCCGCCACGACCTCCGCCTTGCGGCGAATGACCCAGCGGTCGGTATTGGGGGGCGGAAGGTCCCGCAGGGTCAGCGGGGTGCCAGTGGGTCCGACCACGTATTGTTCGCCTTTGCTGTTCAGGCGCCGCTCTTGCAACATGGCTTTAAACCTCGTCCCCACCAAAACTTGTAGGGTGACAATACGCAGCCGCGCCTAAGGGCCGTTTAAGCGTCGTGGTGAAGGAGAAGATAAACCTCTCCGCGCCCGGACAGCTTTGGCTAACGATGTTGAAGCGACGATTCATTATGCTTAACGACTACCTACCGGCCGATCAGCGTTTGATATTGATGAGTTCCTGCAGCATCTCGTCCGCAGTGGTGATGATCTTCGACGAGGCGGAATAGGCCCGCGGGGTGGTGATCAGGCCGGTGAACTCGGCCGAGAGGTCCACCGT
>NZ_JBQVNM010000019.1:0-41748 GCF_052436175.1 Brevundimonas sp. | reverse complement strand
CCCTTCATCGGCAAGACCGGCCACGCCCAGACCATCAAGGACATCCACGCCATCGGCCAGCGCACGGCGGGCATCCGTCGTCTGGGTTCGGCCGCGCTCGACTTCGCCTGGGTCGCCTGCGGCCGCTACGACGCCTTCTTCGAGCGCAACCTAAAGCCTTGGGACGTGGCGGCGGGCATCCTGTTCGTGACCGAGGCCGGCGGCATCGTCACCACCATCGCCAATGACGGCGACCCCAAGACCGGCGTCTCTGTCCTGGCCGCCAATCCGGAACTGCATCCGCAGTTGCGCAAGGTGTTGCAGGCGGCCTGACGTCATCGGGTCGTCGCGCCAGGCTGCTAGCGGCCGGGCATGATCCGGTTCACCCTCGGCCTCGCCCTTCTGCTGATCGGAACGCCTGTCCTGGCCCAGACCGCTGACCATCCCCTCGTCATCGCCCATCGCGGGGCCTCGGGCGAACGCCCCGAGCACACCCGCGCGGCCTACGAGCGGGCCGTCGAACAGGGGGCGGACGTCATCGAGCCGGATCTGGTCATGTCGAAGGACGGCCATCTCGTCGTTCGGCACGAGAACGAGATCGGCGGCACGACCGATGTCGCCGACCATCCTGAATACGCCGACCGTCGCCGTGGCCAGGTCATCGACGGCCAGACGGTCGAGGGCTGGTTCACCGAGGACTTCACCCTGCTGGAGCTGCGCGGTCTGCGCGCCCGCGAGCGCCTGCCGGACCTGCGCCCCGCCAACACCGCCTATGACGACCAGCGCATCCTGACCTTCGCCGATGTCGTGGACATCGCGCGCGAGGCCTCGATCCGCACCGGCCGCACGATCTGGGTGGCGCCGGAGCTGAAGCATCCCTCCCACTTCGCCGCCCACGGCCTCGACATGGAGGCGGCCTTCCTCAAGGCCCTGCACGACGAGGGTCTGACCGGCGCCGACGCCCCGGTTCTGGTCCAGTGTTTCGAGGTCGGACCGCTTCAGCGGCTGCGCGCGCGCGTCGATACCCCCCTGCTGCAACTGATGTCCGTCGCGGGCGGCCCGGTGGATCGTCCGGACCTGACCTATGCACAGATGACGACACCCCGAGGTCTGGCCGAGGTCGCGGCCCATGCCGACTGGATCGGGGTCGAGACCGGCCTGGTCCTGCCGCGCGACGCCGGGGGGCGCACCACGGCCCCCACCACCCTGGTCGCCGACGCCCATGCGGCGGGGCTCAAGGTCGTGGTCTGGACCCTGCGCGCCGAGAACCTCTTCCTGCCGCTGGAACGACGGATCGGAATGTCGCCGGGCGGCCACGGCGACATGGTCGGCTATGTTCGGGCCTTCGCGGACCAGGGCGTCGATGCGGTCTTCACCGACTTTCCGGGCCTGCTGGCCGACTGAGCCCCCAGCCGCCGCTCAGACCTCGGCCCAGCGCCGCAGCAGGTTGTGATAGACGCCGGTCAGCTCGATCACCGCCTGATCCTTCAGCCCCTTCTCCAGCGCCACCCGCTGGATCGCCACATCCATGCGGAACAGCATCTCGCGGTCGCCGTCGTCGCGGATCAGGCTTTGCAGCCACATGAAGCTGGACACCCGCGCGCCACGCGTCACCGGCGTGACCCGATGCAGGCTCTTGGACGGATACAGCACCATGTCCCCCGCCGGCAGCTTGACCGACTGGGGCCCGTACATCTCCTCGACGATCAGTTCGCCCCCGTCATAGTCCTCGGGCTCCGAGAGGAAGAGCGTCGCCGACAGGTCGCTGCGGATACGCAGGCCCCCGCCCCGCTGCTGGCGGATGGCGTTGTCGACATGGGTGCCGAACTCGCCTCCGCCCTCATAGCGGTTGAACAGGGGCGGAAAGATCGTGTGCGGCAGGGCGGCGGCCACGAACATCGGATTGGCGTTCAGCGCCTGGACGACGATGGCCGAAACCTCTTTCGCCTCCGCAGAGTCCTCAGGCAACTGGCTGTTTTTCTTGGCGGTCGCCGACTGGTGGCCCGAGGTCATGTTGCCGTCGGCCCAGGGCCCGGCGTCCAGCGTCGCGCGCAGGGCCTTCACCTCGGCCTTGGTGAACACCTCGGGGATATGCAGCAGCACGGCGGCCTCTCGGAAAAGAAGAAGGGCGGCGTCAGTATCTGACGCCGCCCCAGTCTAGACCCGCTGGAACGGGGTCGGGGAGGAAAACGGAAGCTTACGGGTCAGAACCGCACGTTCAGCACCAGGGTGGCCGAGCGACCCGGCGCCGGATCGGCATGGTGCACGCCGTTGGTGCGCAGGATGTATTTCTCATCCGCCGCGTTCTGGACGTTCAGCTGAAGTGTGGCCCGATCGGTCACCGCATAGGAGGCGAAGGCGTCGATCCGGGTATAGGCCGGTGCGTAGATCCTGTTCGCCCCCCCGCCGGCGCCGCCCTGGTTGCCGCCGAAGCTCTTGCCGACATAGTAGACCCCGCCGCCGGCCGTGATGCGGGGCGTGATCTTGTAGGTCGAGAACAGGCTGACGTTGTGCTCGGGCGTGTTGGCCAGGCTGTCGCCCTGATTGACGTTGTTGTAGGCGCCGCGGACCAGTTCCGACGTCTGATAGGTATAGCCGCCGAACACCTGCCACTGGGGCGTGACATTGCCGGACACACCCAGCTCGATCCCCTTGACCTCGACCTCGCCGACCTGGGCGTAGACGCCGGCGTCCACCAGGACCTGGGCGTTCTTCCGCGTCAGGGCGAAGGCCGCTGCGCTCAGTTGCAGCTGGTCGCGGAACAGGCTGGCCTTGGCGCCGATCTCGTAGCTTTCGGTGTCCTCCGGCTCCAGCAGGGTGGTGGCCAGGTTGCCCGTGCCATTGCCGCCGCTGCCGTTGCCGTCGCCGGCGCTGATGGTCGGCGGGGTCGAGGAGGTCGCCCACGACGCATAGACGCTGGTGTTGGAGGTGGGCTTATAGACCAGACCGACCTGATAATTGACGAAGTCCCACGAGGTCTCTGGCACCAGCGCTCCGGCCGAGGTCACGCCGTTGGTCGTATATTCGTCCCAGCGCACGCCGAGGTTCAGCAGCCACTGGTCCGTCAGCTCGATCGAGTCGAAGGCGAAGACGGCCTTGGTCTTGGTCGAGTTCTTGGTCACCGCACCGGGCAGGATCGTCCCGGTCCAGGGATCGCTCGGGTTGGGATTGTACAGCGGCGTGCAGTCGAAGCCCGTCAGGGGCGCCGGGCAGGCCGTGCCCCCGGTGGTGGTGACGGCCCAGGACGAGTTGTTGTTAACCTCATGGGTGAACTCGGCGCCCAGGTCGAAGCTGTGCTTGATCCCGCCGGTGTTGAACGACCCGAACAGCTCGGTGACGTTGGCCGTCGTGTCGACCGGGTTGAAGCGGGTCTTGAGGCCCCGCTTCATCCACCAGACGCCGTTGATCAGCTGCGCGGCGCCGCCGTCGCCCGGGTTGGTCACGACATAGTCGTTCACCGTCTCGGAATAGCGGGTGATGTTGCGGATCGCGAGGTTGGGCGAGAAGCGATGCTCCAGCCTCAGGGTCGCGCTCTTAACCGTATTGGTCAGATAGTCCCGCGCCGTCAGGCCGTAGAAGGTGTCGTAGGGCACATCCAGGATGCCCTGCTCATTCTCGCGCGGCGCCGTGGCCCCGCCCCGCTTGGTGTAGAGCGGGATGCCGTAGTCGGGCATCTGGTTGCTGTCGAGATAGTTGAAGCTGAGGGTCGCCGTGGTGTCCGTGCCCAGACCGACGCCCAGAGCCGCAGCCACGCCGAACTTGTCATAGTCCACGGCCTTGCGCCCGGCGACGTCGCCCGAGGCCGACAGGACGTTGATGCGGAAGCCGGCGTTGTCTCCAATACGCCAGTTCTGGTCGATCGTGCCGCGCCAGTAGCGGTCCGTGCCTCCGCCCAGCGACACATTGGTGAAATCCGTCAGCTTGGGCGTCTTGGACGACAGGTTGATCGAGCCGCCGCCCGAGCCGCGACCCGAATAGACCGAATCCGGGCCCTTGATGACCTCGACCTGCTCCAGGTTGAAGACCTCGCGCTGCTGACCACCCGAGTCGCGGATGCCGTCGACGAAGATGTTGTTGCCCGAAGACTGGCCGCGGATGAAGGGCCGGTCGGCCAGGGGCTGCCCGCCCTCGCCGGCGCCGAAGGTGATGCCCGGCGAGGTGCGCAGCAGGTCCTGCAGCGAGGTCGCGCCGATCTGTTCGATGACCTGCTGCGGAATGACGGTGACGGCGCGCGGCGTGTCCACCAGAGGCGCCACGAACTCCGGCGAGCTCGGCTCCCGCTTCACCCGCTGGCCGTTGACGTCGATGGTGCCGAGGTTGGTGGTGTCCTGATCGGCGGTCGCGATCGGCGCCTCATCCGCCCACGCTTCCGCCAGAGCAGGCGCGGCGCACATCAGACCGGCGGCGCTGGAGGCGAACAGGAGGGCGCGAAGAGCGGCGGCGCGGGTGTCGGACATGGGGAGCCTTGGGCAGGAAGTTGCGATGCGCTCGCAAATACCAAGCCGCGCCGTAGATGCAACCGATTATGCGAACAAATCGCAACAATTCGACCCGAAGGCGCCGCATTTCGGCGATGCCTGAGAATTCGCAGAGGCAGCAAGCCGCAGCGGACATCCGCCGAAGGCGAACGGGCTCCCGGGGCTCAGATGAACATCCGCTTCCCGTCATCCTCGCCCTTGTGGCGAGGATCCAGACCCGTGACGTCAAAAAACCTCGTGTTGTCAGGCGGTTCGCGCGTTGACGTCAGGATGATGCTGGAGGCCGTCGCCCTATCCCACCACCGAAATCGACGGGCGCGCCGGCGGCGCATCGTCCAGCCATGGCGGAGCCGGCATGGCTCGATGGGCGTTGGCCAGGGATTCCGACCAGCGATGGCCCAGATCGCGGAAATAGGGGTCGTCCGCCGCGATCCGGCGCTGCTCCCCGTGCAGGGCGTCGCGGCCGATCACCACCATATCGAACGGCGGCCCCACGGCGATGTTCGAACGGATGGTCGAATCGAACGAGATCAACCCCAGTTTCACCGCCTCGGCCATCGGGGTGTCGGGCCTCAGGGCCCGATCAAGGATCGGCTTGCCGTATTTGAATTCCCCGATCTGCAGATAGGGAGTGTCGGCACCGCACTCGATGAAGTTGCCCTCGGCGTAGATGAGATAGAGCCCCATCTTACCGCCCTTGACCTGACCGCCCAGCAGCATTGAGGCCGAGAGCTTGGGCGCCTCGGCGCGCATCGAGGTCAGTTCGTTCCGGACCTCGGCCAGGGCGTGGCCGACGATCTGGGCCGCGCGGAACAGGGTCGGGGCCGTCTCCAGGGTTTCCAGGTCGTCGTGGCCGGGCATCCGGACCCCCTCGGCCACCATGGACAGGGCCGTCTGGGTCACCGACAGATTGCCGGCCGTGCAGATGCCTATGATCCGCTCGCCGGTCACCTCGGTGATGTGCAGCTTCTTGTAGGACGAAATGTTGTCCACGCCCGCGTTGGTGCGCGTGTCGGCGATCATCGCCAGACCGTCATTCACCAGCATTCCGACGCAGTAGGTCATCGTTCCCGTTCGCGACCCGCAAGACAACGAACCGCGACGCTAGCAGATTCGGACGACAGGACGACCCCTGACGATATCATGACCCGCCCTGCCGCTGCTGTTGCTGCTGGGTCTGTTGCATCTGACGCACACGCAGGGCGACGGTCATTGTCTCGGTCCCGCCACCATAGCTTGTGCCCCGGATCGGCGAGGCGCCGAGCGCGTCCAGCCCCGTGGCCACCCGCACATAGCGTTCGGTGGGACAGATGCCGTTGGCGGGATCGAAACCGACCCAGCCCAGCCCCTCCACCCAGGCCTCGGCCCAGGCGTGGGACGCCTCCTGGTCGTCCTGGCCGTCGGTGCGTTGCAGATGGCCCGAGACATAGCGGGCCGGGATGCCCAGTCGGCGCGCGCAGGCGATGAAGATCTGGGCGTGATCCTGACACACGCCCCGCCTCTGGGCGAAGGCGTCGGCGGCGGTATGGGTCGCCGTCGTCGCCCCGATCATGAAGGCCACCTCGGCATGGATCAGTCCCATCAGACTGTGCAGCCGGGTCAGGTCGTCGCCCGGGCCGACCCTGCCGGCGAACGCCTTCAGCGCCGAATCCGCATGGGTCAGGGGGCTGTCGCGCAGATAGACCAGTGGCGACAGCCGCTCGGGTGCGCCGCGCACCAGCCCGCCCATGTCGCTGGTCACCACGTCGCCGGTCACCCGGATGGTCAGCACCCGCGTCGGCCGCTCGGTGTAGAGGTGGTGGACGATGTTGCCGAACGGATCCTCCGTCCGGCGCAGGCGCGTGTCGACGTCGGTCTCGACCCGCCATTCGCGCACCTGCTGCCCCTCGCTCGACCGCGGCGTGACGCGCAGGTTCTGCAGGATGAACCGCGCGTCCCGGGCGTAGGAATATCGGGTCTCGTAATCGATCCGGATGCGCATGCTCACACCAGATACTGGTCGTGAATGGCCGCAGCCAAGGCGTTGTTCTCGTTCAGGAAGCGCAGGATGTATTCGTGCAGCCCCGACTGGAAGATGTCCTCGATCCTAGCCTCATTGAACTCCGCCAGCCGCGTCGAGGCCAGCCTTTGCGCCGGCCCCCGCCGGCCATAATCGGTCGCCAGTCGCTCCAGATACGACACGATCATCCCCTGACACGACGCCAGCGACCGGGGCATCTGACGGTTCAGCACCATCAGATCCGCCACCAGCCAGGGCCGCACGGATTCTCGGTAAACCCAGCGATAGGCGGTCAGGGCCGACACCTCGCGCAACAAGGTCGTCCACTGGAAATAGTCCAGCTGCCCGCCCACCCGTTCGTCGGCCGGCAGCAGCAGGTGGTATTTGACGTCGAGCAGCCGGGCGGTGTTGTCGGCCCGCTCGATCGCCGCCCCCAGCCTCAGGAACCAGTAGGCGTCGTTGCGCAGCATGGTCCGCGAACTGGCGCCCTCCACCGCGAGCGAGGTGTGCTTGACCCATTCCAGATAGCGCACGAAGTCGTCGCGCCTGGTCGGCTCGCCGAACTCGGCCAGGCCGTTCCAGGCGCCGTTGATCGCCTCCCACAGCTCGATGGTCAGGGCTGTGCGCACCGACCGCGCATTGGTCCGGGCGGCGGTGATGCAGGCCTTGATCGAGGACGGGTTCTCGGGCGCGAAGGCCAGGAACTCGCGCACCGATCGCTCGCTGGGCGACCGGCCGCTGTCGGCGAACCGCTGCGCCACCCCGGCGGAGGCGATGGCGCTGGCCCAGGCGGTCGTGGCCGCCGCATCCTTGGCCGGCAGGGCCGCCAGCCGCGACGCCGCCTCGAGGATGCGCGCCAGAAAGTCGGCCCGCTCCATGTAGCGGCCGGTCCAGTACAGACTGTCTGCGGTGCGGCTCAGCATGGGCGAAACTCACTCATCCAGCACCCACGTATCCTTGGTGCCGCCGCCCTGGCTGGAGTTGACCACCAGCGACCCGGCCTTCAGCGCCACCCGCGTCAGCCCGCCGGGCGCCACCCGGATTCCCTTGGGGCTCGACAGGACGAACGGCCTCAGATCGACGTGGCGCGGCGACAGCTCGCCATTGGCCAGGGTCGGCGCCGTGGACAGGGCCAGGGTCGGCTGGGCGATGAAGTCGTCCGGGTCCGCAATCAGCTTGGCCCGGAAATCCTCGATCTCGGCCTTGGTCGAGGCCGGTCCGACCAGCATGCCGTAGCCGCCCGATCCCCCGACCTCCTTGACGACCAGCTCCGGCAGCTTGTCCAGAACCTCCTTCAGCGCCTCCGGCTCGCGACAGCGCCACGTCGGCACATTGCCCAGGATCGGGTCGCCGCCCGAGAAGAAGCGGATGATCTCCGGCATATAGGTGTAGACCGCCTTGTCGTCGGCCACGCCGGTGCCCACCGCGTTCGACAGGGTGACGTTGCCGGCCGTATAGGCCGCCATGATCCCCGGCACCCCGACCGCCGAATCCGGGCGGAAGGTCAGGGGGTCGAGGAAGTCGTCGTCGATACGGCGATAGATGACGTCGACCCGCTTGGGCCCCTCGGTCGTGCGCATGTAGACGATGTCGTCATTGACGAAGAGGTCGCCCCCCTCGACCAGTTCCACCCCCAGCTTGTCGGCCAGGAAGCTGTGCTCGTAGTAGGCCGAGTTATAGGGACCCGGCGTCAACACCACGATGTTCGGATCGGCCCCCGCCCCCTCCGGCGCCGAGGCCTGCAGCGAGGCCAGCAGCATGTCCGTATAGGTCTCGACCGGCTTGATCCGGTGCTCGGCGAACAGGTCGGGGAACAACTGCATCATCATCTCGCGGTTCTCCAGCATGTAGGAGACCCCCGACGGCGTGCGGCAATTGTCCTCCAGCACGATGAAGCCGTCCTCGCCCGTGCGGACCAGATCGACCCCGGTGATGTGCGACCAGATGTCCCCCGGCGGACGACGCCCCTGCATCTCAGGGCGATAGTTGGGGTTGGTGAAGATCAGGTCCGCCGGCACCACCCCGGCCTTGATGCACTCCTGCGGCCCGTAGATGTCCTTGAGGAAGGCGTTGATCGCCGAGACCCTCTGCTTCAGCCCCTTCTCCAGCTGGGTCCATTCGTTCCCGCCGATGATCCGCGGCACCACGTCGAAGGGGATCAGCCGCTCGTTGGATTCGACGTCGCCATAGACGGCGAAGGTCACCCCCATGCGCCGGAAGAACAGCTCCGCCTGGCGCGATCGCGACGTCAGCAGGTCGTCGGGCGCCGTCTCCAGCCACCGGGCCAGGGTCCGATAGCTGTCGCGGACCTCTCCGGCCCCGCCCCCGCCTGACATTTCATCAAAGATCAAATCTTGCGCCTCAGCCCGTCGGTGACCCCACAAACGCCAGAGTGGGCTTTGGATTTGCGGTTAGGCAACAGAAATATTGCAATGCGACATACGAATTGCGTCGGCGACCTCAGGCGCGGGCGACTTCCTTCATCGACACCGCCACATCCGCCAGCTTCGCCGCATCCACCGGCGTCGCCCGCCCGATCATCTGCTTGCCGGCCATGAACTCCGGCGGGGCGCTGACCGCCTCCACGCTGACGATACGGTCGCCGGCCAGATGGAATACCGCGAACCGCCCGCTCGCCGGATCCCCCCGCACCACCTGCTGGTCGGCGCCGAGGGGCAGGCCGGCGATCTGGAGCTTTGCGTCGTACTGGTCGGACCAGAACCAGGGAACCTCGGGCGCCGGCGCCGGGCGGCCGGTGATGGCCGCCGCCGCCTGCTTGGCCTGTTCCAGCGCATTGGGCACGCTCTCCAGCCGCACCCGCGCCCCGTCGTGCACCGGCACCGGCCGATGCGTCATGTCGCCGATGGCGAAGATCGACGGGTCCGATGTCCGCGCCGCCTCGTCCACCACAACACCGTTTTCGCACACAAGCCCCGCCTCGCGCGCCAGGGCGTCGCAGGCCAGGGCCCCGACCCCGACCAGAATGGCGTCGGCCTCGATCCGCTCGCCGTCCGACAGCACCACCGCGCCCTCTTCGAAGGCCGCGACCTCGGCCCCGGTGCGGATCTCGACGCCGTTCGACCTGTGCAGGTCGGTGAAGAAACCGGACAGGGCCTCCGAAATCACCCGCGCCAGCACCCGCGCCTCGCGCTCGATCACCACCACCTCTGCCCCAAGCGCCCGGGCCGAGGCCGCCGCTTCCAGCCCGACATAGCCGCCGCCGACCACCGCCAGCCGCTTGCCCCAGCCCAGGACCGCCTTCAGCCGCTCGGCATGGGCCGTCGTGCGCAGTTCCAGAAGCTCGGGCCGGTCGGCGCCCGGAATGTTCAGCCGCCGCGCCGTCGATCCCATGGCCAGGATCAGCACGTCATACGGCTCCTCCGTCCCGTCGGCGAAGGTTACAGCCTTCGCGGCGCGGTCGATCGCCGTCGCCGTCACGCCCGTCCGCAGGTCGATCCCCTGATCCTCATAGAAGTCCACCGGCCGCAGCAGCAGGGTCTCCAGATCGGTCTCGCCCTTCAGCCAGGCCTTGGACAGGGGCGGCCGCTGATAGGGCGCCGCCGGCTCCTCGCCCGCCAGCACGATCTCCCCCTCATGCCCGTATTGCCGCAACAGCGCCGCTGCCGTCCCGCCCGCATGCCCCGCGCCGATAATGAGAACCTTGGTCATGGGGGCTAGATAGAGGGACGAGGGACGAGTGGCGAGCGCGAGAGTGAGTAGTGAGTGGTGATTAGTGAGTGGCGGCGCCCCCGGCCGCTCCGGAGCTCAGGACCCAGATCCCTTTTCGGTCGGCCCTACTCACTAATCACTACTCACTATCCACCTCTTGACCGTTCCATCGTTACACCATAGTGGAACACGCCATGACCGACCTCCCGTCGCGAAAATCCATCAACAAGGCCGCCGACGACCGGCTGGCCCTGTATGACGCCCTGCTGTGTCTGAAGACGCGCGAGGAGGCCGACGCCTTCCTGGCCGACCTCTGCACCCCGTCCGAACTGCGCGCCTTCGCCGAACGCTGGGCCGTGGCCCGGCTGCTGGACCAGCAACTGCAATCCTATCGCGAGATCGCCGTGGAGGCGGGCGCCAGCCCCACCACCGTCGTCCGCGTCGCCCGCTTCCTCAAGGACATGGACAACCAAGGCTACCGCCTCGTCCTCGACCGCCTGAAAAAAGAAACGCCCAAGTCATGAGCACTGTCCAGGGACGACTGCGTATCGCCGTCCAGAAATCCGGCCGCCTTTCCGACCGCAGCCTCGATCTGGTGCGGGACGCCGGCCTGCGCGTGGTCAAGGGCAACAACGACCTCCTCTATCGGGTCGAGAACTATCCGATCGACCTGCTGCGGGTGCGCGACGACGACATCCCGACCTTCGTCGCCGACGGCGTCTGCGATCTCGGCATCGTCGGCGAGAATGTGCTCGAGGAAGGCAAGAACGGCGGCGCCAACGCCGAGGTGGTCATGCCGCTCGGCTTCGGCCGCTGCACCCTGAAACTCGCGGTCCCCCCGACCCTCGCCTACGACGACCCGACCTCGCTGGAGGGGCTGCGCATCGCCACCTCCTATCCGAAGATTCTACGCCGCTTCCTCGACGAACGCGGCGTCTCGGCCGAGATCGTCACCATGCGCGGCGCCGTCGAGGTGGCCCCCCGGCTCAAGCTGGCCGCCGCCATCTGCGACCTCGTCTCCACCGGGGCGACGCTCGAGGCCAACGGGCTTCAGGCCCGCGAGACCGTGCTGGAAAGCCAGGCCGTCCTGATCAAGTCGCCGACCGCCCCGGAACCGGGCCTGCAACACCTGCTGGAGTCCATCATCGAGCGGATGGCGGGCGTCGTGTCCTCGCAAGGCGCAAAATACGTCATGCTCAACGCCCCCGTGGCGACCCTTGACCGGATCACGGCCCTGTTGCCTGGCGCCGGCGCGCCCACTGTCATGCCGCTGATGGGACGCGAGGACGCCGTGGCCGTCCACGCCGTCTGTCAGGAGGCCGTCTTCTGGGAGACCCTGGAAAAGCTCAAGGCCGAAGGCGCCTCGGCCATCCTCGTCCTCCCGATCGAGAAGATGATGTGATGCCTATCGACTGGAAACGCATCGACTGGTCCGCCCTCGACCCGGACCAGCAGCGGGCGGCGCTCGCTCGGCCGCAACGCCGCACGGCCAACGACGTCTCCGACGGGGTGCGCGCCATTCTCGACGACGTGCGTGAGCGCGGCGGTCAGGCCGTCATCGACTGGTCGGTGAAGCTGGACGGCGCCCCGCCCCGTCGCATTCCGATGACGGCCGAAATCGTCGCCGAGGCTCGCGCCGCCCTGTCGCCCGCCGACGCCCGCGCCCTGCGCATGGCTGCCGAGAACATCCGCATCTTCCACCAGATGACCCGCCCGGCCGACAGCCCCTGGATCGAGACGACCCCCGGCGTCCGCTCCCGCATCGCCTGGCGACCCATCGCCACGGCGGGCCTCTACGTCCCCGGCGGCACAGCGCCCCTCTTCTCCTCCCTGATGATGCTGGCCATCCCGGCCGCCGTCGCCGGGGTGCGCGAGCGCATCGCCGTCACCCCTCCGGCGAAGGATGGCGGCGTTCACCCCGCCATGATCGTGGCTGCGGCTGAAGGCGGCCTCGACGCCCTGTGGCTGATCGGCGGCGCCCAGGCCATCGCCGCCCTGACCTTCGGCGTCCAGTTGCCCGACGGCGAGATCCCCGCCTGTGACAAGCTGTTCGGCCCCGGCAACGCCTGGGTCGCCGAGGCCAAGAAACAGGCGGCCGCCCTCCCCGGCGGTCCCGCCGTGGACATGCCCGCCGGCCCTTCGGAACTCATGGTCATCGTCGATCGGGATTCCGCGCCCGAGATCGCCGCCGCCGACCTCCTCAGCCAGGCCGAGCACGACGCCGACGCCCAGGTCATCCTGGTCTCCACCAGCCGCGCCACCCTCGATTACGTCCTGACCGAGGTCGAGGCCCAGATCTCGACCCTGCCGCGCGCCGACATCGCCCGCGCCTCGCTCGCCGAGGCCCGCGCCATCCTGGTCCGCGACCTCCACACCGCCTGTCAGGTCGCCAACCTCTACGGCCCCGAACACCTGGCCATCCAGGTCGAATACGCCGACGAACTGGTCGACGAGATTCAGGCCGCAGGCGCGATCTTCGTCGGCCGCTGGGCCGCCGAGACCCTGGGCGACTACGCCGCCGGCCCCTCCCACGTCCTGCCCACCGACGGCGGCGCGCGCACGCTCGGCGGCGTCACCACCGCCAGCTTCATGACCTCCATGTCGGTCCAGACCGTGACAGAGGCCGGCGCCGCCCAGCTCGCCCCCATAGCCGCCCGCCTCGCCCGGCTGGAGGGTCTGGAAGCCCACGCCCGCGCGGCCGATCTGAGGAGCGAAGGATGAGCGCCGTTAAAACGGTCTCAGTGAAGAGTGCTGGTGAGCAAAGAGGTGAGCGGGGCCATGGGCCACTGGCCACCCTTCAGCTCACCCCTTGCTCACCAGCACTCTTCACTCCGGCCCTCCCGTACGGAGCCGCCCGATGACCCTCCCCGCCCCCTTCCCGCCGCTGGTCGCCGGCGCCGACGGCCTCGACCGCTATCCGGCCGACCCGTCCGCCCTCGCCGCCCGCATGGCCGAGATCTACGGCGTCGCCCCCGATCGCGTCCTGCCGGTGCGCGGCCTGACCCACGGGCTGGAGTTGGTCTGGCGCCTCGCCGCTCGCGAGGGCCAGACGGTCCAGGCGCCAGACGCCGCCCCCTACACCGACCTCGCCGCCCTCTACGCCCGTCCGGGCAAGAACGCGGACACCGCCGCCGTCGTCGTCCGCGCCCTCGGCTCGCCCGAGGCCGTCGCCGAGATGGCCGCCCGCGTCGCCCCGGCCCTGCTGGTCGTCGACGAGGGCCTGATCGAGTTCGCCGACACGGCCTCAGCCGCGACGGTCCTCGACGACGCTCCCAACCTGATCGTCCTGCGCAGCCTGTCCCTGGCCTATGGTCTGGCCGGCGCCCGCGTCGGCGCGGCCCTGGCCCAGCCCGACACCCTCGCCCGCCTCGCCTCGGCGCTGGAGCCCTACGCCCTGCCCGAGCCCCTGATCCGGCTGGCGCAACAGGCCCTCGACCCGTCGCGCATGATCGAGACCGCCGAACGTATCGCGGGGGTCAAGCGCGAACGCGCCCGCCTCGCCCGCGAGATCGGCCGCCTCATGACCGTCGAAGCTGGCGTCGGTCCCATCCTCATGGCCCGGCCGGAGGACCCGGCCGGCGTCCTGACCGAACTGACGAAATACGGCGTCTCGGCCGACCAGTCGGGGGACCGTCTCCGCCTGCCGGTATCGCTCAAGCCCGAGGTCAACGACCGACTGCTGGTCGCCCTCGGCCTCAACCCGCCCCGCGCCCGTCCCGCCCGCACCGGTCAGGCGGTGCGCGACACCAAGGAGACCCGCATCGTCTGCGCCGTCGATCTGGACGCGACCGGCCCCGTGAAGATCGAAACCGGCGTCGGCTTCTTCGACCACATGCTCGAGCAGATCGCGGCCCACGGCGGCTTCTCCCTGCGCCTGGCCTGCGAGGGCGACCTGCACACCGACCCGCATCACACCATTGAGGATTCGGCCATCGCCCTCGGTCAGGCGCTGAAGCAGGCTTTGGGCGAACGGCGCGGCATCGCCCGCTACGGCTTCGTCCTGGCCATGGACGAGGCCGAGGCCCACGTCGCCATCGACCTGTCGGGCCGCCCCTATCCCCTGTTCGAGGGGACGTTCGCCACCCCCTACATCGGCGACTACCGCACCGACCTGACCGCCCACGTCTTCCGCTCCCTCGCCGAGGCCATGGGCGCCGCCGTCCACATCAAGGTCACCGGCGACGACGACCACCACAAGACCGAGGCCGCCTACAAGGGCTTCGGCCGCGCCCTGCGCCAGGCCATCCGCATCGAAGGCGACGCCGTGCCGAGCACCAAGGGGGTGCTGTGATGGGAGTCGGATTAAGCATCGCGCGTGCGTTCTTGAGGAGTGCGAGTGAGCAAGGCGTGAGCTCAGAAGCATCGACGCCCGCAAAGTCCCGCTCACCTCTTTGCTCACTCGCACTGTTCACCCCGGCTCTCCCTCGATGACCGCCGTCACCGTCCTCGCCTACGGCGCCGGCAATGTCGCCTCGGTCCAGTTCGCCCTCGAACGCCTCGGCGCGACCGTCCGCCTGACCGCCGATCCGGTCGAGGTCGCCGAGGCCGAGCGGCTGATCCTGCCCGGCGTCGGGGCGGCGGGCTACGCCATGCGGCGCCTCGACGACCTCGGCCTGTCCGGTCCGATCCGCGCCTTCCCCCGCCCCCTGCTCGGCGTCTGCCTCGGCCAGCAGCTGCTGTTCGAGACCAGCGAGGAAGGACAGGACGGCCATGTCGATCTGCTCGGCTTCATCCCCGGCGCCGTCCGCCCCTTCGACCTGCGCGCGAGCCTGCCCGTGCCCCACATGGGCTGGAGCCGCCTGAACGACCTCGCCGACGACCCCCTGCTCGAAGGCGTCGAGCTGGGCGCCTACGCCTATTTCGTCCACGGCTTCGTCTGCCCCGACGGCCCCGCCACCCTCGCCCGCGCCAACTACGGCGGCCCGGTCCCGGCAGTCGTGCGTCGCGACAATCGCTGGGGCTGCCAGTTCCACCCCGAACGCTCCGCCGCCGCCGGGGCGCGCATCCTGAAGAATTTCCTGGAGGTGGCGGCGTGACTGCACACTCCATCTCCGTCACCCTCGGGATTGACCCGAGGGCCGGACGCGCCGCCCCGCGATCCGGGAGCCAGTCCACCAATCTCACCCTGCAGTCGCGCACCGCCCGCCCTGCGCCCGATCCTCGGGTCAAGCCCGAGGATGACGGCCAAGGGACGATGCAATGAGTTTCTTGACATGCTGATCTACCCCGCCATCGACCTGAAGGACGGCGCCTGCGTCCGCCTGCTGCACGGCCGGTTCGACGCCGTGACCCGCTATGACGACGCGCCCGCCCGCCGCCTCGCCCAGTTCGCAGCCGAGGGCGCCGAGTGGGTCCATGTCGTCGATCTGGACGGCGCCGAGGCCGGCCGCGCCATGCAGCACGGCCTCATCGGCGAACTGGCCGCCAGCGTCGCCGTGAAGATCCAGTCCGGCGGCGGGGTCCGCGCCCGCGCCGACGTGGACGCCCTTCTGGCCGCCGGGGTCAGTCGCGTCGTCGTCGGGTCCCTCGCCGTCACCGCCCCGGATCAGGTCGCCGATTGGCTGGCCGACCTCGGCGCCGAACGCCTGACCCTCGCCTTCGACATCAAGCTGGAGGACGGCGTCCCCGTCCCGGCCCTCAAGGGCTGGACCCAGTCGTCGGGCGTCGATCTCTGGACCGCCCTGGATCGCTATCCCGCCGGAACTCTGACGCACGTCCTCATCACCGACGTCGGCCGCGACGGCGCCCTGACCGGCCCCAATCTCGACCTTCTGGCCGAGGCCCGCCGCCGTCGCCCCGACCTGAAGATTCAGGCCTCGGGCGGCGTCTCCTCTCTCGATGACCTGACCGCCTGCCGCGACCTCGGCTGCGCCGGCGCCATCGTCGGCCGCGCCATTTACGAGGGCCGGTTCACCGCCGCCGAAGCCATCAAGACGGTCGCCGAATGACGGCCCGTCGCATCATCCCCTGCCTCGACGTCAAGGACGGCCGGGTGGTCAAGGGCGTGAAGTTCGTGGGCCACACCGACATGGGCGACGCTGCCGAACTGGCCGCCCGCTATCGTGACGAGGGCGCCGACGAACTGGTCTTCTACGACATCACCGCCTCGCCCGAGGGCCGCACTCTCGACTACGGCTGGGTGCGCGACATCGCCCGCCTGCTCGACATCCCCTTCTGCGTCGCCGGCGGCATCCGCAGCGTCGATCAGGCCGCCCGCTGCCTCGACAACGGCGCCGACAAGGTCTCGATCAACTCCCCCGCCCTCGAACGCCCCGACCTGATCGCCGAGATGGCCGAACGCCTCGGCGGCCAGTGCGTGGTCGTCGGCGTCGACAGCCGGCTCGAGGACGGCGAATGGGTGGTCCACAAATACACCGGCGACCCCGACGCCCGCCGCCGCGCGGGCAAGCGCACCCTCGACTGGATCGAAGAGGCGCAAGGCCTCGGCGCCGGAGAGATCGTCCTCAACTGTATCGACCAGGACGGCGTCAGGCGCGGTTACGACGTCGAACAGCTCGCCGCCGCCCGCGCCCGGATGACCATCCCCCTCGTCGCCTCGGGCGGCGCCGGCGCCCCCTCGCACTTCAGCGATGTGTTTCAGCAGGCCGACGTCTCCGGCGCCCTGGCCGCCAGCGTCTTCCACACCGGCGCCATCGCCATTCCCGACCTGAAACGCTACCTCGCCGCGCAGGGGCAGGAGATGCGGATATGACCCTCGACCCAGAGACCCTCGACTTCGCCAAGGGCGACGGCCTGATCCCCGTCGTGGTTCAGGACGCCGACACCCTCCAGGTCCTGACCCTCGCCTATATGGACCGCGCCGCCCTGGACGAGACGATCGCATCCGGAGAGGCCACCTTCTTCTCCCGCTCGCGCGGCGGACGCTGGCGCAAGGGCGAGACCTCCGGCAATCGCCAGACGGTCGTTTCGATCACCCCTGACTGCGACGGCGATGCGATCGTTCTGGCCGTCCGTCCCATGGGCCCGGCCTGCCATCTGGGAACCACCTCCTGCTTCGGCGACGCCGACGCCCCGGGTCTGGGACGGATCGCGGCGCTGGAACGCACCATCGCCGTCCGCGCCTCCGAGGACCCTTCGGTCAGCTACACCGCCCGGATGATCGCCGAAGGCCCCAAACGTCTCGCCCAGAAGGTCGGCGAAGAGGGAGTTGAGACGGCTCTGGCCGGCGTCGCGGGTCCGGACACGGAACTGGCCAGCGAGGCTGCGGATTTGATCTATCACCTGCTGGTTCTGTTACGCTCGCGTCACTTGTCGTTTCAGGCGGTGCTGGACGTGTTGGCGGAACGCGCGCGACCGGCCAAAGACACACGGTAAAAGGGGTCTTCCGATCCCGCATGATGGGAAGGAGCGAGCATGGCGGCCTTAGTGCTGTTCGGTGGCGGCGGCGATCTGGCCATGCGGATGCTGCTGCCCTCCCTCTATTTTCTCGATCATGAGGGCCGCCTGCCCGAGGATCTGAAGATCATCGGCGCCGCCCGCTCCGACGAAAGCCGCGACGAATATGTCGAGAAGGTCCGCGCCGCCTGCCAATCCAAGGCCGAACCCGACGGCGTCTGGGACGCCGCGACCTGGGCCCGGATGGAGGCCCGCCTCGACTATCTGGCCGTGGACGCCACCAGCGCCGAGAGCCTCAAGCCGTTGAAAGCCAGGACCGGCGATGGGCCGGTCACCTCCTTCCTCGCCGTCTCCCCCTCCCTCTACGCCCGCATCGTCTCGGCCATGAAGGCGGCGGGTCTGGCCGAGGACAACTGCCGCGTGGTGCTGGAAAAGCCGGTCGGCCGCGATCTGAAATCCTTCCTGGAGATCGACAACGCCGTCGCCGACGCCTTCGACGAGGATCAGGTCTTCCGCATCGACCACTACCTCGGCAAGGAAACGGTCCAGAACCTGATCGCCCTGCGCTTCGGCAATACGGTGTTCGAGCCCCTGTGGAACGCCCAGAACATCGACCACGTCCAGATCACCATCGGCGAGACGGTCGGGGTCGGCGACCGCTGGCCCTACTATGACGAGTACGGCGCCCTGCGCGACATGCTGCAGAACCACATGCTCCAGCTGCTCTGCCTGGTCGCCATGGAGCCGCCCAGCGATCTCGATCCGGAGTCGGTGCGCAACGAGAAGGTGAAGGTTCTCCGCTCGCTGCGCCCCATCACCCACGAGGAGGCCGAACGGGTCACCGTGCGCGGGCAGTATGTCGGCGGCCCGTTCGAGGGCGAGACCGTCAAGGGCTATGACGAGGAACGCGGTCTGGACTCCGAAACCGAGACCTTCGTCGCCATCCGGGCCGACATCGACAACTGGCGCTGGGCGGGGGTGCCCTTCTTCATGCGCACCGGCAAGCGGCTGCCAGAGAAGCGCACCGAGATCGTCATCCAGTTCAAGCCCCTGCCCCACTCCATCTTCGGCGCGGGCGACCGGGGCGAGATCGAGGCCAACCGCATGGTCATCGAGCTGCAGCCCGAGGAAGACATCTCCCTGACGGTGATGAACAAGAAGGCCGGTCTGGACGCCCGCATGCAGCTCCAGCCGATCAAGATGAGCCTGACCTGGGGCTTCCGCGGCAAGGACGAGACCCCGCCTCGCCGCCGCATCGCCTATGAGCGGCTGCTGCTCGACGCCCTGAACGGCGACTCGACCCTGTTCGTCCGCCGCGACGAGGCCGAACAGGCGTGGAAGTGGGTCGACGAGGTCTCCGAGGCCTGGACCGACGGCCACGTCAAACCCATCGAATACGCCCCCGGCTCCTGGGGCCCGCCCGAGGCCGACTACCTGCTGGAACGCACCGGCCGGGCCTGGAACACGACCGATGCGTGACATCATCACCGCTCCCCCCTCCCTTCCGTCACCCACGGGCTTGACCCGAGGGCCGGGCGTTCCGCGCATCGGTGCGGTGACATTCGACACCGGCTTCGGGTCCGCCTCCGATCCTCGGGTCAAGCCCGAGGATGACGGAAGGTGTGAGTGCTAGAATGACGCCAATCATCACCCTCCCCACCGCTGACGCCTGGGCCGACGACATCGCCGCCCGCCTGGCCCAGGCGCTTGAAGACGGCGCCCAGTCTCACAAGGGCTGGTCGGTGTTCGCCGGGTCGGGCGGCTCCACTCCGACGCCGATCTATCAGCGGCTTTCGGCCCTGCGTTCCCGGCAGGACTGGCAGCATACCTTCGTGACTCTGGTCGATGAGCGCTACGTCCCTGAAACCGACGCGCAGTCGAACGCGGCGCTGTTGAAGCAGACCCTTCTGGTCGGCCCGGCAGCAGACGCCGTCTTCCTCCCGCTGTTCCACTCAACTGTCACGGTAGACCGCGCCGCGCTTTTGGCGGCGCGCACCCTCGAAGCGGAACTCGACGGCCGCCGTTTCGACGCGGTCCTTCTCGGCATGGGGGAGGATGGCCATATCTGTTCCATGTTCCCCGAAAGCCCGACCCTGAAGACCCTGCTCACCCCGACGCTCAAGCCGACCGTTCTGGGGGTCCCCCACGGCCGCGACGGCCTGGCCCCCACGATCGAGCGCCTGTCGATCAACCTGCCCTATCTCATGCAGGCGGGTCGCGTGATCCTGGCGCTCAAGGGCGCGGCCAAGCGCGACGTCTTCGAACGCGAGGCCCAGGGCGATCCCGCCGTCCAGCCCATCGCCGCCCTCATCGCGGCGAACGTCCCCCTCGAAGTCGTCTGGACGGAGGCTTAGATCATGGCCCAGTTGCACCCCGTCGTCGCCGCCGTCACCGCCCGCATCGCCGAGCGCTCGAAGGTCACCCGCGCCGACTATATCCGCCGCATGGACGCCGCGCGTGACAGCGGCGCCGGCCGGGCCAAACTGTCCTGCGCCAACTGGGCCCACGCCTTCGCCGGCCAGACCCTGGCCGACAAGCTGACGGCGATGGACGGGTCAAAACCCAACCTCGGCATCGTCACCGCCTATAACGACATGCTCTCGGCCCACCAGCCGTTCGAACGCTATCCCGGCGTGGTGCGTCAGGCGGTGCGAGAGGTCGGCGCCACGGCCCAGGTCGCGGGCGGCACCCCCGCCATGTGCGACGGCGTCACCCAGGGCCGTCCGGGCATGGAGCTCAGCCTGTTCAGCCGCGACGTCATCGCCATGTCGGTCGGCGTCGCCCTGACCCACGACGCCTTCGACGCCGGTCTGATGCTGGGCGTCTGCGACAAGATCGTGCCCGGCCTCTTCATGGGCGCCCTCGCCTTCGGCCATCTGCCCGTCGTCTTCGCCCCCGCCGGGCCCATGCCCTCGGGCATCCCCAATGCGGAAAAGGCCCGCGTCCGCGCCGAGTTCGCGCAAGGCCTCGTCGGCCGCGACGTCCTTCTGGCCAGCGAGATCGGCTCCTACCATTCGCCCGGCACCTGCACCTTCTACGGCACGGCCAACTCCAACCAGATGATGATGGAGCTGGGCGGCCTGCACCTGCCGTCCACCGCCTTCGCCCACCCGGACACCGGCCTGCGCGACGCCCTGACAGCGGCGGCGGCCAAACGCGCCGTCGAACTGGCCCGCTCGGGCGAGGCCCGCATGGCCGACGTCGTGGACGAGAAGTCGATCGTCAACATGATCGTGGCCCTCCTGGCGACCGGCGGCTCGACCAACCACGCCATCCATCTGGTCGCCATGGCGCGTGCGGCGGGGGTTCTGATCGACTGGACCGACATGGACGAACTGTCCTCGGTCACCCCGCTTCTGGCCCGCGTCTATCCCAACGGCTCGGCCGACGTGAACGCCTTCCAGGCCGCCGGCGGCGTCGCCTTCGTGGCCCGCGAACTGGCCCAAGCCGGCCATATCCATTCCGACGTGACCACCATCGCCGGGCCCGGCATCCACCATTATTTCCAGGAGCCGTCCCTGATTGACGGCGAACTGGTCTGGCGCGACGGTGTCGCCGAAAGCCTCGACACGACCATCCTCCGCCCTGCCTCGGACCCGTTCGACAAGGAGGGCGGTCTTCGTCTGGTCAAGGGCGACCTCGGCCGCGCCGTCATCAAGGTCTCGGCGGTCAAGCCCGAGAACCGCATCGTCCAGGCTCCCGCCGCCGTCTTCGAAGCCCAGGAAGACGTTCTCGCCGCCTTCAAGGCCGGACAGCTGGACCGCGACGTCATCGTCGTCCTGCGCTTCCAGGGGCCGAAGGCCAACGGGATGCCCGAACTTCACTCACTGTCCCCCGCCCTCGGCGTGCTTCAGGACAAGGGCTTCAAGGTCGCCCTCGTCACCGACGGCCGCATGTCCGGCGCAAGCGGCAAGACCCCCGCCGCCATTCACGTGTCACCCGAGGCCCTCGCGGGCGGCCCCCTGGCCCATGTGCAGGACGGGGACATCATCCGCCTCGACGCCGAGGCCGGGCTCCTGACCACGATCGACGCGGGCGACATCTCGACCCGCCCGGCCGCGCAACGCTCGACCATCCATGCCGAGGGCTCGTCCTGGGGCTATGGCCGCGAGCTGTTCGGATCCTTCCGTCAGGTGGTCTCGACCGCCGAGGAAGGCGCCACCGTCTGCTTCCCGCCGCTGGCCGCGATCAACGCCGGCGCCGCCGGACACGCCGACACCCCGCCCGAACCCAATATCGTCGACCGGACCGTGGACGCATGAGAACAACGCCATATTCCCCTTCTCCCCTTGTGGGAGAAGGTGGCCCGGAGGGCCGGATGAGGGGTGTGTGTCAGCAAACGGAATGTCGGCCGACAGCTTCTGGATCGAGCAGCCCCCTCATCCGTCTCGCTTCGCGAGCCACCTTCTCCCACAAGGGGAGAAGGGCAACCGCGTCCATCAGCTTCCTCAGTAAGGTTCAACTATGACCATCGCCTGGGACAAGACCCTGCTCGTCGGCGACGTCGGCGGCACCAACGCCCGCTTCGCCCTGGCCCATATGGCGCCCGACTCAAAAGGCGGGGCGAAGCCGACGCTGGAGCATCACGACAGCTTCCCGGCCGAGACCTATCCGACCTTCCTCGAGGGGGTGAAGGCCTTCATCGACGGCTGTGACGTCAAGCCGACCGGCGGCGTCATCGCCGTGGCCGGCCCCGTCACCGACGGCGAGATCGACCTGACCAACTCGCCCTGGCGCGTGTCCGAAAGCGAGCTCCAGACCCTGGGCCTCAATCCCGTGCGCCTCATCAACGACTTCGAGGCCCTGGCCTGGGGCGCGCCGGTCGTCGGCGCCGACCAGCTGGGCGATCTGGGCGGGCCGGAGGAAGGCGACCCCGACAGCGCCATCGCGGTGCTGGGCCCGGGCACCGGCTTCGGCGTCTCGGCCCTGGTGCGCGACGGACGCGGCGGTGAAATGGCCATGCCCAGCGAGGGCGGCCACGCCTGCTTCCCCCCCGGCGACGAGGTCGAGGACGAAATCCTCCGCATCCTTCGCCGCCGCTACGACCGCGTCTCCATCGAGCGCCTGATCTGCGGTCCGGGCCTCCTGAACATGCACCGCGCCCTGGCCGAGATCGACGGGCGCGAGACCCACATCGACGACCCGGCCGAGATCACCAAGACGGCGCTGGAGCATCCCAACAGCCCCTGCGGCGCCACCCTGGCCCGCTTCTGCGCCATCCTCGGCGCCGTGGCCGGGGACATCGCCCTGACCACCGGGGCGCGCGGCGGGGTCTATATCGCCGGCGGCATCGCCCCGCGCATCCTGCCCTTCCTCCAGGCGAGCCCCTTCCGCCGCCGCTTCGAGCGCAAGGGCCGTTTCCAGGAGTATATGCAGGCCATCCCGACGCGGGTGATCCTGCACAAGCACGCGGCCCTGCTGGGCGCTGCGCGCGTGGCCTTCGCCGATCTGGAAAAGGGCTGACGGCTCACGCTTTGCTCACGGCGGCGTGAACCCTTTCGGTCCGGCGGCGTTTCCTCATTTACAAAATGGAGGAAACACCAAGCGTTAACTGATCATCGCCACCGCCGCGACCTTCGCCTTCGCCGGTCTCGCCGCCTGTGGCGAAAGCGCCGCCGACAAGGCCGCTGAAAAGCAGGCCGACGCCGTCGAAGCCCAGGGCGAAGCCCGCGCCGACGCTCTTGAAGCCCAGGCCGCCGCGACCCCGAACGAGGCCCAGGAAAAGGCCCTCAACGCCGAGGCTGACCGCGTCGAGCAGGCCGCCGACCGCAAGGCCGACCAGATCGAACAACGGGCCGGTAACGCCGACGGCGGCATGACCACCGCCAACACCCCGACCCGCCAGTAAGAGGCGTCTGCCTCACCGGAACGGCCCCCGCCGAGCGATCGGCGGGGGCTTTTTCATGGGTTGCGCCAGAGCCGTACGACGGCGTTAGGGCGACAGGTCCTTCGGCACGCGGATGCGTCGGAACCGCGCCTCGACGAAGGCATAGAGGCCGAAGGCGATCAGTCCGCCCGCCGTCAGCCCCAGCATGATCGCCCCGCCCGGCTGTCGCTCAAGCGCCTCCAGCGCCGTGCCGAAGGTCTCCACCCGATCCGACTGCGCCCGATACCCGGCCAGGGTCACGAACAGGGCCAGAGGCAGATAGGCCAGCCCCCGCGCCGCATAGCCCACCCGCGCCAGCGGCAAGACCCACCGGCACACGGCCTTGGAACAGACCAGGGTGGCGCCGAAGTCGTTGACCATCCCCATCACGATATTGCCGAGCCCGACGCCCGCGATGATCAGGCCGATGACGATCAGGGCCGCCCCGCCGAATGGCAGGCCCAGCAGGATCGACGCCTTCTCCTGATTTTCCGCCAGTTGCTCGGCGCCCATGTTGGGCCCGACCTCGTCCAGCAGCTCGAACACCCCGGACGCCAGCACGCCGTAGGCCAGGCCGCTGGCCGCCTGCCCCGCCCGCGCGGCCCAGCCCTTCAGGTCCGACCCCTCGTGATCGACGTCGAACACCGCCTGCAGCACCCGCCAACCGACGAAGGCCCACAGCCCCGCCCCGATCAGCACCAGCCACAGCCGCCCGAACGGCTGCTGGGCCAGCACATAGAGAACCCCGTGCGGATCGACCGCCTCGCCCCTCATGCCGATGGCCGCGGCCAGCATCAGGATCCCGACCGACAGATAGACGAACCCATTGGCCGCGAACCCGAACCGCGACGACGCCTCCAGCGCCTCATGCAGACGCGGAAACCGGTCGCGCCAGGTCCGGCGCTTGCGGAAACGGTCGATCAGTCTGGCGGTGAAGGCGGGAAGAGCGGCGGACATGGCGTCTCGAACAAGCGAAGCCGTGGAACGCTGGAGGTGGGGGATGGCTCCCGCCTACCCCGCCGCCTCCCCCGCCATCGACCGCGCCACCGCCTCCGCAACCTTGATCCCGTCCACGGCCGCCGAGAGGATGCCGCCCGCATAGCCGGCGCCCTCGCCCGCCGGGAACAGGCCGCGCACGTTCAGGCTCTGGAAGTCGGCGCCGCGGGTCATGCGGATCGGCGACGAACTCCGCGTCTCCACCCCCGTCAGCACCGCCTGGGCGTCGTCATAGCGGGGGATCTTGCGGCCGAAGACGGGCAGGGCCTCGCGCATGGCGGCGATCACATACTCCGGCATCAGGGGCGCCAGGTCGGTCGGCCGCACCCCCGGCCTGTAGCTGGGCTCCACCTCGCCCAGCGCCGTCGAAGCGCGGCCCGCCAGGAAGTCGCCGACCAGCTGGCCCGGCGCGAAATAGTCGCCGCCGCCCGCCACATAGGCCCGGGTCTCCAGATCGCGCTGCAGTTCTATCCCGGCCAGTGGGTGGTCGCTGCCGTAATCCTCGGGCGAGATGCCGACCACGAAGCCGGAGTTGGCGTTGCGCTCATTGCGCGAATACTGGCTCATGCCGTTGGTCACGACCCGGCCCGGCTCGCTGGTCGCCGCCACCACCGTCCCGCCCGGACACATGCAGAAGCTGTAGACCGTCCGACCGTTCGAACAGTGATGCGACAGGGAATAGGCCGCCGCCCCCAGATCCGGATGCCCGGCGCACGGCCCGAACAGGGCCCGGTCGATCCACGACTGCGGATGTTCGATGCGGAAGCCGATCGAGAAGGGCTTGGCCTCGATATGAACGCCCCGGTCGTACAGGGTCTGGAAGGTGTCGCGCGACGAATGGCCGATGGCGAAGACCACATGGTCGGCCTCCAGGAACTCGCCGGTGTGCAGATGCAGACCCCGCAGCCGTCCCTGATCCAGCTCGACGTCCACCACCCGATGCTCGAACCGGTATTCCCCGCCCAGGGCCTCGATCTTCTCGCGCATGGCCTCGACCATGGTCACCAGACGGAAGGTGCCGATGTGCGGATGGGCCTCGGTCAGGATCTCCTCGGGCGCCCCTGCCGCGACGAATTCGGTCAGCACCTTGCGGGCCAGAAAGCGCGGATCCTTGATCTGGCTGTAGAGCTTGCCGTCGGAGAAGGTGCCGGCCCCGCCCTCGCCGAACTGGACGTTGGATTCGGGGTGCAGCTTGCTCTTGCGCCACAGCTCCCAGGTGTCCTTGGTTCGCTCGCGGACCACCTTGCCCCGGTCCAGGATGATGGGTTTGAACCCCATCTCGGCGAGGATCAGCCCGGCGAACAGACCGCACGGCCCGGCCCCGATCACGACGGGCCTGAGACGCATATCTTTCGGCGCCGTGGCCACATGCCGATAGGCCACGTCCGGCGTCGGCTTCACATGCGGGTCGTCCTTGAACCGCGCCAGCACGGCCGCCTCGTCCGCCACCTCGACGTCGAGGATATAGACCTTCAGGATCGCCGACTTCTTCCTCGCATCATGCGCCCGCTTCCACACCGACCAGGATTTCAGGTCGTGCGACGGCACGCCCAGACGCGCGGCGATCGCGGCCGGCAGGGCCTCCGGCGGGTGGTCGAGGGGCAGTTTGACTTCGGACAGGCGCAGCATCGCCGCCTTCTACCCGCTCACGACGCCGAACGCATGAGGCAAGATGGGCCCACCCTACGGCCGAAGCCTCAGTCCACGCAGATCGCCGGGGTCGCCTTGCCGCCCTCGATCCGGGCGTAGCACCCGAACGGCCGGCTGTCGGCCTGACAGACGCCCACCGCCGCCGCGCCCGCCGCCGGGAAGGGCGTGCTCTCGACCCGGCAATCGCCCGCGCAGTCCGATCCTGTGGTGCAGCGCTTGCCCGCGTCGGCGTATTTCACCACGCACTGCATCGTCTGAGCCCGGCCCACCGCCTGCATCGTCCCGCCGCGCGCGGCGCAATCGGCCGCCGTCGGAGTCTGGACCGCGTTCTCGGCGCCCGTCTCCACGGCCTTGGGCGCACAGGCGGCGAGGGCCATCAGGGCCGCTGCGGCCACGGCGATCGTGCGAAACTTCATTCTACTCTTCCTTTTGCGAAGCCCGTCCAGACGTCGTCGTAGTCGAGCTGCATCGTCGGGCTGGATTGCGCCCATTCAGTGGTCCGGATCGGCATGCGCGTCTCGAACATGAAGGCCAGGGTGTCGGTGATCTTCACCGGCTTCAGGTCCGCCGTGACCGCCTTGTCATAGCTGGCCTGATCCGGCCCGTGGCCGCTCATGCAGTTGTGCAGACTGGCGCCGCCCGGGGCGAACCCGCCCTCCTTGGCGTCGTATTCCCCGGTCACCAGACCCATGAACTCGCTCATCACGTTCCGGTGGAACCAGGGCGGGCGGAAGGTCTGTTCGGCCACCATCCAGCGCGGCGGAAAGATCACGAAGTCGCAGTTCGCCGTCCCCGGCGTGTCGCTGGGCGATGTCAGCACCGTGAAGATCGAGGGGTCCGGATGGTCGAAACTGACCGTGCCGATGGTGTTGAACCGCGCCGTGTCATAGCGGTACGGCGCCAGGTTTCCATGCCACCCGACCACGTCCAGCGGCGAGTGATCGAAGGTCGTGACCCACAGCCGCCCGCCGTATTTCTGGACGCATTCGGTCGGCCGATCCACGTCCTCGAAGGCGGCGACCGGGGTCTCGAAGTCGCGCGGATTGGCCAGGCCGTTCGACCCGATCGGCCCCAGATCCGGCAGGCGGAACGGCGCCCCATAGTTCTCGCAGACATAGCCCCGGATCGCCCCCTCACATTCGACCCGGAACCGCACGCCACGCGGAACTACGACCACATGGCCGGGCGCCGCCTCGATCCGACCCATCTCGGTGACGAACAGATGCTCGCCCGACTGCGGCACGATCAGCAGCTCGCCGTCGGCGCAGTAGAAGACGCGATCCACCATCGACCGGTTGGCGGCATACAGGTGGATGCCCGTCCCGACGCCCGCCTCCGGATCGCCATTGCCGCCGTAGGTGACCAGCCCCTCGACCCAGTCGGTCGGGGCCTCCGGCATCGGCAGGGGGTCCCAGCGCATCCGGTTCGGACTGGGCGGCGCTTCGTTGAACGGCCCGGACCTCACCAAACCCTGATCGAACGGCCGATAGGCCGGATGCTGGGCCGAGGGCCGCAAACGATACAGCCACGACCGCCGGTTCTCGACGCGCGGCGCCGTGAAGGCCGTTCCCGACAGCTGTTCCGCATAGAGCCCCAGCGGATGCCGCTGCGGCGAATTCCGCCCCTCCGGCAGGGCGCCGGGCGCCGCCTCCGTCGCGAAATGATTGCCGAAGCCGGTCTGGTATCGTGCGCTGTTCAGCGTCATGCCTGTCTCCCTTGCGCCCGATCTACCCTGTCTCCTCTCAGGGGAGAAGGTGGCAGCCCTGCGACTTGATCGGAGGGATGAGGGATGAGGGGGCAGCCTCAGGCTCTAAGGCTGGTCCCGCCAGCGGATCGTGAATCGCACCTTCGCGCCGACGACGGGGCGGCCATCCCAAAAGCGGGGCTTATGACGATAGTATTGCGTGAGCCGCAGCGCCTCCTCGTCAAGACGGCTTTGCGCCGGCGCCACCGACTCGACAACACAGGCTTCCAGCAGGCCATCTGCCCGCACCATGCAGGACAAGGTGACCGCGCCCTCCGGCGGGAGACCCGTCCGCCGCCCGAGCGAGAACTCCTCCGCCGTCGGCGTCCGCGACCAGGACGGCGACTCGATGATCGGCCCGCTCGACGAGAGCGCGCCCGTAGCGACAGCGATCAGGGCCAGCATCTGCATGATCGCAGAATGTCAGTATCCCTGCGCCCGCGCCACCTTTTCCTGATGGAAGGCCGCGTCGCCGCCGAACTCGTTCAGCACCCGCACCCGCTTCATGAACAGGCCGACGTCGAACTCGTCGGTCATGCCGACGCCGCCGTGCATCTGCACCGCCTCCTGCACCGCCAGTTCGGCGACCTTCCCCGCCTTGGCCTTGGCGACCGAAACGGCCAGCCCCTTCGGATCCTTCCCGGCCTCCAGCCTTTGCAGGGCGCCGATGACGGCGGCGCGGGCCAGTTCGATCTCGGTATATAGGTGGGCCGCCCGGTGCTGTAGCGCCTGGAACTCGCCGATCAGCTTGCCGAACTGCTTGCGGGTGCGCAGGTAGTCGAGCGTGATCTGGAAGGCCTGATCCCCCGCCCCGTTCAGCATGGCCGCCGTGCAGGCCCGGCCGAGGTCCAGGGCCGCATCGAGCGCCGGCTTCCCGCCCCCGACCGAACCGATCACGGCGTCGGCGTCCACCTGAACATCGGTCAGAACGACGCGGGCCGCGTTGTGGGCGTCGACCATGACGGTGCGTTCGATCTCGACCCCCGCCGTCTTCGGATCGACCAGGAACAGGGTCAGACCCTCTTCCGTGCTCGCAGCGACGATCAGCGCATCCGCCACGTGCCCGTCCAGCACGAAACCCTTGGCCCCGTTCAGCCGGAAGCCGTTGCCCGATCGCTCGGCCGTGGTGGCTATGGCGTCGGGACGGTGCTTGGCCCCCTCGTCCACCGCCAGGGACAGGATCGCCTCCCCCGCCGCGATGCGCGGCAGCCAGGCGGACTTCTGCGCATCCGATCCCGCCTCGACCAGCACCTTCGCCGACAGCACCCCCGACCCCATGAAGGGCGACGGCGTCAACGTCCGGCCGAGCGCCTCGGCCAGCACCCCCGCCTCGACCGGACCGAGACCCGAGCCGCCGTGGTCCTCGGGGATGATCACCCCCGCGAACCCCATCTCGCCGAACTGGCGCCACAGGTCGCGCGACACCCCATCGGGATCGCGCTCGTCCCTCAGCTTCCTCAGGTGCGCGATCGGCGCGTTCTCGCTCAGGAAGCCGTCGGCGGCCTCCTTCAGCATGGTCTGCTCTTCGGTCAGGATCAGGGGCAAGGGCTCAGGCTCCCGGCAGTTGCAGAATATGCTTGGCGATGATGTTCAGCTGGACCTCGCTGGTCCCGCCCTCGATCGAATTGGCCTTGGTGCGCAGCCAGTCGCGGGCGGGCGTGCCCTTGTGCGAACGGTCGCTCTCCCACTCCAGGGCGTCCGATCCGCCCGCCGCCATCGACAGTTCGTGGCGGCGCTTGTTCAGTTCCGACCCATAGTATTTCAGCATCGAGGCCATGGCCGGATGAGCCTGCCGCGCCTTGTGCTGGTCCCCGACCCGCTCCATCGAGAGACCAAAGGCCATCAGATCGACGTCCAGCTCGGCGATCCTGGCCCTCAGCATCGGGTCGTCCAGACGGCCCTCGGCGTCTACCCCCACGCTGTCGCCCGCGACCTGGCCCAGCGGCCGTCCGCCGCCGATGCCGCCCATGCCGCCGATCATGGTCCGCTCGTGCGCCAGCAGCGCCTTGGCCACGTCCCAGCCCCGGTTCAGCGTCCCGACCAGGTTCTCCTTCTCCACCCGCACATCGTCGAAGAAGGTCTCGCAGAACGGGCTCTTGCCGCTGATCAGGGTGATCGGCTTGGTCGTCACCCCCGGCGTCGCCATGTCGAACAGGACGAAGGAAATGCCCAGATGCTTGGGCGCCTCCGGGTCCGTCCGCACCAGACAGAAGATCCAGTCGGCCTTGTCGGCGTATGAGGTCCAGATCTTCTGACCGTTGACGATCCAGTGGTCGCCCTGATCGACGGCCCGGGTCTGCACATTGGCCAGGTCGGACCCGGCGCCCGGCTCGGAATAACCTTGGCACCACCGGATCTCGCCGCGCACGATCGGCGGCAGGAACTTCTTCTTCTGCTCTTCCGTCCCGAACTGCAGCAGGGCCGGGCCCAGCATCCAGATGCCGAAGCTCGACAGGGCCATCTGGGCGTCGATGCGCCGCAGTTCGGACGCCAGCACCTTGGCCTCCTCGCGGCTCAGCCCGCCGCCGCCGTATTCAACCGGCCACTCGGGCGCCGTCCAGCCCCTGGCTCCCATCCGCTCCATCCAGAGCTTGTGGGCCGGGGTCTTGAAGGTCGGGTTGCGACCGCCCCAGACGCGGTCTTCCTCATTGTCCAGCGGCCCGCGCACCTCGGGAGGGCAGTTCGCCTCCAGCCAGGCGCGCGTCTCGGCGCGGAAGGTTTCCAGATCGGACATGGCGTCTCCTCGTGCCGCTGGTTTACGCGTGCGTTAGCGTCAAGATAGCAGGGATTCTGGCTGACGTAGCGTCACCTGCGGCGGCCGAAATGCAACATTCTTCGGCCCCGACACGTTACCCGGCGACCCAAGCGGAGCCGTTCCCATGTCCTATGTCACCCGGGCGGTCTTCGCCCTGGCCAGCCTGCTTCTGATGGTCCTGGCCGTGGCCCTGGTCGGCTTCGGCCTGGCCGATGCGGTCAAGGCCTTCGCCGCCCCCGACGCCTCGGGCGCGGACGCCATTCTCGACGTGCTCGGCTACGTCATCGTGGCCATCGCCGTCTTCGACGTGGCCAAATACCTGTTCGAGGACGAGGTGCGGCGCGGCAACGAGAAACGCAGCGCCGCCGAGGCGCGCCGGAGCCTGACCAAGTTCCTGTCCACCATCGTCATCGCCCTGTTCCTCGAAACCCTGGTCGTGGTCTTCAAGACGGCGCGGGAGGACGTGGCCCAGCTGGTCTATCCGACCGGACTGCTGGTCGGATCCGTGCTCGTCCTGGTCGGCCTGGGCGCCTACCAGCGCTTCTCCGCCAGCGTCGAGGAAAAGGTCGGCGACGACGACGAGGCCGAAGAGGCCCGCGACGAGGGCCGCCCGGCGCGCGCCAAGGCGGCGACCTCGAAACCCGCCTCTACTTCGAGGGCAAGAACGGGCTGAACGTGATCACCGTGAAGGTGTCGCGCACATGGGCCCGCGTCTGGACCTGTTTCGTCACGAAGGTGCCGATGTCCAGATCGCGCGGCAGCTGGAACTTGGCCAGCAGGTCGTGCTGGCCCGAGGTCGAATAGACCTCCGAGACATGTTCGACATTGTCCACGATGTCGGCCGCCACATCATTGGCGAAGCCCAGCTCGCATTTGATGAAGACGAAGATGGCGGTCATCATGGCGGCGGCTCCCGAACGGTTCGGAGGGTTTCCTAGCGGATGCGCGCGTGACCGGTAACCCCATCGATCTTGAACCGCAGTACAACAACCGCGCCGCCGTGCCCGACCACCCGGTCGTCATGGCCCGCTGGAAGGCCGAGGCGGAGACCGCCCGCGTGGCCCGCCCTCCCCTCGAACTGGCCTACGGCGACCGCCCGCGCGAGGTCATGGACCTGTGGGAGGCCGCCCCCGACGCCCCCGTCGCCGTCTTCATCCACGGCGGCTACTGGCAGGCGCTGGACAAGGGGTGGTTCAGCTGGATCGCCCCGCCCCTGCTGGCTCAAGGGATCAGCGTCGCCATCCCCTCCTACGACCTCTGCCCCGAGGTCAGCCTGAGCCGGATCGTGCATCAGATGCGCGCCGTCGCCGACCTGCTCAAAGCCAGCACCGGCGCCCGCCCCTTCGTCTTCGGCCATTCCGCCGGCGGCCATCTGGCGGCCTGTCTGCTGTCCGAGGGCCGAGCCTCCGGCGCCCTGGCCATCTCCGGCGTCTTCGATCTGGAGCCCCTGATCCCGACCAGCCTGAACACGGCGCTGGGCCTCGACGCCCTGACCGCCCGCGCCCTGTCCCCGATCTACTGGCCCCCGCCCAACGGCGGCGCGCCCGGCGGCACGAGCCTGGACTGCATCGTCGGCGCCGCCGAAACCGCCGAGTTCATCCGCCAGTCCCGCGCCATGGCCGACCTCTGGGCCTCCAAAGGCGTCGAGACCCGGTTCGAGGCGCTGGACGGCCTGAACCACTTCACCGTCCTGGACCCGCTCGCGGATGCGGACAGCGGGCTGGTGAGGCGGATCGTGGAGAGGGTGAAACAATAAGTTCCGCTCATCCCGGCGAAAGCGGGGACCCAGTGCTTTGGCATTCACCGGTCGCTGGGATAAGCAGGGCGGACCACCGGCCCGACCGGTCCTGCCAACAGAACTGGGTCCCCGCCTTCGTGGGGATGAGCGGAGTTGAGATGCGCCACGATCGCCTGACCGTCCTGAACGCCCTCGAGAGCCAGGGCGTGGCGCCCGTCTTCTATCATTCGGACCCGGAGGTCTGTCTGAACGTGATCCGCGCCTGCGCCCGCGGCGGGGCGCCGGTGGTGGAGTTCACCAATCGCGGCGACTTCGCCTGCGACCTGTTCGGCGATCTGGCGAGAGAGCTTCAGCGCACCGACCCCGACATCATCCTGGGCATCGGTTCGGTGGTGGATGCGGGCACGGCGGCCCTCTTCCTCAATCGCGGCGCGCGTTTCGTGGTCAGCCCCTGCCTGGTTCCCGACGTGGCCCGGGTCTGCAACCGTCGCATGACCGCCTACTTCCCCGGCTGCGGCTCGGTGACCGACATCGGCAACGCCCATGAACTGGGCTGCGAGGTGGTCAAGCTGTTCCCGGGCGCCAGCGTCGGCGGACCCGACTTCGTCAAGGCGGTGATTGGCCCCATGCCCTGGACCAAGATCATGCCGACCGGCGGCGTCGACCCGGACGAGGCCTCCATCGCCAAATGGTTCGGTGCGGGCATCGTCGCGGCGGGCATGGGCTCCAAACTGGTCACCGACGCGGCCGTGAAGGCCGGCGACTGGACCGGCATCGAGGCTCAGGTCCGTTCGACCGTCGAGGCGATCAAGGCCTTCCGGGCGAGGTAATCCCCGCCCGGAACAACGCCCTATCCGGCCGCCTTCGCCCGGTTCTTCAGCATCAGGCAGTAGCCGAAGGTCACGGCCATCCCGATCAGGATGGCCGCGCAGCCGCCGATGACGGCCGTCTGGAACGGGGCGAAGGCCCACAGACCCGCATAGATCAGGCCGCTGATCACCATCGACCAGGCCGCCACCCTCTGGGCCTTCCGCGCCCCGGCGGACGGGGTGAAGGTCTTGGGAATACGGTTGCCGAAAGCCGCGACCATCAGGCCGGTGGCCCCCAGCACGATCCGGTTGACCATGTCGCCGTCGATGTAACCCAGCTTACGCGCGCCCGTCGCCGCCAGGGCCAGAACCACGATCCCGACGCCCCAGGCCAGGGAGCCCATGATTTCCTTGTTCATTTCGCTGTCTCTTCCTCTTGGCCCGGCGTCTCCGCGCCGAGGCCGAACGAATGGACGAAGCCCAACAGCGCCTCTTCGAGCACCGACAGCTTCAGGTGATAGATGACCGACTTCCCCACCTTCTCGGCGTGCACCAGATCCGCCTCCTTCAGTACCGCGAAATGTGCGGACATCGTCGGCTTGGACACGTCGAACCGGTCGCTGAGTTCGCCCGCGCTCATCGGCCCCTGCCGCAGCAGGTGAAGCACCTTGCGGCGCGTCGGATCGGACAGGGCCTTGAACACCGAACTCATGATGTGATGATTAGCTAATTATCGAAATGAGTCAAGCCACTTCCTCCCTCTCCCATCGGGAGAGGGCTTGAGCGCACGGCGACGAAGCCGTCGTCCTTGCGCTCAAGGGTGAGGGGCTGGCGCTGAAGCCGCCCCCCTACTGCCCCAGCGCGGCGTTCCCCAGATCCAGCGACGCTGCCGGGATCAAGGTCAGGTCCGGGTGTTTGGCGCGCAGGCCGTCGATGAACATCCTGCTGTCCCCGACCACCACCACATAGGCCCGGTCCGACCCGAGCGTGGCCCGCGCCGCCGCCTGCAGGCTTTCGGGCGTCGTGGCCTCGATCTTCGCCGCATAGGCCGTGCTCTCGTCCAGCGGCAGGCCCTGTGTCACCGCCTGGGCCAGGAAGCCGCCCAGCCCGCCGGTCGTCTCGATCGAGCGCGAGAAGCCGCCGGTCAGGAAGGTCTCCCGATCCACCGTGTCCTGCTCGCTCACCGGCTCGGTCACCAGCCGGTCCAGTTCGGCCAGAACCAGATCGACCACCTCGACTGCGCTCTCGTTCTTGGTCTGGGTCGAGGCCGACAGCAGGCCGCCGTCCACCATGGCGTTCAGGCTGGAATAGGCGCCGTAGCTCAGCCCCCGCTTGGCCCGCACCTCCTGGAACAGGTGACCGTTCTGGCCACCGCCGATCACCGCATTGGCCACCGCCAGCGGATAGTAGACGGCGTCGGACCGCTTCGGCCCTCGCACCGCCGCCGTCACCGCCGCCTGGCCGGAACCCGGCAGATCCACCACCACCACGCGTGGCGGCAGGACCGCCGTTCCCGCCCTGCCCGTCACGGTCGGAACCGGTCCCTCCGGCCTGGCCCAGTCGCCCAGGGTCTTCTCGGCGAAGGCGAAGCCCTCCTCCGCCGTCATGCCGCCGGTAATGATCAGGGCCGCGTTGTCGGGCCGCCACCAGCGAGTGTGGAAAGCCCGGATCTCCTCAGCGGTGACGGCTTCCCAGGCCGCAACAGTCCCGCTTGCAGGCGCGCCATAAGGCGCATCTCCGAAGGCGACGCGGTACATGACCTGGGTGGCCAGAAAACTGGGATTGCGCAGGGCGACCCGCAACGAGCCGAGACTTCGCACCCTCGACCGTTCGACCTCCTCAACCGCATAGGTTGGCCGTTGAATCACATCCGCGAAGACCTTGCCGACCTCGACAGCGGAAGCGATCGGCGCCGCAACGAACAGCGTGGTCGCGTCCGAACCTCCGCCGCCACCGATATTGGCTCCCAGTCGCTCCAAGGCCTCGGCGATCTGCGGCGCCGTACGACCGCCGGCGCCCTGGATGGCCAGATCACCGGCCATGGTCGCGAGGCCGGGGCGATCAGCCGGGTCTGCAGATGGACCTCCGCCGATGACGAGTTGGGCGTTCATGATCGGCAGGTCCGTCGACTTCGCCACGATGACCCGAAGCCCGTTCGACAGGGTCCGCTCGGCGAAGACCGGAGCCCGCATCTCCCGCGCCGGACCCGGCATCGGGGCGGCCTGGCGCTGACCCTCGGGCAGAAGCTGGTTGGGCGGCAGTTGCGCGGGCGGCACGCTGACGAAGGTCGGGACCGGCGTCGGGTTTCGCCACGCGGCCTCGGCCTGGGCGTCGGTCGTTCCCTCCGGCTTCTGGCTCTCGTCGAGATAGCGCACCGAGACCCGGGCGTTCTCGTCCAGATAGGTCCGCGCCACCCGTTGGACATCCGCCGCGGTCACCGCCTTGATCTCACCGACCCGCCTGTCCGGAGCGGTGGGGTCATGGCTGTCGACCAGGGCCGACCCCAGGAGGAAGGCGCGGCCCGACGCCGTCTCGCGTCCCCTCAGGTCCTGGGCCAGCAACTCGGTCTTGGCCTCGGCCAGTTCGGCCTCCGTCACAGGGGCATTGCGAATGCGCTCCAGCTCGGCGTTCAGCGCCGCCTCGGCCTCCTCGACCGTCTTGCCCTGGGCCACCGTCACCTGGGCGACGATGGAACCGCCCTCCTCCTCGGCGCGGGATCCCAGCCCGGCCGAGGCGGCGACCTGCTTGTCATAGACCAGGGCCTGATAGAGGCGGCTGCTCTCGCCGCGCGACAGGATGGCCGACAGCACCTCAAGCGCCGCCGCATCCGGGTCGGACGCCGGCGCCCCCTGATAGATGGCCGCCACCGCCGGCAGCGGCACGTTCGGCGCCCAGGCCGTCGCCGATCTCGGCGAGGTCCGCTTCACGAACGGCGGCCGCTCGAACTTTGGCAGGGGCCGTTCGGGCGCCGGAATGGCCCCGAAATATTGGTCCACCCAGCGGTCCAGCTGGGCCGGATCGAAATTGCCCGACACGATCAGGGTCGCCGTCGCCGGCCGGTAGTAGGCCTCGTGGAAGGCCAGGGCGTCGGGCAGGGTCGCGGAATCCAGCTCCTCGATCGAGCCGATGACCTGACGGCGATAGATGTGATCGTCATAGGCGTTGTCGCCGATCACGAAGACGCCCAGCCGGCCATAGGGCGGGGCATAGACGCGCTGGCGCAGTTCCTCCTTCACGATCGACCGCTCGGCGTCGAACACGGCCTGATCGACGACCGGCCGTGCCATCCGCTCGGCGTGGGTCCACAGCATCGTCTCCAGATACTGGGGCGGCACGGTCTCGTAGTAGTTGGTGTAGTCCTGACCCGTGGAGGCGTTGCGCGACCCGCCCGCGTTCTCGACCATGGTCGAGATCCCGCCGTAGGGGATATTGACCGTCTTGCGGCTCAGGATGTGTTCGAACAGATGGGCGAACCCGGACCGCCCCTGCGGATCGTCCTTGCCTCCCACGTCGTACCAGACCTGGATGGTCACCGTGCCCGAGGTCGCGTCCGGCATCGCATAGACGTTCAGCCCGTTGCCCAGGGTCCGGTGGGTGAACTTCAGCGGCGGCGGCGTCAGGGCCTCCAGACTGACCCCCGGCTCCGCCGCCGGCGCCGCAGTCTGCGCCGTTGCGGCCCCCGCCAGAACCATCAGGGAGCAGCCGATCATCAGGCTGTGGGACAGAAGCGAACGGCGCATGGCGGACTCCGGCGGAACGATGTGCGCCGACCCTATCAGCCCCGCCGCCCACGGACAGTTACGAGACGGTAATGTCGGTCCGCCCCTGGCCCGGCCGATCCGGCCGATACCTCAGGGTCTCGACCAGCAGGGAGAAGGCCGAGGTCGGCTGGCGACGACTGGGATAATAGAGGTGATAGCCCGCAAACGGCGGCGTCCAGTCGGCCAGCACCTGGATCAGACGTCCCTCGGCGATGTGGTCGGTCACCTGGTCCTCCATGACGATGCCGAGGCCCAAGCCGGCCAGCGCGCCCCGCAGCATCAGGACCATGTCGTTGATCACCAGCGGCCCGTCCACGCGCATGTTCTGCGCCCGCCCGTCCTTCTCGAACTCCCAGACATAGAGGCCGCCGCGCGTCGGCAAACGCAGGTTGATGCAGGCGTGGGCCGTCAGGTCGTCCGGCGTCACGGGGATCGGCCGGTCGGCGAAATAGGCGGGGGAGCCGACGACCATCAGCCGGGTTTGCGGTCCGATCGGCACGGCGATTATGTCGTCCGACAGATGTTCGCCCAGCCTTACCCCGGCGTCGAACCGCCCCTCGGCCAGGTCGATCAGGCGGTAGTCGGTGGCGATCTCTACCGTGACGTCGGGATAGAGGGGCAGGAACCGCTCCAGCGCGGGCCACAGCAGGGTGTGGGCGGCATGCTCGCCCGAGGTGATGCGGATGGTCCCGGCCGGGCGGTCGCGCAGGTCGCTCAGGGCGTCGATCCGCGCCTCGATCCCGTCAAAAGCCGGGCGCAGGGTCTCGACCAGCCGTTCGCCCGCCTCTGTCGGCGAGACGCTCCGCGTCGTGCGGGTCAACAGGCGCAGGCCCAGTCGCGCCTCCAGCCTCCGGATCGTGTGGCTGAGCGCCGATTGCGAGAGGCCGATCTTCGCCGCCGCGCGGGTGAAGCTGCGTTCCTCGGCCACGGCCAGGAAGGCGGCCAGATCGCCCAGCTCGTCCCGCTTCATTCATGACCTCCATTCATAGGATCATGCGACCTATAGCGACTAATCGCCGATCCTGTCGCGGCGTAGTTTGGCGCTCTCGTCGAAGCCTGCGGACACGCCGGTCCGCCTGTGTCGTTTCAAGGACCGCCCCATGAAGACCATCGGTTACGCCGCTCAATCCACGACCTCGCCGCTGGCCCCGTGGGCGTTCGATCGGCGAGAGCTGCGCGCCAACGACGTCCAGATGCAGATTCAGTATTGTGGCGTCTGCCACTCCGACCTGCACCAGGCGCGCAACGACTGGGGCTGGTCCTCCTATCCGGTCGTGCCGGGCCACGAGATCGTCGGCGTCGTCACTGCGGTCGGCCCGGACGTGAAGAAATTCAAGGCGGGCGACCGCGTCGCCGTCGGCTGCATGGTCGACTCCTGCCAGCACTGCGACCAGTGCGACAAGGGCGAGGAGCAGCTCTGCCGCCACGGCAATACCCAGACCTATAACGGCCGCGACCGGATCACGGGCGAGCCGACCTATGGCGGCTATTCGAAGGATCTGGTGGTGCGCGAGGAGTTCGTGCTGCGCATGCCCGAGGGCCTCGATCCTGCCGCAGCCGCGCCCCTGCTGTGCGCCGGCATCACGACCTGGTCGCCGCTGAAGACCTGGGGCGTCAAGGAAGGCAGCCGCGTCGGCGTCATCGGCCTGGGCGGTCTCGGCCATATGGCGGTCAAGCTGGCCGTGGGTCTGGGCGCCCACGTCGTCGTATTGAGCCGCACCGCCGACAAGGAGGCCGACGCCAAGGAGCTGGGCGCGCATGAACTGCTGGTCTCGTCCGACAAGGCGGCGATGACGGCGGCGGCGAACAGCCTGGACCTGATCATCGACACGGTCCCGGTCAAGCACGACCTCAACCCCTACATGCCGCTGCTCGACATCGACGGCACCCTGGTCATCGTCGGGCAGTTGGGCCCGATGGAGGAGCTGTCCACCCTGCCCCTGCTGCTGGCCCGTCGCCGCGTCTCCGGCTCGCCCATCGGCGGCATCCGCGAGACCCAGGAGATGCTCGATTTCTGCGCTGAGAAGAACATCCTGCCCGACGTCGAGATGATCCGCATGGACGAGATCAACCACGCCTTCGACCGCATGGAGAAATCCGACGTTCGCTATCGCTTCGTCATCGACATGGCCACGCTGGACGGTCCGGCGGCCTGACCGGACGCCGCCCGGCCAAGGTGAACGGCTACCGCTTCGCCCGGACCCGCATCGACCCGCCCGCGCCGACCTCGACATCGAACTTGCCGGTGGCGCGGATCAGGTCGGACAGCTTGGCGTGACCATAGGAACGCTGGTCGAAGTCGGGATAGGCGTTCCTCAGCCGGTTCCCGATGCCCCCCACCGGCACCCAGCCGTCGCCGTCCTCGTCCATGTCGCCGATGGCCGTGCGGATCAGGGGCGCGGCCTCGGAGGGTTTGCGTCGCCCGGCGACCGGTTCGGATGGAACATCCGCCGCCACGCCCGGCCCCGTCGCCGCGACCGGCGCCGTCAGATTCTCGGTATAGATGAAGCGGGTGCAGGCCTGACGGAAGCTCTCGGGCGTCTTCCGCTCTCCGAAGCCATAGACGTCCACCCCCTCCTCCCGAATGCGTGACGCCAGTCGGGTGAAGTCACTGTCCGAAGACACCAGACAGAAGCCGTCGAACCGGCCCGAATGCAGCAGGTCCATCGCATCGATGACCAGGGCGATGTCGCCCGAATTCTTGCCCTTGGTGTTCTGGAAATTCTGCTGCCACTGGATCGCCCAGCGGGCCAGGACGTCGGTCCAGCCCCTCAGGGCCGGGCTGGCCGCATCGCCGTATATCCGCCGCGCGCTGGCCTCGCCCAGGGTGGCGATCTCGGTGAACAGGACCTCGGCGATGCGCGACGAGGCGTTCTCGGCGTCGATCAGCACGGCCAGTCTCATCGGGGCGTCGGGTCTGGCCATCGTCAGGTCTCCTAGATGAAGCGGATGCCGACCCCGTCGGCGCCGCCCGACGGCGCCACCGAGATGTCCAGGGTCTCGTCGCCGAACCCGACCCCGGTCACGGCCCGCTGCACCATGGCGCGGATCTCGTCGGACGGACGGCTGGTGCGGAAGTCCAGGAACCAGCCCTGCTGGCCCGCCGCCTGCCAGCGTGCGCGGGCCAGCCAGGCCGCCGTGACGCCCGATCCGCCCACCGGCCCGAAGGCCTGGACCAGTCGTTGCAGCAGCAGCTCCGGCACGCGCTCGGGCGGGCTCAGCGTCACCTTGCCGCTGACCGGTCCCGACGTGGTCCGACCCGCCGCGGCATGGGCGTCGCCCGCGGCGATAAGGGCCGCCACATCCTCGATCTCGAACAGGAAGGCGCGTGGCGAACCCGGGTTCAGCAGCACCGGCCGGTCGCGCCACAGCTTGAGCAGGGCCAGGGCGTTCATCCCGACGATTGGCAGGTCGCTCCACAGCCCCGTCAGCCGCTGCGGATCGGTGAAGACGACGGCGGCCGTCCGTCCGTCCTCCAGCACGATGCCGCGCAGTTCGAGATGGTCTTCGGATCTCAGGACCCGCATCCCGCCGCCCTGCTTGGCCGCCGCGATCGCCTCCTTGGCCGCCTCGCCTTCGGGCGAGATGTAAAGGTCCACACGCGGCAACAGGGCCTCGAAGGCCCGCCAGTGCTGGGGATCTTCCATCGCCGCCTCGATCACCTGTTCCAGCCCGTTCAGGGCGGCGTCAGGGCGGCGGGTAAGGGGGGCGGTGATGAACTTGGGTTGAGGCTTTGCGTCGGTCATGGATGCTCCATCGCGGACCGGACGCCTCAGGTCAAATCATTCAGGGTCAGGACCGGCGGCCGCCTCTCACCGAGACGGCCGCCGCATCATCAGGTCAGGACGACGATCGCCACGCGGCGGTTCTGCGCCCGGCCCTCGCGGGTGTCGTTCGGCGCCACCGGGGCTTCGGCGCCATAGGAAATCGTCGACATCCGGTTCAGGGCGATGCCGTCGCGGCTCAGATAGCGACGCACGGCCTCGGCCCTCTGCTCGCCCAGCTCCTCGTTATAGGCCGGGGCGCCCGTGGCGTCGGTGTGGCCCTGGATTTCCAGATAGACGTTGCGGTTCTCGGCCTTCAGCCGCTGGGCCAGCTCGGCCAGACGCTGCTGCGCCTCGGGCGACAGCTCGTGGGCGTTGGTCGGGAACTTCACGGAATCGTCAGACAGCACGACCTGATACAGGAACTTGCCCTCGGCCAGCTTGTGGGCGTCGGTGGCGCGCTGCAGCGCCTCGCCCGCCGTGCCTTCGACCTGGGCGACACGCTGGTCGGTGGCGTCCACGCGGGCGTCGACGACGGCCACGTTCTCACGCACGAACTTGTGGCTGGCGCAGCCGGTGGCCGCGAAGCCGAGAGCGATGGCCGAACCGGCCATAACAACGGTCCTCAGTTTGGCCGAGCTGATTTTCAGACGAGTCAAATTGGTATCTCCATGTCACCGGGGCGCGACCCCAGTCATTGCGCGCGACGCCAGCTAGACCGTCAGGAAAGGCGACGTGATGACCGGTATCAGGCCAGATCATGTCAGCTTCACCGTAAGCAAACCGGCGCGCGCCGTTGAACAAATCTCGCCCATTTGCTGACACCCGGGCATGGTGTGACTGCCGAATGCACGGATCCTCTTTCCGTTCCCGGGATCACGGTTCCGCCAGACCACGTCAATCCCGCCGTCTCTGGCTGGGCGTGGCGGTCAGCGTCGCGGCCCATCTCGCCCTCCTGCCTGCCCTGCTGACGGCGATGTCGGGCGCGCCCGTCCCCGATGTGTCGGAGCCGATCGTCGTTGACCTGACCCCCTTCCCGCCGATCCCCCGGCCACAGGCGGCGGCTCAGCCCTCGCCCGATCCGGACCCCGGCGGAGCCGCCGCCGCGCCGCAGCCTGATCCCGACCCCGTCCCTCCCCCGGCCGCCAAGACGCCCGAGCCGCCCAAGCCCCCGGCCTCCCCCG
>NZ_JBQVNM010000018.1:0-45987 GCF_052436175.1 Brevundimonas sp. | reverse complement strand
TCCGGGGATTCACCCAGCAAAAAGGCGGCCGGATCGCTCCGGCCGCCTGATCGCAGTCACGAAAGAGAGGAAGGATTACTCCTTGCCAGCCTTCTCGCGCAGGGCCGCGCCCAGGATGTCGCCGAGCGAGGCGCCCGAGTCCGACGACCCGAACTGCTCGATGGCTTCCTTCTCGTCGGCCATTTCCAGAGCCTTGATCGACACCGAGATGCGGCGCGAGGCCTTGTCCACGGCGGTGACCTGGGCGTCGACGCGGTCACCCACGGCGAAGCGCTCGGTGCGCTGTTCATTGCGGTCGCGCGACAGGTCCGACTTGCGGATGAAGCTGGTGACCGGGGCGTCGTCATCGCCGAACTTGACCTCGATGCCGCCCGACTCGATGGCCGTCACGGTGACGGTCACGGTCTGGCCGCGCTTGTAGGTGTCGCCCTCGCCGATCGGATCGCCGCCCAGTTGCTTGATGCCCAGCGAGACGCGTTCCTTCTCGATGTCGACGTCCAGCACCTTGGCCTTGACCATCTCGCCCTTGCGGTAGCGCTGAATGGCTTCCTCGCCCGAGACGTTCCAGTCCAGGTCCGACAGGTGGACCATGCCGTCGATGTCGTTGTCCAGGCCGATGAACAGGCCGAACTCGGTGGCGTTCTTGACCTCGCCCTCGACGGTCGAACCGATCGGATGGGCGGCGACGAAGGCGTCCCACGGATTGTCCTGGGCCTGCTTCAGACCCAGCGAGATGCGGCGCTTGGACGAATCGACGTCCAGCACGACCACATCGACTTCCTGAGAGGTCGAGACGATCTTGCCGGGGTGGATGTTCTTCTTGGTCCAGGACATTTCCGAGACGTGCACCAGGCCCTCGACACCGGCCTCCAGCTCCACGAAGGCGCCGTAGTCGGTGATGTTGGTGATGCGGCCCGTGTACTTGGCGCCGACCGGATACTTGGCTTCCACGCCGTCCCAAGGGTCCGACTGCAGTTGCTTCATGCCGAGCGAGATGCGCTGGGTGTCCGGGTTGATCTTGACGATCTGGACCTTGTCCGTGTCGCCGACGGCGAGAACCTGCGACTGTTGCGAGACGAGCTTCCAAGACATGTCGGTGACGTGCAGCAGGCCGTCGATGCCGCCCAGGTCCACGAACGCGGCGTAGTCGGTGATGTTCTTGACGACGCCGTCGCGGACTTCACCCTCTTGCAGCTGACCGACCAGTTCGGTGCGCTGTTCGGCGCGGTCGGCTTCCAGGATGGCGCGACGCGAGACGACGATGTTGCCGCGCGGACGGTCCATTTTCAGGATGGCGAAGGGCTGTTCCTTGCCCATCAGCGGACCGACGTCGCGGACCGGACGGATGTCGACCTGCGAGCCGGGCAGGAAGGCCGAAGCGCCGCCCAGATCGACGGTGAAGCCGCCCTTGACTCGGCCGACGATGGCGCCGTTGACCGGCTGGCCTTCGGCGAAGACGACTTCCAGACGGGTCCAGGCTTCTTCGCGGCGCGCCTTGTCACGGCTGTTGACGGCCTCGCCCAGGGCGTTTTCGATGCGCTCGAGGTAGACCTCGACGTCGTCGCCGACCTTGGGGATGACGGCGCCTTCGCCGATGCCGAATTCACGGGCGGCGATGCGGCCTTCGGTCTTCAGACCGACGTCGATGATGATGATGTCCTTTTCCACGCCGACGACGCGGCCGTGGACGACCTGGCCTTCGCCGAGGTCACGGCCGCCGAGGGTCTGGTCGAGGAGAGCGGCGAAATCGTCGCGGGTAGGAGACAGGGTGTCGGTCATATATTCCGATAGGGCTGTGGCGCGTGGACGGACGGTCCCCGCGCGAGGTGGATGTTGAGGTTCAGGAAGTCGGTCGTCTGACGCGAGGCCGTAAAGCCAGAACGCCCGCGGAAGCCGAGGGAGGCGCGTTGGATTTGCGAGAGCGGCCTAGAGACCGTGTTTCGCGCGCGCCGCCTCGACGATACGGCGGGCCGCATCGAAGGCGGCTTCTATAGACAGGTCGGTCGTATCCAGCAAGACCGCATCCTCGGCCTGCACCATCGGCGCCGCCCCGCGGCCGGCGTCGCGTTCGTCGCGGATGCGGATGTCGGTCAGCATGGCCTCATAGGCGATATCAAAGCCCCGCGCGGTCAACTGCTTCCACCGGCGCGAGGCCCGCACCTCCGGCGTCGCGGTGACGAACAGCTTGGCCGGCGCGTCGGGCGTGATGACGGTGCCGATGTCGCGCCCGTCCAGCACCGCCCCGCCCGGCTGGCGCGCAAACGCCTGCTGCAGGTCGAGAAGCGCGGCCCGCACGCCCGGATAGCCGGCGACCCGGCTGGCGGCCTCTCCGGCCTCGCCCGTGGTCAGCCGTTCGTCGTCGGACAGACCGGTCGGGACCAGCGACTGGGCCGCCGCGACCGCCGCCGCCTCGTCGGCCAGATCATGGCCGTCAGCCAGCACCTTCATCCCGACGGCGCGATACAGCAGGCCCGTGTCCAGATGCGGCAGGCCATATTCGCGCGCCAGCCGCGCGGCGATCGTCCCCTTGCCCGACGCGGCCGGGCCGTCGACGGCTATGACGAGGGACTGGGTCATGCCGTCTCGTCCGTTCCAACGGGGGCCACCAGACGACGGGCGTGGATCAGCCCGCCCCACGCGAAGAAGCCAGCGACGGCGCCTGTTAAGATCCGTGCCGCAATAATACGACGGGGTTGTTCCTCAAAGGTCACTAGCACGCCCTGAAACGTCGCTTCGCCATCAAGCGTCCCGACAAGCAGCAGGACGAACAGCAGGCAAAACAGGCTCGAAACGAGGAGCTTGATTGCGCTTTTCCAGCGAGGCGGCGGCCGAACCGGCCGGTTTCCGGGCAGGAAATCGAACAGCCAGTCGCCAAGCCAGCTTCCCATTGATCTAGACAATCTCCGCCCCCAGCCCGTTCATCATCTCCACAAAACCCGGAAAGCTGGTGGCGATCATCTCGGGATCGAGCACCGACACAGGCTGTTCCGCCGCCAGACCCAGCACCAGATGGCTCATGGCGATGCGGTGATCGTGGGCCGTGGCGACGGTCGCCCCGCCCCGCACGGGGCCGCCGGCGACGATGAAGCCCTCGGCCTCCTCCTCGACGCGGACGCCGCAGGCCCTGAGCCCATTGACCATCAGCGAGATCCGGTCGCTCTCCTTGACCCGCATCTCGCCCACGCCGCGCATGACCGTCGCGCCCTCGGCGAAGGCGGCCGTGGCGGCCAGGATCGGATATTCGTCGATCATCGAGGCGGCGCGGCTCTCGGGCACGACGATGCCCTTCAGGGCCGAATGCCGGGCGGTGACGTCGCCGATCCGCTCGCCGCCGCTCTCGCGTTCGTCGGCGATGGTCAGGTCGGCGCCCATCTCGATCCAGGTCTCGAACAGGCCGGTGCGCAGCGGGTTCAGCATCACCCCCTCGACCGTCACCACCGATCCAGGGACGATCAGCCCCGCCGCTAGGGGAAAGGCCGCCGAGGACGGATCGCCGGGCACCGAGACGGTCGTGCCGGTCAGGGTCTGCCCACCCTTGAGCGTGATCTTCCAGCCCTCGCCGCCCCCGTTCAGATTCAGGGGCTCGACCCCGACCTCGGCCCCAAAGGCGCGCAGCATCCGTTCGGTGTGGTCGCGGCTCTTCTCCGGCTCGGTGACGACCGTCTCGCCCGTCGCGTTGAGACCCGCCAGCAGGATGGCCGACTTGATCTGGGCCGAGGCGACGGTCTGCAGATAGTCGATGCCCTCAAGGTTTCCGCCGTGCACCGTGACCGGCAGCCGATCCTCCACGGCCGCCCAGTCGAACCGTGCGCCCATCTCGGTCAGCGGCCCCGTCACCCGCTTCATCGGCCGTTTGCGCAGGGAGGCGTCGCCGTCGAAGGTCGCCGTGATCGGATAGCCGGCGGCGGCGCCCATCAGCAGGCGCACCCCCGTCCCCGCATTGCCGCAGTCGATGACCGAGGCCGGCGTCTTCAGCCCGCCCTGGCCGGTCACTCGCCAACGGCCCTCGCCCAGCCGTTCCACCGTCGCGCCGAAGGCCTCGGCGGCCCGGGCCGTAGCCAGGATGTCGTCGCCCTCCAGCAGCCCCTCGACCTCGGTCACGCCCGTAGCCATGGCGCCGAAGATCATCGAGCGGTGGGAGATGGACTTGTCGCCCGGCGCCCGCACCGTTCCGGTCAGGGCTCGCCCGGCGGGACGCGCGGTCAGTTGGGGGGCGGAAGGCATCCGCAGCGGCTCCGTTCGACTGTATCGGGAACAGACAGCGCGGGGCGCCGTGAAAGACGGCTTTTGACAGCGAGCCCCCACAGTGGCAAGGGACGCGACCGAAATCCCCCCACCTTCAAAGGCTCTCCCACCGTGGCTGATCCCCAACTCGGCGCCAAGCAGGTCTGCCCGAACTGCCAGGCCAAGTTCTACGACCTGAACCGCCGCCCCGCCCACTGCCCCAAGTGTGACACCGAATTCGATCCCGAAGAGGCGATCAAGCTGCGCAGCCGCCGCGGCCGCCCGGGCGGCTACCCGGCCGATGACGCCGAGGATCAGGTCGAGGAGAAGAAGGTTTCCGACGACGAGGATGAAGAGGACGAAGCCGTCACGCCGGAAATCGACGAGGAAGGCCACGAGCCGATCCTGACCCCGGACGACGACGATGACACGCCCGCCGGCCCCGAGGACGAGTCCGGCATGGGCACGACCGACGGTGACGACGACGACGTCCTCGGCGACGATGACGACGACGATTCCGTGCCCTTCATCGAGGATGAGGAAGACGACGCCTTCGACGAGGATCTGGTCAAGGGCGGCAAGGACGAGGACTGATGGTTTCGGGCCTGTCCGCTGCGGTTTCGACCGTTCCGGACAGGCCCGGAAGCCGCCCCCGGCGGGGGCGAAAATAAATCCGGTCACGGGCTTGATCCTCAAAAAGCCCTGACATAGGTTCCGCCGCCTCGCCGGGGGCCACCAGAACCCGGCGATACCCACCTGAAAAGGTTCGGGGCTTTAGCTCAGCTGGTAGAGCGCTTGCATGGCATGCAAGAGGTCAGCGGTTCGACTCCGCTAAGCTCCACCATCGGTCCCTTCAGACGCTCGCGGCGTTTGAAGGGACCGGCCAACTTTCCCTACATCTTCGATCCAGCAGCCGTCACTTTCATGGCGCCACCGTCCGTCCGACAGGAGTTCAGGTCCAGCCGCCGTCGACGACATACTGCTGGTTCGTGATCGCCGAGGCCTCTGCCGAGCTGGCCTGTCGGGTGAAAGACGGTCGCTTCTTCTAGCCTAATTTGTCTGACTATTGTAAGACTCCGACCGATCGCCAAGCGCGGCGATCAAGCGGGGGATGTCGATGGGTGAGCGGGACTGGTCATGGCGATATGGCTCGGGATGGCGGGAGCGAACGGCGCATCGGCGGCCGAGGCGCGACGCGAGGCGGCCGGCGCCCTGAAGGACGGAACGGCCGTCGAGGCCATCGTCCTCAGCAACGCGCGCGGCGTTTCGGCCCGAATCCTGACCTATGGCGCGACCCTGCAGTCCATGAGCGGGCCCGATCGCCAGGGCCGGATCGCCGACGTCGTCCTGGGCTATGACCATGTGGCCGACTACGAAGATCATCCCAACTATTTCGGCGTGACGGTTGGGCGCTACGCCAACCGGATCGCGGGCGGACGCTTCACCCTGGACGGCCGCACCTATGCCCTGCCGCTCAACGACACCCTGAACTCCCTCCACGGCGGCGGTCAGGGCTTCGACAAGGTGGTGTGGCGGGTCGAGTCCGTCGAAGACGGCCCCGAGGCGCGCCTGGTTCTGTCCCATGTCAGCCCTGACGGCGACGCGGGCTATCCGGGCCGGCTGGAGACGACCGTGACCTACAGCCTGGACGAGGCCGGGGCCCTGACCATCGCCTTCGCCGCCACGACCTCGGCGCCGACCATCGTCAACATGACCAACCACGCCATCTTCAACCTGGCGGGCGAGGGCGCCCCGGGCGGCGTCGAAGGGCACCGGCTGACGATTCCGGCGGCGGCCTTTACGCCGGTGGACGCCGGTCTGATCCCGACCGGAGAACTGCGGGCGGTCGAGGGTTCGGTGTTCGACTTCCGCACCCCGCGCGTCATCGGCGACGGCCTTCGTGACGCGCGTGACGAACAGATCCGTGTCGGCCGGGGCTACGACCACAACTTCGCCCTGGACAAGGGTCTGACAGACCAGCCGCAACTCGCGGCGCGGCTGGAAGACCCGGAAAGCGGGAGGGTCCTCGAGGTGCTGACCACCGAGCCGGGCGTTCAGGTCTATTCCGGCAACTTCCTGGACGGGACCCTGGTCGGCAAGGGCGGACATCTCTACCGGATGGGGGACGGCCTAGCGCTGGAGCCGCAGAAATTCCCAAATGCGCCGAATACGCCGTCCTTCATCTCCGCTCGCGTCGATCCGGACCGACCGTACCGGCATGTGATGGTTTATCGCCTCGGCGCGGCCGACTGAATGAAGGTTCAACGGTCGAGGCGCGGACGGACATGCGGGCCTCCCTGGAACGCGCTCTTCTCTGCCGACGACGTGAAAGCGCCGCTCGCGGTCGATCCTGTGGGCCTGCCGTCCCATGCGGGCGAACCGGCGGGCTCGGTGATACCCGCCGATCTGAACACCCTCTGCCGGGCTGACTGAGAGATCAGGCGCGGACGAAAATCGGCGCCGCAGGCCGCAGAGGGGTCAGGACGCCTTTTTCGATCTCGGCGCATGGCGAGGGGGCGGCCCGTCGGACTGGCGAAGAACCAGATGGAAGGGCACGATTTCGTCTACGGGCTTGGCGACCTTTCCCGCGCCTCGCCGCCTGATGGCCTCGGCCAGCAGCAGGACGGCGTTGCGGGACATCTCTGACACGGGCTGCCGGATCGTCGTCAGTTCCGGCCAGACGGTGGTGGCCAGGGCGGTGTCGTCGAAGCCGCAGACCGTGAGATCGCGGGGGACGTCCAGCCCCAGTCGATGCGCCACGGCGATGGTCGCGGCGGCCATGTCGTCGTTGCTGGCGAAGATGGCGGTCGGGGCGACGGGGAGCGACAGAAGCCGGTCCGCCGCGTCGCGACCGGAGTGATAGGTGAAGAAGCCCTGCATCACGAGAGTCGGATCCACCTCGATCCCTTCGGCCTTCAGGGCGGACACATAGCCGTCGTAACGTCGCGCGCTGGCGGTCTGGTTGGGATGGCCGCGGATGAAGCCGATCCGGCGATGCCCACGCTCGAGAAGATGCCGGGTCATGGCTTCGGCGGCATGAAAGTCGTCGATGCGGATCGCCGAGGCCGACGTTGGAGGCTCGCCCGTAGCTACCACCACCGTGGGAAGGCCGGCCGCGTTGAGGCCCTCGACGAGGGTGCGGGCGTCGCACAGGGGCGGGGGCAGGATCACGCCGTCGACGCCGGCCGCGACGAGGCGATCGACCGCCCGCATCTCCGCCTCTTCCGTATCGCACTTCTGCACGACCAGCTGGAACCCGCTGCGGCTGCACTGGTCCAGGCTGCCCAGCAGGAACTCGCTCAGGTAGGCCGCGCTGGGGTTGGAATAGAGCAGGCCGACGCTGACGGCCCGGGCGCTGGCCAGGCTCCGCGCGGCGGCGTTGGGCGAATAGCCCAGTTCGCGGATCGCCTCGGCGACACGCTCGCGGGTCGCCTCGCGAACATTCTTCTGCCCATTGATTACGCGGGACACGGTCATAGGCGAGACCCCGGCGTGGCGCGCCACGTCGGTGATCGTCTGGCCGCCCACGCGGCGCCGCTTCGTCCTCTGATCCAATCCGGTCTCCACCCTGACGTTAAGCTTCATAATCCTGTGGTGAATCAAGCGCGAGGACTTGCGGATAGCGCCGCGTCAGCGGGGCGGCGGGCAACGTGGGTCCGGGTGATCCAGGACCTGGCCGCCGGACTGCCCCGGCATGAGGACTTTCTGGCCGACTACACCCGGGCGTCGTGAGGCCGGGACGGATCGCCCGACATCACCACCGGAACAACGAGGGCGCGACGCCGGGCGTTTCGACCGCAAGCCGGTAAAGCCCGCCCAGCGTGGGCTGGTCGGCGCGCTTGTCCGCATTGCCGAGCCAAGCGGTCGTGCAGAACAGCGTCTTCAGATCGTCGCCGCCGAAACAGGCCTTGGTCACGGTCTGGACCGGGAAGCGGATCGTGCCCAGCCGGGTCCCATCCGGCCCGAACCGCGCCACGCCCCATCCGTTGAACAGACCGACGTGCAGCACGCCCTCGGCGTCCATGCTGGGCCCGTCGCAGTATCCGTCCGGCGTCTCGGCGAACAGGCGCCTGTTCGTCAGCACCCCGTCCGAATGGTCGAAGGCGTAGATCTTGCGCTCAAGCGTGTCGTTGTGAAACAGCATCCGGCCGTCAGGGCTCAGCACCGGGCCGTTCGTCACGCCGTAGTCGTCGTCGTGGCGGGTGATGAGGCCGTGGCTGTAGCGATAGAGAGCGCCCGAAACCGTCTGCTCGCTGTCGTCCATCGACCCGAACCACAATGACCCGTCGGGCGCGACGAAGCCGTCGTTCAGACGGTTCTGCGGCCGGTCCTGTTCGACCGGGGTGACGAGATCGAATGCGCCGGTCGCCGGCTCAAACCGATACAGACCGCCGCGAACGCCGCAGACCAGGGAGCCGTCCTCGGCCGGCAGGGCGAAACCGGTCTGATCCGGCGTGGCCCACGACCGCTGCGAGCCGTCGTCGACGCCATAGCGGTGCAGCTTTCGCCCCTTGATGTCGACGAACCAGACGCACCGCTCGCGCGCCGACCAGACCGGGCCCTCGCCCAGTTCGGCCTGCACATCCCAGATCAGTTCCGGCTGGCCCACGGCGATCAGCTCCAGCTGTAGGCGGTCTTCTGCTGGGTGAAGAACTCCACCGCCGCGAAGCCCTGCTCCCGCGCGCCATAGCTCGACTTCTTCGAGCCGCCGAAGGGCACGTGATAGTCGACCCCGGCGGTGGCCAGGTTGACCATCACCATCCCGGCCCTGGCGCGGCGCTGGAAGTCGCGGGCGTACTTCAGCGAGGTCGTGGCGATGCCCGCCGACAGACCGAACTCGACCCCGTTGGCGATGGCCAGGGCCTCCTCATAGTCCTTGACGCGGATGGTCGAGGCGACCGGGCCGAAGACCTCCTCGGTGTTGATGACGGCGTCGGGCGTCGTGTCCGCGATCAGGGTCGGCTGCACATACCAGCCCGGATTGTCGAGGTTCAGCCGCTCGCCGCCGGTGACGATCCGCCCCCCGGCCGAGCGGGCGATGTCGATGTATTTGTAGCTGGTCTCCATCTGGCTCTCGGACACGGCCGGACCCATCTGGGTTGTCGGATCAAGGGCGTCGCCGACCTTCAGCGCCCGCACCTTTTCACCCAGGGCCTGGACGAAGCGGTCGTGGATCCCGTCCTGGACGATCAGCCGGCTCGAGGCCGTGCAGCGCTGGCCGGTGGCGAAGAAGGAGCCGTCCAGGGCGATGGCCACGGCCCGGTCGAGATCGGCGTCGTCCAGAACGATCAGCGGATTTTTGCCACCCATCTCCAGCTGCACCCGCGCCTGACGCTCCATCGCCCCCTTGCCGACGCCCGCGCCGACGCCCTGCGAACCGGTGAAGCTGAGGCCGTCGACGTCTTTGTGGGCGACGATGGCGCGGCCCACGTCGCCGTCGCCGATGACCATATTGACCACGCCCTTGGGAAGGCCGGCCTCATGCAGGATGGCGATCAGGGCCTCGGCCGTCGCGGGCGTCGGGCCGGCGGGCTTGATGACGACCGTATTGCCGAAGGCGATGGCGGGCGCGATCTTCCAGGCCGGAATGGCGATGGGGAAGTTCCAGGGCGTGATCAGGCCGAACACCCCCACCGCCTGACGATAGGTCTGGATCTCCACGCCGGGCCGCACCGACATCAGGTTCTGGCCGTGGACGCGCAGGGCCTCGCCGGCGAAGTATTTCAGGATGCGGGCGGCGCGCGCCGTCTCGCCGATGCCCTCGGGCAGGGTCTTGCCCTCTTCGCGCGACAGCAGCCGACCGACCTGCTCGCGACGCTCCATCAGGAGGTTGGAGGCCCTGTCGAGGATGTCGGATCGAACCTCGGGCGAGGCCTCAGACCAGGCCGGGAAGGCGGCCCTGGCGGCGGCGACAGCCTGATCGACCTCGGCGGCCCCGCCCTTGGGGGTCCGCGCGACGATCTCGTTCGTGTTGGACGGATTGTGGCTCTCGCCGGGTCGGTCGAGGGTGACCTTCTCGCCGTTGATCCAGTGCGACAGGTCGAGGGTGTCGGTCATGAGAACCATCCTTGATGGAGTTCCGGGCGGCTAGGGAGCGCCGCCCGGCTGTATTTGTCAGACCTTCAGGGAGGTCAGCCCTGCATGTCTTCCAGTTCACGCCCACGCGTCTCCTTCACCCAGGCCTGGACGAGGAAGAAGGAGATCAGGGCGCTGGCGGCGTAGAAGCCGTAGGTCACCGGCAGACCCAGCCCGACCGCCATCGACGGGAAGCTGACCGAGATGGCGAAGTTGGCGATCCACTGGGCGAAGCCGGCGACGGCCAGGGCCGAGCCGCGGATCTGGTTCGGGAACATCTCACCCAGCATGACCCACATGACGGGGCCCCAGCTGAAGTTGAAGAAGATCACATACAGGTTGGCGGCGATCAGGGCGATCACGCCGACATTGCCCGGCAGGTGCGGCGCGCCGTCCACGAGGGTGGACTGCGAGAAACACCAGGCCATGGTCCCCAGGGTCGCCGCCATGCCGGCCGAGCCGATCAGCAGCAGCGGCTTGCGGCCGATCTTGTCGATGACCGAAATGGCGGCCAGGCAGGCGGCGATCGACAGGACGCCGGAGAGGATGTTGATCTGAAGCGCGTCGTTCTCGGAGAAGCCCACCGACTGCCACAGGACGGCGCCGTAGTAGAAGACGATGTTGATGCCGACCAGTTGCTGGAAGACCGCGAGGATCAGGCCGGCCCAGACGATGGGGCGAACCTTGCGCGTCGTCTGATCCAGCAGGTCCGACAGACGGGGCTTGTGCTCCGTGTTCAGCGAGGCGCGGATCTCCTCCACCTTGCGCCGCGCGGCGCCGGCGCCGAACAGTTTGGTCAGCACGGCCTCGGCCTGGGCGTCGCGGCCCTTGACCACCAGATAGCGAGGGCTCTCGGGGATCAGCAGCAGGGCCAGCAGATAGATGGCCGCCGGAATGACCTGCAGCCAGAACATCCAGCGCCAGGCCGGGTAACCCATCCAGAACTCGGCCGTCGAGCCGCCCGCCGTCGCCGCCAGAGCATAGTTGGCCACGAAGGCGCCGGTCAGGCCGGTGATGATCATGATCTGCTGGATGCTGGACAGCCGTCCGCGGATCGAGGCCGGGGTGACTTCAGAGATATAGGCCGGGGCCAGAACGCTGGCCGCGCCGACGCCCAGTCCGCCGATGAAGCGGGCGATGATGAAGTGGGCCGAGGTGTCGGCGGCGCCGGCCCAGATGGCGCTGATGATGAACATGCCGGCCGCGACCAGCATGACGCCCTTGCGCCCGATCAGGTCCGACAGTCGTCCGGCGCCGAACGCGCCGAAGGCGCAGCCCAGCAGGATGGCGCCGACGTTGAAGCCCGTGCCCAGGGCCGACAGGTTGAAGGCGCTCTCCAGCCCGTCCTGGGTGCCGTTGATGACGCCGGAATCGTAGCCGAACATGAAGCCGCCGATCGTGGCGACAGCCACGATCAGGACGATGAAGCCCATGTTGACGCGGTCAGCGCCCGCGATATCGGGACCCGAAAGCCCCCCTGTTGGTCCAGCCATATCCGTCTTCCTCCCGATGGGCTCTGTCGGCCCTGTTGAACCGTTGGCCTAACGCCAGCCGGCGTCCACGAAATACTCGTGCCCCGTGATGAACCGGGCGTCGTCGGACGCCAGAAACAGGGCCAGGGCCGCGACGTCCCGGGGCTCGATCCGCCCCTTCAGACATTGCGCCGCGACGATCTCGGCCTCGCCCTCGGGCGTGTACCATTTCATCTGGCGCGGGGTTTTGACATTGCCCGGCACGATGCACGAGACGCGGACGCCGTCGACCCCCAATTCCCGCGCCAGGGCCCGGGTCATGCCTTCGATGCCCGCCTTCGCGGTCTCGTAGAGCGACAGGTCCGGCAGACCCAGATGCCAGCTGATGGAGCCCAGGTTCAGGATCACCCCGCGCCCCGCCGTCCGCATGGCCGGGGCGACGGCCTGGGCGGCGAAGTACAGATGCCGCAGGTTCACCGCGATCCGGTCGTCCCAGTATTCGGGCGTCACCTCGGTCAGGCTGTGGCGATCGTCGTTGGCGGCGTTGTTCACCAGGACGTCCACCGGCCCGTGTTCCTCGATGATCGCTTCGAGCACAGCCTTCAGGGCCGACAGGTCCTTGAGGTCGCACGGGACGAAGCGCGGCGCCGGGGTCATCGCGGCCAGTTCGCTCTCCAGCGCGCGGGACTCGGCCTCGGCCAGATCGAGGAAGACCACGCGCGCGCCCTGTTTCGTGAACGCCTCGGTCAGGCCCCCGCCGATGCCGGAGCCGCCCCCCGTGATCACGACCAGTCGCCCCTTCAGCGACGGATAGATCGCCTCGCTCATGCCACGCCTCCGATCAGGCCGCGGCCAGAAAGATTTCGCATCAGGCCCGAGATGCCGAGGGTCCAGGGCGGCGCCTGCTCGCAGGTCGTGACCTTGTTTTCGAGCACGCCGAGGCGCTCCGACGAGACCCGAACCCGGTCGCCGATATGGTGGGTGAAGCCCTGGCCCGGGGCGTCGCGATCCTGGATCGGCGCGAACATGGTGCCGAGATAGAGGGCGAAGCCGTCCGGATACTGGTGGGCCGCGCCGACCGTCTGGCCGATCAGCTCCAGCGGATCGCGGCTGATCAGGCTCATCGAACTGGCTCCGCTCATGACGAAGCCGTCGTCGCCACGGACCTCGAGCGAGACCTCGGCCGACCGCACGTCGTCCAGGGTGAAGCCTTCATCGAACAGCCGGATGAAGGGACCGATCGCGGCGGAGGCGTTGTTGTCCTTGGCCTTGCCCAGCAACAGGGCGCTGCGCCCCTCGATGTCCCTCAGATTGACGTCGTTGCCCAGAGCGGCGCCGACCGGCGTGCCCGAGGGGTCGCAGACGACCACCACCTCGGGCTCGGGATTGTTCCAGGCGCTGTCCGACCGCACCCCGATCCAGTCACCCCAGCCGACGGACGACAGCACCGGCGCCTTGGTGAAGATCTCGGCGTCCTTGCCGATGGCGACCTCCAGATACTGCGACCACAGACCGTCCGCGATCAGGGCCGCCTTGAGCGCCATCGCCTGGTCGGATCCCGGCTTGACGGCCGACAGGTCGCTGCCGACCCGCTCGGCCAGCTGGCTGCGGATTTCCTGGGCCCGTCCGGCGTCGCCTCGCGCCCGTTCCTCGATCACCCGCTCCACAGCCGAGACGGCGAAGGTCACGCCGGAGGCCTTCACGCACTGGAGGTCGAGCGGCGACAGCAGGGTCTCGCCGGGCGAGGATGTCTCGTCCCAGGCGACGGAGAATTCCATCGCGTCGAGGGCGCCCAGGTCAGGGCCGGACGCGCTCCGCAGACCGGGCGTGGCGCAGGCCTCTGCGGTGGTCGGCGCGAACCGGGAGATGTCGAGCACCCGCCCCTCACGAACCAGCACGGGGGTCGGGCCTTCGGGTCTCTGGATCCGCCCCAGGAGCAGGGCGTCGCGCCAGTCGGCGGGCAGGTAGGGAGTGATCTGCGTCATGGGGTCCTGGCCGGCCGAGCACGTCCGGTCTTGGTTGTTAGCGCTACCGCTTCGGGGCGTCCGGGTGATGTGTCAAGGGGGCGGACGATCAGGCCGAGACGGTCAAGGTCGCGGTCTTCAGGTCAACTGAGTTGGGACCGGCGCTGATCGTGAAGGTTCCGGGCTCCACCACCCGCTCCATGTCGATGTTCCAGAACGACAGGTCGCGCGGCGTCAGTTCGAACGACACCGTGGTCCGGGCGCCGGGCTCCAGGCTGACGCGTTTGAAGTGCTTCAGCTCCAGCACCGGGCGGGTGACGGAAGCATGATCGTCGCGCACATAGAGCTGGACGACCTCGTCTCCGGCGCGCGCTCCGGTATTGGTCACATCAACCTCCACCCGAACCTTGTCGGAACGGCCGATCGTGGCGCGCGCCAGCCGGGGCGCGGACATGTCGAAGGTCGTGTAGGACAGGCCGAAACCGAACGGGAACAGGGGGGTCGTTTCGTCGAACAGATAGCCGCGGCGCGCCGTGGGCTTGTAGTTGTAGAAGATCGGCAGTTGCCCGACGGACCGCGCGATCGAAACGGGCAGCTTGCCGCCGGGATTGACCTTGCCGAACAGGGCGTCGGCGACGGCGTGGCCGGTCTCCTGACCCAGATACCAGCCCTCGATCAGGGCGTCGGCGTTCTCGGCCACATAGTTCACCGACAGGGGTCGGCCGTTTAGCAGGACGACGATGGTGGGCTTGTTCAGGGCGAAGATCTCGCGGGCGAGATCATTCTGCTGGCCGATCAGCTCCAGCGAATCGCGATCGCCCAGATGCTCGTCGGCCCAGGCTTCGCGGCTGGTCTGTTCGTTGTCGCCCAGCACCATGACGATGACGTCGGCGTTGCGGGCCGTGGCCACGGCTTCGCGGATCAGGCCCGCATTGACCTCGGGCTCGACCAGCTCGACCTTGTCGGCGCTCCATGACCGGCTCTTGGTGATCCGAACCGCCTCGGCGTAGTCGACCGTGAACCGGCCCGCGGCCTGGGCCTGGAGGCCTTCGAGCACGCTGACCACATGGGCCGGCACGTCGCTGTAGCCGCCGATCGGCGTGTCGCGGGCGTGGGTGCCCAGCACCGCCATCCGCGAGATCTTCGACGCATCCAGCGGAAGGGTCTGGTTGGCGTTCTTGAGCAGGACCATCGCCTTGGCCGCCGCCTCTCGGGCCAGGGCGACGGCGTCCGGCGTGGCCGTGAGCGCGTCGGCGCGGCGCGCATCGACATAGGGCGCCTCGAACAGCCCGGCCTGGAACTTCATCGTCAGAACGCGACGCACCGCATCGTTGATCGCGGCGATATCGACCTTCCCGTCCTTCACGAGGGCCGGCAGTTTGGCGTAGCCCTCGCCGTCGGGCAGTTCGACGTCCACGCCGGCGTCCATGGCCCGGATCGCGGCCTCCTCGATGGAGGCGAACATCCGGTGACGCGTGTTCAGCTCGCGGATCGCGAAGTAGTCGGACACCACCGAGCCCTTGTAGCCCCACTCCTTGCGCAGGACGTCATGCAGCAGCCAGCGGTTGGCGTGGGAGGGCAGGCCGTCGATCTCGTTGTAGGAGGCCATGACGGCCATGACGGGGAGCTCGGTGACGGCGCGCTCGAACGGCGGGAAGAAGTTCTCCCTCAGGGTCCGCTCCGAGATATTGGCCGGGCCCACGTTCGTGCCGTTCTCGGGCTGGCCGTGGCCGGTCATGTGTTTCAGCGTGACGAAGACCTTGTCAGGCGCCAGGGGCAGGGTGTCGCCCTGGAAGCCGCGGATCGCCGCGATGCCCATTTCTCCGACCAGATGCGGGTCCTCGCCATAGGTCTCCTCGATCCGGCCCCAACGCGGATCGCGCGCCACGTCCACTACGGGCGCGAGAGCGAGCTGTGCGCCCCGGGCGCGCATTTCCCGCGCCGCGACGCTGAATATCCGCGTCAGCAGGGGTGGATCCCAGGTGCTGGCCAAGGCGATGGACTGCGGGAAGCTCGTCGCGCCGCGAGCGACGTAGCCGTGCAGGGCTTCCTCATGCAGGATCAGCGGAATGCCGAGCCGGGTGTTCTCGACAGCCCATTTCTGCGCGGCGTTGACGTACTGCGCGGTTTCGCGGCCGGTCCTGTTGACCGCGTCCCCCGCCGCGCCGGCGGCGCCGTTGAGGCTGGGATCGACGCCGCGCTTGTCCTGCGGACGTGAAATCTGGCCCAGGCCGTGCGGGAAGGCGGCGGTCGCCTTGGTCGCGTCGAAGTCGCCGGCGGGGTTCTGGATGAGGCCCTTGGTCTCCCAGATCCCGACCATCTGGGCGACCTTCTCCTCCAGCGTCATGCGCTGGAGAAGGTCCTCGACCCGCTGATCCACAGGCTTTGTCGGGTCGCGATACAGGGCGTCGCGTCCTGGCCGGGCCATGTCCTGCGCCCGGGCGGCGACAGGCATCTGGGTCATGGCGATCGTCGATACGAAACTGGCGAGCAGCGTGCGCCGGCCGAGCTGAGCGCCCATCAAGCCCTTGTCGGTCATTTCGTCTCTCCCTGTACAACCCACCGGTTGACCCGATGATGATAGCGCTACCATGACCATAGGGCTGATCGCGAGGTCCGGTCAATGGTCGCCGCGCGTCAAAAATCCTGTAGAAACTGTCCGACACCCCTGGAGCTTTCCATGCCTCCCAAGACCGATCTCGCCCTCGCCCGCACGCCTTCGAGGCCCGGACGCCTGCACGGAGCCATCGCTCGCGATCTCGGGATCGCGATCGTCTCGGGCCAACGCCCGCCCGGCGACGTCCTGGCCAACGAGATCGAGTTCAGCGAGCAACTCCAGGTGTCCCGCAGCGCCTATCGCGAGGCCATCCGCATCCTGGCCGCCAAGGGGCTGGTCGAAAGCCGCCCCCGGACCGGCACGCGCGTCCTGCCGATGGAGCGGTGGAACCTGCTGGACCCGGATGTCCTGGCCTGGTTCTTCGAGAGCGAGCCCAGCCGCAGCATGGTCGACGGCCTGTTCGAACTTCGCCTGATCGTCGAGCCCGCCGCCGCCGCCCTGGCGGCCGTGCGTCGCACGACCCAGCAACTCGGCCAGATGCGACAGGCGCTGAACGACATGGAGCGATTGACCCTCAAGACGGAGGCCGGTCAGTCCGCCGACCGGGATTTCCACCAGACCCTGCTGATCGCGACCGGCAATCCGCCCCTGATCAGCCTGGCCTCGACGATCGGCGCCGGCGTCCGGTGGACCACCCATTACAAGCAGCGCAAACGCAAACTGCCGCCGGATCCGATGCCCGAGCACTGGCGGGTCTATGACGCGGTCGCCGCCGGCGACGCCGACGAGGCGCGCGCGGCGATGGAGGCCCTGGTCAACCACGCTCTGGCGCAAACATCGGGGGCGATGGGCAAGAAATGACACCGGTAGCACCCGGTTGCCATAAGGGGCGCTCTTCGCTAATTGTCTGAGTAAAGCTCCTCAGAGAATACCGATGACAAAGCCGCTCCGCTCCCGCGCCTGGTTCGACAATCCGGACAACCCGGACATGACGGCCCTCTATCTGGAGCGGTACCTCAACTACGGCCTGACGCTGGAGGAGCTGCGATCGGGCAAGCCGATCATCGGCATCGCCCAGACCGGCTCGGACCTCAGCCCTTGCAACCGCCACCACATCGAACTGGCCAAGCGGGTGCGCGAGGGCATCCGCGAAGCGGGCGGCATCGCCATGGAATTCCCGGTCCATCCGATCCAGGAGACCGGCAAGCGGCCGACGGCGGGCCTCGACCGCAACCTGGCCTATCTGGGTCTGGTGGAACTGCTCTACGGCTATCCGCTGGACGGCGTCGTCCTGACCATCGGCTGCGACAAGACCACCCCAGCCTGCCTGATGGCGGCCGCGACCGTGGACATCCCCGCCATCGCCCTGTCGGTCGGCCCCATGCTGAACGGCTGGTTGAAGGGCGAGCGGATCGGCTCGGGCTCGATCATCTGGACGGCGCGCGAGATGATGGCGCGGGGCGAGCTGGACTATGAGGGCTTCATCAACCTGGTCGCCACCTCGGCGCCCTCGGTCGGCTACTGCAACACCATGGGCACGGCCTCGACGATGAACTCCCTGGCCGAGGCCCTGGGCATGTCCCTGCCGGGCTCGGCCGCCATCCCGGCCCCCTATCGCGAACGACCCCAGATCGCCTACCAGACCGGCAGGCGGATCGTGGAGATGGTCCAGGAAGACCTGAAGCCCTCCGACATCCTGACCCCCGACGCCTTTCACAACGCCATCGTCGTCAACTCGGCCATCGGCGGCTCGACCAACGCCCCGATCCATATCACCGCCCTGGCCCGCCACGTCGGCGTCGATCTGCCCATCGAGGACTGGCAGACCGTCGGCCACGCCGTGCCCCTGCTGGTCAACCTCCAGCCCGCCGGAACCTATCTCGGCGAGGACTATCATCAGGCGGGCGGCGTTCCCGCCGTGGTCAACCAACTGATGGGCGCGGGCCTGATCCGCGAAGGCGCGATGACGGTCAACGGCCGGACCATCGGCGACAACTGCCGAACCGCCGAGATCGTCCTGCCTGATGTGATCCGGACGATGCAGGCCCCCTTGGTCGAGGACGCGGGCTTCCTCGTCCTCAGCGGCAACCTGTTCGACAACGCCATCATGAAGACCAGCGTCATCGCCGCCGAGTTCCGGGAACGCTACCTGTCCAACCCCGACGACCCGAACGCCTTCGAGGGCCCGGCCGTGGTCTTCGACGGGCCGGAAGACTACCACCACCGCATCGACGACCCCGCCACGGGCATCACCGAGAAAAGCATCCTGTTCATGCGCGGCGCCGGGCCCCTCGGCTATCCGGGCGCGGCCGAGGTGGTGAACATGCGGCCGCCCGCGCACCTGATAAAACAGGGCGTTCGCGCCCTGGCCTGCATCGGCGACGGGCGTCAGTCGGGCACCTCGGGCTCGCCCTCGATCCTGAACGCCTCGCCCGAGGCCGCGGCCGGCGGCAACCTGGCCCTGCTGAGGAGCGGCGATCCGGTGCGGGTCGATCTGAACACCTGCCGGGTCGATGTCCTGATCGACGACGCCGAACTCGCCGCCCGCCGCTCAGCCCTCGATGCGGCAGGAGGCTTCCAGATCCCGCCGTCCCAGACCCCGTGGCAGGAGATGCAGAGGGCCACGGTCGGACAGCTGGGCTCGGGCGCCGTGCTCGAACCCGCCGTCAAATACCACCGCATCATCGACCGGTTCGGCAACCCCCGCGACAACCACTAGATTCGCGCCGTGGGCCCGACCCGGAGGCTCAGTTCTGCGGCCGCAGTCGATCAGATGGCCCGCCCGAGATGCGGCAGACATTGTCGAGGTTCTCACGCCCTGTCGCGCGACCGCTCGGCGTCAGGATTCCGCCCCGATCCTTGCAGTCGGATTCCAGTTTGGCGAGCTCTTCGTTGGGCCTGACCGCCCCTGTGGCCGCGCAGGCCGACAGGGCAAGACCCGCCATCATGGCCCAGGCGGGAACGGCGGCCGAAAAACGCGGAAGGGGTCGGGACATCAAGACGAGTCTCCTATCGTGAACTGCCCCCCGGCTCGCCGATCCTACGGCCGACCCGGCCGGCGCGCCAGTCCGCGACGCCCCGGGGCCGGCCGCGACCGTCCGATCCCTTGCCGAGCGGCGCCCGGCCCGGTAAGCCGCCGCCATGTTCGGCCTCGCCAATCCCGAGCGCTTCATGCGCTTCACCGGCCCCCTGGTCCCTTGGGTCTGGGGCGCGGCGAGCGTGCTGCTGGCGGTCGGAACCTGGCTGTCGTTCGCCGCGCCCGGCGACTACCAGCAGGGCGATACGGTGCGGATCATGTTCGTCCATGTCCCCGCCGCCTCCCTGGGCCTGATGATCTACGCGGCGCTGGGCGTCTGCAGCTTCCTGTCGCTGGTGTTCCGCCACCCGCTGGCCGACGCCGCCGCCCGGGCCGCCGCCCTGCCCGGCGCGGCCTACACCGCCCTGGCCCTGGTCACCGGCTCCCTGTGGGGCCGGCCGATGTGGGGGACCTGGTGGGTCTGGGACGCGCGCCTGACCTCGGTGCTGGTGCTGTTTCTCTTCTACCTCGGCTACATGGCCCTGAGGTCGGCCATCGACGACGAGGCCAAGGCCTCCCGCGCCGCCGCCGTCCTGGGCCTGGTCGGGCTCATCAACCTGCCGATCGTCAAATTCTCCGTCGATTGGTGGAACACCCTGCATCAGCCGGCCTCCCTGCTGCGCGCCGGCGGGACCAGTCTGGACCCGGTCTTCCTGACACCCCTTTTGACCATGATGGCGGCCTACGGGGCCCTGTTCCTGGCCCTGTGGCTGACGGCGATCCGGACGGAGGTGACGCGGCGGCGCATCCTGTCGCTTCGCGCCCGCGCCGCCTGGGCCGCTTGAGGATCTCGCGGTGATCGATCTGGACATGAGCCCCTACGCCGCCTTCGTCTGGCCTGCCTGGGGGATCACGGCCCTGGTTCTGGGCGGCCTCGTCGCCCGCACCCTGATGGCCTCGCGCCGCCGCCGCCGCGAACTGGCGGCGCTGGACGCCGAGAAGGCGGACCCGGCATGAAGCGTTGGCTAGCGCTGCTGCCCCTGGTCGTCCTCGCCGGCCTCGCCGGCCTGTTCGTCTATTGGGTCGTCCGTCAGGGCGACCCGACCTACAAGCCGGATGCGCTTGTCGGCCAGGCTGTTCCCGAGACCGTCCTGCCGATCCTTCAGGACGGCGTGGCCGGGCCCCAGAACGTGGACCTGAAGACTGCGGGCGTCGGGCGGCCGATGATCGTCAACGTCTTCGCCAGCTGGTGCGCGCCCTGCCGTCTGGAACACCCGAAGCTCATGGCGCTGAAGGCCCGGGGCGTGGCCGTGGTGGGCGTCGCCTACAAGGACGAGCCGGAAGCCACCGCCGCCTTCCTCGATGAGCTGGGCGACCCCTACAGCATGGTGCTGGTCGATCGGGAGGGCCGCGCCGGGCTGGACCTTGGGGTCTCGGGCGTGCCCGAGAGCTTCGCCGTCGACGCCCTCGGTCGTGTCGTGGCCAAACAGTCCGGTCCGCTTCTCGACGACGCCGAGATCGACCGCCTGGTCGCGGCCCTGCAGGCCCCGCCCCGCGCGCCGCCGACCGCGACCTCCCGCTCCAGATAACGCGCCCGCTGACGGGATCGTGTTAACCCTTCTTCGACAGGTTTCGTTAACCTTGTCGATATGAGCGCGATCCGTCCCGACCTGCCTGCCTTCGGCCAGCCCACCGCGCCCGCGCCCGGCGGCGCCGCGCGCGAGGCCCAGGCCGCCTTCTTCCGCGCCGCTCTGGGCCAGACCGGGGGCGGCGCGACGGCTCCAGCCGCCCAGCCGCCGGCGTCTCAGGCTTCGACCGCCCGGTCCGACCCGTCACGGACCCTGACGCCCCAGATCACGCCGACCACCCGCGCGACAGCCGCTCCGGACCCGGATCGTCCCCTGCGCCCCGGCAGTCTGCTCGACATCCGCATCTGAGGCCCGCAGACCGATCTGAAGCCTGATCGGTTGCGGATTGAACCGCGCCGGATACGCCCTATCTATTCGTCACGGTCCGCGTCCCGCCGATGTCGGGGGACGCCCGGATCGCAGTCGCTAGATCGGGACTGAGCCATGACGACACGCACCCTCCTGTTCGACAGCCCCTTCCTGCTGGGCTTCGACCAGACCCGCGCCCTTATCGACCGCGCCGCCAAGGCCGCGGCCGAGAGCTATCCGCCCTACAATGTCGAGCAGCGCGGCGAGCGCGACGTGCGCATTACCCTGGCGGTGGCGGGCTTCACGCCGGACGACCTGTCGGTCACCCTCGAGGGCCGCCAGATGACCGTCTCCGGCAAGCGAGAGGCGTCGGGAGAAGATCAGGCCTTTCTCCACAGAGGCATCGCCGCGCGCGGCTTCATGCGCAGCTTCGTTCTGGCCGACGGGCTGGAAATCGTCGGCGCCCGACTGGAACACGGCCTGCTGCACGTCGATCTGACCCGTCCCGAGGACGCCCAGATCGTGCGGCGCATCCCCATCAGCGCAGGCTGACCCCATACGCTCCCGGAGCCGGATCGGTCCGTCGAGCGTTCACAGACTGAAGGAGGCGGTCCCATGACGCCCATGAGCAAATTGAACACCACCGAATTCGCCGGCCTCGGCGCCCCGGATCTGGTCTATGTGCGCGAGATCAGCGCCGCCGACGTCCTGGCCGACGCCGCGCCGGGTGAGGGGCAACGCCTCGACATCGACCCGGACCAGATTCTCTATGCCGTCCACAGCGCCGACGGCGAGCGTCTGGCCGTCATGCTGGACCGCGAGACCGCCTTCGCCGCCGCCGTCGCCCACGAACTGGACCCGGTCTCGGTCCACTGAAGGCACGTCCGGGGCATAGAGGTCTGGCGGAGCTTCTGCGCGCAAGTCGTGAGCGACCGCGTCGCGAACATAGCGCACCGAATCTGCGCTCAAGCAGCGAGGCTCCGCGAGCCGAGCGTTAGCGCGGCGCGACAGCGCCCTGCATCAAGCCGCCGTGGCGGCCTCGTCGCGGACGAACAGGGCGCGCAGGGCGTCCACCGTGCGGGCGTGGCGCAGCTTCTCGCGCATCTCGGGCGCCCGCAGCGCGCGCGACACGGCCGCCAGGGCCCGCAGGTGTTCCGCCCCGGCCTTGGGCGGCGCGAATAGGGCGAAGATCAGATCCACGGGCCGATCATCCATGGCGTCGAAGGCCACGGGCGTATCCAGACGCAGGAAAACGCCTCGGACGGCGTCCAGCCCCTCGATCCGGGCATGGGGGGCGGCGACGCCGGACCCCAGTCCGGTCGAGCCCAGAGCCTCGCGTTCCATCAGGGAGTCGAGGACACGGGCTTCGTCCAGCCCAAGGCATTGGGCGGCCGTCTCGGCGATCATGTGCAGAACCTGGCGCTTCGACGAAGCGCCTCCGCGCAGAGCGACGCCGCCCTCCGCGAGCAAATCACCGATGTCCATCTCTTACCTTGACCTTCATCCACCCGAAGGCGCGGCCGGGCATCTAGACCCTTCCGCGCCCCTCGGGAAGCCCTGATCGTCGATCAGGCGGTGGCGGCCGCCTGGCCGTTGGGTTTGGCGTGACCGTTCGTTCCAGGCGCCGTCCGTTCCGGGTCCAGCCAGCCGACATTGCCGTCCGGGCGGCGGTAGACCACCGACAGCCCGCCATGGGCCGCATTCCTGAACAGCACGAGCGGATAGCCGGTCATGTCCAGCTCGGCGACCGCGCGTCCGACCGTAATGGTGCGGATTTCGGACTGGGTTTCGGCGATGACCATGCCGACCGGGGGTGGGCCGTCGGCCTCGCCCGCCGCGCCGAAAACATCGTCCTCGACCGTGTCGGGATTTCTCAGGACGATGCTGCGCGCCACGTCTGCGGCGGCCATTTCGGTCTTTTCGGGCGACAGGCCCTTGGGCCCGATATGGTGATCCTTGAGGCGGCGCTTGTAACGTCGGACCCGCTTCTCGAGCTTGTCCAGACTGTCGGTGAAGGCCGAATGGGCGTCCCCGCCGAGCCCGGTGGTCACAAGGCTCTGACCCGAGGCGAGGCGGACCCAACAGTCCACCTTGAACCCGTGCCCGTCCTTGGAGACCACGACCTCGGCGTCTTGTCCGCCGCGTTCGAAGTATTTTCCGACGCCTTCCTGGAGTTCCTGGGAGATGCGCGAGCCTAACGCTTCGCCGACATCCACTTGCTTGCCGCTGACCTGGACTTGCATGTCGATAGAACGCGACGGTCTGCGTTTGGTGTCAATCTCGATCACCGAATTGTGGTGAAGCTTGGAAGGAAAGCCTTGTCCGTGAGGGCGCGTATTTCTGCGGCTCAACCCGCCCGGAGCATGCGCCGACGCTGGACCGACGACGGGATTCTCAGGGCCTCGCGGTATTTCGCCACGGTGCGGCGGGCGATGTCGATTCCGGCCTCGTTGAGCAGTTCGACGATGCGGTCGTCGGACAGGATGTCGCCGTCGCGGACCTCGTGGTCGATCATCGACTTGATGCGGTGACGCACCGCCTCGGCCGAATGGGTCGAGGCCCCGTCCATCGACTGGATGGCGGCGGTGAAGAAGAATTTCAGCTCGAACACTCCGCGCGGGGTGGAGACGTATTTGTTCGAGGTGACCCGGCTGACCGTGGATTCATGCATGCCGATGGCGTCCGCCACGGTCTTCAGGTTCAGCGGCCGCAGGAACTCGACCCCGAAGGCCAGGAAGGCGTCCTGCTGGCGCACGATCTCGGACCCGACCTTCAGGATCGTCCTGGCGCGCTGGTCCAGCGACTTGACCAGCCAGTTGGCCTGGGCGGCGATGTCCGCGACATAGGCCTTCTCGGTCTCGGACCGGGCGCCGGCCGCCACGGTGGCGTGATAGCGCTTGTCGACCAGCAGGCGCGGCAGCGTGTCGGCGTTCAGTTCGACCTTCCAGCCCCCGGCCGGATCGGGCCGTACATGAACGTCGGGAATGACCGTCTGGGCCGGTTCGCCGCCGAAGCCGGCGCCGGGGCGCGGCGTCAGGGCCTTCAGCTCGGCGATCATGTCGGTCAGATCTTCGGCGTCCACGCCGCAGACCTGGCGCAGGCCATGCAGATCGCGCCGCGCCAGCAGGTCCAGATGGTTCAGCAGGGCGTCCATGGCCGGATCGAACCGGTTGCGCTCCACCAGCTGCAGCTTCAGACATTCAGGCACGGACCGCGCCATGATCCCGGTCGGCTCGAACCCGTGACAGACGCTCAGCACCGCCTCGACCCGGTCGATGCCGCAGCCCAGCCGGTCGGCGACCTCGTTCAGGTCGCCGCGCAGGTAGCCGCCCTCGTCCACCATGTCGATCAGGGTCAGGGCGACCGCATGGTCGCCCGCGCTGAACCCGGCCGAGGAGGCTTGGGCCTGCAGATGCTCCCACAGGGTGGGGGCGCGATGATCGGGACGTTCGCCGCCCTCGCCGTCGGAAAAGCTGCCGCCGCCCTTGCCGGCGCCGGACCAGTCGCTCAGCCCGGGCTGGGCTTCGTCGCCCATCCGGTCGGCGCCGCGTTCGCCGGGCGCGGCGTCGCCGTAAACGTCGGATTCGGCCGCGTCGACGCTGCGGCTGCGCTCGCCCACCCCGTCGTCGGAAAAACTCAGTTCGGCGTTGTCCGTCACGGCGACCTGCGGCGCCGTGACCTCTGCGTCGCCGCCCGACGGCTCGTCGCGCTGGAGCAGGGGGTTGCGTTCGATCTCGGACTGGACGAACTCGTCCAGCTCCTGGTTCGACAGTTGCAGAAGCTTGATCGCCTGCTGCAGCTGGGGCGTGATGACCAGCCCCTGGCCCTGCCTGATCTCCAGCCTCTGACCGACCACGTCGTCTGCGCCCCAAAGCCGTAGCGGACCCCTCTGGCCCGGAACTTGCTGTGGGGAGAATGAGGCGCAGCGGTTAACGCCCCTCTAAGCCCGGCCGCTCCAGGCGCCCGGCCGAGCGTTAACCATGACGATTGCCTGTGAATTCACCTTCAATGGCTAAGCTGCCTCGTGTTCATTCACGGAAGCGGCTTCCTCGCCATGCTGATGTTCCGCCCTCTTTTGCGCTACGCCGACTTCCGGGGCCGGGCCTCGCGCGGCGAATACCTGCTGTTCAGCCTGCTTCAGGGGGTCTGGTACGCGCTGCTGCTGGGGCTGACGACGATGGCCATGGACCAGGGCGAACCCGCACAGGCCACGCCCGGCGTGATGATCGGGGTGGGACTGATTTTCCTCAGCATCGCCGGCCTGATCGTACCCAACTACGCCGTCGTCGTGCGCCGGCTGCACGACAGCGGCCGGGGCGCCGTCTGGCTGTGCCTGATGCTGCCGTCGATCCTGAGTTCGCTGATGACCCTGGGCACGATCGCCACCGCCATCGCCGCCGTCGGCGCGGGCGCGAGCCGCGAAGCCTTCCTGGCCACCGCCCTGACCGGCCTGGGCGCCGCCGGGCTTCTGGGCCTGATCGGCATGATCGGCCAGATGGTCCTGTTCGTCATCACCCTCCTGCCGGGTACGCAGGGTCCGAACCGCTTCGGGCCGGATCCACGCCAGCCGGGCGGCGTCGACGACCCGTCCGGATCCGGCTTTTCCGGCTACGATGAGGACCGGCTGGAGGCCCTGTTCGCCCAGGCCAAGAGGGAACAGGGCCTAGACGCCGAGCCCGCACCCGCCGGCGCCTATCGCCCAATCTTCGATTTCACCCCCGGATCAACTGGACCCATGATGCGTCCGCTGGACCGGGAGGCTGCGCCGCCCCCTCCGGCGGCCGCTCCGTCTCTATCTTCGGCCCAAGGCTGGACGAACAGAGGTTGGGCCGCCGACGCCCCGGCGCGTCCCTTCGGCCGCCGCGGCGCCTGATCCCCACAGGCCCGCACCGTCCGGACGCGATTTCCGACCTGTCCGGACACGCATTTGCTTGGTCCCCGTCCGAACGCACGCTTGTGTGGACGCATGACCGACACCGCCCCCGCCCCGACCGACGCCCCCACCGAAGTGTCGCCGAAGCCGACCACGCCCTCGGCCCTGCACGAGATCTTCGACATCGTGCGCACCGTCGGCCTCGGCCTGCTGGCGGCCCTCTGTCTGCACGCGGTCCTGTTCCAGCCCTTCACCATTCCCTCCTCCTCGATGGAGCCCGGGCTGGTGACCGGCGACTATATCGTGGTGTCCAAATACCCCTACGGCTGGAGCCTCGCCTCCCTGCCCTTCCATATGGGCGCGCCCGGCGAGCGCCTGTTCGGTCGCGATCCGGCGCGGGGCGACGTGGTCGTCTTCCGCCTGCCCCGCGACCCGAAGCAGACCTGGATCAAGCGCGTCATCGGCCTGCCCGGAGACACGGCCCAGGTGAAGGGCGGACAGCTGTTCGTGAACGGCGTCGCCTGGGCCCAGACCCCGCTCGGCCCGACCCAGGACCACGATGCGCCCTGGCGGACGGTCGAACAGGTGCGCGAGACCCAGACCTCCGGCCGCAGCTATGTCACCTACGACGGCGGTCCCGGCCTGCCCGGCGACGACACCCCGCCCATCATCGTGCCTCAGGGACAGTATCTGGTCATGGGCGACAACCGCGACAATTCGCTGGACGGCCGGTTCGACCGTTCGGTGGGGGTCGGCCTCTTGCCCGCCGGCAACCTGATGGGGCGGGCGGAATGGATCGTGGCCTCGTGGGAGCCGGGCGCCAGCCTGTTCAAGCCCTGGACCTGGGTGAAGCTGCAGCCCGGCCGCTTCCTGCGCCGTATCCGCTGAGCGGTCCGGGGCCGTTGCGCGGCGAACGCCGCTTCGCTCTAATGGAGGGCCAACAGGAGACGCCGATGACCGAACCCCCCGTCCGCGGCCCTGCCTCCTACTTCCCTTCCATCGAAAAGACCTACGGCCTGCCGATCTCGGAATGGAAGGCGCGCGTCCGCGCGGCCTACCCCGGCAAACACATGGAACTGGTCGCCCGGCTGAAGTCGGAGTTCGGCATGGGGCACGGGCACGCCAACGCCGTCGTCGCCCACACCCTGGCCGAGGACGGGCTCAAATAGGCGTCAGCGAGACTGGAATTCCGCGAAGCTGATCGCGCCGTCGCCATTGCGATCCAGACGCTGGAAGGTCGCGCGGTCATCCGGGGCGTGAACCGCCCGCGAGGCCGACTGGGCCAGGGAGGGCGCAGCGATGGCCCCGACGGCGAGACCGGCGCCCAGAGCCGCCGCCACGGTCCAGCCCAGACCCGTCCTGCGTTTCGGCGATCGCGACACCCGCCCGGCGATGAGGCTGCGCACCGCCTCGCTGGCCGTCAGCCCGTCTGTACGACAGCGGGCCATGAAGGTCTGCTTTTCTTCGTGCGAAAGCCGGATTTCCAGCGTCTCGGTCTTCTTGGGCTGACGACGGGCGGACATGCGGCAGTTCCCCTTCAGGTCAGGCGTACATTTCGCCGAGATAGACGCGACGCACTTCCGGATCGTGAACGGCGGCGTCGGCCGTGCCCTCGAACAGGACCGACCCGTTCGAGATGATGGAGACATGGTCGATGATGTCGAGCGTCTCGCGCACATTGTGGTCGGTGATCAGAACCCCGATCCCCTGGCTGGCCAGATAGCGGATCACCTGGCGAATGTCGGCGATGGCCAGGGGGTCGATGCCCGCGAAGGGTTCGTCCAGCAGCATGAAGGCCGGTCGACCGGCCAGGGCGCGCGCGATCTCGACCCGCCGCCGCTCGCCGCCCGACAGGCCGCCCGCAGGGGCGTGCCTCAGATGGTCGATGCGCAGTTCCTCCAGCAGTCGCGTCGTCTCGGCCGCGATCGCCGCCTGACCTTTCAGCTGCAGTTCGACCCCGGCCATGACGTTCTGCTCGACCGTCATGCCGCGAAAGATCGAGGCCTCCTGCGCCAGATAGCCCAGACCCATGCGGGCGCGCTGGTACATGGGCTGGCCGGTGATGTCCTCGCCGTCCAGCCAGATCGAGCCGCTGTCGGCCGGGATCAGGCCGGTGATCATATAGAAGCAGGTGGTCTTGCCCGCCCCGTTCGGTCCCAGCAGGCCCGCCACCTCGCCCCGCTGGACGGTCAGGGAGACATCACGCACCACCTGACGCGCGCCGAAGCTGCGGGCTATGTTGCGCACCCTCAGCCCCTTGTCGTCCGGGCGCACCGCCGCGACCGCCGGAGCGGGCTCGTTCACATTGAGGGCGGAGAGTTCCTTGCGCGCCACGAATCAGATTCCCGACGGCCTCAGCCGCCGCTGCCCTGCGGATAGAAGACGCCCTGGATGCGGCTGCCCGCGCTGGAGGCCATGCTGGCCGCGCCCGTATCGACATTATAGGTCAGGCGCGAGCCGGTCAGGACGTTCTTGCCCTGGGTCAGGATCACGTCGCCGGTCACCACGATGGTTGCGTTGGACACCGTGTAGACGGCCCGGTCGCCCCGTATCGTCTCGTTCGGCGTGACGTAGTAGACGCCGCCGGACGCGGTCACCGTATTGATCTGGTCGCCCGACCCGCGTGCGCCCTCGATGGCGTCGGCGCGCAGCCGGTTCGGTCCCTGGGTGATCTCGACCTGATCGCGCAGGGAGAAGCCGGTGGGGGTGTACTCGCCGGTGTTGGCCCCGACCTGGATCGGCTGACGGCTGACGTTGGCGCGCGACTGGGCCGTCGCGCCGCCGACCACGGCCAACAGCGACAGGGCGGCGGCGGCCGCGACGACGGAGCGTTTCATGGACATCTCGTTCACCCGCATCATTCGTTTGGCGTCGTGTTGAACACGCCCTTGATCTTGGTTCCGGGCGCGCCGTTGAACACCACCCGCTCGCCCTGATCATAGATGGCATAGGACGAAGCCGAAATTACGCCAAGGGGTCCGGCGCCGTTTACGCCCTTGGATCCCGTCACCACCCCGGTGGCCGTATCCACCACCGCCTCGGGCGTGGTCAGGACGAAACCGGAGCCGCCATCCGAAATCTTCACATTGGGGCCGATGGTGACCGTCTTCTTCGCCTCGTCATAGACGCCGGCGTCGGCGGTCAGCTCGGTGACCTTGCGTCCGCCGAGGTTCAGCTTCAGCACCGGGCCGACCAGGCTGAACTGGCCCGTGCGGGGATCGCGGACGGCGCCCTTGGCCCCGACCAGGAAGGAGCGGCCCTGGGCGTCCTGACCCCGGAACATCAGGCTGTCGAACCGCACCTCACGGCTCTGGGCCGCCTTGCGCTCGACCCCCGACATGACCGTGCGGAACACCGTCCAGGTCAGGGCCCCGCCCGCCAGCACCAGAATCAGGATCGGCAGCAAACGGCGGTAAAGCGCCACGCGCCGCGACCGCGTCCGCCACTTCTGGCCCGCCGCCGCCAGACGCGCCTCGTCGGCGGCGCGGCGCGCCTCGACCGCATCGGCGGAGGGTTCTGACGGGAGGGGCGGCAGGTCGGTCATGGCTCAGCTATGGGCGAAGATGTCCATCTCTTCCCAGCCTTCAAGGTCCAGTCTCGACCGGGTCGGCAGGAAGTCGAAACAGGCGCGGGCCAGTTCGGTCCGCCCCTCGCGCGCCAGCATCTGATCCAGCCGCGCCTTCACCTGATGCAGATAGAGGACGTCGGACGCCGCATAGTCCAGCTGGGCCTGGCTGAGTTCCGCCGCCCCCCAGTCCGAGGACTGCTGGGCCTTGCTGAGGTCCACGCCCGCGCATTCGCGCACCACATCCTTCAGCCCGTGCCGGTCCGTATAGGTGCGGGCCAGTTTGGAGGCGATCTTGGTGCAATAGACGGGCGCGGTCTCGACCCCGAGGTAGAGCTGCATCATGGCGATGTCGAACCGGCCGAAGTGGAAAATCTTCAGCACTTTCGGATCGGCCATCAGGGCCTTCAGGTTCGGACAGTCATAGGCGGGCCGGTTCAGCCGCACGACATGGGCGTCGCCCTTGCCGTCCGACAGCTGGACCACACACAGCGGATCGCGGTGATAGCGCAGGCCCATGGTCTCGGAATCGACGGCGACCTCGGAGCCCAGGTCCAGGCCGTCGGGCAGGTCGCCCTGGTGCAGATATACGGTCATGGGCGTTGTATACACGGCCTCTGCGGGATTGCACCTGACGGCCTCCGGGCTCGCGGCCAGCAATCCAGAACAAACATTCAAAAACCCTGTTGACCACCTCCGGGCTCTGCCTTAGAGGTCCGCGCCTTCCGGACGAAGACGCCTCCGCATGTGTGGGGAGACGGACCAGTCTGGGCCCAGATGGCGGAATTGGTAGACGCGCTGGCTTCAGGTGCCAGTGGCCGAAAGGCCGTGGAGGTTCGAGTCCTCTTCTGGGCACCATATTCTTGAGCCCCGCCGCGTTTCGACGCGGCGGGGCTTTTGATTCCGGGCCACATCGACCTCGCGCTCTTTCGTCCCTCGTGTGCTTGGTTTAAGCCCTGCGCTGCATCGCGAAGGAGCCGCACATGTCCGCGTTCAGCCCCGGCCTCGTCACCGTCTTCGGCGGCTCCGGTTTCGTCGGAACCCAGACCGTCCGCGCCCTGGCCAAGGCCGGCTGGCGGGTGCGGGTGGCCGTGCGCAATCCGAACCTGGCGCCGGAACTCCGTCCGCTCGGCGATGTGGGCCAGATCCAGCTGACACGCTGCGACGTGACCTCGAAGGCCGATGTGGCCGCGGCCCTCCGGGGCGCAGACGCCGCCGTCAATCTGGTGGGCGTCCTGCACGAGGCCGGCAAGCGCAGCTTCCAGACCCTGCATGTCGACGCCGCCGTCAACATCGCCGAGGCCGCCCGTGATCTGGGCGTCGGCCGTCTGGTTCAGATCTCCGCGATCGGCGCCGATGCGAACGGCGCGGCCGATTACGCCCGCACCAAGGGCCAGGCCGAGGCCGCGGTGCGCGCTGTCCGTCCCGACGCCGTCATCATTCGCCCCTCGATCGTCTTCGGCGCCGGCGACGGCTTCCTGAACCGCTTCGCCTCCATGGCGACCATGGCCCCCGCCCTGCCCCTGATCGGCGGCGGCGAGACGAAGTTCCAGCCCGTCTATGTCGGCGACGTCGCCGAGGCCATCGCCCGCGCCGTGACCCGGGCCGATGCGGCCGGCCGCACCTTCGAGCTGGGCGGGCCCGAGGTGTGGAGCTTCAAATCCATCCTCCAGTACATCCTGCGCGAGACCGGCCGTGACCGCCTGCTGGCGCCCCTGCCCTTCTTCGCGGCGAAGATTCTGGGCGGCTTCATGCAGATGACCCGGTTCGTCGGCATGGCCCCGCCCCTGACGCGCGACCAGGTGGTGATGCTGGAAACCGACAACATCGTCGCCCCCGGCGCCGAGGGTCTGGCCGAACTGGGCATCGAACCGACCGGCCTGGAGGCCATCGCCCCCTCCTACCTCTGGCGCTACCGCAAGGGCGGCCAGTTCGCCGAAGGCCCGGCGGCTACGGAACTCGCGGCGGCCTGACCGGCCGCGTGAATTCAGAAGCCTGCGTAGAGCAGGCCCAGTCCCACGACCCCGACCACGATCCGCCACCAGGCGAAGGGGGCGAAGCCGTTGCGGGACACGAAGTCCAGCAGCAGCCGCACCACCGCCAGGGCGGTGACGAAGGCCGCGATGAAGCCGACGGCGATCAGTCCGGCGTCGCTGAAGTCCAGCCGGCTCCAGTTCTTCAGCAGGTCATAGGCCACCGCCGCCCCCATGGTGGGCAGGGCGAGGAAGAAGCTGAACTCCGCCGCCGACCGCTTGTCCGTGCCCAGCAGCAGCCCGCCCGCGATCGTGGCGCCCGAGCGCGACACGCCCGGGATCATGGCCAGGCACTGGAACAGGCCGACCAGGAAATAGACCCGCATCGGATAGCGGTCCGCATCCAGATAGACCGGAACCTTCTTCATCCGGTCCAGCAGCAGCAGCAGCACCCCGCCGACGATCAGGGCCCAGCAGACCACGGTCGGGGTCTCGAACAGCACCGTCTTGATGAAGTCATAGGCCAGAAAGCCGATCACCACCGCCGGGGCGAAGGCGACCAGAAGCCCGATCAGGAACCGCCGCGCCGCCGGATCGAAGGGCCAGCGCGTGGCCAGGGTCCACAGCCGCCGGAAATAGACGCTGATGATGGCCATGAGGGCGCCCAGCTGGATGACGATCTCGAAGGTCTTGCCGGTGCTCTCGAAGCCGAGGAAATGGCCCAGCAGCAGCATGTGGCCCGTCGAGGAGACCGGAATGAACTCGGTCAGCCCCTCGACCAGACCCAGAATCAGCGCCGCCAGCCAGTCCGACATCTCGACATCCCTCGCGGCCCGGAGACGAGGATGTCGGGCGGCGCAGGCCGTTCATACCGAGGCCGGATCGGATAGGCGAGACGCGGCACGCGCATCGGATTGGCAATCGCGCGCCGTTGGGCGAAAAGGCCCCGATGACCTCCTCCGTCGATGCCGAACCCGCGCCGACTGAAACGCCCGAAGCGGCCGCCCCGGCTTCGGCGCCGGTCGATGCAGCCCGGGTCGCCCGCGACATCACCCGGCTGTCGGTGGTCGCCGCCGTCGTCCTGATCGCGCTCAAGGCCTTCGCCTACGGGGCCTCCGGCTCGGTCTCCATCCTGGCCTCCCTGACGGATTCGGCGCTCGATCTGGCGGCGTCCCTGGCCACATTCTACGCCGTGCGCTGGGCCGCCGCCCCGGCCGACGCCGAGCATCGCTTTGGCCATGGCAAGGGCGAGGCCATGTCGGCACTGGTCCAGTCCGGCCTGATCTTCGCCTCGGCCGTCTTCATCGGCTGGGAGGCCCTGCAACGCATTTTCGTTCCCCAGCCGGTGGTGGCGGGCGGCTGGGCCGTCGGGGTCGTCCTGATCTCCATCCTCATCACCTCGGGACTGGTCTGGATGCAGGGGCGGGCGCTGAAACAGGCGCCGTCCCTCGCCGTCGAGGGGGACCGCAGCCACTACGCCGCCGACCTGGCCGCCAGCGTCGTGGTGCTGATCGGCGTCATCTCCGGCGCCTGGCTCAAGGCGCCCGGGCTGGACGCCGCCGCAGGCCTGATCGTCGCCATCTGGCTGTTCTGGGGCGCGGTCGGCCTGCTGCGTCAGGCCGCCGACCAGTTGCTGGACCGGGCCGCGCCGGAGGCCGTCGCCGCCGCCGTCACCTCGGCCGTCCTGTCCGATCCGCGCATCGGCGGCCTGCACGCCCTGCGCACCCGGATGACCGGCTCGGCCACCCATATCCAGATGCATGTCGACCTCGACCCGGCCCTGACGCTCGATCAGGCCCACGCCATCGTCGTGGAGGCCGAGGGCCGCATCCACGCCGCCGTCCCGGGCGCGGACGTCATCATCCACCCCGACCCGCGCCTGCGCGCGCCCTCCGTCCCGGTGACCGGCGGCTGAACCGGTCGGGGTAAACGCGGCCTTAAGAACTAGGGCGCAGGAGTGGCGCGATGTCCGCCGCCGTCCTCTTCCATTTCCCGTTCGACCCCGCCTCGCGCACCGTGCGTCTGGCCTTGGGCGAGGCGCGGATCGAGGTCGCCGAGACGGTCGTGCGTCCGTGGGAGCCGGACTGCCCCCTGATCGCCCTCAACCCCTCGGCCATGCCGCCGGTGTTGCAGATCGAACAGGGGCGTCACCGCCTGACCCTGTGCGAAGCCTCGGCCATCCTCGGCTGGATCGAGGATCAGCAAAAATCGCCGCTTCTGCTCCCCGCCGACCCGCGCGAACGGGCCGAGGCCCGCCGCCTGACCGCCTGGTTCGAGCGCCGCTTCTCCGACGAGGTCAACGCCGTCTTGCTGCACGAGCGTCTGGAAAAACCCCTGCTCCGTCTCGGCCCACCCGAGGCCCGCGCCCTGCGCGACGGCCGTGCGGCGCTGAAGGAGCATCTGCTGATGCTGGAGGGTCTGGCCGGATCGCGCGACCGGCTGGCGGGCCGCCACCTCTCACAGGCCGACCTGATCGCCGCCGCCCACCTGTCGGTGCTCGACTACTTCGGCGAGATCGCCTGGGCCAGTTGGCCCTCGCTCAAGGACTGGTATGTGAAGGTGAAGTCGCGGCCCAGCTTCCGCCCTCTGCTCAGCGACCGCTTCCAGGGCCTGGCCGCCGCCGCCCACTACGCCGACCTGGACTTCTGATTCCCGCCGACCGGCTTTCTCGGCAGGCCCAGTTATGGGACACCGCTGGCCATGGCCGCCGATCCCCGCGACTTCATCCGTAGCCAGGCGGCCGAACTCGGCTTCGACGTCTGCCGCTTCGCCTCGGCCGCCGAGCCGTGGAGCGCGGGCGAGCGGCTGGCGCATTTCGTCGAGGCGGGCCGTCACGGCGACATGGGCTGGATGGAGACGACGCTGGAGCGCCGGGCCCACCCGACCGCCATGTGGGACGGCGCCCGCACCGCGATCGTCCTGGGTCTCAACTACGGCCCCGACGGCGATCCCCTGCCGCAACTGGCCGACCGGTCGAACGGCTATATCTCCGTCTATGCGCGGGGCGACGACTATCATGAGGTCATCAAGGGCCGGCTGAAACAGCTGGCCGGCCAGGTCGCGGCCCGGCAGCAGGCGCGCGGCGTCGCGCCAGACGTCAAGGTCTTCGTCGACACCGCCCCCCTGATGGAAAAACCTCTGGCCCAGCGCGCCGGTCTGGGCTGGCAGGGCAAGCACACCAATCTGCTCAGCCGCACCCGGGGCAACTGGCTGTTCCTCGGCGTCATTCTCTCGGCCGCCGACTATGAGCCCGACGCTGCAGAGACCGAACACTGCGGCTCCTGCACCGCCTGTCTGGACGCCTGCCCCACGAAGGCCTTCCCGGCCCCCTTCCAGCTCGACGCCCGGCGCTGCCTCTCCTACCTGACCATCGAATACGCCGATCCCTGGCCGGAGGAATTCCGCATCGCCACGGGCTCGCGCATCTATGGCTGCGACGACTGTCTGGCGGTCTGCCCCTGGAACAAGTTCGCCGAGACCGCGCGTGAGATCCGCCTGGCCCCACGCCCCGCACTGGAAAGCCCGCCATTGGCCGAACTCGCCGCCCTCGACGACGCCGGCTTCCGCACCCTGTTCTCGAAAAGCCCGATCAAGCGGATCGGCCGCGACCGGTTCATCCGCAACGTCCTCTACGCCATCGGCAACAGCGGGGATCCGGCACTCATTCCTGCAGTCAAGCGCCTACTGACTGATTGTAATCCGGTTGTCCGAGACGCCGCAGCTTGGAGTCTTTCCAGACTGCCTTCCAAAACCGCTTCTTGACAGTTGAAAAACGCGGATATGCAGATTTAAGATGCGTCGCTCACATGAGGACCATCGATGCGCCCCTCAATATTTCTAATGCTCATCCTGTCCGGTGTCCTCTGGAACTCTCCGGCTTTTGCTCAAGCATTTGGCCTCTCTCAGGGGACGCCACTATCTTCGCTTAGAATAGAACAAGACCAAGGTGATAATTTCTATAGAGTTTCGCCCCCAAATCCGAACTCCAATTTTGAATCATACCTCGTGTACGCAACCCGACAGCACGGAGTCTGCAAAGTAGTCGGTATTGGGAAGACGCTTCGCGCCGACCGAGACGGGTCTCAGGCGCGGAGCGTCTTCGACACTCTGCACGCGACGCTTGTTGAACGCTACGGACCTGCGGACAGCGATTTTGATTTTATCCGTGCCCGCGCTCTTTGGGACGGTCCCAACGAATGGGCGGCGTCTATTCGTGAGAACGAAAGAACGAAAGCCTCCTACTGGAGGGCATCAGATAGCCCGTCTAGGCCTGGGATAGGCCTGACGGTGAACGCCGTCAGCCTGAGCGACACCTACATATCGCTTGCATACGAGTACCCAAATTTCTCGGAATGCAAGGCTGGCCAAGTCCAGAGGGATAACAGCGGCCTATAACTGAAGGGCCGCGAATGAGGCCTGACATCATCACCCGTTGGCCGATCCCACGCCCCTGACCTCGCCGCCGGCGACGGGCAGCATGTCCAGCAGCTTGATGCGGAAGATCAGCAGGGAGTTGGGCGGGATCTGGCCGGCGCGCTGCTCGCCATAGCCGAGGGCGGGCGGGACGTAGAGCAGCCACTCCTCCCCGACCTTCATCTTCTGCAGGGCCTCGGTCCAGCCGGGCACGACCTCTTCCGGCGTCGTCGCATAGGGCACGCCCTTGCGGAACGAGCTGTCGAACACCGTCCCGTCGATCAGGGCGCCCTCATAGTCCACCCGGACCAGGTCGTTGCGGTCGGGGCTGGGCGCGGTCGCCGGGGCCGCCGTCACCACCTTGTACTGCAGGCCCGACGGCAGGGTGACGACGCCCGGTTCCTTGCCGTTCTTCGCCAGGAATTCCTCGGCCGCCTTCGCATTGTCCGCAAGCTCGGTCGGAGAGGCGCCCGCGCCGCGATTGCAGGCCGCGACCGTCAACAAAGCGATAGCCAAGCCGGTCGCGACAACCGATCTACCCCATGCGAAGCGCATAGCCCTTGTCCTTCAAAGCCTGGCCGATCTCGTCGGCGTGGGCGCTATCGCGTGTTTCGACCATGATGTCGAACTCGGCGCCCTTGGCCGGGACGTCGAGGGCCAGGCGGTTGTGGACCACGTCGATGATATTGCCGCCCTTGCCGCCGATCACCGCCGCCATGGCCGATAGCATGCCCGGCCGGTCGTCGCCGAGGATGCGGTAGACGATCAATCTCCGTTCACGGACCATCTCGCGGTTCAGCACCACCGCCAGCATCCGCGCGTCGATATTGCCGCCGCACAGCACCAGACCGACCTTGTGACCCGCGAACCGCTCGGGGTGCCGCAGCAGGGCGGCCAGCCCCCCGGCCCCGGCGCCCTCGGCCACCGTCTTCTCATAGGTGGCGTAGAAGGCCACGGCCTTCTCGAAATCCTCCTCGTCGCAGACCATGACGTCCTCGACCAGGGGATCGGCCAAGGCGAAGGGGATGTCGCCCACGGCCTTGATGGCGATGCCCTCGGCGATGGTGGCGCCGCCGCATTTCGGCGCCTCGCCCCGGCGTTTGGCCGAGAAGGACGGGTACATGGCCGCCTCCACCCCGAACACACGGATGTCCGGCTTCATCGCCTTGGCCGCGATGGCGCAGCCGGCGATCAGTCCCCCGCCGCCGATGGGGATGATGAGGCTGTCGAGGTCCGGCGCATCCTCCAGAAACTCGATGGCGCAGACGCCCTGGCCGGCGACGATCCCCGCGTCGTCGAAGGCGGAGACGAAGATATAGCCCTTCTCCTCTTCAAGCCGGTGGGCCTCCTCGGTCGAGGCGGAGAAGTCGGCGCCGTGGATGACCACATTGGCCCCGTGGCTGCGGGTGCCGTCGATCTTGGTGAAAGGGGTGCCCTCGGGCATGACGATGGTCACCGGCACGCCCAGACGGCCGCCGTGATAGGCCAGGGCCTGGGCGTGGTTGCCCGCCGAGGCCGCCACCACCCCGCGCCGCCGCTCCTCCGGGCTCAGCAGCAGGAGCCGGTTCAGCGCCCCCCGTTCCTTGAAGCTGCCGGTGAAATGCAGGTTGTCGTACTTCACCCAGACCTCGGCGCCGGTCAGTTCCGACAGGCGGCGTGAATGGCGGACGGGGGTGCGGTCCACCTGACCCATGATGCGGGCCCGGGCGGCCTCGATATCGGCGAAGACGACGGTCATGCGGAAAATCCCTGGAACTGTCGGCCGATCTGGTCGCCGGCCTTTGCACGGGTTGTGGCGCCCGCAGACCCTCCCCGCAACCATCCGTGATCCTGCGCCGCGATGACACGGGCCCCGCGACCTTGACCTGTCACAGACCGGGCGTATGTCTCGAAGGGCCGGTCCGGGCAAACGGGCCGCATCGCTTCAAGGGAGGCCGCCCATGTCCGTTCGCTCCATCCTCGTCGTGGCGGCCCTCGTCGCCGGAACCGCCGCCTGCGCCACCGGCCCGGCCGCCAACTACGGCCCGCCGCCGTCTTCCGCCTTCAACGCCGAGGCCTTCGGCTGGTCGACCCGCCAGGGCCAGGCCTCTGTCGAGGGCCGCATCGGCTATCGCCGCGACGGCGTGGCCTTTGGCTGCACCGGCTCGGTCGCCCTCACGCCGGACACCCCCTATACCCGCGCGCGCTTCCGCACCCTTTACGGCTCGACCGAACAGGCCGCCGTGCCCGAAGCTGTCGTCCGGGCCCGCACCGTCGCCGATCCGAACGCGGACTATCGCTCCTTCGTCCGGGCTGGAACCTGCGCCGACAACCGGTTCACCGTCGCCGGTCTGCCGGACGGAAGCTGGTTCGTGATCGTGCCCGTCTCGGCCGGCGCCGGGGGCGAGCGCGTGGTCCTGATGAAGCGGGTCGAGACGCGCGGCGGCCGGATGATCACCGTCTCGATGTAGAGATAACGCCGGACACGGAACATCGGCTGGCGGATCACGACTTCGTCGCCGAGCGGCGTTCGCCTTCATTCGGCCATCCCGCGCCTGCCTGACGGTCGCCTGTCACAGTCGGGGAGGCGTCCTTGTCCCAGCACAACATCAGCGGGTCCGAAGCGTTCAAGCGCGGTCCCTTCGTCCTGATCCGGACGCTTCCGGCCGGCGGGCGCCGCCGTCGCCGCCTGCGGATCGTCGTGGCCTTCGCCGCCGGCGCCGTGGCCGCCACCGCCGCCGGCCTCACCGCTGCCTTCCTCGCCTTCGGTCCGGGTCTGGCGGGAGGTTAGGCGACCCTCGTCCTCAGACATGGGCCAGCGGCTTTGCCGCCAGCCCGCGCGGGTCGGGTCGGGTCGGGAGGCCCCGAAGAGCCGACGACCGCGGCCTAGTGGTCAAGCCAGCCAGACCATCATCCGCTTGTCGGCCGTCGCGCCCCGCGCATCACTGAACGGCCGCCGCACCTCGCCGGTGTAGAGGAAGCCCGCCTTCTCCAGCACGCGTCCCGAGGCCGGGTTGTCGGCGAAATGCCCGGCCATCAGGGCGCGGCGCTTCCACTTGCGACCCGCCCAGACCAGGGCCCCTTCCAGAGCCTCGGTGGCGAAGCCCCGGCCCCAGAATTCTCGCCCGATCCAGTAGCCGGTCTCGGGCGCCGGGTCTCCGCTCTCGTGCAAGCCGATGACGCCGACCGGCCCCAGGTCCTCGTGCTCGATGACGAAGGCCACGGCCCGCGCCGGGTCTTGGGCCGCGACATGCAGGACGAAGGCCTCGGCGTCGCCGAGACCGAACGGATGGGGCATCCGCTGGGTCATGCGCGCGATCTCGGGATCATTGGCCAGGGCGGCGATGCGGGGAATGTCCTGGGCCCCGGGCGAGCGCAGGGTCAGCCGCCGGGTCTCGATGACCGGCTGGGTTTCGATGATGCACATGGACGCGGCCTCACTCACGGATCCGCCTCCTTGGAGGGCTCGGGCGGTCTTCGAGGCGGGGAACGCAAACGGGGAGCCTGGTGTTCCAGACTCCCCGCGGAAAATTTTCCCTGGTCCGGATCGGCTGCTTCTTTGAAGGAGCAACACGACCCGGCGATGTCGGGCGTGTTACTCGGCGGCCATCGCCTTGGCGTCGTCATTGGCCGGTACGATCGACACGTAACAACGGCCGTTGGCTTTACGGGCGAATTTCACCGAGCCGTGCTCAAGGGCGAAAAGGGTGTGGTCGCGGCCGAGGCCGACGTTCACGCCGGGATGGAACTGGGTGCCGCGCTGGCGCACCAGGATGTTGCCGGCCAGCACGCGCTCGCCGCCGAACTTCTTGACGCCAAGGCGTTTCGACTCGGAGTCGCGACCGTTACGCGACGAACCACCGGATTTCTTGTGAGCCATAGGTCTGCTCCGTCCTCTACGCCTCGGGCCCCAGGCCGTCCGCGCTCATGTTCCATACACCGCCGCGCCGTTTCCGGCGCAGCAGAAATTCTTACGCTTCGTCGCCCGAAACTTCAGCCTTGGGCGCGGCCTTCTTCTTGGCCGGGGCCTTCTTGGCCGGAGCCGAACCCTCGACCACCACGGCGTCGACATGGGCGCCGTCATGATCGACGACGACCGTCTCGGCGGTCACGGCGGTGCGCGAGGCCAGGTTGCGGGCGCGCAAGTTGATCTCGGCCTTTGTCAGCAGCGAGACTTCGCCGTCCCACTTGGCGCTCTCGCCGGCGCCTTCGATGCCGGTGATGCGCAGGACGGTTTCCTGCTGGCGGTGGCCGTTGGTGCGGCGATAGCCCTGGCGGCGGGTCTTCTTGAAGATCTTGATCTTCTCGCCCTTGCGGGTCTCGATCAGGGTCGCGGCGACGGTGGCGCCGTCGATCAGCGGGGCGCCCAGGGTCACGCCCTTGTCGCCGCCCAGCATCAGGACTTCGCCCAGCGAAACATTGGCGCCGGCGTCGCCCGCCAGTTTTTCCACGACAATGGTGTCGCCCGGTTGGACCCGGTACTGCTTGCCGCCGGTCTTGATCACCGCGTACATGTTGAAGCCTCGGCGTAAACGCAAAAAAGGAAGCGCCCGACAGGGGACCCTGCGGGCGAAGAGCGGCGACATATACGGATGGGGCCGTCCGAGTCAACGCCGAAGGGCCTCAAAACGGCGCATCCGGAGCGAAACCGGCCCCGGTCTGGCCCTGACCTGCATCTGTGTGCATAGAACGCCCAAGCCAAATCAGGACGCCTGCATGCCTTCCGACGTCTCCGACAGCCGTATCGTCGCCGCCCGCCGCATCGCCGCCCATGTCGCCGACCTGCTGCAGGCCGACCTGTCGCTGAGGCTGTGGAACGGCGAGGTCCTGCCGCTCGGTCCGAACGCGCGCGACGACATCCAGATCGTGGTGGCCCGTCCCTCGGCCGTGCGCCGGCTGCTGCTCAAACCCGGCCTGATGACCCTGTTCGAGATGTTCGCCTCGGGCGACCTGCGCATCGAGGGCGGCAGCCCGCTGGAGGCCGCCGACCGCTGGGACCACGGCCGCGCCGTCCATCTGGCCAAGCGGGCCGACAAGATGCTGGTCGCGAAGGCCGCCGTGCCCTTCCTGCTGGGCGGCTCGGACGCGGGCGCCACCGAACTGCCGGAATGGGACAAGACGGGGAACGACGGCATCGGCGCCGACAAGGCGGGTCGCAGCGATCAGGACTTCATCCAGTTCCACTATGACGTCGGCAACGACTTCTATCGGCTCTTCCTCGACCCGGAGATGGTCTACTCCAGCGCCTATTTCCTCGACCACGCCACGACGCTGGAGCGGGCCCAGGAAGAGAAATTGGACCGGATCTGCAAGAAGCTGCGGCTGAAACCCGGCCAGACACTGCTCGACGTCGGCTGCGGCTGGGCCGGCCTGTCCTGCTGGGCGGCGAAACATTACGGCGTCACCGTCCACGGCGTGACCCTGTCCCAGGCCCAGCTCGACTACGGCCGCGCCAAGGTCGAACGCGAGGGCCTGTCGGACAGGATCACCCTGGAGCTCAAGGACTACCGCAACGTCACCGGCCAGTATGACGCCATCTCCCAGGTCGAGATGTTCGAGCACGTCGGCTTCGCCAACCACGAGCGTCACTTCCTCGAGATGCATCGCCTGCTGAAGCCGCGCGGCCTCTATTTCCACCAGGCCTCGGTGCGGCGCGGTGGGCGCGACCCGATCAAGCCGACCGACACGACCAAGGTCATCACCCGCTTCATCTTCCCCGGCGGCGAACTGGACACCATCGGCATGACGGTGACCAACCTGGGCCGCCTCGGCTTCGAGACCCTCGACGTCGAAGACATGCGCGAGCATTTCGAACTGACGCTGAAGCACTGGACCGAGCGGCTCTACGACCGGCGCGAGGAGGCCTACGCCCTCGTCGGCGAACCCCGGACCCGGCTGTGGCTGATCTATTTCGCCCTGTTCAAAAAGGCCTTCGAGCGCGGCTCGGTGCTCGTCTACCAGACCGTCGCCCAGAAACGCCGCCCGGGCCCCTCTGGCCTGCCGCTGGATCGGGCGTCGCTCTACTCCTGACGCCGGCCACCGGCGTTGGCCTGATACTTACGGCGGAGTTTCCGGATGTTTGATCGTGCGAGGGTTCTGGGCGCAGCGATGATGCTCTGCGCATCGCTGCTCCTCGCAAGTCCGGTCGTCGCACAGGATGCGGCGTCGCCCGGAACCACCCAGGCCGTGGCGGCCCGCACGCCGGACGGGATCCGTGTCCGCTATCGCCTTCCCGCCCCCGTCACGACCTTTGCCTTCGCCGACCGCGACACCATCCGCACCCTCTGGTCGGTGACCACCCCGGGTCTGGTTCTCGCGGACGGCGCGGTCAGCAGCGATCAGCCCTTCGACACCTTTGAGCTGGAGTTGAAGCCCGATGCCGCCGAGGTGGACCGTGTCTATCCGGGCCTCAGCCGTATCGGGCAGGGGCAGGTGATCTATGGCCCGGGCCTCAAGGCCGCGACGGGTGAGACCATGCTGGAGTTTGCTCTCGCGCCCGGCGAGGCGTTCCTGCCTGAGACCGACGCCATCGACGGCTACGCCTATATCGGGCCCGCGTCCGGAATCGTCGCGGACCCGCGCGGCGATGTGGCGACCGGCGACAGTGTCGACGCCGATCTGGTCAGCCAGCTCAACCCCGCCTTCTTCCGCTCCATGGCCTTCTACGAGGCCCAACTCGGGGCGGCCCTGCCCTATCGCCCGGCGCTTCTTGTCAGCGTGGACAGTCCCGGGCCGGCCACCTTCCGGGGCGACGTAACGGACACGGGGGTGATCTCGCTCCGCTTTCAGGGGGACGCCTGGCGCGGCGCGGAGGAGGCGCTGACGACCTTCATCTGGCACGAGACCTTCCATCTTTGGAACGGGCACGGCGTCGTCAGCCGCGACGGCGACTCAGCGCCCTGGCTGCACGAAGGCGGCGCCAATCTCGCGGCCCTCATCGGCGCCGTTTCGACGGACAGCCTGACCGAGACTCAGGGCCGCGACGTGCTGACCGGCTATCTGAATGGTTGCCGGCGCACCCTCGGCGACCGCGACCTTCGCCCCGCCACCCTTCGCTCCGGCAGCGGCCCCTACAACTGCGGCGCCCTGATCCAGTGGATCGCAGATCTGGAGCTGCGTCAGGCCGGATCCGGCGACGCCTTCACCCTGTGGAAGGCCATGCTCGACGCCGCGCGCATGAACCCTCAAACAGGCTATGGCGTGGCGGATTTCCGGGCCGGCCTTGCTCCGGACAGCTCGGTCGCCATCCTGCTCGATGGGCCCGGCGCTGAGCGGTGGGCGACGATCAAGGCCCGCCTAACAGCCCTGGGCGTCCGCATCGAGAACCGGCCGGGCGACAAGGACCTGCAAGGCGCAGCCCTGTTCCATGTCGCCCAACGCAACTGCAAGACCGGCTCCTACGGCTTCTTCGACAACCCCGGTGCCCTGAAGCTGGACGGCGCTGACTGCGGCGTGCTGTCGGGCGAACCGATCATCGACACGGTCGAGGGCTTCAACCCCCAGACCGAGAGCCGCGCCATGTTCGACGCGGTTCAGGCCCGTTGCGCCGCCGGCCTGTCGGTCCGCTATCTGACCCGCGACGGGCGCACGCTCGAGGCGGTCTGCGATGCGCCGCTGGACATGCCCGAAGTCTGGGCTGTTCTGGACGCGCCGGCCCTGAAGCTGTCCGACCCGGGGGCCCGCCCCAACTGACTCCGGGGAACCGCGCTCCGCCAGTGATCAGGGCGGCGCAGCGATTTGCACCACATTGCAACGATTTGCGACACGCGGCCGCATGCTAGGTTCGGGCAATTTGAATCCCGGGACGCACGGGGCGTCCGGGGATCGCGATCATGTTCAGAACTCTTGGCGCGCTGCTGGTCGGCGCCGTGATGCTCGTCGCCGGATCGGCCGCGGCGCAGACGACCTACAGCTACAACGGCAACCTCTATGACACCTTCACCAACTTCTCGAACTGCTCTTCGGGAAGCGGTTGCGCCAACTTCTCCTCGGCCCAGCGTCCCGTGGGCACGTTCCAGACGGCGACGCCGCTCGCAGGCGGGCTGACGCAGGTGGACATCACCTCGCAAGTCACCGCCTACCAGTTCAACGATGGTCTGACGCTCTATGACAAGAGCGATCCACAGAGCCGGCTCTATCGCTTTTACGTCTGGACCGACGCGGCCGGAAACCTGACCGGCATCTCCACCATCATTCAACGATGGAGGGTCTCCAACTATCTGCCGATCTGCGAAGCCCGCACCTGCAGTTCTCCGACCACGCACACGAGCGCCGGCTATGTGGACCCGGAGAACAAGATCGATCAGTTGTTCATCTTCCTCACCACTCCGCCCGAGGCCTATCACAATCTGTCTTGCACTAGGCGCGGCGCGAGCCCGAGCGGCACGGCCGAAAGCTGCACAAGCTATGCTGCCGTCGGCACCGATCCCAACGCGTCCAAGGCCGTCGCCCCGACCGCACCCTATCCGGTCGTGGCGCCCACACCCGTGCCGACGATGACCGAATGGGCCATGATCCTGTTCGGCCTGATCCTGGCGGGCGGAGCGGCGATGACGATCCAGCGCCGACGGATGGCCTGACCGGAGACGTCTGAATGGCGATTCTCTCTCGACTGTTATAAAGTAACGCGCTATGGGGTCGGCGATGTCGCCGTCCGATCTCGAACAACCGGTCCTGTTGTCGCTTCTGGGCGGCGGGTTCGTGGCCGCCTTCCTGCATGCGGTCCTGCCCACCCACTGGCTGCCCTTCGTTCTGGTCGGCCGGGCCCAGGGCTGGGGCATGGGGCGGACCCTGGGGGCCGCCGCGGCGGCGGGGATCGCCCACATCGTCTCGACCGCCGTGGTCGGCGGGCTGATCGTGGCGGCGGGACTGGCGCTGGACCGCTGGGTGGAGGGCCTGCTGCCCCATCTGTCGGCCGTGATGCTGTTCCTGTTCGGCGCCTTCTATCTGAGCCGCGCCCTGCTCAAACGCCCGGCCGTGGCGGGCGGGCCGGAGTTCGAAATGCCCGAGCCGCGCGTGTCCGACGCGGCGGCGCTGGGCGGACTGGTGGCCATGATGGCCCTGTCGCCGGGCGAGGTGCTGCTGCCCCTCTATCTGTCGTCGGCCACCGAGGGACTGCATGTTCTGGCCCTGCTGACCCTGGCCTTCGCCCTCGGCACCGTCGGCGGGATGGTGCTGCTGACCGCAGTGGCGCGGGCGGGCTTCTCGATCCTGAGGCTGGAGCGCTGGGCCCGCTACGAGGGCGCGGTTCTGGGCGTCGCCCTGATCGCTCTCGGCCTGCTGGTCGTCACCCATCAGCATTAGGTTATACATTTACATTCAAGGCTTTAGCCGCCCCTCGATTTGACGGAACGACGGCAGGGGACTACAGCGCCGCATGGCCCACGATCATGGCGATCACGATCACGCGCACCATGACCATTCCCATGGGCATTCGCACGGCCACGGCCATTCCCACGGCCATGCGGGCCACAGCCACGCCCCGGCCAATACCGACGACTGGCGCTATCTGGTCGCCCTGATCGTCAACCTCGCCTTCGTCGCGGTGGAGTTCGGCGCCGGCTGGTTCGCCCAGTCCACCGCCCTGATGGCCGATGCGGGTCACAATCTGTCCGACGTCTTCGGCCTGGCCATGGCCGGGTTCGCGACCTGGCTGGCCCGACGCAACGCGGGCGCCCAGCGCACCTACGGCTACCGCAAGGCGACGGTGCTGGCGGCCCTGGCCAACGCCCTCCTGCTTATCCTCGCCTGCGGCTGGATCGCGGTCGAGGCCGTGCATCGCCTGAGCAACCCGGCCCCGGTGGCCGAGGGGATCGTCATGATCACCGCCGGCATCGGCTTCGTCATCAATCTCGGCACCGCCCTGATGTTCCTCAAGGACCAGCATGCCGACCTCAACGTGCGCGGCGCCTATCTGCACATGATGGCCGACGCGGGGGT
>NZ_JBQVNM010000017.1:0-46326 GCF_052436175.1 Brevundimonas sp. | reverse complement strand
TCCACCATTCTGGCCCTGCGCTCGTCCCAATTCGTCGTCGGCAAGGAGCGGATTTCGGCGACAGGTTTCCCGTGGCGCGTAATGATGACCTTTTCACCCTCGATCGCCTTGTCGAGCAGGCGCGGCAGGGTGTTCTTGGCTTCGGCGACACTGTAGGCAGCCATGATCAAACTCCGATTATGGCTATAAATATAGCTATTTTCGAGCCCAACCGCCAGCCCGCCGATCAGCAGCCCCTCAGGCGATGATGTCGGGCAGGATGCGGCCCTCGATACGGACGATCTCGTCGCGCAGCAGCAGCTTCTTGCGCTTCAGCCGGGCGATCAGGAGCTGGTCGGGCAGGGGCATGTGGCTCAGGGCCTCGATGGAGGCGTCGAGGTCGGCGTGTTCCTGGCGCAGCAGCTTGACCTCGGCATGGAGGGCCAGCTCTTCCTCGGTCAGGAAAGGATCGTCGTCATTCATGGTGGCAAGGCGTCCCGGACGGTCGGAGCATAGCGGAATCGCGGTCAGGTCGGAAGGCGTTCGGCCAGCTGTATCAGGGCCGGACGGGGCACGACGCCGCTCCATGCGCGTGCGACCTCAGCCAGAGCGTCGATGGCCGGGCGCGGAGATCTCGCCGGGGCGGGGGCCAGGGTCGCAAGGCCGTTCATCAGCACCCGTTCGGCCTGCAACTCAATCGCCTTGACTTGTTCGCGCAAGGCCAGGCGGTCGGCGTCGGCGATATCGACGGTGGCGATTTTGAGAGTGCGGCGGACGCCGCGCAGCGGCTCCACCGTCGTGCTCGACCAACCCCGCGCGAGGTCGCAAGCGGCTTCGATGTCGTCTTCGTCCGGGCGTCGGCCCGTGCGAGCGGTCCAGGCCGCCCAGAGCAGCAGCGGAACATTGTGACCGAGCGCATCCTGCAGGTGCAGACAGGCCTCGCCCACGCCTGGCGCGCCGTAGGCGGCGACCGCCCAGTCCCAGAAACCCTGATCGCTCATTCCGATGGATCATTCCGTGTCGTCGCCGGGCCCTTCAGCCCGTCCCAGCGCTTCACCGGCGACCAGTCCAGGCCGAACAGGTCCAGCGCCCGACCCACGGACTGGTCCACCATCTCCTCGATGGATTTCGGTCTGGCGTAGAAGGCGGGCAGGGGCGGGGCGATGACGGCGCCCATCTCGGTCAGGGTCGTCATCGTGCGCAGATGGCCGAGGTGCAGGGGGGTCTCGCGCACCATCAGCACCAGCCGCCGCCGCTCCTTGAGCATGACGTCGGCGGCGCGGGTCAGCAGGGTCGAGGTCACGCCCGTGGCGATCTCGCCCATCGTCCGCACCGAACAGGGGGCGACGATCATGCCCATCGTCTTGAACGAGCCCGAGGCGATGGAGGCGCCGACGTCGGTCAGACGGTGCGTCACATCGGCGCGCCCCGTCAGGTCGTCGGGGGTCAGATCGGTTTCCTGAGACAGAGTCAGCAGGGCGGCGCGGGTGACCACCAGATGGCTCTCGACCCCCAGTTCGCGCAGGGCGTCCAGCACCCGCACCCCATGGATGACGCCTGAGGCGCCCGATACGCCCACGACAATGCGGTCAGGGGGTCCGGCGGGGGTTCCTGCGGCTCCGTTCACAATAGGGTCCTATTCGGGGGTCAGCCTGCGATGTGTCCGGCGAGACGGGCGGTTTGGTGAACGCCGGTTTACGTCACCGAATCGTGATTCCACAGACCGTCAATCCGGGCGCTCACTACCCTCGTCCCTTAGACATGGAGGCGCAAGCCATGACCATCGAAGCTCGTATTCGCGAACTGGGAAATCGGCACCGGCAGCTGGATGAAGTGATCCAGCGGGAGCTTCACCACCCGTCCGTGGACACGCTGCAGGTCAGGGAGCTCAAGCAGAGAAAGCTCCGACTGAAGGAGGAGATCACCAGTCTGGAGGCCCGGGCAGGGTAGCCGGGGCCCCCAAGGTCAGTAGAATTGAAGCGGCCCCGGGAGCGATCCCGGGGCCGTCGTCGTTTCTAGCGGCCGGGATCGATCAGTTCTTCGTACCGAAGACCGATTCCGCCGTGGGCTCGGCCACGTGACGCTCGCGGGCCTCGGGAACGAACTCCTCCTCGACCACTTCGGGCTCGACCGGCTGGATGGTGCCGCCACCCTTCTTGAGGTCGTCCTTGTGCTTCTTGTCGGCGGCCTTCTTGACCAGATCGTCCAGGGCCAGCTGCCCGACGAGGCCCAGGGTCACCGGATCGACCGGCTTGATGTTGGGGCTGTTCCAGTGGGTGCGGTTGCGCACGCTCTCGATGGTCGACTTGGTGGTGCCCAGCAGCTTGGCGATCTGGGCGTCGGTGACCTCGGGGTGGTTGCGCACGAACCAGGCGATGGCGTCCGGGCGGTCCTGACGACGCGAAACCGGGGTGTATTTCGGCTGGGGCTTGGCCGACTTCAGCAACTCGGCGTGGCGGCTGACGATGGCCTTCATGCGGTAGTCGGGATTGTCCTGGGCCTTGTCCAACTCCTCGCGGGTCAGCTGGCCGCCGGTGATCGGATCGACGCCGCGGATGTCGCGGGCCACGTCGCCGTCGGCGATGCCGCGCACTTCCAGCGGATGCAGGCCGCAGAAATCGGCGATCTGCTCGAAGGTCAGCGAGGTGTTGTCCACCATCCAGACCGCGGTGGCCTTGGGCATGAGGATGTCGGTCATGGGCGTTCGTCCCGGATTATTTGGCCCGAAACCGGGCTCTGGATACAGCGGCGCCCGACCTTTCGGCCGGGCGCGATAGTGGCGCTATAGTCCCATTTGGTGCAAAAGGAAACGCTGTCCGTCGGCTTCATGACGGCGTCATACAGCCAAGGTTCAGGTTCGAGGCGAGATAAGGATTCATCGACGCCGGGCGCGTCATCATCTTCTTGGGGAGGCCAGGATGTTCAATCGTATTCTCATTGCCGCGGCGGTCGCAGCGGTCGTGGCGCCGTCGGCGCCGGCGGCGGCCCAGAACGGCGGTTGGGGCAGCGGCGGCGGCCGCGCCCCGCAAGGCAGCTATCAGTCGAGCTGCAACGACATCTCCGTGCGGGGCAGCCGCCTATACGCCAGCTGCCGCGACATCGGCCGCAACCGTCGCGCCAGTTCGCTGGAGATCAGCCGTTGTGGCGGCGCCGATATCGCCAACGACAACGGTCTTCTGATTTGCGGCAGCCAACGCGGCCAGTGGGAGGGCAATGGCGGCAGTGGCAGCAACGGCGGTGGCTGGGGCGGCAACGGCGGCAGCGGCAGCAACGGCGGCGGTTGGGGCTCCGGCGGCGGTGGCTGGGGCGGCGGCAACAACGGCCGGGGTTCGATCACCGTCTACAGCGACTCCAACTTCCGGGGTGAACGCGCCACCTTCCAGGGCGAGGTCTACAACCTCTCCTCCACCAACCTGAACGACAAGATCAGCTCGATGGAGATGCGCGGCGCCTGGGAGGTCTGCACCGACAGCAATTTCCGGGGCAACTGCCAGATCTTCCGGGGCGATGTCCGCAACCTCGGCGACAGCGGCTTTAACGACCGGATCTCGTCCATGCGTCCTGTGCGGGGCGGCTGGTAGGCCTCGGCCAGCAGGCCTCTCAGGCCGTCAGCACGATCTTGCCGACGTGGCGGCCGCCCTCCAGCCTCTGGTGGGCGGCTGCTGCGTTTTCGAGCGGGAAGGTCGCCTCGATTCGGGGGCGAACCTGCCCTGACGCCACCCAGGGCCAGACCGTCTCTCGAACGGCGGCCGTCAGTCGAGCCTTCTCGTCCGCCGGCCGCGCGCGCAGGGTTGAGCCCGTCAGGACGATCCGCTTCAGCATCAGCTTCAGCAGATCGACCTTGGCCAGGGCCCCGGTCAGGGTGGCGATCACCACCCATCGACCGCCGGGCTTGAGGGCGCCGAGGTTCAACTCGGCATAGTCGGCGCCGACCATGTCCAGCACCACGTCCGCGCCGCCCGCCTCGGCGATGGCGGCTTTGAGGTCATCGGTCGTGGCGTCCAGGCTGATGTCGGCGCCCAGGGCCAGGGCGGCGGCGGCCTTGTCGGCCCCGCGCGAGGTGGCGATGACTCGCGCGCCGGCGGCCCTGGCCATCTGGATGGCGGTCACGCCGATGCCGCTGGTCGCGCCATGGACCAGCAGGGTCTCGCCGGCCTGCAGCCCGCCCGCCTCGAACACATTGGCGAAGACGGTGAAGACCGTCTCGGGCAGGGCGGCGGCCTGGACGACATCCAGCCCGTCGGGGATCGGCAGGACGTGCCGGGCGTCCACCACGGCGTATTCGGCATAGCCGCCGCCGCCCAGCAGAGCGCAGACGCGGTCTCCGGTCTTCCAGTCCGTCACGCCCTCGCCGATCAGATCGATCTCGCCCGCCACCTCCAGCCCCATGATGTCGGAGGCGCCGGGCGGCGGGGCATAGGCGCCCTGACGCTGCAGCAGATCGGGCCGGTTCACACCGGCGGCGCGCGCGCGGATGCGCACCTGTCCCGGCGCCGGCTGAGGGTCCGCGCGTTCGGCGGGAACCAGGGCCTCTGCGGGGCCGACGCCGCCTGTGATCTCGATGACCCGCATCTCGCTCGCCTTGCAATCGTCCGTATGGAGGCGTTGAGATAGCGGTCGGACCCTGTCCTGGCCAGAAGGAGGCTGTCGTGACGTTTGAAGATCTGGAGCCCCGTCCCACGCGCGGGGCCAATTTGACCGCCCTGACGCGGGAAGACCTCGACCTCTATTCCGTCGACGAACTGAACGAGCGGATCGAGACGCTGAACGCCGAGATCGAACGGTCGAAACGCGCCATTTCGGGAAAACAGGACAAGAAAAACGCGGCCGACGCCCTGTTCAACTTCCGATGAGGACGCGCTCTGGCGGCGTGGTTCGCGTGAAACGGGCAGGGTTCAGCCGGTGAGGGAGACGCCTCTGCTCTTTTCGCGCGTGAGGCGTCATGGCATGGGCGTTGCAGACGAACCGAACGGAGACGTCGCGCCATGTGGGGCGAGACGCGGACTGAGGCGGCGTCCTTGAGTATGATCGAGTCCATGACAAGCGGCGAACAACAGTCTGTCGGTCGGTCCCGTGCGGGGGAGGTGCGGGACTTCGCGCGCTCCGAACTGTTCGAGCGCACCTTCCAGGAAGGCATGGATCTGGTGGAGGAGGCCGCCGCCTGGCTGGACGGAGACGGTCGCCGCGAATCCAAGCTGCTGTCGCGCGCCACCGCCCTGGCCTATGCGGGCGAGAGCATGAAGCTGACGACCCGTCTGATGCAGGTGGCGTCCTGGCTGCTGGTCCAACGCGCCGTGCGCGAGGGCGACATGACGCCCGAGGCCGCCTGCGATCCTCGCTATCGCTTGGCCGAACGTCTCCCGGCGGCCGAGGCCTCCAATTCAGAACTGCCGATCGGCCTGATCGAGTTCATGGTGCGCGCCGAGAAGCTGCACGACCGGGTCTATTACCTGGATCGCCGCATGTATCTGGACGCCCCGGCCGAGACCGAGATCAACCCCGTGCTCAGCCAGATGGGCCTGCTGGAAGCGGCCTTCCGTTCCTGATCGGCCTTACGGTCCGACGTCGTTGGCGTCGGACGGGCCGTCGGCGACCACGTCGGGCAGCTTGACGGCGATGCCCAGGGCCTCGGCCAGCTTCTGATCCCGCTTGTAGACATCCTCGCGGAAGGCGACGCGCTGCTGGCCGTCCACGAAGGCCGTCCAGTAGAGCAGGCGGACGCTGATCTCGCGGCCGGTCTGGATCCGCTTGGTCTCGCGGGTGGTCTGGGCCTCGTCGAACTCGCCCAGAAGGTCCGGGTTCGGCGACAGGAGCAGACGCGCGAACTCGACCGCGTTCTGGACCCGGACGCAGCCGTGCGAGCGCTGACGTGTGGCCAGGTTGAAGGCGCCCTTGCTGGGGGTGTCGTGCAGGAAGATGGCGTAGCTGTCGCGCAGTTCGAACTTCACATAGCCCAGGGCGGCCGTCGGACCGGCGCGCTGGATGACCTGCCCGTTGGAAATATACATGTTCTGCGCGGCCAGATAGGCGGGGCCGCGCGGCAGGATCTCGCGCCGAGCGATGCCGGCCGGCACATACCAGGGCGGATTGGCCACGACCGAGGCGAACGGCTTTTCCAGGCTAGGCGTCTGGTTCTCGGGCGAGCCCACGACCACCCGGTTGGAGTGAACCGGCTTGCCGTCCTTCCAGTAGACCATGATGGCGGCGGCGGTGTTGACCTCGATCCGCTCGGGGCTGAGCGTGCGCTTCAGCCAGCGGCGGCGTTCCAGGTTCAGGGCGATCTGGCGGGCGCGGTCCTCGGCGGAGGCGCCGAGCGAGCGCTGGGTCGCGGCGCCGATGCGGCCGTCGGCCAGAAGCCCATGACGCGACTGGAAGCCGCGCACCGCCGTCTGGAGTTCATCGCCATAGGCGACGCCCTGCGCCGTCAGTCGCGCCCCGGCGGACGCGCTGAGATCGCCCTCGGCGACCAGACGCTTGATGAGGGAGGTGATGCGGGCGTCGCTGGTGCCGGGCTCGATCGAGCCGCCCTGGCGGAAGGTCGGCCAGCCGCCGTCGCGGATCAGGCGGGTGTAGCGCAGATAGCCAGCCGACAGGTTGGTGTAGCCGATGTCGTTCGGCGCCAGACCGTCGAACCAGGCCACGATCTGGTTGTTGAACAGGGCGTTGGTGAGGCCGCCGGGCAGATCGACCCGGTTTTTTTCCATCTCCCACAACTCCTCGACCGTCTCGGGCCGGACGCGGCCTTCGGCCAGGGTGCGGGCGTACTCCAGGGCCGCGGCCGTGGTGCGGACCTCGGCGCTGGCCGGATCGGCGGCCAGGCCGACGAAGTCAAAGAAGTCGTTGGGCGCCAGGCCGTGGTTCTCGGCCTTGCGGGCGACGGCGGTCAGGTCCCGGATCCGTTGCGGGTTCCAGACCGGCCGCCAGGCGTTCATCTCGTAGAAGGCGCGCACGTCGTTCTGCTGCGCGGCCGGCAGGCGCGACAGCTGGTCGGAGAAGATCGCTCGCATATCCGCCGGCCGCTGCTGCGGCGCGGGGGCGGGCGGCGTCGGACGCCGATATTGGGCCTGCGCCTGTCCGGCCGCCGCCAGTGCCGTCGTGGCGATGCCGAAACCCAGTTGCCGTCGATTCATCGTGGTAGCTCTAGCCTTCCAGGCCCCGCGAAGACCGCGCCACACATCGCGCCGCCGGGCAGGGCCCATGTTATCGACGTTCGGGACAAACAAAAAGCGCCGGTCATGGGACCGGCGCCTTCCGTGATCACTATGTCGCAGGCTGTGGCGCCGCAGTCGACGCCGGCCGCGGGGCCTACTTCTTGATGAAGCCGCCGAACTTGTTGTTGAAGCGCGAGACGCGGCCGCCGCGGTCCAGCAGCTGCTGGTTGCCGCCGGTCCAGGCCGGATGGGTCGACGGGTCGATGTCCAGGTTCAGCACATCGCCTTCCTTGCCGTAGGTCGAACGCGTCTGATACGTCGAGCCGTCCGTCAGGGTGACGGTGATGAAGTGGTAGTCGGGGTGCGTGTCCGCTTTCATGGTCGTCGTCCGGTCTCTGCGCGGTGACGATGCCGACCGTCTGTGCGCGTTTTGTTGAGTGTCGCCAACGCTCGGTTCGCGGAACCTCGCTGCTTGGGCGACGTGGAAATGAGAAAACCCGCCAGCTGGGGGCGGGAATGAGCGGCGGCGTTTACACCGGGGGGCGTTCCGGGGCAAGAGGCGCGCCATGACGCATCTGCCGCCCGCCCAGGACATGCCCGTCGCCGAAGGGCGCCCGGGCGCCGGCGCCCTCCTGATCGAACAGATGGGAGAGGCGGGCCAGCGTCGGGCGAAACGCCGCGACGTGCGGCCTCTGGGACGTCTGTTTCCCTATCTGGCCCGGCACAGGCTGACGGCGATCTTCGCCCTGCTGTGGCTTCTGGGATCGACCGCCGCCTCGCTGGGACTGACCGCCACGGCGCGCGGGGCCATCGACCACGGGTTCGAGAACGGCGGGCGTCACATCGATCTGTGGTTCCTGGTTCTGGGCGCCAACGCCCTGGTGCTGGGTCTGGCCACCGCCGTTCGCTATTTCTACGTCACCAAGACCGGCGAGCGGATGATCGCGGACATGAGGGCCGAGCTGTTTGGACGCATCCTGGCCCTCGACACCGCCTATTTCGCCCGGATGAGGACGGGAGAGGTGCTGTCGCGCCTGACGACCGACATCGCCCTGGTCGAGACCCTGCTGACCACCTCGGTCTCCTATGCGCTGCGAAACTTCCTGACCCTGCTGGGCGGGGTCGGGATGCTGTTCTTCGTCAGTCCCAAGCTGACCGGGCTGGTGGTCCTGATCGCGCCGCTGCTGATCGGGCCGATCTTCCTGTTCGGGCGGCGGGTGCGAAAGCTGACGGTCGCGTCGCAGGATCGATTCGCGGGCGCCGTGGGCTTTGCCGGAGAAAGCGTGGACGCCATCGAGACGGTCCAGGCCTTCGGCCGGGTCGAGGGCGGGGTCGCGCGGTTCCGCGACGCGGTCGAGGCCGCCTTTTCGGCCAGCCTGACGCGGATGAAGGCCCGGGCCCTGATGACGGCCTTCATCATCGTGGTGATGTTCGGCGGCGTGACCCTGGTGCTCTGGCTGGGCGCCCAGGACGTGCTGGCCGGCACGATGAGCCCGGGGGCGCTGCTGCAGTTCGTCCTGCTGTCGGTCTTCGTGGCCGGGGCCGTGGGCGCGCTCGGCGAAAGCTGGGGCGACGTCCAGAAGGCCGCCGGCGCCATGGAGCGGATCGACGAGCTGATGAAGGTCGAGCCGGGCATCGCCGCGCCCGAGACGCCCTCGGTCCTGCCCAGCCCGCCGCGCGGCGAGGTGTCCATGTCGGCGGTGGAGTTCGCCTATCCGGGCCGCCCGGACCTGCCGGCGCTGAAGGGATTCTCCCTGACCGTGCGTCCGGGCGAGACCGTGGCCCTGGTGGGCCCGTCGGGGGCGGGCAAGTCGACCGTCTTCCGGCTCTTGCTGCGCTTCTATGACCCGCAGGCCGGCCTTGTGTCGGTAGACGGGGTCGATGTGCGGTCCGCCGAACCCGCAGAGGTGCGCAGCCGCTTCGCCTGGGTGTCCCAGGAGGCGCCCCTGTTCTCCGGGTCGGCCGCCGAGAATATCCGCTTCGGCCGTGAGGACGCCACAGACGCAGAGGTGCGCGCCGCTGCGGAGGAGGCCCAGGCCCTGAGCTTCATCGAGGCGCTGCCCCAAGGGTTCGACACCCCGCTGGGCGAGCGCGGGAAGGGCCTGTCCGGCGGTCAGCGTCAACGAGTGGCCATCGCCCGGGCCTTGGTGCGCGAGGCGCCGATCCTGCTGCTCGATGAGGCCACCAGCGCGCTGGACGCCGAGAATGAGCGGCTGGTCCAGGTCGCTCTCGATCAGGCGATGGAGAGCCGGACGACCCTGGTCATCGCCCACCGGCTGGCCACCGTCCTGCGCGCGGACCGGATCGTGGTCATGGAGGACGGCAAGGTGGTGGAGGAGGGCGACCACTCCAGCCTGATCGCCCGGGGCGGCCTTTACGCCCGCCTCGCGGAGCTGCAGTTCCGCGCGGACTGAACGGCCGTCGGCGCCGTCCAAGTCTTCGATTGACGACATTCCTTCCGCGGCGTCTCCTGTTCGCAGGGAAGGGAAGTCCATGATCGCAATGACGGTTTTCAGTCTCTGGCTCGCTGTGCAGGCCACGCCGCCCGGGGAAGCCGACCTGGCGCCCGCCTTCGGCAACACCCTCGTCTCGACCTATCCCGACGGACGCACCGCCCGGCTCTGGCTGCAGCGCGGCGGCCGATACGAGGGGCAGGGGCGACGCGGCGGGATGAACAGCGGCGTCTGGCGCGTGGACGACGGCCGCGTCTGCCTCAGCCAGCGGCGGCCGGTGCCCATGCCGGGTCGGTTTTGCACCCCGATCGTGCGTGGCGGCGTCGGCACGCGCTGGACGGCCAAGGCGGTGACGGGGGAGACTGTGCAGGTCCAGCTGATCGCCGGGCGTCAGTCCGCCGGCTGATGGATAATGTCTGGAGCCAGATCGGCCAGAGCGGGCCCCTGGGGATTGTTATGGCCCTGTGCCTTGGGCTGGGACTGGCGGCAGCGACGGGGCTGCGGGCCTTTCTGCCCCTGCTTATCGTGGCGGTGTTGTCGCGGTTTCATCTGCTGGGGGTGAACTTCGGCGAGGGCTTCGCCTGGCTGGAATCCAACACCGCCCTGATCGCCCTTTCCGTGGCGGTGGTCTTCGAGCTGGTGCTGGACAAGATCCCGGCCGTGGACAGCGCGGTCGATGTGGTCATGACCGCCGTGCGACCTGCGCTGGCCGCCGTTCTGGTCATGGCCTCGTTCAGCGGGGCCGACCCGGCCATCGCGCCGCTTCTGGCCCTGATCGCGGCGCCCGTCGCCCTCTTGGGTCACGGCGCCAAGGCGGTGACGCGTCCGGCCGTGACCGTCTCGACCGCCGGGGTCGGCAATCCGGTCGCCAGCGTCGCGGAGGACGGCTGGGCCGTGGTTCTGACGGGGCTCGCGCTTTTGGCCCCGCTGCTTGTCCCGCTGGCGATCCTCTTGTCGATCTGGGTGGTGTGGCGGGTGGCGCGGGCGTTGGGGCGCAGGATGCGCGCGCTTCACCGCTCCATCGGCGCGAACTTCGGCTTCTTCGGCCGCCGGGCCGAGGCGATCATCGTCGAGAAGGGCGCCGAGCCGGAGCCGGGTTCCCCGCCGGGTTGAATATCCACATCGCGGTCATCGCCCCGACGGGGAGGGGGATTGCCGCCTGGTTAACGACGGTGTCCAAGGAAGCCGGATCTGTTAAGGATTTGGTAACCAAATGCGACGCGCCCTGCACATCGGCCTGTTTATCGGCACCCTGATCGGCATGTCCGCCTGTGCGACGGCGGAACCGGGTCGGTCCGGGGCCTATAGTTCGGTCGAGGCCGGGCGCTCGGGCGGCTGAAACCCGCCGTCGCGGGCGGAATCAAGGAATCCGTGGCGGAATCGAGCGCGTTCCGCTAAGGGCTTGGGGGCGGACGCCGACTGTTGCGCCGCGTTGCTCCCCTAACCCCCCTAGATGCTTCTCATCGCTGTCGTCGTTGTCCTGCTCCTCGTGGTGCTCAACGGCCTGTTCGCCATGACCGAACTCGCGGTTGTGTCCTCTCGCAAGTCGAAGCTTCAAAGCCGGGCGGAAAAAGGGGATCGCGGGGCGCGCGCAGCCCTGAAGCTGGCGGAGGAGCCGACCCACTTCCTCTCCGCGGTCCAGGTCGGCATCACCCTGATCGGCATTCTGGCGGGCGCCTATGGTCAGGCGACCATCGCGGGCGAGCTGGACCGGATCCTCGAAGCGGCCTTCCCGGCCTTCGCGCCTTATAGCGAATTCTTCGCCACGGCCCTGGTCGTCGTGCTCATCACCTATGTGTCGCTGATCGTCGGCGAACTGGTGCCCAAGCGGATCGCCCTGATCTTCCCGGAATCGGTCGCGGCCAAGATGGCGGGTCCGATCTCGACCCTGGCCATCGTGCTGAAGCCCTTCGTCCTGCTGCTGACGGCCTCGACCTCGGGCATTCTGAAGGTTCTGGGGATCAAGGATCGTGACGGCTCCGACGTGACGCAGGAAGAGGTCGAGACCATGATCGCCGAGGGCACTTCGGCCGGTCTGATCGAGCCTGAAGAGCAGACGATGATCGAGGAGATCCTGCGTCTGGGCGATCGACCGATCCGCGTGGCCATGACGCCGCGCCATGAGGTGTTCTGGATCGCTCTGGATGACCCGGACAAGGTCATCCGCGAGGAAATCCGCACCTGCCCCTATTCGCGCATCGTCGTGGCGCGTGAGAACGACGTCGATAATCCGCTGGGCGTCGTGCACAAGAAGGACCTGCTGGACAGCCTGCTGGAGACCGGCAAGTTCGACATCGAGGCCCTGATCCAGACCCCCGCCTTCATCCCGCAGTCGACCTCGGTTCTGAAGGCGCTGGAAATCCTGAAAGCGTCCAAGGTCCATATGGCCTTCCTGGTGGACGAATTCGGCGCCTTTGAAGGGGTGGTCACGGCCACGGACCTTCTGGAAATGATCGCCGGCGACTTCGACGAGGGCCACGACGAGGCCGAGGCCTATATCCGCCAGCGCGAGGACGGGTCGTGGCTGGTGGACGGCCAGACCGATCTGGAAGAGCTGTCCGACGAACTGGGCGAGGATTTCGGCGAGACCGAGGGCTTCCACACCGTCGCCGGTCTGGTGCTGCACCACCTGTCACGGGTGCCGGACGAGGGCGAGGTCCTGCAGCTCGGCCGGTTCGAGGTCGAGGTGGTCGACATGGACGACCGCCGTATCGACAAGCTGATTTTCAAACAGCTCGTGAAGCCCGAAGACGAGCGCGACGCCATCGCGGCCCAGTACGACAACTGATTTGGTCGAGGGGCGGGAGCAGGGGACCTGCTCCCGCCTGACGGCTACTTCACCAGCCGCACCGCGTTGATCGAGGCGGCGATGCCGGCGAAGGACGCCTCCAGAGACGCGCTGTCGGTGGCGTCGAAGGCGTGATCGTCGCCGGAGGCGCAGGTCCGCAGCATGGACCGGGCTGTCTCCGAGGGAACCGACAGTCCGACGGTGTAGATCTCGATGCCCTGGTTCTTGGCGTAGACGCAGATGTCGGCGACGTCCTTGTTGGTTGCGGACTTCTGGCTCGCCGCCGTCGTGGCGTTGGTCGACAGGGCCAGGTGGCGGCCGTCGGCGGCGTTGTAGCGCAGGGTGTTTTCGCCGTCGGTCATCAGCACCAGGATCTTGCGCGGGGTGCGATTGCCTTCGCTGTAGGCCCGGCCCTGGGTGAAGGGCTCCGTCGGTGACAGGACGTTGACGCCCCAGATCAGGCCGGACGGAATATGGGTTTCGGGCTTGTAGCTGCCGACATTGATGATCAGGCCGTTGATGGCGCTGATCACCGTCGACTTCTGGTCCGTCAGGGTCAGGATAGGGTTGAGGCAGGTCTGGCTGGTGCCCAGGAAGCCGGTGTACCTCACCTCCGGGCGGGTGTCGTTCAGGCGCAGGGAGCCGGAGTTGCGGGAATAGACGCAGCCGTACCAGCGGTAGTTGGTGGTTACGGGGTTGCCGCCGCCGGTGCAGCTTTCCTTGGTCCGGGCTGGAACCACAGGTGTTGTTGTGCAGGTTTGTGCAGTGGTCCAACAGGAATAGGTCTCCGGCACGCCGTCCCGATAGCGGGTGCAAACGCCCTGCACGCCGCCGGTGCAGGTCGTGGTCGTCACCGGAACCTGGGTGCAGACCTTCGGCGCGGGGGTGGAGGTCGTCGAATAGTCCGCCGGAACGTTCAGCCAGGCGGCCGAGCGATTGGCGGTGCCGACATTGACGTATTCGGCATAGGGCACGACGCCGATCCGCACATTGTCGACGTCCTCGGTCATCAGGGCGTTGGTCAGGATGCGGGCCGAGGATTTAAGCGCCTCGATTCGGGTGGCGCCCCCGGCCGAGGCCGACATGGACCAGGTATTGTCCAGCACCATGACCAGTTCCACGGCGTCGGCCGCGCCACGCTCGGCCACGGCGCTGACGTTGACCGGCATCTTGGCCATGCCGATCAGGCCGCCGAAGAAGGCGTTCACGTCGCCGCTCAACGTCACCTTCATCTGTGTGGCGTTCTCCTGGGTGACCGTGACGGTGTAGCCGGGATTGACCTGCTGGACGCCGGGCTCGGCATTCGCGCGCAGATAGGATTCGACCACTGTCTTCATGCCGTCGAGATCGCGGATGCCCGAGGCGGCGGCGGCGAGAATGGCCGCGTCGACGGAGCTTTGGGCCGCCACGCGAGCCGCCTGGTGCCGCGTCAGGTCGATGCCGAAGCCGACGATCAAGGCCACGACCGGGGCGGCGAGCGCGAACATCATCGCGACATTGCCGCGACGGCTTCGCAGGAAGCGGGACAGAAAACCGGGTGTGGATCTGATATCAGGCAAGGTGCAACTCCACTGAACGACGCTAACCCCACGCTCGCTGATCAGGGGGCAGGATGAGCGGCGGCGGTTAAGATGACGTTCCACCGATACGGCAAGGCGATTTCGCCCTGCGCCGGCGCCGTTCTCGGCCTTGCTTCGGTCCCGACCTCTTGCTAAAGCCCCCGCTCTGGCGAAGCCGACGCGCCTGGGGGCGCGCCCTCCGGCGCGTTGTCGTTTTGTCCGGAACCTAGGAGTTTAGCTCAGCTGGTAGAGCACCGGTCTCCAAAACCGGGGGTCGTGGGTTCGAGTCCCCCAACTCCTGCCATTTTCCCCTGTCGCCGACGGATAGGACTTCCTATCTGCGGCGACAGGACAAATCGTTTGAAGAGCAACTGATGGCCAAGGCCAAGACTCCGGGCAAACGGCCCTCGATCGCTGCGAAGGCCCAGGCGTCCGCCAAGGCCATGGCGGCTCCGGCCGGCCAGACCGTCACGGTCGATACGCCCGCGCCCAAGAAGAAGACTTCGATCCCGCAGTTCTTCCAGCAGGTTCAGGCCGAAGCCCGCAAGATCGTCTGGCCCAGCCGCAAGGAGACCTGGATCACCTCGGTGATGGTCTTCATCATGGTGGCCTTGGCGACCGTGTTCTTCTGGATCGTGGATTTCGTTCTTGCCAAGATCTCCACCTGGCTTCTGGCCCTCGGCTGACCTCAAGAAAAGGAGACGCGCACATGACCGATGCAGCGCCCGACACCAAGCCGGCGGCCAATCCCCGGCACAAGTGGTACATCGTCCACGCCTATTCCAACTTCGAGAAGAAGGTCGCCCAGCATCTGCGCGACCAGGCCAAGCAGCGTGGGCTTGAAGACAACTTCTCCGAAATCCTGGTTCCGACCGAGGACGTCGTCGAGATCCGTCGCGGCCGCAAGGTGAACTCGGAACGCAAATTCTTCCCCGGCTATGTGCTGGTGAAGATGGAGCTGACCGACGACGCCTATCACCTGGTCAAGGACACGCCCAAGGTCACGGGCTTCCTCGGCGCCGCGGGCGGCACCAAGCCCCTGCCGGTCTCCGAACGTGAGGTCCAGAACATCATCGGCGCCGTGGAAGAGGGCGTCGAGCGTCCCAAGCCCACGATCCGCTTCGACATCGGCGAAACCGTCAAGGTCATCGACGGCCCGTTCGCCAGCTTCGACGGCCAGGTCGAGAGCGTCGACGAGGACAACGCCCGCCTGCGTGTGGCCGTGTCCATCTTCGGCCGCCCGACCCCGGTCGATCTGGAATACAGCCAGGTGGAGAAGGTCGCGGCCTGAGGCTTCGACACCCCGAACGACTTGCGACGGCGGCCTTCCGGCCGCCGTTTGCGTTTGGGCGGGCCCTCTGCTACACGCGCGCCTCGCTCTGAACAGGGCGGTGCGGGCTCGCTCGCATAAATCCGTGGGAGGCAGCCATGCCAGACCACGGCTCACCGGCCTCGATTAGGTTCGAGGTCATTCACAGGAGAGACCAATGGCCAAGAAGATCCTCGGCTATATCAAGCTGCAGGTGCCCGCGGGCGCCGCAACGCCTTCGCCCCCGATCGGCCCGGCACTGGGTCAGCGCGGCGTCAACATCATGGGCTTCTGCAAGGAGTTCAACGCGCGCACCGAGAAGGAAGCCAAGGGCACCCCGCTTCCGACCGTCATCACCGTCTATCAGGACAAGAGCTTCACCTTCATCACCAAGACGCCGCCGGCGACCTGGTACCTGAAGCAGGCCACGGGCCTGAAGTCCGGCTCCAAGCTGGTCGGACGTGAAGTCGCCGGCAAGATCACGCAGGCCCAACTGCGCGAGATCGCCGAGAAGAAGATGAAAGATCTGAACGCCAACGACCTCGACGCGGCGGCCAAGATCATCGAAGGCTCGGCTCGCGCCATGGGCCTCGAAGTGGTGGAGGGCTAAGCACATGGCCAAGCAAACCAAGGCTCAAAAAGCCCGCACCGGCGTCACCCAGGAGCTGATCGCGTTCTCGGACGCCATCAAGCTGGTCAAGGACAACGCCAAGGCCAAGTTCGACGAGTCGATCGAGATCGCCGTCAACCTGGGCGTCGACCCGCGTCATGCCGACCAGCAGGTCCGCGGCGTGGTCAACCTGCCGTCGGGCACCGGCCGCGACGTCCGCGTCGCCGTCTTCGCCAAGGACGCCAAGGCGGATGAAGCCCGCGCCGCCGGCGCGGAATACGTCGGCGCCGAGGATCTGTACGAGCAGATCAACGGCGGCCTGATGGACTTCGACCGCGTCATCGCCAGCCCCGACATGATGGCCCTCGTGGGTCGTCTGGGTAAGGTGCTGGGTCCGCGCGGCCTGATGCCCAACCCCAAGGTCGGCACCGTGACCCCGAACGTCGCCCAGGCCGTCAAGGACGACAAGGGCGGCGCCGTGGAGTTCCGCGTCGAGAAGGCCGGTATCGCCCACGGCGGCATCGGCAAGGTCTCCTTCACCCAGGAAGCCCTCGAAGCCAACGTAAAGGCCTATGTGGACGCCCTGAACCGCGCCAAACCGGCCGGCGCCAAGGGCACCTACATCAAGCGCATCAGCCTGTCGTCGACGATGGGCCCGGGCTTCAAGGTCGATCCGGCCTCGCTGGCCTGATCGGATTGAGTTTGAGTTGAAGACGGCCCCGGAGAGCGATCTCCGGGGCCGTTTTCGTTGTCGGTTGCGCGGCGGGCGTGAACCGGCGATCCTGGGATCATCGTTTCCCGGGGTGCTCGCATGCGTCGTTTCTGTCTCGTCCTCATGGCGGCGCTGCTGTCGTTCGCCTGTCCCGCTGCGGCGCAGACGACCGCCCCGGCCGCCCCGCCTGCGGCGTCCAGCAAGGATGCGGCGCTGAAGATGCAGTTGGCCAATCGGTTCATCACCCTGATCCAGGGCGAGCAGATGGGCGAGATGATGGGCCAGATGGTCAACAGCTTCATGGACGACGAACTGGAAGGCCTGTCCGGCCAGGAAGTCGCCGACTATCGCGCCGCGATGAACGAGGTCATGCGCCGCATGATGCCTCAGCTGTTCGACGCGATCGCGCCGGTCTATGCCGACATCTTTACCGTCGAGGAGCTGCGGGGGCTGGTGGCCTTCTACGAAAGCGATCTGGGGCGGTCCCTGATCGCCAAGAGCTATGAGGCCGGGCCGCGCATGTCCGAGGCCATTCAGGCCGCCATGCCGGCCATCCTGTCGGACATGGCGGTCGTGGTCTGCGACCAGTTGAAGTGCAGCGCCGAGGAACTGCGCGAGATGAAGGCCCAGATGCGCGCCGCCCCGGGCGACTGAAAGGCCGCGGTCAAGGGACTGTACGTGCACGGACGGGTTGACGCAGGCGCGGCGATCCCGTCTTGAGGGGGCGGTTCTGGTCGCCTTTCGGGAAGGTTCGATGCTCAAGGGGAAGGCGCCGCGTCTGCAGTTCGCGCCCCTCGGCATGGGCAGGGCGTTTCGATGAGCCCGTCGGCCCGGCGATCGGCGCGGTCGGAGACCCGGCAGGTCGCGGCCCTGGCCTGGCGCGAGAGCGAGGGCGGCTTGCAGATCCTGATGATCACCTCGCGCGAGACCCGGCGCTGGGTCATTCCCAAGGGCGGGCGGATGGTCGGCAAGACCGATCCCGAGGCCGCCGCCATCGAGGCGATGGAGGAGGCGGGGGTCCAGGGCTCGATCAAGACGGCGGCCATCGGCGTCTTCCGGTACATGAAACGGCTGAGGGGGGGCGAGGAGCGCGCCTATCTGGTGGCGGTCTATCCCTTGAAGGTGCTGATCCAGCTCGGCGCCTGGCCCGAGCAGGCGGAGCGGGAGCGGCGCTGGATGTCGCCCGAGGCGGCGGCGGCCTCTGTGCATGAGCCCGACCTGGCCCGGCTGATCCGCGACTTCGCCGCCGCCTGGTCGCCCGATCCTTTCATCGGCTGAGGCTGGAGCCAGGAAGATGCTGGAGCGAAATCTGAGCCGAGTTGGACTGCGTCCAACTCAACCGATTTCGCTCTATTCCGCCATGAAGCGGCGCTGGGCCTGCATCATGGCGGTGATCATGGCTTTCTCGCCCTCGGCCAGGAAGGGGTTCCAGACGTCGAGGATGAGGATGACCCGGAGGGCGTCGGCGTCGTTCCAGGCTTCGTGCTCGATGGTGTCGTCGAACACCCAGGCCTGACCCATCTTCCATTCGCGGGTGGTGTTGCCGACGCGGAAGCGGGCGGGGCCGGGCAGGATCAGCGGCAGGTGGCAGAGCAGTCGGATGTTGGCCGAGCCGGTGTGCGGCGGGATGTGGGTGTGGGGCTGAAGCGCCGAGAAGGTGACGGTCGGGGCGAAGCCGGGCTGGTCCGCCATCGGCAGGCTTTCGAGCAGGGCCGTGGTTCCGGGGCAGCGGGCGCAGACCTCCTCCTGCTTCTGGCCGTCCTTCCAGAGGAAGAGGGCGGACCAGTCGTGCGAGTGGTTCAGCGCGCCCCACTGGTTCACCGGCGCCTCGGGCGGATAGTTGATGTAGGGGGCGAACCGGTCGAACTCGAAGGCGATCAGGGCCTCGAGCTCGGCGCGGATCATGTCCGTGCCGGCCTCCAGCGTCTCCAGCCAGGGGAAGAGGGCGCGGTCGTAGAAGGGGATGGCCGGCAGGCGCGGGTAGTTGAGCAGGATCGGCTCCTGCTTCGGGGCAGGTTTGAGCCCGGCGTAGATCTCCAGCCCCTCGTCGAACCGCTCGCGGGTGTAGGGGTCCAGGTCGGCGGCGACGGCCTCGACCTCGGCCTTCATATGGTCGCGCAGGGCCTCGGCGTGTTGCTGAACGAGGTCCGAGGCGTAATCGATCTGGGCCAGCAGGGCCGGGGGACAGCGGTCGCGGGTCGGGGCGATCTTGAGGGCGTTCCTGTAGGAGGCGACGGCGGCCTTGGGCTTGCCCAGCTTCTCCAGCAGGGCGCCCTTGGCCAGAAGGGCGATGAAGTCGTAGGGCTGCATCGAAAGGGCGCGATCGACCTGGGCGAGAGAGCCGGCGAAGTCGCCCAGCAGACGCAGGGCCAGAGACCGGTTCAGGGCGCCGTTGTGGGTCGGGCCCATGGCGTCGGCCCGGTCGATCAGGGCCAGGGCGCCGCGCGCGTCCTGACGGGCGAGGGCCTGGCTGGCCTGGCGGAGGAGGTCGGCCTGTTCGCCCTGAAGACTGGACAGCGGGTGGTCGGACAAGGCGGGCTCGGCGTCAAACGTGGATTTTCGGTAATGTGCGCCGACGCGCGAGGCGGTCAATGCTCCGCTTGCGGATCGCCTCGAATTGCGCGGGCGGTGGCGGCGGCGCCGCATTTCCGCGCCGGCCCGAGGGATTGACGCCGACGCGGTTGATTTTCCCGGGCATGGCAGGTAAGAGCGCGCCTTCTCCGTCGTGACCCCGGTCATGGCGGGCCTGTCCGAGAACTTCGGGGCGAGGGGGTCACCCTTGCCGTAACTGTCAGAGAGCCCTCTGGCGCCGTGGGGAGATGGGGATGCGAACCGGACCCGATCTGCCCGCCTGTCGGGACGACGGCGTCGGTTTCTTCCTTCGGACAATACGACCGGCCGGAACGTCCTGCAGCGATGCAAGGCGCAACGGCCATATCGGCGTCGGGAATAAGCCCGGCGGCGAACCCTAGACTGGAGACCGCAATGGATCGCGCACAAAAGGCCGAGTCGATCGAGACGCTCAAGGGCGTGTTCGCTGACGCCGGCAGCGTGGTCGTGACCCACAACCTGGGTCTGACCGTTGCGGAAATGGAAGACCTGCGTGGCCGGCTGCGTACCGCCGGCGGCGCATTCAAGGTGGTCAAGAACCGCCTGGCGCTGAAGGCGCTCGAGGCCGAGGAAGGCTCGAAATACCACACCCTGTTCAAGGGCCCCGTTGGTATCGCGTATGCCGAAAACCCCGGCACGGCCGCCAAGGTCGCCACTGAATTCGCCAAGAGCAACGACAAGTTCGTGATCGTCGGCGGCTTCATGGGCGAAACCGTCGTCGATCAGAAGGGCGTGGAGGCTCTCTCCAAGCTGCCGACCCTCGACGAAGTCCGCGCCCAACTCATCGGCCTGCTCAACGCGCCCGCGACCAAGATCGCCGGCGTGCTGCAAGCGCCCGCCGGTCAGCTGGCCCGCGTGTTCAACGCCTATGCGACCAAGGAAGCGGCGTAAGCCTCGTCCTTTCCATCTCCGCATCTCTCTACTGAAACCCATCCTCCGAAGGAAAACTGACAAATGGCCGATCTGTCCAAAATCGTCGAAGACCTGTCCGCTCTGACCGTTCTCGAAGCCGCTGAACTGTCCAAGCTGCTCGAAGAAAAGTGGGGCGTCTCCGCTGCTGCTCCCGTCGCCATGGCCATGCCGGCCGGCGGTGGCGCTGCTCCGGCTGAAGCCGCCGAAGAGCAAACCGAGTTCACCGTTGTCCTGGTCGACGGCGGCGACAAGAAGATCAACGTGATCAAGGAAGTCCGCGGCGTCCGTTCGGACCTGGGTCTGAAGGAAGCCAAGGACCTGGTCGAAGGCGCTCCGGCCAACGTGGTCGAGAACGTCTCGAAGCAAGTCGCCGAAGAAGTGAAGAAGAAGCTGGAAGAAGCCGGCGCCAAGATCCAGATCAAGTAAGTCTGGTTCTTCGCTCTTCGCGAGAAACAGGACGGGCCGGGGAGCGATCCCCGGCCCGTTTTGCGTTTGGGCATGGGGCGGTCCTTGGGGTGGTCTGGAGGTTGAGACCCGGTCGCCCCCTCCGTCACGGCCCTGAAGGAGCGCCGCGCCACCTCCCCATTCGCAAGGGCGAACGGGGAGGACGAAGCGGACAAGCGTGTTCGGCTTCACGGCGCGGACCTGAAGTTCGTGGGAGGGGCGGAGCGCCGGGCCTCGCCCGGTCTGTGGGGTTGTAGTGACCGTCTTCGGCAGGGTCTGACGCTCCGCACGATGCCTGGACGGGAGCAGCGGTAGGCGGCGCTGTTCGCGCCTAGCCGCTTAAGCCCCCGGCGGGCGGGTCAACCGGCGTGGTTGATCCCCGGAACGGCCTGAGTAACCCCCTCGGCCCTCCCGGACCCGGCGGCGGCCTGTGCGGGAGGGACGAACCCTTGCCGCGACCGTCGTCGGGTTTCGAGCACAGACGTATGAACGCCTGCCCCCGCTGCATCGCCTCCACCGCCCGCAGGTCGCCGGCCGACGGCCCTCCCGTGCGGTGAAGCGGGGGTAGTATGCGACGGTTTGCGAGGGGTGATGGTTCGCGGCGGCGAGATCGGGGAAAGGCGTGGCGGATCAACGGGTGTGAGCGGTGAACCCGCACGGAATCCCTTCTCCCCTCGTGGGAGAAGGTGGCTCGCGAAGCGAGACGGATGAGGGGGCGCCCGATGCGGACCCGGCGGTTGGGATGAGGGATGGCTGAACCACCCCCTCATCCGGCCCTCCGGGCCACCTTCTCCCACGAGGGGAGAAGGAAGTCGGATCAGCTCTTTTGCGCGTCCAGCCAGCGGACCGTGTCGGCGTCGCGGGCGGAGAGGTCGGGGTAGGCGGGGTCGGAGCCGACGTCGGGGACGCGGCGCCAGGAGCGGGCGCATTTGGGGAACTCGGCGACCCGAACCTCGACCGACACGGCGTCGCCGCCCGTGACGAGTTCGGCGCCCGAGGTGCGGAAGACCTCGGCGGCGTCGAGACCGTCGAACGGAGCGAGGAGCTCGGCCGGGGCGGTGACCACGGGCCAGGCGTCCAGGGCGCCGCCGATCCGCTTGTCGCGGCGGGCCGTTTCAAGCGCGTCGTTGACGGTCGACAGAACCGCGTCGATGCGTGACCAGCGATCCGCCTCGGCCGTATTCTCCCATTCCGACGGGGTCTCCGGGATAACCCGCGCGCAGTTGGTCCCCGCATCGGGGAAGCGGGTGGTCCAGGCTTCTTCCATCGTGAAGGGCGTCAGGGGCGAGAGCCAGGCGGTGAGGCGGTTGAAGACCTCGTCCATGACGGTGCGGACGGCGCGGCGTTTCACGCTGTCGGGGCGGTCGCAGTAGAGGCTGTCCTTGCGGATGTCGAAATAGAGGGCCGAGAGGTCGCCGGAGCAGAACTCCAGCACCGGGCGCACCACGTCCTGGAACCGATATTCGGCGTAGGCCTGGCGCACCTGGGCGTCGAGTTCCCAGAGGCGGTGGAGGATGAACTTCTCCAGCGGCGGGAACTGGTCGTAGTCGGTGATCCGCTCGGCCTCGGTAAAGCCGTTCAGGGCGCCCAGCAGGTAGCGGACGGTGTTCCGGAGCTTGCGATAGGCGTCGACCGTGGTCTGGAGGATCTGTTTGCCGCTCCGCTGGTCCTCGGACGAATCCACCAGAGAGACCCAGAGGCGCAGGATGTCGGCGCCGCTCTCCTTGATGATGGTCAGGGGGTCGGTGGTGTTGCCCCGCGACTTGGACATCTTCTCCCCGTTTTCGTCCAGGGTGAAGCCGTGGGTCAGGACCGCCTTGTAGGGGGCGCGGCCGCGCGTGCCGCAGCCCTCGAGCAGGGAGGACTGGAACCAGCCGCGGTGCTGGTCGGAGCCCTCCAGATAGAGGTCGGCGGGCCAGTGGGCGGGGCGGTCGCCCGTGTAGCCGTTTTCCGGCAGGCGAGGGTCCAGGGTGAAGGCGTGTGTCGAGCCGGAGTCGAACCAGACGTCGAGGATGTCCTCGACCTTCTCGTAGCGGGCCGGGTCGTGGACGCCGAGGAAGGCCGCGTCATCGGCGGTGAACCAGACGTCGGCGCCGCCCTGTTGGATCGCGGCCACGATGCGGGCGTCGACCTCGGGGTCGTGCAGGGGCTGGCCGGTCTGTTTGTCGACATACATGGCCAGGGGGGCGCCCCAGGCCCGCTGGCGGCTGACCAGCCAGTCGGGGCGGCTCTCGACCATGGAGCGGATGCGGTTGCGGCCCTGATCCGGGTGGAAGGCGGTGGCGTCGATGGCGTTCAGGGCCGTTTCGCGCAGGGTGTCGCCCGACTTCAGCGGCTCGTCCATGCGGATGAACCACTGGGGGGTGTTGCGGAAGATGACCGGCGCCTTGGAGCGCCAGGAGTGAGGATAGGAGTGCTCCAGCCGGCCGCATGACAGCAGGGTTCCGGCCTCGATCAGACGGTCCATGACCGCGCCGTTGGCGGGGCCGAACTTGCCGGTCTTCTTGCCTTCGGTCTCCAGCACCTTGAGGCCGCCGAAGAGGGGGACGTGGTCGTAGTAGGCGCCGTCCGGATCGACGGTGTCGGGCACCTCGCGATGACCATGGGCCAGCCAGACCGCATAGTCGTCCGCGCCGTGGCCGGGGGCGGTGTGGACGAAGCCGGTGCCGGCGTCATCGGTGACGTGATCGCCCGCCAGAAGGGGCACGGAGAAGCCGTAGCCGGGGTCGAGGTCCGCCAGGGGGTGGGCGCATTCCAGCCCGGACGGGTCGATGTCGTAGATGCGGGTCCAGGCCGCGATGTTGGCGGCCTTGAAGACCTCCTCGGCCAGCTTGTCGGCGACGATCAGCCGGTCGCCCGGCTTGGCCCAGGGTTCGAAGGCCAGACCCTCGACCAGGGCCGTGACCTCATAGAGTCCGTAGTTGATCTCGGGGCCATAGGAGATCGCCCGGTTTGCCGGGATGGTCCAGGGGGTGGTGGTCCAGATGACGATCGACGGGGTGGCCGTGCGGAAGGCCAGGAGGTCGTCCGGGTGGCTGTCGGACATGCCCGTGACCGGGAACTTGACCCAGATCGTCGGCGAGACGTGGTCGTGATACTCGATCTCGGCGTCGGCCAGGGCGGTACGCTCGACCGGCGACCACATCACCGGCTTGGAGCCGCGATAGAGCTGGTGGGAGTTCTTGAACTTGTGGAACTCGGCGACGATAGCCGCCTCGGCCGTGAAGTCCATGGTGGCGTAGCGGTTGGCCCAGTCGCCGACGGCGCCGAGGCGTTTGAACTGCTCGCGCTGCAGGTCGATGTAGGTTCCGGCGTAGTCGCGGCAGGCGCGGCGGAACTCGTCCTTGGACACCTCGTCCTTGCGGCGGCCCTTGGCGCGGAACTGCTCCTCGATCTTCCACTCGATCGGCAGACCGTGGCAGTCCCAGCCGGGGACGTAGTCGACGTCATAGCCCAGCAGGAAGCGGCTGCGGACCACGAAATCCTTCAGCGTCTTGTTCAGGGCGTGGCCGATGTGGATGTCGCCGTTGGCGTAGGGCGGGCCGTCGTGGAGGACGAAGAGGGGGGCGTTCTGCTTCTGACGCTCGGCGCGCAGGGTGGCGTAGAGGTCGCCCCACTGTTCGAGGATCAGGGGCTCCTTCTGCGGCAGGCCGCCGCGCATGGGGAAGGGGGTCTCGGGGAGGAAGACGGTGTCGCGGTAGTCGCGGCCGGAAGGAGTGTCGGTGGCAGGGGATTCGGTCGGGGCGTCGGCCATGGGAAGTCTCGGCGTCTGGAGTGGTCGTTCGCGGTCTGAGAGATGTCGATCCCGGCGCAGCGGGGGCCCCAGGGACGAGCCCCGGGCCCGGGGTTACGCCGGGCGGCTAATCGAAATCAGGCGAAGGGGGACGCGAAAGGCCATGATGCTGGCGGTCTAGCAGACGCGGAGGCGCGTGCGCCAGTGTCTGATCGCGGCTTGCGCGGCATCCCGCACGCTCCGATAGTCGGGGAAAGGGAGAACGCCCAATGAGACTCGCGATGCGCCACGCCAGCCTGATCGGAGCGGCCCTGTTGGCCGTCGCGACCGCCACCTGTTCGCCGGGCGAGAAGGACAAGGCGGCTGACACCACGGCCGAGGCGCCCCTGCCGCCCGGACGGGAGGCCATCTATGCGGCGGCGGCCGAGGGGCCGGAGCCCTTCGTGCGAGCCCTCTATGCGGTCTATGTGGCGGGCGGGCCGAAGGAGACGCCGCCGGCGCCGGGGCAGGACCCGATCTATTCGCGGATGCTGAACGCCGCCATCATCACGGACAGCAATCTGGCGAGGGGACGCAACGGGGGCGAGGTTCCGGCGCTGAACCACGACCCGATCTGCGACTGTCAGGATCAGGGCGTCTTCACCCTGGATTCGCTGGCGGTGACCTCGACGGGCGAGCGGACGGCGGACGCGGCGGTGGCGTTCACCAATGCGGGCGACACCACGCGCCAGACGCTGAAACTCATCAAGGAAGGGCCGATGTGGCGGGTCGTCGACGTGATCGACGCGAATGGGAAGTCGCTGAACGACACCCTGATCAAGTCGATCGTGGCGCGGGGCGGGTGAGCTTGCCAACGGCGACGTCCGGGCCGATATTTGTCCGGCCATGACCGACATCACCATCCAGCGGTTCGAGGGAAGCCTCCGCGCGGGCAAGAAGCCCAAGGGCGTGACCCTGCGGCGCGTGACCGATGCGGATGGTCAGAAGGTCACCATCCGCGCCATCGACGCCAACAGTCCGACGTTCGGGGAGGACCTGCTCTACGTCTTCAGCAAGAACGTCGAAGCCGCGCGTCGTGAGAACAAGCGCGTGATCGGAACGTCGTCGGGTGTCCCGGCCAAGCGGTCCTGATCGCCCGACGCTGTGGATCGTCGCCGGACCGAACGGGTCGGGCAAGAGCACCATCTATTCGCGGCTCTCGGCGGAAGAACCTTCTGGGTCGATCTGGATCATCAATCCTGACGAACTGACGAAGCGCATCAAGGACCAGGAAGACCTGCCGCTCCGCGAGGCCAATCTGGAATCGGTAAAAAGGATCGAGAAGTGGCTCTATGCCTCGGTCCACGCTCATCAGACCGTCGGGGTCGAGACGGTGCTGTCGACGGACAAGTATCGCGCCCTGGTCGAGACGGCCCGGGCGCACGGCTTTCTGATCCGGCTCATCTTCGTGTTTCTGGGGGACCCCGATCTGAACGTCGAACGTGTGCGGATCAGGGTCATCAAGGGCGGCCATGACGTGCCCGAGGATCGCATTCGGGCCAGATGGACGCGATCCTTCGAGCAGTTCGCCTGGTTCCTGGGCGAGGCCGACAGGGTCGATGTGTTCGAGAACTCCGGGGCGGACCCGCGCCTGATCATGACCAAGTTTGACGACGAACTCGTCGTCTATGACGATCTCATCCCGGAGCTCGACGCCGCTGTCACGACCGCCTTCGGTGAAGACGTCAGTCAGGCCGACTGAGCCAGCACGTCGCGCGCCCGGGCGGCGTCAATCTGGATCTGGGCCTTGAGTTCGTCGAGGCCGTCGAAGTTCATTTCGCCGCGCAGGCGGGCGACGAGGTCGGTCTCGACGGTCTGGCCGTAGAGGTCGCCGGAGAAGTCGAAAAGCCAGGCCTCCAGCAGGGGGGTTTCCAGCTCGAACATGGGGCGGACACCCAGGTTGGCGACGCCGCCGAAGACACGACCGTCCGGGAGGCGGGTGCGGGTGGCGTAGATGCCGTAGAGGGGGCGCTGGTAGTCGCCGAGCGAGATGTTGGCTGTGGGCGTGCCGATGACGCGGCCACGCTTGTCGCCGTGGACGACCTCGCCCTCGATGGCGAAGGGGCGGCCCAGGATGACGGCGGCGCGGGCCATGTCGCCGGCGCTGAGGGCCTCGCGCACGGCGCTGGAGGAGAGCTTCAGCCCGCCCTCGTCATCGCGGCGCGGGGTGACCGAGACGGTGAAGCCGAGGTCTTCGCCATAGCGGGCCAAGGCCTCGGGCGAACCGGAGCGGCCCTTGCCGAAGGTGAAGTCGAAGCCGACGGCGACGTGCCTGAGACCCAGACCGTGCGACAGAACGTCGGCGGCGAAGTCGTGGTCCGACATGGCCGCCATCCCGGCGTCGAAGGGCAGCAGATAGAGGCGCTCCACCCCCAGCGGGCCCAGGGCGCGCGCCATCTGGTCCGGCGTCATCAGGCGGAAGGGGGCGGCGTAGGGCTGGAACAGGCGGCGCGGATGCGGGTCGAAGCTGACCACGGCGGCGGGGACGCCGAGCGCCCGGGCCTGTTCGACAGCCTGACGGATGACGGCCTGATGGCCCAGATGGACGCCGTCGAAGGCGCCGACGGCGGCCGAGGCGCCGCGCAGGTCGGCGGGCAGGTCATGCCAGCCATGGATGATCTGGACGGTCGGGCCGCTCATGCCGGATGGCTCATGGGGGATCAGTCCCTGGCGGGGCGGCGGCGGCGGGGGACGCGGACGGTCGCCTCTCCGTCCATGATGAGCTCGTCGCCGACATAGCCTTCGCATTTCAGCACGACGCGGGCAGAGGCTTCATCCACCGCCGAGACCGTGATCCGGGCCTGGACGACGTCGCCGATGCGGACGGGCTTGTGGAAGGCCAGGGTCTGGCTGAGATAGATGGCGCCGGCGCCGGGCAGGATGGTGCCGACCACCGCCGAGCCGAAGGAGGCCGACAGCAGGCCGTGGGCGATCCGGCCGCGATAGGCGGTCTTGGCCGCGAAGGCCTCGTCCACATGGACCGGGTTGAAGTCGTCCGACGCCTCGGCGAACTGGCCGATGCGGTCCTCGGTGACCAGCACGTCCTTCACGGCGTACATGCCGGTATGCAGTTCCTCGAGGATGTAGCCGCCGGAGGGGTGTTTCTGGACCAGTTCGCTCATCAGGGCTGATTAGCCGCAGGGGCGCGATTTGGCCACCGCGATCTACCAGACCAGGTCCAGGGCGGCGTAGCGGGCGTAGGTCGTCTCAGCGCGGAGCAATTCGGCGGCGCGGGCCGGGTCGAGGCGGCCGTCCGGGCCCTTGGCGGCGTCGCCGTGGATGCCCTGGGCGATGAAGAGGCAATCCAGGGCCTGCTCGGCGGCGCCGAGGACGTCGGTGACCACGCCGTCGCCGATGCAGAGCACGCGCGAGCGGTCGGCCGGTCGGCCCAGCAGGCGCTCGGCCTCGTTCAGGGCCAGGGTGTAGATGGGGGCGAAGGGCTTGCCGGCCATGACGACCCGGCCGCCGAGACTTTCATAAAGGTCGGCGATGGCGCCGCCGCAATAGATGATCTGGTCGCCGCGCTGGACGATGCGGTCGGGGTTGGCGCAGATCAGCTCCAGCCCGGCCTCGGCCGCCGGGGTCAGGCGTTCGCGATAGTCCTCCGGCGTTTCGGTGGTGTCGTCATAGGGGCCGGTGACCGAGATGAAGGCGGCGTCGGCGGCGCCCGTCGCCCGCTGGAGCGGCAGGCCGGCGTAGAGGGGGGCGTCGCGGTCGGGGCCGATGATCCAGGCCGGGCCGGGGGCGCGGCGTTCCAGCTCCATCCGGGTGGCGTCGCCCGAGGTGACGAAGGCCCGCCAGCTGTCGCGCGGCACGCCCAGAGCGTCCAGCTGCGCCACCACGTCGGCGGCCGGGCGGGGGGAGTTGGAGATCAGGACGACATGACCATGATCCCGGTTGAACCGGGTCAGGGCCTCGCACGCCTCGGGCCAGCTCTCGCGCCCGTTGTGGATCACGCCCCAGACGTCGCAGAGCAGGATGTCATAGTCCCCGGCGATCTCGCCGAGGCCGGTCAGGGCGTGGGGGAGGGTCATGGGGGCGGGTGTAGCGGGTGTGGGGCGGGATGTGGAGGGGGTGGAGCGTGTGGGGTGGGAGCAGACGTTCCAAGGGTCGGCTAAGGGTGGAAAGCAGACATGCAAACGGCCCCGCCATCGCTGGCGAGGCCGTCGGATCGTGAGAATACGTCGACTAGACGCACTGACGACGACGCTGGATGTAAAGCGCAGCACCACCCGCCATGATCGTTCCGAACAGGATCAACGCCCACTCGGTCATCGTGGGGACCGGTGCAGGCGCTGTCCGGGCGACTCTGACGTCGTCGAAGTTGGTTTGGGCGCCGCCCGCGCTCGTCGTGGCCAAACGGATGCGCAGAACCTGACCCGCTTGCGCCGGCGAAGCGGTGTAGGTCGTCGTTCCCTGTACCCAGGCTCCCTGAACCAGGCTCGGCGCATTGGAAGCGACCAACACGCCGCCCGAAATATCGCCCCCAACCACGGAGCCGCCGAGCCATAGCTGAATAGCGACGTTGGCGACGTTCGCGTTGTCAGTGCGCCAGCCGAACCATGCGCTGGCGTCGTAGCGCTCGCCGGCCGACACGGCGCCGAGGGTCTGAACGAGGCCCTTCGTTTGACCGGGATCCACATTGATAAAGGCGAGGTTGGATCCGTCCTGAGCGACAATCAGCGAGGGATTCCGCAAGATCCCGTAGTTATTGGCGCCTGAGACTGTCCCGGACCATCCGGCGACAAAGTTCTGCTGAACAGTACCATCCGCCAGCACGGGCGCTTCGAAGCTGGGGTTCAGCACCACGTTCTGAGCCGCCGCCGGCAGAGCCGATCCAACAAGTATCGCCGCCGCCAGCGAAAGGGCTGCTTTCCTCAACATTCCAAACCTTCAAATAGCGAGCGAGCCGACCTGCCGCCGACCTCGTGCCCCGAATTGTGCGGATGCCATCCGCCTCGCAGGCAGGGAACTTCTCTGCGTCTCAACAGCGTGAGACGAAGGCTGTGGCTTTGGGCGCTGACGGTCACGCTGTTTGCAATCGTGTCGCCAATGTCGCACTTACGCCGACGGCTCACGCTTCAGTCCAGTGATCCCGGAGTTCGCTTGCTGTACCCCCGCATGATTGCCTGGGATGTTTCCACCGCCACTCTGCCGGACGCGCTCGAACGCTACATGATCGGCATGGCCGACATCTACGAAGTGTCCGGCATCAGCGACGAGGATCAGGCGAACTTTTTCAACCACACCCGTAGCATTCTAAGCGCGGTAGGCGGCGTAGGGACGGGCCGCTCGGTCCGTCAGACCCTGAGCCGGGGCTCCGCCCTGCTTAAGAAATCCCAGATCGACGGTCTGAACCTTGTCATCAACCGGGCAGCGACAGTGGGGGAATACGATGGGCGAGAGGCCCGGGCGGAGCCGGGGGCGCTTCAATTCCGGGATTTCGGGCGGCTGTCCTCCACACGGCTCGAGGCCGTCGACCTGATGTCGATCATGGTTCCACGCAACCTCGCGCCGCCTCCGCTACTCGGTCCGGATATGCATGGCCGGATCCTGTCGCCGGACCTGCCCGGCGTTCGCCTGGTGAAGGGTCTGATGCAGGTTCTGATCGAGGAAGCAGATCAGCTGACGGAGGCTGCGCTCGACTCCGCGATCCAGTCTCTGCTGCTGGTAGTCGGGCGGGTAGCGGGCATAGAAACGCCAATCGGCGCCCCCGAGATCTCGACCGTATATGGATCGGTGCGTCGCTTAGCCGTAGATTTCATCGAGGCCCGGGTGAGGGCCAAGGAGGTCACGTTCGGCGCGGCGGAAACCGCCGTAGCCGCCGGCGTATCTCGCGCGACATTGTACCGGTCGTTCGAGGGGATCGGAGGGGTAAACCGCTACATCCAAGATCGTCGCCTGCACCACGCTCGCGACGGATTGAGGCGGCGCCGGGATATGCAACTCTCTATCGCCGAGGTCGCGTGGAGCTACGGTTTCACATCTATGGGCCACTTCAATCGCCTGTTCCGGGAGCGCTACGGCTATCCGCCCTCAGATGTGCCTCCTGCCGACATTGAGCCAGAGATCGCTCTTTCCGAGGGGCCCATTCGGCACGATCTGTTGAGCGACTGGCTGGCCGAAATCGGAACCCAAAAGGCGTAGCGCCAGATCATCTGAAGGAAGTCCGCTTTGGGTCGATAGCAGTCCTTGCCCTGCCGGTCGAAACCCGACGCCCCTACCCGAACCGGCGGCGCTGATCCGCGCTGCGCAGGGTGGAGCGGATGAAGTCCGCCGGGGGGTCGGTTTCGGCCAGGACCTGTTCCTTGATGGCGCGGGGTTCGCCGAAGAGGTGGCCCTGGCCCAGAGCGACGTCGAGTTCGAGGATGTCGACGATCTGGCGTTCGCTCTCGACCTTTTCGGCGATGACCTCGATGCCGTAGCGGCGGGTCAGGCCGGCGAAGTCGGCGGCCTGGATGTCGGGCAGGGAGGGCAGGGGGGCGGCGCCGTCGATGTCGAGCAGCTGTTCGATCAGGAGGTCGGCGGCCACCTTGACGAAGCGGACGTCGGACCGTTGCAGGTCGGCGAAGTCGAGGTCGAGGGTCTGGACCTTGTCGATCGAGAAACGGAAGCCGAGGTCGGCCAGCTTGGCCATGTTGCGGGCCTCGACCGCGCCGCGCGCGTCGAACGTCGCCTGGCCCAGTTCGAAGATCAGGGCCTGGTTCAGGTCGCGGTTCTGGCTGAGGAAATCCAGAAACTGGGGGAAGAAGGTCTCGTCGCCGAGCGACGACAGGGCCACGTTGCAGAAGACCCCGACCTTGCGATCCTGACGCGCCAGACGGCGCACGATCTGGGCGCAGCGGAACAGCAGCAGGTTGTCGATGGCCGGGACCAGACCCTCGCTTTCGGCGGCGGACAGGTATTCGGCCGGCATCATGACCCGGTCGGTCTCGTCGCGCAGGCGGGTGAAGCTTTCGTAGAAGACGGTCCGCCGCTGGGGCAGGGACATGACCGGCTGGAGATAGAGGTCGACGCGGTTGTCGGTCAGGGCGTCGTGGACGGTCTGGAGCAGCAGGTTCGACTGCTGACGGTGGCGGCTTTCGACGCTGTCGGGGGCGGCCATGGGAACGATGCGCAGCCGCTCGTCGATCGACTCGCTCATCTGCTGGATCAGCCCCTCCAGAATGCGGACCTCGCCGGTCAGCTCCTCGGTGGTGTTCAGGGCGCCGTTCTGGATGGCCTCGGCCAGTTCGCCCAGGGTGACCTGCTGCTGCTCCATGGCGTCGGCCAGGAGGCGGTGGGCCTGACGCACGGCGCCGATCTCGGCGCGCAGGGCCTGGCGCTGGCTGGACTGGCTCAGCATCGCATGGACCACGCCGATGACGCCCAGCGCCCCCAGGGTCGAGGCGAAGCCGGCGCCCAGGCCCAGACCCAGACGCCAGACGAAGGCGCCCACCGTCATCGCAAGGAAGAGGTAGCCGAAGAACAGCAGGCCGGTGGTGAGCTGTCTCATGTCGCTCCGGGGGAAGGGGCGGCGCCGACCGCCCCTGTGGAATCGGCCGAGTATCGGCTGATCCTTGGGCTTCGGCTAGGGCCTATCTGGCCGGACCGACGGGCGGTCGGGGATGAAAAGCCGCCATTGACGCGGCGTCAGCGTTGTCCTGACGCCCCGCTCGGGCTTATTTGGGTGCAACGCAAAAAATCAGACGCCGGGCATGGGTCCGGTTCAGGGATTCTATCTGGGGAGAGAAGGCATGGAACTGTTCGATCTGAGCGGCAAGGTCGCGATCGTCACGGGCTCGTCCAAGGGCATCGGCAAGGCGATCGCCGAACGACTGGCCGAGCATGGGGCCAAGGTGGTGATCTCGTCGCGCAAGGCCGGGCCGTGCGATGAAGTGGCCGAGGCGATCAATGCCAAGTACGGCGAGGGCCGCGCCATGGCGATTCCGGCCAATATCGCGTCGAAGGACGACCTGCAGCGGCTGGTGGACGAGACCAACGCCAAATGGGGCCAGATCGACATTCTGGTCTGCAACGCCGCGACCAATCCCTATGCCGGACCGATGGGCGGGATCGCCGACGAGCAGTTCGAGAAGATCTTCCACAACAACGTCCTGGCCAACCACTGGCTGTGCCAGATGGTCGGGCCGCAGATGGTGGAGCGGAAGGACGGGGCCATCGTCGTGATCTCGTCGATCGGGGGCCTGAGGGGCAATAGCTTGATCGGCGCCTACAACGTTTCCAAGGCGGCGGACATGCAACTGGCGCGCAACCTGGCGGTGGAGTGGGGACCGTCGAACGTGCGGGTCAACTGCATCGCGCCCGGCCTGATCCAGACGGATTTCGCCCGCTATCTGTGGGAGAATGAGGAGGTGCTGAAGGTCACCGTGGAGCCCAATCCCATGAAGCGTATCGGGCAGCCGGACGAGATCGCGGGGACGGCCGTCTATCTGGTCTCGAAGGCCGGCTCCTATGTGAACGGCCAGACCCTGGTGGTCGACGGCGGGCTGACGATTGCTTGGTGAGGGCGACAAGCCGGCGGTTTCGGTCGGCCAGAGGATCGTCTGGCGGATCGAGGCTGTCGCGTTTTCGGCCCTGTTCGCCTTTCTGCGCCTGCTGGGGGTCGAGCGGGCCTCGGCCTTCGGCGGGGGGCTGCTGAAGGCGTTGGGGCCGCTGACGGGGACGCACAGGACGGTGCGGCGCAACCTGATGATCGCCTTCCCCGACATGGATCCGGCCGAGAGGGAGCGGCTGGCGATCGACCAGTGGGACCAGACGGGGCGGACCTTCGCCGAGCTGGCGGTGATGGACCGGCTGACGCCCGAGGGCGGCCGGGTGGACGTGGTCGGCATGGAGCGGCTGCACGCCATCCGCGACAGCGGCAAGCCGGTCGTGCTGATCTCGGGCCATCTGGCCAATTTCGAGGTGATGGCGGCGGTCATCATGGCGGCGGGGGTGCCGTGCCAGGTGACTTATCGCGCGGCCAACAACCCCCATGTCGACGCCCTGATCCGCAGGAGCCGGGAGCGCTACGGCATCCGTCTGTTCGCGCCCAAGGGCGACGGCACGCGGGAGTTGATGGCCGGGATGAAGCGCGGCGATTCCATCGCCCTGCTGGTGGACCAGAAGTACAACCAGGGGCCGGAGGTCGAGTTTTTCGGCCAGCCGGTCAACGCCTCGCCGGGCGCGGCGCGACTGGCGCTGAAGTTCGGCACGGTGATGCAGCCCCTGTCGGTGGTGCGTCTGCCGGGGGTGCGGTTCCGCGTCACGGCCCATGAACCGATCGAGGTCGAGGGGGAAGACAAGACGGAGGCGGTGCTGGCGGGAATCCAGGCCGCCAACCGCTTCGTGGAGGATCGGGTGCGCGAGCATCCGGTGGACTGGTTCTGGGTCCACAAGCGATGGCCCGACCGGGTCTATCAGATGGTGATGGAGTCCGGGCCGGTCGAGACCTCGGCCGGCTGAGCGGCCGGTTCGGGCCTGGGATCATCGGCGCGACGGAAGGGGCCCCTGTAGCCCTGCACCTTCAGTCGTCGTCGGTCCGGGCCGAAGTAGGTGTCGGCCTTGATGAAGGGGCGGGGCCGGAGGATCACCGCCTTGATGCGGTCGAAGACGGCCTTGGCCGTGATCGGCTTGGCGACGAACTCGGTCACGCCGGCGTCGCGCGCCTCGGTGACGCGGCTTCGCTCGGAATGGCCGGTCATCATGATGATCGGCAGATAGGGGTTGGCGCTGTCCGGGCTGTTGCGGACCAGGCGGGTGAACTCCACCCCGTCCAGCGGGAACATGTTGAAATCGACGATGGCCAGGTCGACGGGGTGCTCGCGCAGGCTTTCGAGCGCGGCGGCGCCGTCGGCGACCTCGCGAATATTGCGCATGCCCGCCGACTGCAGGATCGCAGAGGTGATGGCCCGCATGTGCTGGTTGTCATCGACCAGCAGCACGTTGACGGAATGGAGGCCTGCCATGGGGGGAGCTTGAATCCAGCGTTAGCGATAAGCGAAGTATCAGAACAGCTTAGACGCGCATAGGCGTCCCGCTCAACTTCACACCAAGCCGGCGGCCCGGCGGCCCGAATTCAGGCCGGAATCGGGGTTGCGACCATCAATGAAGGGTCGAGATTGCGGTCGCGCCACTTCATCCGCCAGCACAGATGCGGGCCTGTGGCGCGGCCGGTCGAGCCGACACGGCCGATGGTCTCGCCCTGGCGCACCCGCTGTCCGTCAGACACCGCCAGGGCGGACTGGTGCAGATAGGCGCTGACCAGGCCCTGGCCGTGGTCGATCAGGGTCAGGCCGCCCTCGAAATGCAGGTCGGGCTCGGCCAGGACCACCAGGCCGGCGGCGGGGGCGCGAATCGCCGTCCCGCGCGGCGCAGCCAGGTCGATGCCGTAATGGGGCCGGGCGGGCGTGCCGTTCAGCACCCGCTGCGCCCCCCAGGCGCTGGAGATGCGATAAGTCTCCAGCGGCCATATAAAGCCGGAGGAAAAGGCGTCGCCGGGGTCGCGACTGGCGAAGGCGGCGGTTTTCAGTGCGGCCTCACGCTGGATGCGGGCCAGCAGGGCGGGATCGGACGGGGCGATGGTGGACGGCGGCAGGCCGTCCACCCGGGTCGAGGGGAAGGTTCCGGCGGCGACGTTCACGGTGCGCCGGGTCGTGGCGCCGCCCGAACGGACGGCGATCTCGGTGGACGCCGCGGCGTCGCGATCCAGGCCGACGACGAACAGGCCATGGTCCGAGGCGGCGGTCATCGGGGTTCCATCGACCAGGACCTCGGCGCGGGGCGTCGTGCGCCCAAGGATGAAACCGCCCTGGACCCAGCGGCCGCTGAGGCTGAGGTCGGCCTCCGTACGCGCCATCGCCGAAGCCGGCCAGGCGGCGGCCGCCGCCAACAGCCCGCGCCGGGTCAGGCTCATGCCGCGTCCGACGCCCGGCTGAGGAACTCGGACGGCCCGGCATAGGCCTCCTGACGCTCGGCGGACCAGTAGCGCAGCGCGGTCAGGGGGATTCGGCGGCCGGAGACGGCGCAGACCACATGGTCGCCGGGCCGGAGCACGACGAACTCGCCGTCGCCGAAGTGGAGCGTTGCGGGCTGGCCGACGGGAGGGGTCAGGGTCATGGCCCGAGGATAGCGCGGCGGCGCCGTCCGGGCGAGGGGTCAGAAGAGGTCGCCCTGATCCAGCGGCGCGGGTTTGGGCTTCGGCATGGGTTTGGGTGTGGGAGCAGGATTTGAACCTGCGATTGTCAGGTTTGCGCCGCCGTCGATCCGGGCGCCGCGCGCGCCGTCGGGGAAGACCAGGCTGACCGTCTGGCCCGGCGCGAGGGCGGCGGCGGAGGTGATCATCCGGCCCTCGGCGTCGTCGATGCGGGCGAAGCCGGGCTTGGGCGTCTTTGGATTGAGGCTGTTGAGCGCGCGCGCCAGACCTGAAAGCCGGTCCTCGGCCCGGTTCAGGCGGGACAGCAGGGGCGGGGCCAGCCGGGCGCCGACCGCGGACAGCCGGTCGCCGCGCCGTTCGACGGCCCGGTCCAGCAAGCCCTTCGAGAACCGCCCACCGACGGTCGCCAGCCGCCGCTCGTGCAGGGCGGTGTTGCGGTGCAGGCCGGACGCCAGTCGGCTGGAGGCGTGATCCAGCCGCTGCTGGGCCATGGCGACCAGTTCTTCCGGCCGGGCGGGCAGGCCGCGCGCGACGGCGCGAAGCCGGGTGCGGCGGTCGTCGAGCAGCCGGGCGCCGGCGCGGTCGAGGCGGCGGTCGAGGTCCGAAACGGCGAACCTGAGGTCGGAAAGCACCGGGGTGGCGATCTCGGCGGCGCCGGTCGGTGTCGGGGCGCGGCGGTCGGAGACGAAGTCGATCAGAGTGGTATCGGTCTCGTGCCCCACGGCGGATATGATCGGGATGCGCTCCGCCGCGACCGTGCGGGCCAGGGCCTCGTCATTGAAGCACCAGAGATCCTCGACCGAGCCGCCCCCTCGCGCAACGATCAGCAGGTCGGGGCGGGGGATGGGGCCTGAACCCCCAGTCTTGCTTTCTGGCAGGGCGTCGAACCCGCGAATGGCGTTGGCGACCTGACCCGCCGCCGCGTCGCCCTGGACCACCACGGGCCAGACGATGACCCGGCAGGGCCAGCGTTCGGCGATGCGGTGCAGGATGTCGCGGATGACGGCGCCGGTCGGGCTGGTGATGACGCCGATAGTGGCGGGGAAGGCGGGGATGGGCTTCTTCTTCGCCGGGTCGAACAGGCCCTCGCCGTGCAGTTTGGCCTTGAGCCGTTCCAGTTGGGCCAGCAGGGCTCCGGCGCCGGCGGCCTCCATGGATTCGATGACGATCTGATAGGAGGAGCGGGCGGGGTAGGAGGTAATCTTGCCGGTAACGATGACCTCGAGCCCGGCCTCGGGTCGCACGCCCAGGCCGCGCACCGAGCCCTTCCAGACCACGCCGTCGATGGCGGCCTTGTCGTCCTTCAGAGTCAGATAGACGTGGCCCGAGGCGTGGTGATTAACCTTGGAGATCTCGCCCCGCAGCCGGACGTGGCCGAAGCGGTCCTCGAGCGTGCGCTTGAGGGCGAAGGCCAGTTCGGAGACGGACTGGGGCGGGTTGTTGTCGCGCGCAGGCTCGGAAGGGGTATCGCCCTCGAAGATGTAGGAGTCGTCGCTCATTCCCCCCATCTAGGGCCAAAGTGACGCGGATGCGAAGGGAACAGTGGGCGTCACGGCCCGTTGCGATGTCATGGCCGATCCGCCCGACACCGACCCCGCCGACCGCGATCCAAGAGAACGCGACCTGCAACGGCGCGCCGACGGGCCCGCGATCAGTCCGTGGCTGGTGATCGGCGTGATCGCGATGCTGGGGGTGCTGGTCTATGTGGTTTCCGCCCTGCTGTGAGTTCGGCGGCTTGACCGGCGGGCGTCGCACGGCCATTCGGCGGGCATGAACATCCTGCTTGTCGGTTCCGGCGGCCGCGAACACGCCCTGGCCTGGAAGATCGCCCAGTCGCCGTTGAAGCGACGGCTGGTCATCGCGCCCGGAAACCCGGGCATGGAAAAGCTGGGCGAGCTGCGCCCGGTCAAGGCGGACGACGCCGAGGGGCTGGCGGCCCTAGCGCGGGAGATCCACGCCGATCTGGTCGTCGTGGGGCCGGAGCTGGCCCTGGCGGCGGGTCTGGCGGACCGGCTGGCGGAGATGGGGATTCCCTGTTTCGGGCCGACGGCCAAGGCGGCGCAACTGGAGACCTCCAAGGCTTTTTCCAAGGCCTTCCTGCAGCGGCACGGCATTCCGACGGCCGGATACGGCGTGCATGAGGACGTGGCCTCGGCCAAGGCGGCGCTGGCGTCGTTCCAGCCCCCCTATGTCATCAAGGCCGACGGTCTGGCGGCGGGCAAGGGGGTGGCGATCAGCCCGGACCGTCAGGACGCCGAGGCCGAGATCGAGCGGATGCTGGGTGGGCGCTTCGGCCAGGCCGGGGCGCGGGTGGTGATCGAGGAGTTCATGGACGGGGAGGAGGGCTCCCTGTTCGCCCTGTGCGACGGCAAGGAGGCCGTGCTGATCGGCGGGGCCCAGGACCACAAGCGGGCCTTCGACGGAGACACCGGGCCGAATACCGGCGGCATGGGCGCCTATTCGCCCGCGCCCGTGCTGTCGGACGCCGTGGTGGCGACGGCCGAGGCCACGGTGATCCGGCCGACGCTGGCGGGGATGGCGGCCGAGGGCGCGCCCTATCGCGGGGTGCTCTACGCCGGGCTGATGATGACGGCCGAGGGGCCGAAGGTGGTGGAGTTCAACGCCCGCTTCGGCGACCCGGAATGCCAGGTGCTGATGATGCGGCTGGACGGGGACATCGTCCCCTATCTGCTGGCCTGTGCGCGGGGGGACGTCAGCCACCTGCCGCCGCCGGTGTTCAAGCCGCAGACGGTGATCTGCGTGGTCTTCGCCGCCAAGGGCTATCCCGACAGCCCGCTGGAGGGGTCGATCATCCGGGGGGCGGAGCAGGATTTCGGCCCGCATGTCCAGGTGTTCCACGCCGGGACGAAGCGTCGCGACGACGGTCAGCTGGCGGCGGCGGGCGGTCGGGTGCTGAGCGTCTGCGCCGAGGGCGACGACATCGAACATGCGCGGGAGCGGGCCTATGCGGCGATCGCTGGGATCGACTGGCCGGGCGGGTTCTGCCGGTCGGACATTGGTTGGCGAGCCCTGAACCGCTGAGCGCGGTCGGCGCGCGGCCTCAGGTGTAGGCGAACAGCAGGCGGCCTTCGCCCATGCGTTCGCGCAGCATCGGCAGGTCGGTGTGGGCGGTGGAGAAGCAGCCGTAGCTGCGGCCGAGCTTGCCTTCGCGGGCCAGGAAGGCGGGGTCGGCGTAGTCGGCGCCGTGGACGATGATGGCGCGGTCGCGCGCCTTGTCGTTGGAATAGTCGAGGCCGTCCAGCAGGACGTTCGGCCCCTGTTGCGAACCCCAGCCGGCGCCGGCGGTGGCGTAGGCGCCCAGCGACGACATGTAGCTGTCCGGCGTGTTGGAGAAGTTGCGGGCGTAGCCGGAATGCTGGGGGTCCGAACCGCGGCCGTGACTGGTCCGGAAGGCCATGACCTGGCCGCTGATGAGATCGACCTCGAACAGCCGCTCCTCGCCGGAGAATTTCTGGAAGTCGACGATGTACATCCGGTCGCGCAGGGGCACACGGCGATGATGGATGTCGAGGGCGGCCATGGCGCGCTGCATGAGCTCGGGGCGGACCTGGCGATAGGGATCCAGCGGCGGCGGGGCGAAGGTCTGGGCGGTCTGGATGCGCGGAGGGGGCGGAGGCGCGGCCGGAGCGGCGACGGGCGAGGTTTCGGCGAGAAGGGCCGTCGGCGGCGTGGCCGCTCCACCTGTCGCGCAGCCGGCCAGAAGGGCCGAGCCGCCGAGGATGAGTCCTCGCCGCGAGAGCGCGTCCGTCGAAAGCCGCATGCCGTGCCTTTACTGCCGTTGTCCCCGTGGTCCGGTTGTCCCTGATCGGAACGCGGGTTTCAACCTCCGCTAGGCGCGGGGCGATTGTCGGCTATGGTGCAGCGGAGCAAACAGGGGGCTGACGATGAAGGCTTGGGCATGGATTGGGGCGCTGGCGGGGCTGAGCTTCGCCGGAGCGGTATCGGCGCAAAGCCCGGCGGGTGCGCCGGTTTCGGCCGAGACGGGAACCACGTTCGTGCAAGTGGGGCGGCTTCTGGACGATCCGTCCACCGGCCGGGTGCAACGCGATAAAACTCTCGTGATCCAGGGGAACCGGATCGTCGAAGTGCGCGACGGCTTCGTTGGAGAGGGGGATGTCGTCGATCTGAGGACCGCCTTCGTCCTGCCGGGACTGATCGACAGCCATGTGCATCTGACCGGCGAGCAGAGCCCGAACTCGCGGCTGGACGGGGTCACGCAGTCCAATGCGGATCAGGCCTTCATCGGGGCGCGGAACGCGAGGAAGACGCTGAACGCCGGCTTCACCACCGTGGCCGATCTGGGGGCGACGGGGGAATCGATCTTCGCCCTGCGCGACGCGATCCGGCGCGGCGACGTGCCGGGACCGAGGATCATCGCGGCGGGCGACGGGGTGTCGATCCATGGGGGGCACGGCGACGTCAACGGCTACCGCGAGGACGTGATGCACCTGTTCTCGGGACAGAACATCTGCTCGGGGCCGGAGGACTGCATGCGGGCGGTGCGGCTGTCGGTGCGATCGGGCGCGGACATCATCAAGATCACGGCCACGGGCGGGGTGCTGTCGAACACGGCGGCGGGTCTGGGCCAGCAGTTCTCGGACGCCGAACTGGCCGGGATCGTCGAGGCGGCGCACAAGATGGGCCGTCAGGTCACCGCCCACGCCCATGGCGCCGACGGCATCAACAGCTTCCTGAGGGCCGGGGGCGATTCGATCGAGCACGGCACCTATCTGGACGACGAGTCGATCCGGCTGATGCGGCGCGAGGGCGTCTGGCTGGTGCCGACCCTGATGGCGGGGGACTTCGTCTACCGGATCGCCTCGGGGCCGAACAACTTCTTCACACCGGCCCAGACGGCCAAGGCCCTCGAAGCCGGGCCCAAGATGCTGGACATGGCGCGCCGGGCGCATGAGGGCGGCGTCCGCATCGCCTTCGGCACCGACAGCGGCGTCTCGGCCCATGGCGACAACGCCGGGGAGTTCGCCCTGTTGGTCCGGGCCGGGCTGACGCCGCTGGAGGCCATCCAGACCGCCACGGTCAATGCGGCGAGCCATTTGCGGCTGTCGGACGAGGCCGGTCGGCTGGCGGTCGGGATGCCCGCCGATCTGATCGCGGTGTCGGGCGATCCGCTGACGGACGTGACCGAGCTGGAACGGGTGAAGTTCGTGATGAAGGGCGGGCAGGTGGTGCGGCCGGATTGAGGGGCCGGACGACAAGCTAGGCGATGAGCATGGAAGCCTCTCGTGACGCCGACCGATTGATCGAATCCATCGAAGACGGTCAAATCCATCCGCGCAGCCATGACGTCATTCGCGCCATATTCTCCCAACTGACCGACATAGCGGTGGAAGAAGATTTGGTGTTGTCGTCCACGGAGGGCACAGGCGATGCGAATCGGAGGGACGCTCTTCGAGATTTATGGGCGAAGATCGATGCGGGTTACGATGATCGAAAATACGCCTTCCGTCTCTTGGTCGGCTTACTTCATCCCGACAAGGCGCTGGATTGGCACGAAGCCGAATATTTGATCGATTGGTCGCGTAGGCGGGGCTTGGATGACCAGCAGATCATAAGAGCCTTCGGCGTTGAGCCCGTTGCTGGCGCATGAGGATTTCCGTCTTTGCCGTTCGTTTGCGCGAAGGCACAGGTGGGATTCAGGCGCGGCCCAGGAAAACCGCGAACCTGCCTTCATCCTCAAACCGCGCCGTCACCGGCCATGAGGTCACGCGCGCGCGCCATTCGGGCGGGAGCCGGACCCAGTCCTTTTCCGTGGTGACCAAGGCGGCGCCGTGGAGGGCGGCGCGGTCGGTCAGGAAGGCGATGTCGGCGGGTTTCAGTTCGGCGTGGTCGGGGAAGGGGATGAAATCCTTCAGGTCGGCGCCGGCGGCGATGAGGCTGCGTTCGACCTTCCACGGCTTGGCGATGCCGGCGAAGCCGACCAGGGGGCCGGGTGGCGGCGGGCCGTCGGGGGTCAGGCGGGCGATGAAGACGGGCAGGTCGCCGAAGGTCGCGACCAGTTCGGGATCGGCGGCGTCGAGGTCGCTCGGCAGCAGGATGACGACCGCATCGGCGCGGGCCAGACCGGCCTTCAGCGGCTCGCGCATGGGGCCGGAGGGAAAGACGGCGCCGTCGCCGAAGGGCCATTCGTCGCTACGGGTCTCACCGTCCACGACGACGAGGCTGAGGGTCTTCTTCAGGGCCGTGTTCTGATGGGCGTCGTCGAGGACGAGGGCCGCTGCGCCGTTCGCGACGGCGGCGCGGGCCCCGGCGGCGCGGTCGCGGGCGATCCAGGCGTGCGCCTGTTGAGCCAGCATCAGGGGCTCGTCGCCGACGTCGGCGGCAGTGTGGGCGGCGGGATCGACGCGGATGGGCCCTTCCAGCCGCCCGCCATAGCCGCGCGACAGGGCGTGGGCGGAGACGCCGGCGCCGTGCAGCAGGCGCAGGACCTCGCGCGCGACCGGGGTCTTGCCCGAGCCGCCCATGGTCAGGTTGCCGATCGAGATGACGGGGACGCCCGGATCGAAGGGCGTGGCGCGGGCGATGCGCCGGGCGGTGACGGCGGCCCAGAGCCAGGAAGCGGGCTTGAGCAGGATGCGGGTGACGCGGGCGTGGTTGCTGTCGCGCTCATACCACCAGCGGGGGGTGTTGAGTTTCATCGGCGGGCCGCCGGGACGGGCAACAACGGCGTCAGACCCTCCCACAGCCGGTCGAGGCCGGCGCCGGCGTCGACGGCGGCGCGGCGGGCGCGGTCGCCCATGGCCTGGGCGGCGGCGGGATCGGCCAGCAGGGGGGCGACGACAGCGGGCAGGTCTGAGGGCGTCTGGACCACGACAAGCCCGCCTGAGTCGTGCAGCAGGGCCGCGACGGCCTGCCAGTTGGAGGCGTCGGGGCCGGTGATGGCGGGCTTGCCCAGACGCGCGGGCTCCAGCGGGTTGTGGCCGCCGACAGGGTCGAGGCCGAGGGCCGGGGCGAAGCTGCCGCCCATGACGACCACGTCGGCCAGTCTGAGGAACAGGCCGAGTTCACCCAGGGTGTCGGCGACATAGACGCCGGTGTCCTCGGTCAGGGCGTCGCCGCGCGAGCGCAGGCCAAGGCGATAGCCTGCCTGTTCGAGCGCCGCCGCGATGGCGGGACCGCGTTCGGGATGGCGGGGGACGAGGATCAGCAGGCCGTGGGTCGGCAGGACGTCGAGGGCGCGGGTCAGGGCGATCTCCTCGCCCTCATGGGTGCTGGCGGCGACGATCACGGGGGTGTCGCCGATGGCGGCGCTGAGGCGGCTGAAGGCGGCGGCGTCATGGGGCAGGGGTTCGCCGGACAGCTTGAGGTTGACCAGACCGTCCACCCGGCTGCCCAGAGCGATCAGTCGGTCGGCCGATGCGGGATCCTGGGGCAGGACCAGATCGAAGCAGGCCAGAAGCCGTCGGGCCATTCCGGGCGCCCGGGACCAGCCGGACGCGGTCTTTTCCGTGATGCGGGCGCTGACCAGGGCCAGGGGGACGTCGCGCGCCCGGGCCGCCGTCAAGAGGTTGGGCCAGAGTTCGCTCTCGACGAAGACGCCCAGAGACGGCCGCCAGTGGTCGAGGAAGGCGGCGACGGCGGCCGGGCCATCAACCGGCGCATATTGGTGGATGACGCCCGGCGGCAGGCGGCGGGCAAGAAGCTCGGCTGAGGTGACGGTGCCCGAGGTAACGAGGACGGTCAGGTCGGGGCGGTTGCGGCGGAAGCGTTCCACCAGAGGCAGCAGGGACAGGGTCTCGCCGACGCTGACGCCGTGCAGCCAGACGAGGTCGCCCTCGGGACGCTCGAGGCCCGCGAGGCCCAGCCGTTCGTCGACGCGGGCCGGGTCCTCCTTGCCCTGGGCCGCGCGGCGGTCGAGCAGGCGCGGGGCCAGCGGTTCCAGCAGCCGGGTGGCGAGCTGATAGAGGGCGAGGGCGGGGCTCAGCATCGGACGCTCAAATCCGTTCCAGCCCGGTCAGTTCGTCGGCGCGGGCCTCGACGGCGGTCAGGCGTTCGGTCCAGCGGGCGGTGGCCTCATCGGTCGAGAGACCCTCGGGGTAGCGGTCGAGGTCCCAGACGATGGCGCCGCGTCCGAAGGGCAGGGGCAGGACGGCGCGGTCCCAGCTGCCCAGCCGGACCGCCGGATTGCAGGACAGGCCGATGAACAGGACCGGCGCGCCCGACAGTTTGGCCATGACCGCCACGCCGTCGCCCATCTGGCGCATGGGGCCGCGGGGGCCGTCGGGGGTGACGGCGACACCGGCCGTCTTGAGCTGGCGCAGGGCGTCACGCAGGGCGGCGGTTCCGCCCTTGGCGCGATCAGCCTTGTCCTTGTTGGCGGAGGAGCCCCGGATGGACGGGAAGCCGACCTTGTCCATGGCGCGGGCGATGAACTGGCCGTCGGGCGACAGGGAGACGATGGCGCGAACCTTCTGGGCGCGCTCCTGCGGCCAGCAGGCCGGGGTCAGGCTGATGCGGGAATGCCAGAAGGCGCAGATGACCGGGCCGCCGTCGGCCCAGACCTGTTCGGCGACGTTCTCGTTCTCATGCGTCCAGCGGATGGTGGCGACGCAGAAACGCATCCAGACGGCCAGAAGATTGGCCATGAGGGTCTGGATGACCGGATTGCGCAGAGGTCTCATGAACGCAGGGGCCTCATGCGACGGTCGTGACCGTGACGGGGTCGCCGTCCAGCGACTGCTGCTTCGCCAGGCGGGCGTAGAGGCCGCCCCGGGCGACGAGGTCGGCGTGGCGGCCGGTTTCGACCACGCGCCCGGCCTCGATCACATAGATGCGGTCGGCGTTCATGACGGTGGACAGGCGGTGGGCGATCATCAGGGTGGCGCGCCCCTGCATCAGCCGTTCAAGCGCGGCCTGGACCTGGGCCTCGCTCTCGGTGTCGAGAGCCGAGGTGGCCTCGTCGAGCAGAAGGATGGGGGCGTCGTTGAGGAAGGCGCGGGCGATGGCGATACGCTGGCGCTGGCCGCCGGACAGGCGCAGACCGGCCTCGCCGGCGCGGGCAGCGTAGCCCTCGGGCAGGGCGGTGATGAAGTCGTGGGCGGCAGCGGCGGCGGCGGCGGCCTCGATCTGGGACGGGGTGGCCCCGGGGCGGCCATAGGCGATGTTGGCGGCGATGGTGTCGTCGAACAGGAAGGGCTCCTGGGTGACCAGGGCGATGCGGTCGCGCAGGTCGTGCAGGCGAAGGCCGCGGATGTCCTGGCCGTTCAGGGTCACGGCGCCCGAGGTCACGTCGTAGAAGCGCGGCAGGAGGCTGAGGATGGTGGACTTGCCGCCGCCGGAGGGGCCGACCAGGGCCACGGTTTCTCCGGGCGCGACGGTGAGGGAGACGTCCGACAGGGTCGGGGCGCCGCCCTCGGCTGCGGGGGCGTAGGCGAAGCTGACGTGGTCGAGGGCGATGGTGAGTGCGCCGGAAGGCACAGGGGCGGGGGCGGCCGCCTCTCGGATCTCGGGCTGGATGTCGAGGGAGGCGAACAGGCGACGCGCCGCCGTCAGCCCCTCGGTCATCACGGTCTGGAGGTTGGTGACCTGACGCAGGGACTGGCCGGCGGCCATCAGCAGGCCGATGAAGGCGGCGAAGGCGCCCACGCTCATGCCGCCGTCGCGGGCGCGCCATCCGGCGTAGGCCATGACGGCGGCGACCACGATCATGGCCACCAGATTGCTGAAGGGACCGGCGAAGGCGCGGCTGTCGGCGGACTTGATGACGTGACGCTGGCGGCGGGCGACGACCTCGCCCACGCGGGCCTCCTCGGCGGCCTCGCGGTTCTCGATCTTGATGAGGCGGACGCCGTCGAGGTTCTCCATCAGGGCGGTGGAGAGGGTCTCGGTCTCCTTCATGGCCCCGGTGGTGGCCTTCTTCGTTCGCCTGGAGAAGCGACGCAGGACAAGGGTGATGAGGGGCACGCCCAGCAGGACGATGGCCGTCAGTCGCCAGTCGATGAAGGCCATGGCGGCCAGGACCGCGATCAGGGTCAGGCTGTGCTGGGTGTAGTTGACCACCCCGTTGGTGAAGGCCTCGCGCACCAGATTGGCGTCGAACAGGACCTCGGAGACGAAAGATCCGGAGTGTCGGCTGCGCAGGCGGGCCAGGTCGGCGCGGATCATGGCGCCGAACAGACGGATCTGGATGTCGCCGACGATGCCGTGGCCGAGGCGGTTCACCAGCGCCGCCTGACCGAGCGAGGCCAGGGTCCAGACGAAGGCGACCCCGACGATGGCCAGGGGAATGACGACCAGAGCCTGACCCGGGGCGATGTCTAAGACGCCCCACAGTTTCATCGGGGCCGACTGGTTGAGGAACAGGCCGTTTATGGCCGGCTCCAGCAGCTTCAGCGTCAGTGCCGAGAGGCCGCCCGCGACGGCCGCACACAGCATCGACAGGAACAGGGCCGCCTTGTGATGCGAGAGATAGTCGCGCCAGATCCGCGCCAGCAGCGGGCGCAGGCCTTCGCGGTCCTCGGATTCGGCGGGCGTCGTCATCGGACGGAGGTCGGACGGACGGGGAGGGAAGTCAAGGCGTGGCGGTTCCGGCTCAGGGCGCGGGCTTCAGCTCTGTGCTTTCCTGATCCTCGGCGATGACGACCATGCCCGGGGCCCCTTCGGTGCGGCGGGCGGGCGCGACGGTGGGGTTGGAAGCGTAGCGGGCGCCGTCGAAGGGCAGGAGGGCCTCATGCGGCTCGGCGCCGCCGCCGGAGACCTGGACGGCGATGTCGGGGAGGCCGTTGGTGCGGCTGGTCAGGACACGCACGGGCGCCCGGGTGATCGTCACGTCGCCGAGGACGGTGAAGCTATCCCCCTCGGGCCGGAGGATCAGGAGGTTGCAGCCGCCCGAGCCGCAGTATTCCGGGCCGA
>NZ_JBQVNM010000016.1:0-48353 GCF_052436175.1 Brevundimonas sp. | reverse complement strand
GCGTCGAGGTGCGGCCGGTTCTGCCGCCCCCGACGAACGCCCCTGCATGAGCGACGGCGCGGCGGCGGCGGCGGCCGAGCGCGTCGCTCGTGAGAGCTACGGCCGTCTCGTCGCCCGCCTCGCCTGGCAGTGGCGCGACCTGGCCGCCGCCGAGGACGCCCTGGCCGACGCCTTCGCCGCCGCGCTGCGCCACTGGCCCGAACAGGGCGTTCCGGATGCGCCGGAAGCCTGGCTGGCTGCGGCGGCGCGGCGGCGTCTGTTGCACAACGCCCGCCACGTCCGGCTGACACTGGACCCGCGCGTCGTCGCCGTGCTCGACGACATCGAACCCGAGGCGGCCGGGCGCCAGGCCGTACCCGACCCGCGACTTCAGTTGATGTTCGTCTGCGCCCATCCGGCCATCGAGGCCAACGTCCACGCGCCTCTGATGCTGCAGGCGGTGCTGGGGCTCAACGCCAAGGTGATCGCCAGCGCCTTCCTCGTCTCGCCCGCGGCGATGGCCCAGCGCCTGGTTCGGGCCAAGACGAGGATCCGCGAAGCCGGGCTGCGTTTCGAGGCGCCGGACGCCCGCGAGCTGCCCGCACGCCTGGCCGCCGTGCTGGAGGCCGTCTACGCCGCCTACACCCTGGGTCGGCACGCACTGGACACCCCGGCCGAGGACCTGCGCGAAGAGGCCTTATTCCTGGCGCGCCTGGCGGCGCAGCTGCTGCCCGGGCAGGCCGAGGCCCTGGGGCTTCTGGCCCTGCTGCTGCATGCCGAGGCGCGACGGGCGGCGCAGTTCGACGCCGAGGGCCGCTTCGTGCCCCTGGCGGCGCAGGACCCGGCCAGTTGGCGCGACGACCTGATCCGCGAGGCCGAGCGGGCGCTGTGGACCGCCGCCGAACTGCGTCAGCCGGGCCCCTTCCAGATCGAGGCGGCCATCCAGTCGGCCCATGCCCAGCGCCGCGCCACGGGACAGACGCCCTGGCGCGCCATCGCGCACCTCTACGGCCTGCTCGTGCAGCACCACCCCAACCTCGGCGCGCGCGTGGGCCAGGCCGTGGCCCTGGCCGAATCCGGCGAGCCCGCGGCCGCGGTGGCGCTGCTGGACGCCCTGCCGCCCGAGGCCGCCGGCTACGCGCCCTACTGGGTGGCGCGCGCCCATGTGCTGGGTCTGGCCGGAGCCCCCGGCAGGCAAGCCGCCGTCCAGCGCGCCATCGGCCTAACCGACGATCCGCGTCTGCGCGACTTCCTCGTGGCCCAGCTGGACTGAAACGCCTCGCTCGCCGCGGACGGCGGTCGATCAGGTTCCGGAGACCTCGGGGCGTCGCACCGTCCCGATGCGCAGGTTCTCGCAGAGGACATGGGCGGCGATGCCGCTGGCATGGGTGCGCAACAGGGCCTCGGCCTCGATCAGGGCCTCGGCGTCGGTCTCGGCGGCCAGCGGCTCCATATGGGGCGTGCCCAGGATGTCGCGTTCGATGAAACAGAAATAGGTCTTCACGCCGCGCCCTCCTCAGCGAGCTTGGGCATAGCACAACCGGTCTCACGGCTAAGCCCGCCCGCCGACACAGGCGGAACAAGATCGCCCTTCCGCAGCCAAGCGGAGCCTTGAGCGTTGCAGGGGGATGCAGCATCCCGATCCCCAGCCCGACAATCGCTTCCTCGCCACGCTCGACGCCGAGGAGGCCGCCGCCCTGCGCCCGCTGCTTCGTCGCGTGTCCGTGACGGTCGATCGGATCGTCGTCGACCAGGGCGCCGCCATCACCGAGGTCCATTTTCCGATCGACGCCCAGTTCGCTAATCTGGTCCGCTTCCCCGACGGGGGCGCCATCGAGACGGCCGTGGTCGGCCATGAGGGACTGACGGGCCTGGCGCCTTTCATGGCCGATCGCCCCAGCGCCTGGGAGATCGTCTGTCGGGCCTCGGGCGAGGCCTGGGTCGCCAGCGCGGCCGCCCTGCGCGCCTTGGCGGCGGAACGTCCGGCCCTGATGACCCGCCTTCTGGCCCTGACGGACCTCTATCAGGCCCAGGCCGCCCAGACGGCCGCCTGCAACGCCCTGCATCCCATCCCCGCCCGGATCGCCCGCTGGATCCTGACGGCGCGCGACCTGTCGCCCAACCCGACCCTGATCTTCCGGCAGGAGGAGCTGGCCCGGCTGATCGGCGCCCGGCGTTCCACCGTCAGCGAGGCGGCGTCCCAGCTGAAACGCCGCAAGTTCATCGCCTACGGCCGGGGCGTCATCCGCATCATCGACCGACCCGGTCTCGAGGCGGCCGCCTGCGACTGCTACCGCATGCTGCGCCCCCGGCTGGACGACCTGATCGGCATGGAAGGGCGGAGCTAGGTCGCCTTCCCGACATAGGAACCTCCGTTCTCCGAGGGGCTTCCTGTGGCCTGCCTCAACGGAGAATCCTCATGGCCGACAAGACCCTCGACACCCTGTTCCACGACACGCTCAAGGACATCTATTACGCCGAGCGGAAGATCCTGAAGTCCCTGCCCAAGATGCAGCGCGCGGCCCAGTCGCCCGAGCTCAAGGCCGCCTTCGAGAAGCACAAGAGCCAGACCGAAGGCCAGATCGAACGCCTGCAGCAGGTGTTCGAGATCATCGGCAAGCCCGCGCGCGGCAAGACCTGCGACGCCATCGAAGGCATTCTGGCCGAGGGCGACGAGATCGCCGAGGAATACAAGGGTTCGCCCGCGCTAGACGCCGGCCTTCTGGCCGCCGCCCAGGCCGTCGAACACTATGAGATCACCCGCTACGGCACCCTGAAGCGCTGGGCCCTGGTGCTCGGCCTGAACGACGCCGCCGCCCTGCTCGACGAGACCCTGCAGGAAGAGAGCCAGACCGACGAGGACCTGACCGGCATGGCCGACGCCGCCGTCAACGCCGAGGCGATGAAGACCGCCGCCTGATCCACCGGCGTTGGTTTGGCTGTGAGGCGCGCTCCGAAAGGGGCGCGCCTTTCGTCTTTCAGATCATCAGCCGCGCCGGCGCATGAGGGCCCAAACCGTGACCGCCACCGGCACGGCCAACAGCCCCGCGCCGATCCAGTCCCACGCCCCGTCATCCAGCAGGGCGCCCACGAGCCCGATCAGGCTGAGCGCCGCTACGACCATCGGGATGGCGAAGATCGCCCACAGCGACAGGCCGCGCCCGGCGCCCCTGCCCTCCTTCGGGCCCCTCATGCCCTGCGCCTCCGCTTCGCCACCCAGAGGTAGAGGCCCGAGATCAGGATCACGATCATCGCCAGATCCAGGATCGCCCACAGGATCTTGAGCGGCAGACCGCCGTAGTCGCCGAAATGCAGCGGCTGCGACAAAGACAGGGTCTTCACATACCAGGGCATCTGAGCCACCGCCGCCAACTCGCCCGTGCGCGCGTCGATCAGGGCGGGAGTGGTCATATGGGTCGTCAGCGGCGTGTCGCCGTGGAAGAAGACGGCGTAGTGATTGTCGGTCGAATAGGTCGAGCCGGGGAAGGCCACGAACTGCAGGGTCATGCCCGGCAGGGCGTGCTTGGCCCGCTCGACGGCGGCGTCCAGCGAACTGCGCCCGGTCAGGGCGACCGGGCCGTCATACTGCCGTGTCAGCGCCGCCAGCGACGTGTCCTTCCAATAGGCGATGATCGGCACGGCCAGGGTGTTGACCACCCCGGTCACGCCCACGACCAGGACCCAGGCGGCCGTCACGATCCCCAGCAGGTTGTGATAGTCCAGCCAACGGGTCCGCGCCGCCTTCGACGCCCGGACCGTGCCGAACGGCAGCCTCCGCATGAAGGGCGCATAGAGCACCATGCCGGACACCAGCGCCGCGACCAGCATCAGCCCCATCAGGCCGAGGAACAGCATCCCCGTCAGACCCAGGAACATGTCGGTGTGCAGCTGGAGGATGAACTCCATCACCGGGTGCCCGGCGACGGGCGGGGCGGCCGCGCCGGAGATCTGGTCGATGGGCTGGAAGGTGTAGTTTTCGGCGGGACCGCCGGCGTCGATGGTCGTGACGTTCACGACCGGCCGGTCCTCGTCGAAACTCATGAACATCGGCACGCCGCCCGCATGGCGCGCCAACGCGACGTCCAGCACCTGATCCAGGTTCAGACGCGGGCCATCCGCCTGCATGGGCCGCTCATCGTGGCCCAGCAGGAGATGATCCAGCTCATGCGTGAAGACCAGAGGCAGGCCGGTCAGGCACAGCATGAGCAGGAACAGGGTCGAGACCAGGCTCGACCAGGTATGGACCCACGACCAGGCGCGGAGCGTCGAAGCCTTCATCCGACGTCAGAAATCAGCGGAGACCGAAAACAGCAAGGTCCGGGGGGCGCCGAGGGTCAGATAGTTGGCCCCGGGGTATCCCCCCGTCGCCGCCCAGTAGTCCTCGTCCGCCACGTTCTCGACCCGGGCGCGGAAGGTCACGGGCCGACCGGAGATGTCCATGGCATAGCGGGCGCCGACATCCAGCCGGGTCCAGGCGTCGATGTGGGCGGCGCCGGCCGTGTCGATCGGCTGTTTGCCGGTATGGACCACACGGCCCTCGACAGTCAGACCCTGCACGGCCGGCACGTCCCACTCCAGGTTCAGATTGGTCTGGAAGTCCGGCACGCCGATGGGCTCGCGCCCCGTCCCGGCCGTCTGAACCAGTTCGCCGTCCAGCCAGGTCGCGCCGCCCAGCAGGCGCAGGCCGGGCGCGATCTCCCCGTGCGCACTGATCTCGACGCCGCTGTTCTCCTGGTCGCCGTCGGCGGTGAAGCGGTTGTTGACGATCAGGGCGCTGGGCTGGGTCGTCCGGAACAGGCTTACCGTGCCGCCCCAGCGACCCGCGTCATACTTGACCCCGACTTCGCCCTGTCTGGCGCGGAAGGGCGACAGGACCTCTCCGGCGTTCACCACCGGCACGCCGCCCGACACGGCCGGGGCCGTCTGGCCCGGCTGCAGCGCCTCGGCGTAGTTGGCGTAGAGCGAGATCTGCGGCGTGGCCTTCAGCACCAGCCCGAAGGCCGGGGTCGTCGCCTCGCCGGTATAGCCCGAGCTGAAGGCGCCGGAGTTGTAGTCATAGGTCTTGGTCTCGATCTTCTGCCAGCGCAGGCCGGCGATCGCCAGAATGCGGCCGTCCCAGAAGGACAGCATGTCCGCCACGGCGACGCTGGTGTTCTCGACCCGCTCGGTCACGTGCGGATCGTCCAGATCGCCGCCGATGAAGAAGTCGGCGGCGGGCCGGGTCGCCGCGACCGGGGCGGACAGGGTCCCGGCCGAAAACCCGGCGAAGCTGGAGAAGGCGTAGGCGTTGCGCGACGATGACCGCACCGTCGAGGCCGAGGCGACCAGGCGGTGACCCACCGATCCGGTCGTCACCTGCCCCCGAATCCCCACGTCGGCGGCGAAGACGCGGTCCTCGCGGGCGTTGTCGAACCGATAGGCCGACAGGGCGCCGGTCGCGCTTGCCGAGGGATTGGCCAGAACGTTCTCCTCGCGCCCGTCGCGACCGCCCACGGCGGCCCAGGTGGTGACGTCCGGCGTCAGGTCGAGCTCGCCGCGCGCCACGCCGAACAGCTGGCGCTCGTCCGTATAGGTCCAGGGCTGGGCGAAGTTGACGTCGCCCGACGGCGCCTCGGGCACGGCGCCGAGAGGCGTCACGCTGGGGCGCGGGGCGTCGATGCGGTGATCCTGCCAGCCCAGGTCGGCCGAGAACCGGGCCAGGTCCCCGCGCCGGTCCACGCCGAGGCCGAAGACGGTCAATTCCCGATCCTGCCCGTCCACCGAGGACTCGCCGTCGCGCCGGGCGATGTTGGCCCGCACCCCCCACCGGTCGTCGGCGAAGCGACGGGCCACATCTCCGGCCAGATAGAGTTCGCCACCGCCCTCCAGCCCGGCCGTGACGCGGTTCAAGCCGCCCGAGGGCGCGCGCTTGGGCATCAGGTTGATCGCCCCGCCGACGCCGCTGCCGCCGGGCGTGGCCCCGTTCAGGAAGGCGCTGGCGCCGTGCAGCACCTCGACCCGCTCCAGAAACTCCGCCGCCACGAACTGGCGCGGAAGGACGCCGTAGACGCCGTTATAGGTCATGTCGTCCGAATAGATCGGGAAGCCCCGGACGACGTAGAGCTCCTGGAAATTGCCGAACCCCTTGGAGACGCGGACCACCGGATCGTTCTGCAGCACGTCGGCGACGCTGCGGGCCTGCTGGTTGCGCGCCAAGGCCTCGGTGTAGCCGGTGACATTGAACGGCGTATCCAGCGTCTCCAGCGCCCCGAACAGACCGACGCGGGCGCCCGTCGCCACCTGCCCGCCCGGAGCCGGCGGCGGCAGATCGACCTGCGAGCCCGTGACCACCACGTCTTCGACCCGATCGACCGGCTGCGCGCCGCTCTGGGCCTGGGCCAGCCCCGCCGAAAGCAGGGCCGCGACGGCGACGGAGGAGGACAGGACGACACGGACGAGGGACACAGACGCACTCCAATAATGAGAATGCGTCGCACTACATAGCTAAACGACCCACCGCAAGCGCCGCAGCGTCGCAGGTCGGGTTGGGAAGGCCCATTGCCGATATTACTTGACGTTGACGTAAACGTCGGGTTTGTGGCGGGCACGCTCGAATCCGCCCGTCCCTCAAGCAGCGAGGCTCCGCGAGCCGAGCGATAGGGACAAGAAAAGGAACGCTCCATGGCCGACGCCTATATCTTCGACGCCGTTCGCACCCCGCGCGGCAAAGGCAAGAAGGACGGGTCCCTGCACGAGATCACCGGCCTCAGCCTGGCCTCCCAGGTGCTGGAGGCCCTGCGGGACCGCAACGATCTGGACACGTCCAGGGTCGATGACGTCATCCTCGGCTGCGTCTCCCCCGTGGGCGAACAGGGCGCGGATATCGCCCGCACCGCCGTGCTGAACGCCGGCTGGTCGCAATATACGGCGGGCGTCCAGATCTACCGCTTCTGCGCCTCGGGTCTGGAAGCCGTGAACATGGCCACCGCGAAAGTGAAGTCCGGCGAGGCCGACTTCGCCGTCGGCGGCGGCGTCGAAGCCATGAGCCGCGTGCCGATGGGTTCGGACGGCGGCGCCTGGCCGACCGATCCGTCGATCGCCTTCCCGGCCTATTTCGTGCCCCAGGGCGTGTCGGCCGACATGATCGCCTCCAAATACGGCTTCAGCCGCGACGACGTGGACGCCTATTCGGTCGAGAGCCACAAGCGCGCCGCCCGCGCCTGGGCCGAGGGCCGGTTCAAGAACTCGGTCGTGCCGGTCAAGGACCAGCTGGGCCTGAACATCCTCGACCATGACGAGACCGTGCGTCCCAACTCGGACATGCAGTCCCTGGGCGGGCTGAACCCCTCCTTCGCCATGATGGGCGAGATGGCCTTCGACGCCGTGATCGGACAGCGCTATCCCGAGGTCGAGAAGGTCAACCACGTCCACACCCCCGGCAACTCGTCCGGCATCGTGGACGGCGCTGCGGGCGTGCTGATCGGCAGCCTTGAGGCCGGCAAGGCCCTGGGCCTCAAGCCGCGCGCCAAGATCCTCGGCGGCGCTTCGATCGGTTCGGAGCCCTCGATCATGCTGACCGGACCCGAGTATGTGACGCGCAAGCTGCTGGGCAAGCTGGGCATGACCACCGCCGACATCGACGTATGGGAGCTGAACGAGGCCTTCGCCGCCGTCGTCCTGCGCTACATGCAGGCGCTGGACATCCCTCACGACAAGATGAACGTGAACGGCGGCGGCATCTCGATGGGTCACCCGCTCGGCGCCACCGGCGCCATGATCACCGGCATCGCCCTGGACGAGCTGGAGCGGTCCAACAAGTCGACCGCCCTCATCACCCTGTGCATCGGCGGCGGCATGGGCACCGCCACCGTCATCGAACGCGTCTGAGGATCACACCCAAGGAAAACTTCAAGATCGACGTCGACGCCGACGGCATCGCCCTCGTCACCTTCGACGTGCCGGGCCGTTCGATGAACACCCTGACCTCCAGCGTCATGGCCGAGATGCCGCAGCTGGTGGAGACCATCAAATCGGACGACGCCATCAAGGGCGTGGTCATCACCTCGGGCAAGGCGTCCGGCTTCTGCGCCGGGGCCGACCTCGGCGACATGGCCGGCGGCATGCTGGCGGGCGGTTCGCTGCAACAGGCGTTCGACGCCGGTTGGCGGATGAACGGCGCCCTGCGCGCGCTGGAGACGTGCGGCAAGCCGGTGGCGGCCGCGATCAACGGCCTGGCCCTGGGCGGCGGCCTCGAGCTGACCCTGGCCTGCCACTACCGGGTGGTCGGCGACAGCCCGAAGATCCAGCTGGGCCTGCCCGAGATCAAGGTCGGCCTCTTCCCCGGCGGCGGCGGCACCCAGCGGCTGACGCGCCTGATCGGCGTCCAGGCGGCGATGATGGCCATGAGCGAGGGCAAGTCCTTCCGCCCCAACGACGCCAAGGGTGCGGGCATCGTCCATGAGGTCGTGCCGGTCGGCGGCGAGGTCGAGGCGGCGAAAGCCTGGATCAGGAATGGCGGCAAGGCCGTCCAGCCGTGGGACGACAAGGGCTTCAAACTGCCCGGCGGCGGCCCCTACCATCCGGCGGGGATGCAGAACTTCGTGGTCGGCAACGCCATGCTTCGCAAGCAGTCCTTCGGCAACTATCCGGCGGTCGTGAACCTGATGAGCGCCGTGTTCGAGGGCGTTCAGGTGCCGATGGACGCGGCCCTGCGCATCGAGACCCGCTACTTCATCAAGACCCTGATGACGCCCCAGGCCCAGGCCATGATCCGTTCGCTGTTCCTGTCCAAGCAGGAACTCGACAAGGGCGCCGTGCGCCCGGCGGGCGTGCCGAAGTCCGATCCCAAGAAGGTCACCGTCATCGGCGCGGGCATGATGGGCGCCGGCATCGCCTATGTGCAGGCTCTGGCCGGCATCGAGACCATCCTGATTGACCGCGATCAGGAGGCCGCCGACAAGGGCAAGGCCCATGTCGAGGAGCTGCTGAAGAAGCGCCTGTCGCGCGGCCAGATCGATCAGCCGAAATACGAGGCCCTGCTCGGCTCGGTCACCGCCACCACCGACTACGATCTCATCAAGGGCTCGGACCTCGTCATCGAGGCGGTGTTCGAGAACCGCGAGATCAAGGCCGACGTCACCAAACGCGCCGAGGCCCAGCTGGCCGAGGGCGCCGTCTTCGGCTCCAACACCTCGACCCTGCCGATCACGGGCCTGGCCGAGGCCAGCGTCCGTCCCGAGGACTTCATCGGCATCCACTTCTTCTCGCCCGTCGACAAGATGATGCTGGTCGAGATCATCATGGGCGAGAAGACGTCCCAAGAGGCCCTCGCCAAGTCGCTCGACTATGTCCTGAAAATCAAGAAGACCCCGATCGTCGTCAATGACTCCAGAGGCTTCTACACCTCGCGCTGCTTCTCCACCTTCCTGATGGAGGGCATGGCCATGCTGGAAGAAGGCTACGGCCCGGCCCTGATCGACAATGTCGGCCGCATGACCGGCATGCCGCGCGGCCCGCTGGAAATGCACGACGACGTGGCGCTCGACCTCTCCTACAAGATCGCCAAACAGACGGCGATCGACCTGGGCGACAAATACGTCCCGGCCGAGGGCGCCGACATCGTCGCGAAGATGGTCGAGGGCGGGCGGTTCGGCCGCAAGAACGGCATGGGCTTCTACGACTACGCCACCAAGCCCAAGACGATCTGGGCGGGCCTGGCCGAACTGGCGCCCACCACCAAGGGCATCGACCGTCCCGAGGAGCCGACCGCCTTCGCCCAGATCGACGAGCTGAAGACCCGCCTGCTCTATCGTCAGGCCGTCGAGGTGGCGCGCTGCTGGGAAGAGGGCGTCATCGACGATCCGCGCGAGGCCGACCTCGGCGCCATCCTGGGCTGGGGCTTCGCGCCCTGGACCGGCGGCCCGATCACCCTGATCGACCAGACCGGACTGGCGAACTTCGTGGAAACCGCCGACCGTCTGGCCGCGACCTACGGCGACCGCTTCAAGGTTCCGCAACTGCTGCGCGACATGGCGGCCCAAGGACGCACCTTCTATGGTGACTTCGCCGGCAAGCAGGAGGCGGCGGCGTAAGCCTTCGCGACAACACAGACGGAAAAGGCCGGGAGCGATCTCGGCCTTTTTCTTTTTTCCTTCTCCCGGCGGGAGAAGGTGGCTCGCGAAGCGAGACGGATGAGGGGTTGGCGGGTCAGTCGGCGCGAGCCGTCACCCGGGCGCGCGTGCACCTTTCATGCCCGCCTCAGACGCCAACCCCTCACCCTTTCGCCTGGCCGATCGCTTCGCTCCCGGAGGCTCAAGCCCTCTCCCGCCGGGAGAGGGAAGGTCAGATCATATCCAGCGGCTGGGCCGTCTCCGGCGGCGGGAAGGCCGCGTCCAGCCGCTCCAGATCCTCGGCGTCGAACTGAATCTCCAGCGCATCGGCGTTCTTCTCGACATGTTCGACGGACGACGCCTTCGGTATGGCGATGACCCCGTCGTGCAGCAGGGTGAAGGCCAGGGCCACCTGGGCCGGGTCGGCGTCGTGGCGGTCGGCGATGTCCACGATCAGCGGGTGCTGCAACAGACCGCCGCGCCCCAGCGGCGAATAGGCCATGACCGGCATGTCCCGCGCCCGCATCCAGGGCATCAGGTCATATTCGATGCCGCGCGAGCCCAGATTGTAGAGCAACTGGTTGGCGGCGCAGAGGTCACCGCCGTCCACGGCCTCCAGCCTCTGCATGGCGTCCAGATCGAGGTTGGACACGCCCCAGCGGACGATCATCCCCTCGTCCACCAGTTCCTGGAACGCCTCGACGGTCTCCTCGATCGGGACGTTGCCTTCCCAGTGCAGCAGATAGAGGTCCAGCCGGTCGGTCCCCAGCCGCTCCAGCGACCGCTCGCAGGCCAGCATCATCTTCAGCTCCGAGGCGTTCTCGGGCCGGACCTTGGAGACCAGAAAGACCTCGTCGCGGCGACCCTTGATGACCTCCCCGACCAGTCGCTCGGACCTCCCGTCGCCATACAGTTCGGCCGTGTCGATCAGGGTCAGGCCCAGGTCGATGCCGCGCGACAGGGCCGCCTGTTCGGCGTCGCGCAGGGCAGGGTGATCGCCGATCTCCCACGTGCCTTGGCCGAGGGCGGGAACGGTCGTACCGTCAGCGAAAGAGACGAGGCGGGTCATGCCGCCTCAAATGCGCGCCGGATCGAATGGCGCCAAGGGGGGATGATGCGGACGCGGAAAATCACCACCGACGGCCTGACCCAACAGGTGCTCGAGGCCGGCCCCGAGGACGGCGAACTGGTCGTCCTGATCCACGGCTTCCCCGAACTGGGCATCAGCTGGCGGGCGCAGGTCCAGGCCCTGGCCGAGGCCGGCTATCACGCCGTGGCCCCCGACATGCGCGGCTATGGCGGCACGGACCGGCCCGGGGCGCGCGAGGACCACACCATCCTGCATCTGGTCGGCGACATGGTCGATCTCGTTCGCGCGCTCGGCAAGACCCGCTGTCATGTCGTCGGCCATGACTGGGGCGCCCCGGTGGCCTGGCACTGCGCCCTGACGCGGCCTGATCTGTTCCGGTCGGTGATGGGCCTGTCAGTCCCCTTTCAGCCGCGCAGTCCCAAGGCCCCGCCGACGGTCCTGATGCGCGCCCTGTCGCAGCGGCTGGGCCTGGGCGACTTCTACATCAACCAGTTCCAGGCGCCGGACGCCCATCTGGAGTTCGAGTCCGATGTGGCCTCAGCGCTCAGGCGCGGCTTCCATGCCTATGACGGCGCGACGCCCGACGACCGGCGCTCGACCGGCTTCATGCGCGAGGGCAAGACCTTCCTCTCCTCGGTCGCGGAAGACGCCGCCCTGCCGCCGTGGATGAGCGAGGCCCATTTCGGCGAATACGTCGCGGCCTTCACCGCTTCCGGCTTTCGCGGCCCGCTGGACTGGTATCGCTGCATCGACCTGAACTGGCGCCTGACGGCCCACCTCCAGAACAAGCGCATCGCCGTGCCCGCCGCCTTCCTGGTCGGGGACAAGGATCCCGTGCGCGTCTACGCCGGCCAGCACGAGGCCGGCCTCAAGGACTGGGCCCCCGACCTGCGCAGCCAGACGGTTCTGGAAGGCGCGGGCCACTGGATCCAGCAGGAACAGCCTGACGCGGTCAACGCGGCCTTGCTCGGGTTCCTTGCAACCCTCTGACCGATGCGGCGCAGTTGCCCGGCTTGCCAAGCCTTGTGATCCGTGATGCCCTCCATCGGACAAGAGGAGAACGACATGCGCGCCCTGATCCTTGTTTCCGCCCTGGCTGTTTCCGCCTGCGCCACCCAAACCCCGCCCTCCGCCGCAACGGCGCGTCTGGCCGAAGAGTCCCGGGCCTGTGCACAGCGAGGCGGCGCCTGGGTGGCTTCGATCGGGGGCCGGTCCGGAGAATACATCTGCCGGGCCCTCGGCGGGGCGGCGGACGACACGAGGTCCGTCGGCTACTGAGCCCGACCCGGTGCTGGGCCGGAACGATCTCGGCCCGCCCTTCACACCGTCCGCGATCTCGCCGTTCGACGTCCAGATTGCTTTTCCGTCCATTGTGCGGTGCAACTGAACCGGGGATCGCGCCGGGGACGTCATGAACACCGAAGCCAGACTGGAGATCGCGGCGGGCTTCGCCTCGGAGCGGGGGCCCAAGGCGGACAACCAGGATTTCGGCGGCGTCCACATCGGCGACGACGCTGAGCAGAGGATCAACGGCGTCATCGCCGTGATCGCGGACGGGGTGTCGGGCGGCAAGGGCGGGCGCGTCGCCTCGGAGCTGGCGGTCCGCAACTTCATCGACGGCTATCTGGACCAGAACCCCATGGCGGGGGTGGCGGCGGCCGGACTGAACGCCCTGCGCGCCTATAACCGCTGGCTCCATTCGCGCGCGCGCAGCGATCCGGCCATGGAGGGGGCGGCGACCACCTTCACCGCCGTGGTCATGCGCGGGCGCGAGGCGACGGTGCTGCATGTCGGCGACAGCCGCGCCTGGCACCTGCGCGACGGCGTCCTGAGCCGCCTGACTGAGGATCACGCCCTGGACCGACCGGGGGTGAAACACGTCCTCTATCGCGCGGTGGGGATCGAACAGGACATCCGCCTGGATGTGCGCACGGTCCAGTTGGAGCCGCACGACCGCCTGCTGCTGACCACCGACGGCGTTCACGGCGTTCTGGATGAGGCGACCCTGACGCGGCTGTTGGCACGGCGCGGCTCGCCGGATGCGGACGCCCGGATGCTGGTGCAGGCCGCGACCGCTGCGGGCACGGCCGACAACGCCACGGCGGTTCTGGTGGATGTCGTCCGCGTCGGCGCCGTGGACTGGGACAGTCTGGGTGACGAGGCCCAGCGTCTGCCGGTCGAGTCGGTCCCGGAGGCCGGGGCCAATGTCGACGGCTTCCGACTGGAGCGGGTGCTGTCCGACGGCCGCTATACCCGCATCTTCCGCGCGCGGGACGAGCTGGAGGGCGACGGTGCGCGCATCGGCGGCCCGCTGATCCTGAAGTTCCCCAAGCCCGCCGTCCTGTCGGAAAAAGGGGCGCGGTCGGCCTTCCTGAGGGAGAGCTTCATCGGGCGCCGCATCGACAGCCCCCTGGTCGGCCGGGTGCTGGACCTGCCGGCGGGACGCCAGAGCCGCCTCTATATCGTCCAGCCCTTCTATGAGGGCGGAACCCTGCACCGCCGTCTGGCCGAGGAGGGGCCGTTCGAGATCCAGCCGGGCGTGGCCCTGGCCATCAAGCTGGCGCGCGCGGTCTCGGCCCTGCACCGCCTGGGCGTGGCCCACCGCGACATCAAGCCGGACAATGTGGTTCTGGAGAAGGACGGCGGGATCAAGTTGATCGACCTCGGGGTCGCCCGCCTGCCGCGCGTGGAGGAGTTCGCGGAGTCTGAGGCGCCCGGCACCCCCGGCTTCATGGCCCCGGAAATGTTCGACGGCGCCGCCGGAGACGCGAAGACAGACCAGTTCGCCCTGGGCGTGACCCTCTATCGCCTGTTCACCAAGACCTATCCCTGGGGCGAGGTGGACGCCGAGAGCCGTCCCCGGTTCGACCACCCGCCGACGCCGGCGACGAAACATCGCCCGGACATGCCGGCCTGGCTGGAGGCGGCCCTGGCCCGGACCATCGCCCTGGATCCGGCCGATCGCTACGCCGACGTCGATGACCTGATCCAGGTGCTGGAAGGCGGATCGGCCCTGGCCGTCCAGCGACATGAACCCCTGTCCCTGATCGAGAAGAACCCCGTCCGGTTCTGGCAGGGGGTCTGCATCCTGCTGCTGATCGCCCTGCTGGTGTCGCTGGCGACGCGGTAGGCCCACATCAAAATCCATCACCCTCGGGCTTGACCCGAGGGCCGGAGGGTCAGCCTATTGTGCGCCTCGAAAGGCGCCCCCTCATCACCACCTGCATTACGGCGCCGCGCGCCCTTAACGCCGGCCCTCGGGTCAAGCCCGGGAGTGACGGAGTTTGTCTATGGCGGCGGCAGTCAAACCGGATCGGTCGGCTTGGGCGGGACGGGCGTCGGCTCGTCCGGCAGGGGAATGAACTCCAGGTCGTCCTCGGTCGGCAGCTTCATGCGGCCGGCCTTCCAGTCGGCCTTGGCCTGATCGATCCGCTCCTGACTGGAGGCGACGAAGTTCCACCAGATCAGCCGCTCGCCGACCGGCTCTCCGCCCAGGGCCATGACGGTCGACTGGGTCAGGGCCTTCAGCGTCGGCTCGGCCTGGGGTTCCAGCACGATCATCTGGCCGGCGTGGAACTCGCGGCCGGCCACCTCGATCGCCCCCTTGGCGACATAGAGGGCGCGTTCGGTCATGCCGCCCTGCCCCTTGCCCGGAGGCGGCGCCGTACGCACCCCCGCCTTGAGCTCCCAATGGACATAGAAGAGTGGGGACGAGGTCTTCACCGACGACTCGGCCCCGTAAGCCTCGCCCGCCACCAGCCGCGCGAACAGGCCGCCGGACTCATACGACGGCAGATCGGCCTCGCCATGGTGGAAGAAGCCGGGGTCCATCTCCTCGGCCTCGGTCGGCAGGGCGATCCAGGCCTGCATGCCGTGCATGGGGCCGCCCTGCGACTTCTTCAGCGGATCGGTGCGCTCGGAATGGACGATGCCCTTCCCCGCCGTCATCCAGTTGACCTCGCCCGGACGGATGGCCTGGGTGTAGCCCAGGTTGTCGCGGTGCATGATCTCGCCCTCGAACAGATAGGTCAGGGTCGACAGGCCGATATGCGGATGCGGGCGCACGTCGATGGCGGTCGAGCCCGGGGCGAACTCCGCCGGTCCCATTTGATCCAGGAAGATGAAGGGCCCCACCATCCGCCGCGAATGGAAGGGCAGAACCCGCCCCACCTCGAACCCGCCCAGATCCTTGCGACGGGCGTCGATCACCATCTCGATCATCGGGCGGGCCTTTCGTTCAGGAGGATGAGCCGACTAGCGGATATGCGGCGTGATGATGCCGAGCGGCAGGGTGGTCACATTCTTCACGCCGCGGGTCACGATGTGGCTCTCGCAGTCGGAGACGATGCCGAGGGTCAGCAGTTTCTCGCGCAGGAACTGGTCGAAGGCGTGCATGTCGGAGGTGACGATGCGCAGCACATAGTCTTCGCGGCCGGTGATGGTGGCGCACTGGACCACCTCGGGCCAGCCGTCCACGGCGGCCTCGAAGATCTTCAGGTTGTCGCTCGACGGCAGGTTCAGCTTGACGATGGCGTAGACCTCGAAGTCCAGACCCAGCAGGGTGGCGTCCAGCAGGGTGACCCGCTTGCGGATCAGGCCGGAGTCCTCCAGTCTCTTGATCCGGCGCCAGCAGGGCGAGGCCGACAGGCCCACGCGATCGGCGACCTCGGCGACCGACAGTCCGGCGTCCTGTTGCAGGATGTCCAGTATGCGGGCGTCGATAGGATCAAGTTCGTCGGCCAATGCGTTTCTCCCGAAATCGTTATTGCGCAATAAAATAGCCGAAAACCGGAGAAAGCAAGGCGGATTTGCACAAGCCTTGGCCCGGACGGTCTGCTATCAGGGGGTTACACAAGAAAAGTCGGGCGGACTAGCCGAACCGACGGGTCCAGCGGTTGGAGACTTTAGGTTGACCAGGAACACGCGACCCCTGTCGCTGCGCGTCCCCGAACCGGCCGGCCGGCCGGGCGATACGCCGGATTTCAGCCATCTGAAACTGGACGCCGCCGGCGCCGTGGACCGTCCCGAGGTCTCGACCACTCCTTACGACATGCGCGATCACGCCTTCCGCCTGATCCGGGTGCTGGACGACGAGGGCCAGGCCGTCGGACCGTGGAACCCGCGTGTCGATCCCGAGACCCTGCAGCGCGGCCTGAAGGCCATGATCCTGACCCGCGCCTTCGACGACCGGATGCACCGGGCCCACCGTCAGGGCAAGACAAGCTTCTATATGAAGTGCACGGGCGAAGAGGCCATCGCGGTCGCCCAGGGCATGATCCTGAGCCGCGAGGACATGGGCTTCCCCACCTATCGCCAGCAGGGGCTTCTGATCGCGCGCGGCTATCCGCTGGCGACCATGATGAACCAGATCTATTCCAACGCCGAAGATCCCATCAAGGGCCGCCAGCTGCCGATCATGTATTCGGCCAGGGACTACGGCTTCTTCACGATCTCGGGGAACCTCGGCACCCAGGTCCCGCAAGCGGTCGGCTGGGCCATGGCCAGCGCCTACAAGGGCGACGACAAAATTGCGGCTGCCTGGACCGGCGACGGCGCCACGGCCGAAGGCGACTTCCACAACGCCCTGACCTTCGCGGCCGTCTATCGCGCGCCGGTGATCCTGAACATCGTCAACAACCAGTGGGCCATCTCGTCCTTCCAGGGCATCGCCGGGGGCAATGAGACGACCTTCGCCTCCAAGGCCATCGGCTACGGCCTGCCGGCCCTGCGGGTGGACGGCAACGACTTCCTGGCCGTCTGGGCCGCGACCCAGTGGGCCGAAGAGCGCGCCCGCTCGAACCAGGGCGCCACGGTGATCGAGCTCTTCACCTATCGCGGCGCGCCCCACTCGACCTCCGACGATCCGGGCAAGTACCGCCCGGCGGACGAGCACGACAAATGGCCGCTCGGCGATCCGATCGAACGCCTGCGTCAACATCTGACCGTCATCGGCGAATGGGACGACGAACGGCACCACGCCGCCCTTCAGGAGGCCGTCGAACAGGTCCGCCAGGCGGGCAAGGAGTCCGAGGCCATCGGCACCCTGGGCCAGTCGCGCCCCTCGGTGAAGGAGATGTTCGAGGAGGTCTATGCGACCGAGGATTGGCGCCTGACGGAGCAACGTCGCGAGGTGGGGATCTGACATGACCGACACCTTCACCGAATCCGACCGCACCGACGGGATCGAGCCCGACATGGCCGATCGCATCGAGAACACGCCCGCCGGCGCGACCCCGGCCGCCGCCGCGACCACGCCGATGAACATGATCCAGGCCCTGAACTCGGCCATCGACGTCAAGATGACCGAGGACGCCAACGTCCTGTCGTTCGGCGAGGACGCCGGCTATTTCGGCGGCGTATTCCGCGTCACCGACCAGCTGCAGCAGAAGCACGGCCTGACCCGCAGCTTCGACGCCCCGATCAGCGAATGCGGCATCGTCGCCGCCGCCATCGGCATGGGCGCCTATGGCCTGCGTCCTGTCGTGGAGATCCAGTTCGCCGACTACATCTATCCGGCCTACGACCAGATCGTGTCGGAGGTGGCCAAGCTGCGCTATCGCTCGGGCGGCCAGTTCTCGGCCCCCATCGTGGTGCGGTCCCCCTATGGCGGCGGCATCTTCGGCGGCCAGACCCACTCGCAGAGCCCCGAGAGCCTGTTCACCCACGTGGCGGGTCTGAAGGTGGTCATTCCGTCAAACCCCCATGACGCCAAGGGCCTGCTGATCTCGGCCATCGAGGACGACGATCCCGTCATCTTCTTCGAGCCCAAGCGCCTCTACAACGGCCCCTTCGACGGCTGGCACCAGAAGCCCGTCAGCCCGTGGAAGGCCCAGCCCGAGGCCCAGGTCCCGACGGGCAAATACTCAATCCCGCTGGGCGAGGCCAAGGTCGTGCGCGAGGGTTCCGACGTGACCATCCTCTGCTACGGCACCATGGTCTGGGTGTCTCTGGCGGGCGCCGAACATGCGGGCGTGGACGCCGAGGTCATCGACCTGCGCACCCTCGTGCCGCTCGACATCGCCACCATCGAGGCCAGTGTGAAGAAGACGGGCCGCTGTGTCGTGGTGCACGAGGCGCCGAAGACGTCCGGCTACGGCGCCGAGCTTTCGGCCCTGGTCCAGGAGCGCTGCTTCTATCATCTGGAGGCGCCGGTCACCCGCGTCACCGGCTGGGACACACCCTATCCCCACGCCTTCGAGTGGGAATATTTCCCCGGCCCCGAACGGGTCGCCGACGCCCTGAAATCCGTCATGGCGGGAGGTCGCTGATGGGCCGCTACGTCTTCAAACTGCCCGACGTGGGCGAAGGCACCGCCGAGGCGGAGCTGGTCGGCTGGCACGTCAAGATCGGCGATACGGTCGCCGAGGACCAGATCGTCGCCGACGTCATGACCGACAAGGCCACCGTCGAACTGACCAGCCCGGTCTCCGGCGTGGTCACCGCCCTGCACGGCGACCCCGGCCTGATGGTCCCGGTCCGCGGCCCCCTGATCGAGTTCGAGGTCGAAGGGGAAGGGAATGCGGAGGCGGCCACAGCCGCGGAGTCAACTCCCTTCCCGTTGGCGGATGGGGGAAGGGCCGGGGATGGGGGTGAAGGCTCCGGCCGTCAGGACGCCGCCCGTCCCTCATCGACGGACGAATCCTCTGCTCCTGCCGCTGTCACCCCCACCCAACCCTCCCCCCTCGAGGGGGAGGGCTCCGTTGAAGCGACCGCCAACTACGTCTTCAAACTGCCCGACGTGGGCGAGGGCACGGCCGAGGCCGAGCTGGTCGGCTGGCGCGTCTCGGTCGGGGATGCGGTCGAGGAAGACCAGCTCCTGGCCGAGGTCATGACCGACAAGGCCACCGTCGAACTGACCAGCCCCGTCGCCGGAACCGTCATCGCCCTGCACGGCGAGGCGGGCCAGCAGGTCGCCGTCGGCGGACCGCTGGTGAGCTTCACGGTCGATGGGGCGGGGAATGTTCCCCCCGCACGGTCGGCTCCCTTCCCCCTTGATGGGGGAAGGGCTGGGGTTGGGGGTGAAAGCGGTGGCGGTCAGAACACCGTCAGCGAAACGATCACAGCCGCATCGTCGTCGGTGTCCTCTGTTGCAACCGCCGTCACCCCCATCCCAACCCTTCCCCCATCCGCCAACGGGAAGGGCTTGAGCGTCCCCGCCCTCACCGGCCGCGCCGCCGGCGAACGCCCCCTCGCCTCCCCCGCCGTGCGCAACCGCGCCCGCGATCTGGGCATCGACCTGACCTTCGTGCCCGGCTCGGGCCCGGCGGGTCGCATCACCCACGAAGACCTCGACGCCTTCGTCGCCCGCGGCGGCGCCCCGTCGCAGGGTTCGGCGCCGGTCGCCACGGGCGGTCTCTACGCCCCGGCCGAAGGCACGACCGAGGTCCGCATCATCGGCCTGCGCCGCAAGATCGCGGAGAAGATGGCCGAGAGCGTCCGGCGCATTCCCCACATCACCTATGTGGAGGAGATCGACGTCACGGCGCTGGAGGAGCTGCGCGCCCACCTGAACGCCCAGGCGAAGACGACGGGCAAGGCAAAGCTCAACGTCCTGCCCTTCATCGCCCGCGCCATCGTGGTGGCCCTGCGCGACCAGCCGCAGATCAACGCCACCTATGACGACGAGGCCGGGGTCCTGACCCAGCATGCCGCCGTCCATCTGGGCATCGCGGCCCAGACGCCGAACGGCCTGATGGTGCCGGTGGTCCGCCACGCCGAGGCCCGCGATCCCTGGGACACGGCGCAGGAGATCGGCCGCGTCTGCGGCGCGGCCAAGGACGGTTCGGCCAAACGCGAGGAACTGTCGGGCTCGACCATCACCATCACCTCCCTGGGGACATTGGGCGGGGTGGTCCACACCCCGATCATCAACCACCCGGAGGTCGCCATCGTCGGCCCCAACAAGATCGCCGAACGGGTCGTGGTCCGCGACGGCCAGATGGTGGTCCGCAAGATGATGAACCTGTCCTCCAGCTTCGATCACCGCATCGTGGATGGGCACGACGCGGCAGTGTTCGTGCAGCGGATCAAGGGCCTGCTGGAGCATCCGGCGACGTTGTGGATGGGGTGAACGGGTTGAAAGCCGCCGGGCCCGTCCTCGCATTGGTGTTGCTCGCCGCTTCGGCGGCTCCGGCGCTGGCGTGCACCTATGTGGACCTGCCTCCGGAAGTCGAGGCGCGCCTGGAGCTTGAGCGCGAGAACGCCATGGTCGACGGCGCGGACCTGATCTACTTCGGCAGTCTGTGGAGCACCGGCGGCCCGGCGCGAAATCGCTATGCGATCCGGGGGGTGCACACGATCCGGGGCGGCCATGCGCCCGTCTACGCGGAGACCGCGCCCCGGTACGAGACGAGCTGTGGTCGAGGGCCCACCTATTCTCTTGACGGTGTCCGACGCCTTCTGCCCGGCCAGCAGGTTATCGTGGTCGCGAGACGGCGTTCCTGGTGGCGGATCGAGATCGTCGAGGTCGCGCGCAGAGAAAGCGTTCGTGGCCGCCGCATCTATAGCCGTGCGCGATCTCGCGCCGCCCAACATTGACTGGATACCATGACCCAGACTCTCAAAACCAAAGTCCTGATCATCGGCGCCGGCACTGGCGGGTATGTCGCGGGCATCCGCTGCGGCCAGTTGGGCCTCGACACCGTTCTGGTGGACGGCGGTGATGGCCTCGGCGGCACCTGCCTGAACGTCGGCTGCATTCCGTCCAAGGCCATCATCCATGCGGCGGGCAAGTTCGAGACGGTATCGAAGGCCGCCGGGGACGGGACGTTGGGCATCACCGCGTCGGAGCCGGCCATCGATCTGTCGAAGACCATCGCCTGGAAGGACGGGATCGTCAAAAAGCTGAACGCCGGGGTCGGCGCCCTGCTGAAGAAGTCCAAGGTCAAGGTCATCAAGGGCTGGGCGACCTTCAGCGACGCCAAGACCTGCGTCGTGAAGACCGACGACGGCGACATCCGCATCACCGCCGAACACGTCATCCTGGCCACCGGGTCTGAGCCGGTCGAACTGCCCTTCCTGCCGTTCGGCGGCGACGTCATCTCCTCGACCGAGGCGCTGTCGCTGAGCGCCGTGCCGAACAAGCGGGTCGTCGTCGGCGGCGGCTATATCGGGCTGGAACTGGGCATCGCCTATCGCAAGCTGGGCGCCCAGGTCGCCATCGTCGAGATGGCCGACCGCATCCTGCCGCTCTACGACAAGGCCCTGACCGATCCGGTCATGAAGTGGCTGGAGACGCATGGCGTCGAACTGCACCTCGGCGCCCGGGCGGGCGGCTTCGGCGACGGAAAACTGAACGTCACCACCCGCGACGGCGAGCCCCTGCAGCTTGACGCCGACAAGGTGCTGGTCACCGTCGGCCGTCGTCCCCGGACCAAGGGCTGGGGTCTGGAGAACATGGGCGTGGCCATGGCCGGGCCGTTCGTGAAGACCGACAGCCGGTGCGCGACCTCGATGAAGAACGTCTGGGCCGTCGGCGACCTGACCGGCGAACCGATGCTGGCCCACAAGGGCAGCCGCCAGGGCGAGATCGTCGCCGAGATCATCGCCGGCAAGGACCGGGTGTTCGATCCCGTCACCGTCGCCGCCGTCTGCTTCACCGAGCCGGAGATCGTCTCGGCCGGTCTGGGACCGCAGGATGTCGAGGGCCGCGACGACGTCATCACCGCCGTCTTCCCCTTGGCCGCCATCGGCCGGGCCCTGGCCATCGAGGCGGGCGAGGACGGCGGCTTCGTACGGGTTCTGGCGTCGAAGTCCGACCATCGCCTGCTGGGCGTCCAGGCCGTCGGCCAGCACGTCGCCGAACTGTCCAACAGCTTCGCCCAGATGCTGGAAATGGGGGCGGTGCTGGAGGATGTCGCGGGGACCATCCACGTCCACCCGACCCTCGGCGAGGCCTTCCACGAGGCGTCCCTGCGCGCGCTCGGCCACGCCATCCACATCTAGGGTGACGGATCAGGCGGCGTGGCACACCGCCTCGATGTTGAAGCCGTCGGGATCGAACACGAAGGCCGCATAGTAGTTCGGCCCATAACGGTCCCTCAGCCCCGGCCCGCCATTGTCGCGACCGCCCGCCGCCAGGGCCGCGGCGTGGAAGGCGTCGACCTGATCCCGGGTCGCGGCGCGGAAGGCGACGTGGTTGCCCTCCCCGGGCCGCTCCCTGTCGGCGATCACGAAGTCGGGCTCGCCCCCGACGCCGAACATCACCACCGTGCCGCCGATGTCGTTGGTCAGGGGGGCGCCGATGACCGCATAGCCCAAGGGCTTCAGCGCCGCCTCATAGAAGGCCCGCGACCGTTCGATGTCGCTGACCGCCAGTCCGATGTGATCCAGCATGAGAGGCTCCTGTTCGCGGTTTCAAACGCGCGAGCCCCAGAAAAAGCCTATCGCAGCGTCTCCCACGCCAGAGGATGCACCCGGTCCTTGCCCAGGGCCGCCGCCATCGGGGCCGAGGCGAACAGGCCGGCGATGGCGGGGTCGCGCACGTTCAGCCCGCCGGTGAAGGCGCCGAAGGCCGGCAAGATGATGCGGCTTCCGTCGGTGATGAAACACGGCCGCCGCACGCCCCGGCCATAGGCGGCGACGCGGGCGGCGGGGTGCAGGTGGCCCGCGACCTCTCCCGGCTGATCCCCCGGCTCCGGTTCGTGGACGAGGCGCAGGCCGCCGACCGTCATCTCGCCGATCACCCGGCCGGGCAGATGAAGCGCGTCCGACTCCAGCGCGGCCTTGTCGTGGTTGCCCTCCAGCCAGATCCAGTCACGGCCGAAGGCCATCCGCTCCAGCCGGTCGCGGTCCTCGGCCGACAGGCGGGGCACGGCGGCGCGGTCATGGAAGCTGTCGCCCAGAAGCACGACCCGCGCCGGGTTCAGGTCGGCGATCTCGTCCTCCAGCCGCATCAGGGTCGCGGCGGTGTCATAGGGCGGCAGCATCTGGCCCCGCACGGCGAAGGCCGAACCCTTCTCCAGGTGCAGGTCGGCGACGATCAGCAGGTCATGGACCGGGACCAACATCGCCCCCGAACAGCGCAGCACGCAGGCCTCGCCCGCCACGCGCACGGCCAGCCCACCGCAGGGGTTGCGTCGCGGCGTCAGGTTCACGCGCCAGCCTTCGATGTCGTTTGTTCGTGCACGCGCCGTCATGCCGCTTCCGGTTCGTCCTCGTCCAGCACTTCGGCGATCAGGGCCTCGGCCGAGGCGTCCAGGATCATCTCCGCCGCGTCGCCCGGCGCCCGTTCACGGCCGATCTGGACCATGACCGGCACGGCGAAGGGCGAGGGTCGGGTCATGGCCACGGGGCGGATGTGTCCGGCGATCCGGGTCAGAAGCTGGCCCAGCCGCGCCACGTCCAGCAGCCCCGCCGCCGCATCGGCCCGCGCCGTCTTCAGCAGCAGGTGGTCGGGCTGATGCCGCCGCAGCACGTCGTAGATCAGGTCGGTGGAGAAGACGACCTGACGGCTGGTCTTCTCCGCCCCCGGCCGCCGCCGGTCGATCAGACCCGAGATGAGGGCGCAGTTCCTGAACGTGCGCTTCATCATAAAGCTCTCCTCCAGCCAGGCCTCGAGGTCGTCGCCCAGCATGTCCGGCTGGAACAGGGCCTCCCAGTCCAGCCCCTCCATGGATTTGATCGACCAGATGCAGACCGAATAGTCGGTGCAGACAAAGCCCAGCGGCCCGACGCCCAGCCGGTCCAGTCGTCGGGTCAGCAGCATGGCGAGTGTGCCGTGGGCCAGCCCGCCCTCGAACGGATAGGCGACCATGAAGTGGCGATTGCCGCGCGGGAAGGTCTCCACCAGCATCGACCCGGCGTCGGGAATGGCGGACCGGCTCTCCTGCAACTCCAGCCACTCCTGCACGTCGGGCGGCAGGACGCGCCAGTGATCACGGTCCTGGATCAGGTTGCGCACCCGGTCGGCCAGGGACGTCGACATCGGAAACTTCGACCCACCCCAGGACGGAATGCGCGGATCCTTGTCTTCGGCGGGGGTGACCAGGGCGTCGGTCCCGTCGATGTCACGGAAGGCCCAGACCCGACCGGCGAAGACGAAGGTGTCGCCGGGCGTCAGCTGTTCGAAATACCACTCCTCGGCCTCGCCGATCTTGTGCCCGCCGACCCAGCCGCCCGCCGCCCCGCCCCTTCGCCGGGCGCTGCGCACGTTCAGCGTCCCGGCCGCCACGATGGCCCCGACGTTCATCCGGTGCTGCTGGGCGATCTGGGCGGTGCGGACCTTCCAGCGGCCCTGCCGGTCCTTTACGATCCGGGCGAACCGGTCATAGGCGCGCAGCGCATATCCGCCGGTGGCGACGAAATCGACCACCTCCTCGAACCCCTCCCAGGACAGGTCGCGATAGGGGCCGCAACCGGTCACCTCGGCATAGAGGTCGTCCATGCGGAACGGCTCGGAACAGGCCACGCCCATGACATGCTGGGCCAAGGTGTCCAGCGTCCCGGTGTGATGCGGCTCCCAGTCGAAGGCGTTCTCCGCGACGGCCTCCCGCGCCGCCTGACATTCCAGCATCTCGAACCGGCTCGCGGGCACCATCTGGGCCCGGGACGGCTCATCCAGCCGGTGATTGGCCCGGCCGATGCGTTGAACCAAGCGACTCGCCCCTTTGGGCGCGGCCAGCTGGATGACCAGATCGACGTCGCCCCAGTCGATGCCCAGATCCAGCGTCGAGGTGCAGACCACGGCCCTCAGGTCGCCCCGCGCCATCGCCGCCTCGACCTTGCGCCTCTGCTCCGCCGCCAGCGACCCGTGGTGCAGGGCGATCGGCAGGTTCTCGTCGTTGATCTCCCACAGGCGCTGGAACACGAACTCCGACTGCCAGCGGGTGTTGACGAAGATCAGGGTCATGCCCGCGCCCTTGATGGCGTCGTAGACCTCGGGGATCGCATGCTGGCCGGTATGCCCGGCCCAGGGGACGTGGCCCTCGCTGACCAGCACATCCACCACCGGCGGCGCGCCGGGATCGCCGCGAACGATGACGACGCTTCCTTCTCCCCTCGTGGGAGAAGGTGCCCGGAGGGCGGATGAGGGGGCTGCGTCATCAGACTGGCTGACAACCGATCCGTTTCCGGCATTCCCCTCATCCGTCTCGCTCCGCGAGCCACCTTCTCCCACAAGGGGAGAAGGACCGGGAGCCAACCACTCCGCGATCATGGCCGGATCGTCCACCGTCGCCGACAGCGCCACCCGCCGCAGCCCCGGCGCGAAACTCTGCAACCGCGCGAGCCCCAGGTTCAGCAAATCCCCCCGCTTGCCCGACCAGATGGCGTGGACCTCGTCCAGCACCACGCATTTCAGGTCCGCGAACCAGGCCCGCGCCCCGTCCCAGGCGCAGAACAGGGCGAGCTGCTCGGGCGTGGTCAGAAGGATGTCGGGCGGAAACTGCTTCTGGCGCGCCTTCTTGGACACCTTGGTGTCGCCGGTGCGGCTCTCGACATGGATGTTCAGCCCGATCTCGCGGATGGGCGTCATCAGGTTGCGCTCGACGTCGGTGGTCAGGGCCTTGAGCGGCGAGATGTAGATCGTGTGCACCCCGCTCCCCGGCCCGCTCTCCGGCCTCGGCCCGCGCTCGGCCAGATCAATCAGACTGGGCAGGAAGCCTGCAAGCGTCTTGCCCCCGCCCGTCGGCGCGACCAGCAGCGCATGCGCCCCCGCATTCGCCGCCGCGACCATCTCCATCTGATGCCGCCGCGCGGCCCAGCCGCGACGGGCGAACCAGTCGGCGAACAGGGGGGGAAGAGCCGTCATCCGCTCCACGGCGACAGGACGCGACAGCCGCTGTGCTCGAAATGGCGGAGGTTGCGCGTGACGACGGTCATACCCTCGACCAGCGCGGTGGCGGCGATCAGTTCATCGACGACGCCGACTTGCCGTCCCGCGCGCTTGTTGGCCAGGGCCAGGTCGGCCCAGACCTGGCCGACGGCGATCGTCACCGGCAGAATTTGCGAACGCTGGGTCAGGAGGAGAACCGTCTGAACCGCTTCAAGATCGGCGCGTCGTCTGCCTGGCTCCATCGCCTCCGTGCCCCGGCGCAATTCGCCCAGCGTCATCACGCTCGTGAACTGCAGGGGTTCGGGCGTGGCGTCGAACCACGCCAGATAGCCCGGATCCGGCCGGGGACGCCCCGGCTCGCTGATGGCGCTGGTGTCGAGCAGGAACACTAAAGATCGACGTCGCGGGCGGGAGTTTGGTCGCGCTCCAGATCGACCCCGTCGAAGTTCATCGCCCGCAAAAGGTCCTTGAACCCCAGTTTGGCGTGGGGACCGATCATGGCGTCGAACTCGGCGGGCGACAGCAAGATGCCCGCCCGCTCGCCATGGACGGTGATGGTCTGCGGACCATCGCTCGCCGCGCGGCGCACCACCTCCGAAAGGTTGTCTTTCGCCTTGGCGAGGCTCCAGTTCATGGCGGCGCTCCATAGCCAGATAATCTAGCCATATCACGACGGCCTCAGGCGGGCAATGAAATGTTCTCGTTCCGTTTCTCTCTGACAGCCGCTATTTGTGCAAGGTGTCCGACGATTCCGTCATCGCCACCCGTCCTCTGACTGGCGCCGAGCCCTGGCTCGACCTGCCGCCGGCGCTCGCCGTGCCGCCGGGCGCCGGGGCGGTGTGCGATGATCAGGGCGCGCGAAAGATCGGGCGCGGCGCGGCCGAGGGGCTGTTCACCGGCGGCCCGGTCATGGTGGCTCACGCCAGCCTGACGGCGCGACGCCTCGGCCTCACGCCGCCGCCTCGATCGCCGGACCTGATGGATGTGCTGGAGCTGTTCGCCTTCGTCCGGCCCGCCCGGTTCTGCGCCCCGTCCCCGACCGGCCTGGCCCTTTCGATGGGGCTGGAGGAACCGAAGGGGGCGGAGCAGCAGGCGACGGCCCTGCGTCAGGCGGCGGGACTGCTGCTGACCGAACTGGCCGATCCGGCCTATCCCGGACGCGAGGACGCCTTCACCCTCAATGAGACCCTGTCGAGGGCCGGGTGGCCCTGGGCCGACCGGGTGGCGGCGGCGCTGCAGTCGTCACCCCTGCGCGCCCGTCAGTATCGCGGCTCCGGCCTCGACGTCTGGTCCCGCCTGCCCGAATGGGAGGACGAGGCCCCGCGCGGCGAGGCCGGCTCGGCGCCGGTGGATTCCGAATCCGCCCGCATCCGGCTGGAGAAACTGCTTCAGGCCTCGGGTCTGGACGAGGCCCGGCCGACCCAGAGCGACTACGCCGCCGAGGCCGCCTACGCCTTCTCGCCCCGCAATGACGAGAACCGGCCGCGCGTCCTGCTGGCCGAGGCGGGCACAGGCACGGGCAAAACCCTGGGCTATTTGGCGCCCGCCTCGGTCTGGGCCGAGCGCAACGCCGGGGCGGCCTGGATCTCCACCTACACCCGCGCCCTGCAGCGTCAGATCGACCGTGAGGCCCACGCCCTTTGGCCCGATCCGGCCGAACGCAAACGCAAGGCCGTGGTGCGCAAGGGGCGCGAAAACTACCTCTGCCTGCTGAACCTTCAGGAGATGGTCCAGGCCGCCCAGCTGGGGAACGGCGACCTGATCGGCCTGGCGCTCGCCAGCCGCTGGGCCCTGCACAGCCGGGACGGCGACATGACCGGCGGCGACTGGCCGGGCTGGCTGTCGGGCCTGTTCGCGGTCGGGGCGGGGCAGCAGGCCTCGGCGGCCAATCTGGTCGACCGGCGCGGGGAATGCGTCCATGCAGGCTGCCCCCACTACCGCCTCTGCTTCGTGGAGAAGACGATCCGCGCCAGCCGCCGGGCCGATCTGGTCGTGGCCAACCACGCCCTCGTCATGACCCAGGCCGCCTTCGACGGCGCCCGCTCGGCGCGCGGCCTGAAGCAGGACGGCGAGACGGCGGCCCTGAAACGCATCGTCTTCGACGAAGGCCACCACCTGTTCGACGCCGCCGACAGCGCCTTCTCCGCCTGTCTCTCGGGTCAGGAGGCGGCCGAGCTGCGTCGCTGGATCCGGGGGCCCGAGGGACGCGGCCGTCGCGGGCGCGGGCTTGAACAGAGGCTGGGCGATCTCTGCGCCGACAACGAGGCCGCACGAAAGGCCCTGACCGACGCTCTTCGCGCCGCCGCCGCCCTGCCCGGCGAAGGGGTGTCGGGCCGCATCGCGCCCCCCTCTGGCGAGGTCAACCCGGTCGGGCCGATCGAACAGTTCCTGATGGCCGCGCTCGAACAGGTCCGCGCCCGCACATCGGACGCCGCGACGGGCGGGGCCGAGTTCGGCGCCGAATGCGCGGTCCGGCCCGCGACCGAACCCCTGCTGGAGACCGCGCGCGGCGCCGCCCAGGCCCTGGCTGCCATCGAGGCGCCCCTGCTGGCCCTGTCGCGCCATCTGGAGGACGTTCTGGATGAAGAGGCGGCCGAGCTGGACCCGTCCGCCAGCGCCCGTATCGAGGGCGCGCTGCGCGGCCTCGACCGTCGCGCCCGCATGACCCTGCCCGGCTGGCGCTCCATGCTGGCGGCCCTGCAGGAGGGGTCGGACGAACCCGACCCCGATTTCGTCGACTGGCTGTCAGTCGAGACCGCCTTCGGCCGGGTGCACGACGTGGCCCTGCGTCGTCACTGGATCGACCCGACCGTGCCGCTGGAGGCGGCGGTCATCTTGCCGGCCCATGGGGTTCTGGTCACCTCGGCCACCCTGTCGGACGCCGGATCGCCAGGCACGACGTCCGAGACCCGCGACCCCTTCGATCTGGCCCGGATGCGCACCGGCTCGGCCCGGCTGATCGACCCGGCCCGGACCCTGAAGGTTGAGAGCCCGTTCGACTATGCCGCCAACACCCGCATCATCGTCGTCAACGACCTGACCAAGGACGACCTGCGTCAGACGGCGGCGGCGATGCGCGAACTGTTCCTCGCATCCGGCGGCGGGGCGCTCGGACTGTTCACCGCCATCCGCCGGCTGAAAGGGGTGTATGAGCGGCTGGGGCCGGAGTTGGCGCGGGCGGGCATCCCCCTCTACGCCCAGCATGTCGATCCGCTGGAGGTCGGCGCCCTGGTCGACGTCTTCCGCGCCGAACAGGACAGCTGCCTGCTGGGCACCGATGCGGTGCGCGACGGGGTGGACGTTCCGGGCCGGTCCCTGCGCCTGCTGGTCTTCGACCGCGTGCCCTGGCCCCGCCCGGACCTGCTGCACAAGGCGCGGCGGCTTAAATTCGGCGGAGAATCGGCCTCGGGCCGCGCCTATGACGACGCCCTCGCCCGCGCACGCATGGCCCAGGCCTTTGGCCGTCTGATCCGCCGCGCCGACGACAAGGGGGTCTTCGTCATGCTCGACGCCGCCGCCCCCACCCGCCTGTTCGGCGGCCTGCCGCCCGGCACGGAGGTTCTGCGCATGGGCCTGGCCGAGGCCGTGGAGACGACGCGGGGGTTCCTAGAAGGGACCAAGGATTAGGGCAAGCGCATGTGTGGCTTCGTCAGCGCCCCTAACGCGTCTTCTCCTAATCCCTAACCCCTACCCCTCGAACGTCACCACCACGCTGTCGGCCGACCGCTCGGCCGCGCCGTGGAACACCGCCTCGATATTGTTGCCGTCGGGGTCCAGCAGGAAGGCGGCGTAGTAGCCGGGGTGATAGGGCCGTTCGCCCGGCGCGCCGTTGTCGGTTCCCCCGGCCGCCAGACCCGCCCTGTGAAAGGCCTCGACCATCGCGCGATCCTTCGCCTGGAAGGCCAGATGGCAGCGGCCGGTCAGATCGCCCAGCGCCGCCTCGCTATCGGCCGAGGAGACGAACAGTTCGTCGGCCCAGAAATAGGTATCCGCCTCGCCGCCGATCGGCACGCCCAGAACCTCGAACACCGCGCCATAGAAGCGACGGCTGGCCGGAAGGTCGCGCACAACCAGGTGCAGGTGGTCGATCAGCCGGCCGCGGTGAAGTTGCTGGGTTTCCATGCGCGCATTTCCTGTCGTGTCGTCTTTGGAACGGGCTTCACCATGTCATGTTCCTGTCCCCCGGGGTGTCAGCAGCCGTCGGCGCCCGCGACATCCCCCGAACCCCCTGCTAAAGCGCGCCCATGACCGATGACGCTCCCGCTCCCGCCCGCCGCAAGAGCCGTGCGGGCCTCTATGCGCCCTTCATCCTGCTGCTGATCGCCCTGGCGGTCTGGACCGGCTGGTGGTTCTATCTGGCGGGTCAGGTGCGCGAGCGCATCGACGCTCAGGTCGCCAACCTGAACCGGGCGGGCTGGACCATCCAGCGCGCCCGCACCGACATCGGCGGCTGGCCGTTCCGGGTGCGCGTCTCGACCGGCCAGACCCGCATCGCCGCCCCCTCGGGCCACGCCGTCTCTGCGCCCGATCTGGTCGCTCAGGCCAACGCCATCGACCCGTCCAAATGGGTGATCGTGGCGCCGCAGGGCCTGACCCTGACACGGGCCGCCAAGGGTGACGTCGCCGTGGCGGGCCAGATGCGGATGAGCCTGCACGGCCTGACCCAGCGCTGGCCGAACCTCGCCGTCGAACTGATCCGCCCGACCTTCACGGCCGCCCCCGGCGCCGAGCCCTTCCCCCTGTCGAAGGCGGGGCTTGTCCAGTTTTACGCCCGCCCGCACATGGCGCCCGCCGGCTCGCCTGGAGCCGACACCAGCGTCGATGTCCTGTTCCGGCTGGTCGATGGCGAGGGCCGTCCCGGTGGGCCGGTCCAGGCCTTCGCCCAGAACGGCAAACTGACCGCCCAGGTCGAGACCGTCATCGAACGCGCCGACCGTATCCGGGGCGCCGACGCCGCCGGGATCTTCTCGGCCTGGAGCCGCGACGGCGGCCGGTTCAGCCGCGTACGGGGCGAGATCACGGCCGGGGAGAGCCGCGCCCGCCTGTCCAGCGAGCTCCTCCTGGCCGACGCCGACGGACGGCTGGACGGCGACCTTGCGGTGGACGCGGTCAAGCCCCTGCCCGCCCTGATCGGCCTGCTGCGTTCCAGCGGTGCGACCGGCGGCCTGCTCGACACGCCCATGGGTCAGGCGGCCCTGTCAGGCATGGCGGGCGGCGGTCCGACGCCGGCGGGCGCGCCGCCCGCATCGGAGGATGTGCGCCTCAGCCTCTCGTTCCGCGACGGCCGCAGTTGGCTCGGGCCCTTCGCCCTGGCCCCGGCGCCCAAGCTGTTCTGATGCTTACCGAGCCGAAGCTCGACGCCGCACGACAGGCGCTGGATCAGAGCCTGGTTCAGGCCCTGACGGCGGCGATCGCCCATCGTTCGACTTCGCCGGAGCCCACGCCGGACGCCGACGCCCTGATGCTGCGCGACCTGCTGGGCCGGGCTGCGGACTATCGCCAGCGCACGATCCTCAAGGCCCTGCACGGCCGGATGGCGGCGCTGAACGGCCCGGCGATGCTCGCCTGCGGGCCCGAGGCCGGGGTGCTGGTGGCCGATCGGTTCGGCCGGGCGCGGTCGGTCGAGACTTCCGACGCCGCCCTGGCCGAGGCGGCGCGGGGCGTGCGCGCCGTCATCGACATCGCCTCCAGCCGCCCCTGGTGGGGCAGGCTGCTGGCCCGCCCCGACCTGCGCGTCATCGGCGCCCTGGAGGACGACCGCAATGGCCTGCCCCGGGCCCTGATGATCTCGACCGAGCCCTCCGGCCCCACGGGCGACGACCGCAGCTTCTGGGTCACCGATTCCACCCTGGCCGACGCCCGGATCGGCGAGGCCCTGGCGGCCGTCGGACTGGCCGGCCATCTCCTCACGGCGACGGGCGGCTTGAAGCTCTTCATGCTGGCGGGCTATGTGCAAGCCGACGACGGGCGGCTGGACCAGACGCCCGGATCGCTGAAGGGCGTCATCGGCGCCGCCCCCGTGTTCTGATTTCCGAGGATCCCATGACCGACGCGACCCCGCAGTCCGGCCCCGCCCCCAAGCCCGGCATCCTCGACATCGCCCCCTATGTCGGCGGCAAGTCGGCCATCGCCGGCGTCGCCGAACCGATGAAGCTGTCCTCCAACGAGAACGCCCTCGGCGCCGGGGGCAAGGCGCGCGCAGCCTATGAATCGGCGCTGAAGAACATCCACATCTAACCCGACGGCCGGGCCACGAAACTGCGCGCCGCCGTCGCCGACCATCACGGGCTGGAGCCCGAACGTCTGATCTTCGGCAACGGGTCGGACGAGGTCTTCGCCCTTCTGAACCAAACCTAACTGACGGCGGGCGACAACATCGTCTGCGGCCAGTACGGCTTTCTGGCCTATCGCCACTCGGCGAAAGCCTGCGAGGCCGAGGTCAAGCTGGCCCCCGAGCCCGGCTACAAGGCCGAGGTCGACGCCCTGCTGGAACAGGTCGATGACCGGACGAAGATCGTCTACGTCTCCAACCCGTCCAACCCGACCGGCAGCTACAATTCGGGCGAGGAAATCCGTCGCCTGCACGCCGCCCTGCCCGCCCACGTCATTCTTGTGATCGACGAGGCCTATGCCGAGTTCGTGGTCGAGCCGGACTGGGAGACGGCCTTCCCCCTGGCCCGCGACGCCGCCAACATCGTCGTCACCCGCACCTTCTCCAAGATCCACGGTCTGGGCGGCCTGCGCATCGGCTTCGGCTATGCGCCGGTCGCGGTGGCCGAGGCGGTGGACCGCATCCGCCTGCCCTTCAACGTCTCCGTCCCCGGCCTGGACGCCGCCGCCGCCGCCCTGTCGGACGAGGCGCACCAGAAGGCGTCCCGCGATCTGGTCACCACCTGGAAGCCGCGCCTGACCCAGGCCATCAAGGGCTTCGGCTTCGAGGTCCTGCCCTCGGCCGGCAACTTCGTCCTGGTCCTGTTCCGGGACGCCGAACAGGCGACCGCCGCCAGCGACTATCTGAACCAGAAGGGCATCATCGTCCGCCCGGTCGGCGGCTACGGCCTGCCCCAGGGCCTGCGGATCACGGTCGGCACCGACGACCAGAACCGCGCCGTCATCGACGCCCTCAGCGAGTTCGCGGCGGCGTAGTAGTCTCTCTACCTTCCCGTCACCCTCGGGCTTGACTCGAGGGTCGGATGGTCAGCCGACCCTGCGGATGGGCAGACGTCCGTTCGCCTCCGTCTATGATGTTCGACACGGGGCGGCGGAGCGCCCGATCCTCGGGTCAAGCCCGAGGATGACGGAGGGTCACGTCAGTCAGTCCGCGCTGATTCGCGCGGCGGGGTCCGCCTCCAGCAAGGCCATCGAGGCCGGTTCGATCCGGCTCTCGATCAACTGCATGAAGGCGCCGCGCTTCAGGCCGGCGGGGGCGGGCTCGAGGAACTCGAACACCACCTTGCCCGGATAGCGCTTGAAGCCGTGGGCGGGCCAGTGGACGCCGGAGTTGGTGGCCACCAGAGCGCAGGACGCCTCCAGATCGCGATAGATGGCCGCCACCCCGGGTTTGTAGGCGCCGGGCGCGCCCGGCGCGGTGCGGGTGCCCTCGGGGAAGATGATGATCTGACGTCCTTCGGCCAGCCGGGCGCGCGCCTGACGCGCCATGTCCTTCAACGCCTTGGCGTGGCCCTCGCGGTCCACGGCGATCATACGGGTCTTCCACGCGAACCAGCCGAAGAAGGGCAGAGGCATCAGCTCCTTCTTCAGCACGAAACAGGGGTCAGGCAGAAAGGCCAGCAGGGCCACCACATCCAGCATCCCCTGATGCTTGGACGCGACCAGGGCCGCGCCGGTCGGCCGGTGTTCCAGCCCCCTGACCTCGACCTCGACCCCGGCGATCCATTTCAGCCCGAACAGGACAGCGCGGGCCCACGCGCGCACCACCTTCAACGCCACCGGCACGGGCATCAGCAGGGCCGGCGACAGGCCGATCGCATAGACGGGCATCGACAGATAGAGCCACAGGGTGAACAGCAGGGAGCGCAGGGTGGTCACGAGGTCGCCCCCAGCGGCGTGGCGGTGTTGGTCACCACCGGCGGGACGTCCCGCTCCGGGTGGCGGCCGGTGATCCTGTGCAGGCCCTCACGGCCCAGGACGGCGAGATACTTCATGTATTCCAGTGTCATCCGCCGCGCCGTCACCGCCGCCCGCCACCAGCGGGAATTGTCCAGCGACGGCGTCTCGATGGCGTAGGGAATCAGGGTCACCCCCGGCGCCACGCTGCGGATTTCCAGCAGGGCCCGCTTCATGTGGTAGTCCGAGGTCACCACGATCAGGCTCTTGTAGCCCCGCCCGTCGGCCCAGGCGGCGATTTCCTGGGCGTTGCCGATGGTGTTCTCGGCCTCGAAGCCGAGGTCGACGCAGCAGGTGAACAGGCCCGAGGAGCCCGGCGTCAGGGCCTGCAGCTCGCGCCGCTTGACCTCGCGATTGACGCCCGAGATCAGCAGCCGCTCGCCCTTGCCCTGTTCCAGCAAGCGCACCGCCATATTGACCCGCTCGGCGGCGGGTCCGGTCAGGGCGACGATGGCGTCGGCGCGCGCGGGCTCTGGCGCCGGGGTCAGGCTGCGCACCTCCCCGGCGAAGACGAACAGGCCGACCAGCCACATCAGGGCGATGACGCCGATGAGGGACAGGAACTTCATGCGTCCTTCCTACCGGCGTCCCAGGGTCACGCCAAGCCGGCGTCCGCCCAGCATGGTCCGGCTGCCGATCCAGGCCGCCGCGAGCGCCACCGCCCCGGCCGCGACAGGACAGAAGACCAGCAGCCACAGGTCGCTCCAGGCCACGGGCAGGGCCGCCGTCACCCCGCCCTCCCCGCCGAGGAAGCGCAGGACCGCGACCAGCAGTGCGGCCCCCAGGGCGCCCGCCGCCCCGGCGCCCGCTGCCAGCAGGCCGTAGCGGCGCTGGAACAGCCAGGTCACGGCCCCGTCGGTGGCGCCCGACAGGCTCAGGGTCTCGATCACCGGCCTCTGGGCCTGGAAGCCCGCGCGGGTCGCATAGACGACGGCGGCCCCCGCCGCCCCGCCGATCAGGATGAAGGCCGCCAGGGCCAGAGCGGACAGGGCGCCGGCCGACCGCTCGACCTCGCCGCGCCAAAGCTGATGGTCGTCCACGCTGGCGTCCAGTCCGGCCTCGGCCAGGGCGCGGCGCATCACCACCGCGCTGGCGGGCGCGTCCGGGTCGAGCCGCACCGTCACCAGGAACGGCAGGGGCAGGTCGGGCAGGACCGCCTCCCCCATCCACGGACGCAACAGGGCCTCGGCCGTCTTGCGGTCCATGGCCTCGGCCTCCTCGACGCCCGGCACCCCGGCCAGGGTCTCGGCGGCCCGACCGGCGGCGGTCACGCCCGTCTCGTCCACCCTCGGCCGTATCTGGACCGTAGCCTCGGCCCTCAGCCGCCCGGCCCAGCCCTGCGCCGCCCGATCCGCCGCCGAGGCCCCCACGGCCGCCAGACAGGCGATGAAGCACAGGACGGCGATGACCGCCGCCAGCCAGGTTTCGCCCGCAGCGTCCCGCGGCAGCAGGTCGGATCGGGAGGCGAAGGGCGACTTCACGCCTCGCCTCCCCGCAAGACGCCGCGATCCAGCCTCAGCCGTCGCGCGCCCGAGAGGTCGGCCAGCATCTCGTCATGACTGGCGATGAGGACGGTCGCGCCCAGTTTGTTCAGCGACTGGAACAGCTTCAGCAGACGATCCGCCATGGCCTTGTCCACGCTGCCGGTCGGCTCATCGGCGATGATGAGCTCGGGACGGCCCATGACGGCGCGGGCGATGGCCAGTCGCTGCTTCTCGCCGCCCGACAGGGCCGTAGGTCGCGCGTCCATCCGGTCGCCCAGCCCCACCCAGCGCAGCATCTCCTCGACATCGGCCGCATAGTCGCCGGTCCGGCCGCCCGCCACCCTCAGGGCTAGAGCCGCGTTCTCGAACAGGTCCAGATGGTCCAGCAGGCGGAAATCCTGGAACACCACCCCCATCCGGCGGCGCAGAAGCGGGGCCTGGCGCCGCGGCAGGGTGGTGACATCCTGACCGAACAGATGGATCGTTCCCGCCGTGGGCCGTTCGGCCAGGGTCAGCAGGCGCAGCAGCGACGACTTCCCCGCCCCTGACGGCCCGGTAAGGAAATGGAAAGAGCCGCGAGGCAAAACAAGGTTAACGTCCCGCAGCACCTCGGGCGAATCGGCATAGCCGAAACCCACCCCGCTCAGGCGGACGGTTTCGGCGGCGGGTTCGGCGACAGAGACGCGGCGGGGCGGTGAGGACATCAGGCTTTTAGCGGGACCGGGGCGAAAGCGCCGCGACAGGAGGGGGCGGATCAAGCCTCACAGTCAGACGACATGATACTGACCTGCCCGTCCTGCGCCACCGGCTATTTCGTCCCCGATGACGCCATCGGCGCCGACGGCCGCAAGGTGCGCTGCAAGTCGTGCAGCCATGTCTGGCTGGCCCGGCGCGACGACGAACCCCTTGATCTGTCCACCCCGCCGGAAGCGGCGTCCGACATCGCCCAGATCGAGACTGCCGCGACCCATCACCTCGCCGGCCTGCCGCCCGAAGCCCTGGCCGAGGCGCCGGCCGAGGAGCTGCCCAAGGCCTTCCGCGCCCGCGCCGAACAGACCCGCCGTCTGCGCCGCGCCGCCGCCCACGGCGCCGTCTGGGCCGGCCTGGCCAGCGTCTTCGCCGGCATCCTGGCCTCCGCCTGGCTGTTCCGGGTCGAAGTGGTCGAGCTCTGGCCCCGCGCCGCCGCCGCCTACGCCGCCGTGGGATCACCGGTCAATATCGTCGGCCTGCAGTTCGAGGCCGTCGGCGCCCGCCCCCTGCGCAACGATCCGGGTCAGGTCGTCGTCTCCGGCGCCCTGCGCAACATCCGCGAGAAGGAGGTGATCGCGCCTGCCGTCCGCGTCGCCCTGCTGGACGCCCACGGCGCCGAGATCGAACACCGCATCGTGCCGATACGCGCCGCCCCCGTCCTGCCCGGCAAGCTCCAGGGTTTCGCCGTCGTCATGCCCGACCCGGGCGCCCGCGCCGCCGGGGTCGACGTCCAGTTCGTCAAGCCTGAGCCGAAGAAGGCGTCTCACGGCGCAGAAGACGGGCCCGCGCCCGCCGACGCCCATGCCGCGCCCGCCGCCGGACACGGCGACCCGCACAGCGCCCCGGCCCCGATTGTGGCCCATCCGGAGGAGGGCGGTCTGCGCCCCGCCATCGGCGACCTCGGCGTTTCGGCGCCGCCGGGCCCGGTGGACGCCCACCCCGTCGCCGAGACGCCCGCTCAAGCGGACCATCCGCCGGCACCGGCCAAGGCCGCAGCCGCGCATCATTGAGCGCCGATCGCTCGTAGCCTTGTCGGCGAGACAGAGCCCGGCTCTACTGGTCTCATGAACGCCCTCGCGACGGCCACCCGGGTCGATAAGCTGGAGACCGTCCTGGCCGCCGCACTGGAGCGCGACGGTTATCTGCTGCTGCGCGGCGCGGTGCCCGAACCTTGGCGTCAGGGCCTGCGAGACGCCTTCGACGTCGGCTCGAACCACCTGTGGTCCCCGCCGAGAGGCCCGGGCTGGCGACACGCCCTCGTCGATCTCGATCCTGTCGTCCAGCGCACCTGTCGTCTGCCGGCCCTGCTCGCGGTGGCGGCCCAGCTGCTCGGCGGCCCCTTCTTTCTCAGCCAGGTCGAGGGCCGCGAGCCCCTGCCGGGCTGTGGTCACCAGCCTCTGCACCGCGACGGGGTGGGCACGAACGCCGTCGCCGCCATGGTCTTCCTTGACCCCTATGGCCCGGACAACGGCGCCACCCGCGTCGTGCCCCGTCATCTCGACAGTGGCGAACCGGACGAAGCCCTGGCCCTGATCCAGTCCGGGGAGGCGGGCGACATCCTGGTGTTCGACGCCGACCTGCTCCATGGCGCCGGCCTGAACCGCTCGGGCGCGCGCCGTCGCTCGCTGCTGGTCAGTTTCATGCCTGAAAGCCAACGCGGGGGACAGGACGCCACGCGCAGCCTTCGCAGCGTCCGCATGGACACCCGCGAGATGTTCGTCCCGCGCGCCTGAACCGCTCGACAGCGGCCCCGACGGCGCGTTAACGACTGGATCCATGGCCGACGCACCCTCCTCCACCGCCGCCACTCCAACCGTTCTGCTCAGCGAAGCCGAGGTGGCGCGTGTCGTCGCCGATCTCGCCGCCCGGATCGCCCCAGTCATCGACGACGAGACCGTGGCGGCGGTGCTGCTGACCGGGGGACTGTGGTTCGCCGCCGACCTGACCCGCGCCCTGTCGCGCGTCGGCCGCAACGTCCGCTTCGACGCCCTGTGGCTGGCCTCCTACGGCGACGAGAAGACCAGCCGGGGAAAGATCGACGTCTACGCGCCCTTCCAGCGCCCGATCGCCGGTCGTCGGGTCCTGATCCTCGACGACGTGTTCGACACCGGCCTGTCCCTGGCCGAGGCGGTGCGGATCGCCAGGGAGGCGGGCGCGTCGGAGGTGCTCACCTGCGTCTTCGCCAAGAAGCCCTGGCCCCTGCCCCGCGCGCCCGAACCCGACTTCGTCGGCTGGGAGGCGCCCAACCGCTTCCTGGTCGGCTACGGCCTCGACAACGCCGGTACCCTGCGCGGCCTGCCGGACATCTGCGCCCTGGATTGAGCTTGTCTCGCGGCGCCGCCTCCCGCAGGATCAGCCCATGCGCACCTCGTCCCTGACCCTGATCGCCCTCGTCGCCATCCCCGCCCTATCGGCCTGCACCGACAGCCGCCGGGCCCGCAATGATGTGAAATGGTCGGATCGCCCGGCCGAGATCACCTGCTGGACCTACGGCACGCAAAATTTCGCCGGCCGCTCCACCGGAAAGGTCGAATACGACGAGGGCGGCCGCATCTCCTTCGTGGACGCCGCCAACGGCCGGTTCACGACCCTCGAGGGTGACTGCCGCGTGGTTTACGCGCCCGCACCGGCCAAGAAATAAGCCCTACAGCCAGTCCGCCAGCGGCTCGCGCGCCAGCATCTCCTCATAGGTCGGGCGCGGGCGGATGACGGCCATGCGGGCGCCGTCCACCATGACCTCGGGGACCAGGGGCCGGGTGTTGTATTCGCTCGACATCACTGCGCCGTAGGCTCCGGCGCCGGTGAAGACCACCAGATCGCCCGTCTGCAGCGGCGGCAAATCGCGGTCGCGCGCGAAGGTGTCGCCGGTCTCGCAGATCGGGCCCACGATGTCATAGACGGTCGGGTTGTTGTCGCCGCCCGCCGCGCGCGGACTGACGGCCACGACCTCATGGAAGGCGTCGTACATGGCCGGGCGGATCAGGTCGTTCATGGCCGCATCCACGACCAGAAAACGCCGCCCGTCCTCGCGTTCGGTGACCTGGATCACGCGTGACAGAAGCACCCCGGCGTTGGCGGCCAGCAACCGGCCCGGCTCGAACGCGGCTTCGACGCCCAGCCCGTCCAGCACCCGGGCCGTCATGGCCACATAGTCCTCGATCGAGGCCGTGGGCGCCCCGCCCGCATAGGGGACGCCCAGCCCGCCGCCGAGGTCCAGCCGCGTCACCTCCAGCCCCCGCCCGCGCAGGGTCTCGGTCATCGACCGCAACAGCTGGAACGCGGCCTCCAGCGGGGTCAGGTCGGTGATCTGGCTGCCGATGTGGCAGGCCAGTCCCACCGGGTTCACATACGGACTGGCGGCGGCCCGGGCGTAGAGGTCCATCGCCTCGTCGGCCGGGACGCCGAACTTGTCGCCCTCGCCGCCCGTGGTGATCTTGGCGTGACCCCCGGCGCCGATCTTGGGATTGACCCGTATGGCGATGTCGGGAACCGCGCCGGCGCGTTCCGCCACGGCGATCAGCCGGTCCAGCTCGGCCGGGCTCTCGACATTGATCTGTCGCACCCCGACGCCGACGGCATAGGCCAGCTCGGCGTCCGTCTTGCCGACGCCGGAGAAGATGATCTTTCCGGCCGGAACGCCCGCCTTCAACGCCCTTCGGATCTCGCCCTCGGACACGGTGTCGGCCCCCGCGCCCAGCCTCGCCAGGGTCGCCAGCACCGACAGGTTGGAGTTGGCCTTCACCGCGAAGGCGATCAGCGCGTCCCCCAATGCGTTCCTGTGCGCCGCCACCGCCTCGGCCAGCAGGCCATAATGCCGCGTCAGGGTGGCGGTCGAATAGACATAGACGGGCGTGCCGACCTCGTCCGCCAAGGCGGCCAGAGACACGTCCTCGGCGTGAAGGACGCCGTCCTTTGAAGCGAAATGGTGCATGGCGAAGGTCCGGGGAGAGACGGTTTCGTCTCGTTAGCCGAAGGCCCCCGTTCCGTCACCCTCGCGGCGACTTACTGCGGATCCCGCCCCGCCGCCGGGCTGCCCAGCGGATTGGACGGGCCGCCGTCGATCGGCACCTGGGTGGACGGGCGGTTGATGGTCGCCGGGTCCGCCAGCTTGGGCGCCCAGCGGTCGCGCTGGGCCCGTTCCGTCTCGCGCGCGGGCGGCGCCTCGAGGTCGGCCATCTTGCCGCAGGCGGCGGTGGAGAGGGCGATGAGCGCGATGCCGCCCAGAAGGATCAGCTTGTTCATTTCAGTCGGGCCTTCCAGTCGGCGATCCGCGCTCGGACCTGTTCCGGCGCGGTCCCTCCGAAGCTCTGGCGGCTGGCGCAGGAGGCTTCGGGGGTGAGCACCTTATAGACGGCTTCGGTGACGCCGGGTTCCAGCGTCTGCAAGTCTTCCAGTGACAATTCCGCGAGACCGACGCCCTTCGCCTCGGCCATCTTCACCGCCGCACCGGTCACATGGTGCGCCTTGCGGAACGGCAGGTTCAGCTCGCGCACCAGCCAGTCGGCCAGATCGGTGGCGGTCGAGAAGCCCGCGCCCGCCGCCGCCGCCATCTTCTGGGTGTTCGGGATCAGGGCCGAGACCATGGCGGTCATCGCCGTCAGGGCCAGGTCGAGGGCGTCGAAGGCCTCGAACACCGGCGGCTTGTCCTCCTGCATGTCCTTGGAATAGGCCAGAGGCAGGCCCTTCATCACGGTCGACAGGGCGACGAAGGCGCCGAGGATCCGCCCGGTCTTGGCCCGTACCAGCTCGGCCGCATCCGGGTTGCGCTTCTGCGGCATGATCGAAGAGCCGGTCGTCAGGTCGTCGGGCAGGGCGGCGAAACCGAACATCGGCGTCATCCAGACCACGATCTCCTCGCCTAGCCGCGACAGGTGGCCGGCGGTGATCGAGGCGGCCGCCAGACTTTCCAGGGCGAAGTCGCGATCCGACACGGCGTCCAGCGAATTGCCCATCGGCCGATCGAAGCCCAGCGCCGCCGCCGTCGCATGACGGTCGATTGGGAAGGGCGACCCGGCCAGGGCCGCGGCCCCCAACGGGTTCTCGTTCATCCGGGCCCGAGCGTCGGCGAACCGGCCCGCGTCGCGTCCGAACATCTCGACATAGGCCATCAGGTGATGGCCGAGGGTCACCGGTTGGGCGGTCTGGAGGTGCGTAAACCCGGGCATCAGGTCGCCCGCATGCTGCTCAGCCCGGACCAGCAGGGCCGATTGCAACGCCTTCAGCTGATGCACCGACCGGTCGCAGGCGTCGCGCACCCACAGGCGGAAATCGGTCGCCACCTGGTCGTTGCGGCTGCGCGCGGTGTGCAACCGACCTGAGGGCTCGCCGATCAGCTCCGACAGCCGGGCCTCCACATTCATGTGGATGTCCTCATAGGCGTCACGGAACGGGAAGGTCCCGCCCGTGATCTCGCCCTCGATGGTGTCCAGCCCCTTCAGGATCGCCTCGCCGTCGGCGGCGGCGATGATCCCCTGGGCGATCAGCATGCGGCAATGGGCGCGCGATCCGGCCAGATCCTGGGCCCACAGACGCTGGTCCACGCCGATCGAGACGTTGATCGCCTGCATGATGTCGGCCGGGCGCGACGAAAAGCGCCCGCCCCACATGTCTTGACCTGCAGCCTCAGGCTTGGTCTGGGTCGCCCCGGATGAACTGGAGTGGTCGTTCATGGACGAACCCCCGAAGAAAAAAAGATGGTCCGCGTGGCGGATAGCAGTGGTTTCTGGACTGGGGCTGCTCGCCCTGGCCGTTGCCGCGCTGGTGCTATCCGTTTCTCTCGGTCTTACCAAGTTCGAGATCAAGCAGGTGGCCTACGAGGATGAGGGATTTGAGATCCCGCTCATCCCTCCCGCGCCACAGCCATCGGCTGAAAGCAGCCTGTCCCGCTTCGCCGTCGGCGCGATGGCGAAGCTCCAGACCCCTGCCGAGGTCGTTACCGCCACCGACTACCGCTTCCTCGACGCCGCCGGCGCCGACATCGGCTTCGACGCCTTCAAGGGCAGGGTGGTCGTGGTCAATCTCTGGGCCATGTGGTGCGCGCCCTGCCGCGAGGAGATGCCGACCCTCGCCGCCCTCGCCGCCGCCTATGCCGGCAACGATCAGGTCGTGGTGGCGCCGGTCAGCGTCGATCTGCCGGATCAGGTTCCGGACGCCCGCGCCTTCATCGCCGACCACGCCCCCCTGCCCTTCTACAACGATCCGAAGTTCCGCCTGCCGTTCGAATTCGCCGGCAAGGGCGCCATGCCCCAGACGATCGTGCTGGACCGCCAAGGCCGCGTCCGCGCCCACCTGACCGGCGGCGCCGACTGGTCCGGGCCCGAGGCCAGGGCCCTGATCGACGCCCTTCTAGCCGAACCTACCTGACCATCCCCGCCATCATCAGGGCGGCGCCGACGGACCTCAGCGGACGCATTCCGGGAAACGGCCGGGTCCCATTGCAGACCAGCCTCATGACCTGCAGCCCCTCTGGGTAGACGATGGGCCGGAAGCCGTTGCTGAACATGCCGTTGCTGACGATCTCGACGGGGCCATAGCGCACGTCGCCGTCGATCGCCGCCTCGGCGCGCCTGTTGTTCATCTCGGTGCGGCAGTCGGTTTCGCTGAGGGTCCAGCGGCCATAGGCCCCGCTCTGCCCTGCCCTTTCGCGCGGGAGAAAGGTCGTCAGCTCCCAATAGGTGACCCGATCGCCCGCCCGGCGCAGCGACGTCATGTCGATCCACGACGCCGCCCGCGACGGCCCGCCGCGCGACTGGATCAGGCTGACCGTCTCTGGGGCCGGCGGCGTCGGCGTCTGCGCCGTCGCGGCGCCGGGCGCGGCGCTGACCGCAAGGGCCGCCAATGCGGCCTTGGCTCCGGCGACCAGGGCCGCCCGTTTCATCGATTTCGCCATCTCATCCTCCGCCTGCAGTCCGAGCATGGATGCAGACGGAGGACCAGTGACGACGCCTGACGTCAGTTGGCCGGGACGCGCTGGTCCGTGGCGGGGTCGATCGCCCCGGCCTTGCCCTCGGCGGCGGCTTCGGCCTGTTCGGCCTCCAGCTTGTCGGCCACCTTGCCGGCGCCGGTCTCAACGGCCTGGGCCGCCTTCATGGCGCCGGCCTCGACGACTTCGCCGGTGCGGGCCGCGAGCTCTTCGGCGGTTTCGCCCGCATTTTCGGCGTGGGCCTCGGCCTTTTCGGTCTCGGCCTCGGTGCAGGCTGCCGCGCCCAGCGACAGGACAGCCAGGGCGGCAAGCATCGGGATGCGAACGGACATGGGTCGAACTCCGGTTGTTTCCAGCCCGATCAACGCTCCGGCAACGCTTGGGTTGCGCGGCGCGTCAGCCTGACCGTCCGGCCGTCAGCCCGCCGCCTTCACCTTGCGCCGCCAGGCGTGCAGCAGGGGCTCGGTATAGCCGTTCGGCTGCAGAACGCCTTTGAACACCAGATCCCGCGCCGCCTGATAAGCCGCGCTGTTCGCCGGACCGGTCGCCATCGGCCGATAAAGGGGGTCGCCCGCGTTCTGACCGTCCACCTTTGCCGCCATCCGCAACAGGGCCGCATCGACCTGTTCGGGCGTGCAGACGCCGTGCAGCAGCCAGTTGGCGATGTGCTGCGAACTGATCCTCAGCGTCGCCCTGTCCTCCATCAGGCCGATGTCGTGAATGTCCGGCACCTTGGAACAGCCCACGCCCTGATCGATCCAGCGCACGACATAGCCGAGGATGCCCTGGGCGTTGTTGTCCAGTTCGTCGGCGATGTCCTGTTCCGACCAGTTGGTCCCCTCAGCCAGAGGCGGGGTCAGCAGATCGGCCAGTCCGGGGATCGGCCGCTGGGCCACTTCCTTCTGGACCTCGAACACATCGACGGCGTGATAGTGCAGCGCGTGCAGGGTCGCGGCCGTCGGCGACGGCGTCCAGGCGGTATTGGCGCCGGTCTTCGGATGGCCGATCTTCTGCTCCAGCATCTCGGCCATGCGGTCGGGCGCGGCCCACATGCCCTTGCCGATCTGGGCCCGGCCGGACAGGCCGTGCTTCAAGCCGATGCCGACGTTGCGCGCCTCATAGGCCGCGATCCATTTCGAGCTCTTGATCTCCGCCTTGCGGACCACCGGCCCGGCCTGCATGGCGGTGTGGATCTCGTCGCCGGTGCGGTCGAGGAAGCCGGTATTGATGAAGACGATCCGGTCCTTCACCGCCTGGATACAGGCCGCCAGATTGGCCGAGGTGCGCCGTTCCTCGTCCATCACTCCGACCTTGACCGTGTGGCGGGGCACGCCGATCAGATCCTCGACCGCGTCGAACAGATCGTTGGTGAAGGCGGCTTCAGCGGGCCCGTGCATCTTGGGTTTGACGATATAGACCGAGCCCGTGCGACTGTTCCGCTGCGTCCCCAGACCGCGCAGGTCGAAGAGGGCGATCAGACTGGTGACGACGGCGTCCAGAATCCCCTCCGGCGCCTCGGTCCCGTCCGCGAACAGGACTGCCGGATTGGTCATCAGATGGCCGACGTTCCGCACGAACAGCAGCGACCGGCCCTTCAGGGTGACCGTCGATCCGTCTGGGGCCGTGAAGTCCCGATCCGGGTTCAGCCGCCGGGTCAGGGTCTTGCCGCCCTTGTCGAAGGTCTCGACCAGATCGCCCTTCATCAGCCCCAGCCAGTTGCGATAGGCGGCGACCTTGTCGTCCGCATCCACCGCCGCCACCGAATCCTCCAGATCGCAGATGGTCGACAGCGCCGATTCCAGCACCACGTCGGCGATCCCGGCCGGATCGGTCCGGCCGATCGGATGGGTCGGATCGAGGGTCAGGCCGATGTGCAGGCCGTTGTTGCGATACAGCAGGCCCTTGGGCGAATGGCCGACGAACTGCGACGGATCCTTCAGCGCCGTGGCCGGCGAAACCTCGGTCAGGTCCGCCCAGGAACCGCTCGCCAGCGGGATCGCCTCGTCCAGAAACGCCTTGGCCCGCGCCACGACCCGCGCCCCGCGCGCGGCGTCATAGGGCCCTTCCGGCGGCAGGTCGCCCAGCGCATCCGTGCCGTAGAAGGCGTCATACAGGCTGCCCCAGCGCGCATTGGCGGCGTTCAGCAGGAAGCGGGCGTTGAGGATCGGGACCACCAGCTGCGGCCCGGCCAGCCGCGCCAGTTCGTCGTCGACATTCTCGGTCGCGATTGTGAAGTCGCCGGGCTCATCGACCAGATAGCCGATCTCCCTCAGGAAGGTCTCGGTCGCCGCCGGATCGTTGGGCTGGCCGCGACGGGCATGATGCCAGGCGTCGATCTTCGCCTGCAGGTCGTCACGCACGGCGAGCAGGTCACGATTGCGCGGCGTGAATCGCTCGAACACCTCGGCGAACCCGGCCCAGAACCCCTCGGCCTCGATCCCCAGACCCGGAAGCACCTCCGTCTCTATGAAGGCCGACAGGGGCTCGGCGACGGACAGGCCGGCGCGGGTCGAATAGGCGGTCATGAGAGGTCCTCGGGGAAGGGAGGGAGATCGGACGCCTCTCGCCTGTAACATTACGTGATCGGTGATGTGAAGCTTCGATTTCGCCGGATCGGTCGGCGCCGCATCGCCGCTGGCGTCACGGCCCCGCGCGGATCACAATCGCCAGATGACCGCCCTGCCCCGCCCGCTTCGCCTGCACCTGCCGCTGCTGATCGGCCTGGCCGTCGTGATCGGCGCCGGCCTGATGACGCCACCGGACTGGCGGCTGCCCACGCGGGCGGCGGCGGGCTGGAACGCCGGGGTCGCCGTCTATCTGCTGCTTCTGGCGATCCGCATTCTGCGCATCCGCTCCACCGACCAGATCCGCGCGCGGGCCGCCGAACTGGATGACGCCGGGGCAGGCGTCCTGCCGCTCAGCCTTCTGGCCGCCGCCGCCAGCGTGGCCGTGGTCATCGGCGAGGCCGCCTCGGCGCCTCAGGCCCAGGCCGGGTCCACCAGCCTGCTCGTGCTGCTGACCCTCGTCCTGTCCTGGACCTTCATCCACCTGATCTTCGCCCAGCACTACGCCCACGCCTTCTACGCCCCGGCCGAGGACGGCAAGGATCGCGGCGGGCTGCTGTTTCCCGGCGAGGACGAGCCCGACTACTGGGACTTCATCCATTTCGCCCTCATCATCGGCGTCGCCAACCAGACCGCCGACGTCCAGATCGCCGACCGCCGCCTGCGCCGCATCGGCTCCCTGCACAGCCTGACAGCCTTCGTCTTCAACACGGTGATCCTGGCGCTCGGCGTCAACTTCGCCATCAGCCTGATCGGCAACTGAGCCTTTCCACGCCACGAAAAGAGGGGATGTGTTCTCCGATGGAAATCAAGAATCCCGCGCTCGGACTGGCCTTCATTTACGCCTGCTGCGGACTGGTGGCTTTCCTTGTTTCCCAGCATTGGGAAGGACGAGTGTTCGCCTTTGTCATTCTGGCGACGGTGAATACGGTGTGGATCATTCTATACATTAAGAAGCGAAACAGACGCTGAGCGTCGCGACTGACGCCGGAACAGCCCACCACATTGCTATCGCCTTGACTTCGCCGCCATTTGCGCCCATCTGGCCTGCGTCGCACAACTGCGATCTCCGGCGTCTCCAGCGCGTGTGGGTCTTCCTCCCAATGAAGACCTGACTGTAGCAGCCGCCGGCTCCTCAAGTTTCATTCGCTGCCCGGACACGCGGGGCGGCGCCCGATCCACCCCGAAGGCGCCATTCAGGCGCCCCGTCGGGACTGGCGGAGCGCGGCCCTATCGGCATTGAGCCACGGCTGTTTGCGCGCTGCCGCATACGCGAAAGAACACCTCCGTGAGCACACTCACCTTCGACACCATGGGCCTGAACCCGGCCCTGATGACCGCCCTCAAGGCCTCGGGCTACGTCACCCCCACCCCGATCCAGCAGAAGGCCATCCCCGATGTCATGGCCGGCAGGGACCTCTTGGGCATCGCCCAGACCGGCACCGGCAAGACGGCCGCCTTCGCCCTGCCGATCCTGCATCGCCTGGCCGAGAACCGCATTCCGCCCAAGCCGCGCACGACCCGCGTCCTGGTCCTGTCGCCGACCCGCGAACTGGCCACCCAGATCGGCGACAGCTTCAGGGCCTATGGCCAGCACCTAGGCTTCCGCGTCGCGGTCATCTTCGGCGGCGTGAAATACGGCGCCCAGGAACGCGCCCTGCAACAGGGTCTCGACATCCTCGTCGCCGCCCCCGGCCGTCTGCTGGACCATATCCAGCAGAAGAATCTCGACCTCTCGACCTGCGAAATCTTCGTCCTGGACGAGGCTGACCAGATGCTGGACCTCGGCTTCATCAAGCCGATCCGCCAGATCGTCAGCCGCATCCCGGCCAAGCGCCAGAACCTCTTCTTCTCCGCCACCATGCCCAGCGAGATCGGCAAGCTGGCCGGCGAACTGCTGAAAGACCCGGTCAAGGTCCAGGTCACGCCGCAATCGACCACCGTCGAGCGCATCAACCAGTCGATCATCTGGGTCGAACAGGGCAAGAAGCGCGCACTCCTGACCGAGATGTTCAGTGACCCCGAGTACAAGCGCTGCCTGGTCTTCACCAAGACCAAGCACGGCGCCGACAAGGTCGCGGCCTATCTGGAGGCCGGTGGCGTCGAGGCCGGCGCCATTCACGGCAACAAGTCCCAGCCCCAGCGCGAACGCACGCTCGAGGCCTTCAAGAAGGGCAAGCTGCGCGTCCTGGTCGCCACCGACATCGCCGCGCGCGGCATCGACGTGGACGGCGTCTCCCACGTCGTGAACTTCGAGCTGCCGCACGTGCCGGAAAGCTATGTCCACCGCATCGGCCGTACGGCCCGCGCGGGCAAGGACGGCTCGGCCGTCAGCTTCGTCGCCGGCGACGAGATGAAGTTGCTCAAGGAGATCGAGAAGGTCACCCGCCAGAAGATCCCCGCCATCGACCGCCGCAACGACCGCCAGCTGGCCCAGTTGGACGCCTCCATCATGGCCTCGGGCGTCGGCAAGAAGGCGACCCTGCCGGAACGCGAGGGCGGCGAGCGCAATGACGGCGGCCGGGGCCGTCGCAACCCGCGCCGCGACGGCGTCAAGCTCGAGGGCGGCGGTCAGC